>JALFVE010000027.1 GCA_022787085.1 Oscillospiraceae bacterium | reverse complement strand
CAATTTCTGCGCTCCCGAAAAGGAAACCGCAAAATACATGGGCGTGGATGAATATTATCTCATGGATAAAGAGGCTGAGACCGTTCCCATCGGAGCAAACAGGCTGCTTTATCTTCCCTATCTCATGGGTGAGAGAACTCCCCATCTTGACCCCAACGCAAGAGGAATGTTCTTCGGACTTTCCGCAATGCACACCAAAAAGGAAATGCTCAGAGCGGTCATGGAGGGCGTTGCATATTCCCTCAGAGACTGCGTTGAGATTTGCAGAGAGATGGATATAAACGTTTCCGACATGATGGCGTGCGGCGGCGGCGGAAGCTCACCTCTCTGGAGACAGATGCTTGCAGACCTGTATGCCTGCCCCGTTAAGACTGCTTCTTCAAAGGAGGGTCCTGCTTTAGGCGTTGCAATCCTTGCCCTTGTGGGTGCGGGAGTTTATGGTAGCGTTCCCGAGGCTTGCGAGGTCATTTGCGGCGTTGACAAGGTTCAGGAGCCTATCTCCGAAAATGTTCCCGTTTATGAGAAATATTTCAGGCTTTACGACAAGATATATCCTGCAGTTCGGGAGCAGATGAGCGAGCTGGCAGCTCTTTGATATCCATTATGGAAGAGATTGACATTAAAACCACTTATGGCAATATCCATGTTTACAAGCGTGGAAACGGCGAAAAGAAAATAATCCTCCTCCATGGCAGCGGCTGCGACAGCGCAATGCTGTCATGGCGGGAGGTCATGGGACATTTTTCGGAGGATTTCACCGTTTATGCTCCCGATCAGCTTGGCTACGGAAAAAGCGACAAGCCAGACAATATGTGCGGCAATAGCTTTTATGATATCCACATTGAGACGGTGAGGGAGCTTGCGGACAGCTTGGGGCTTCAAAAATTTGCCCTTGCGGGGCTTTCCATGGGCGGCGCTGTTGCCATGGGCTTTGCGCTGAAATACGGCGAGAGGGTAACGGCTCTTTTTCCCGTTGACCCATGGGGGATCTCCGAAAAAATTCCCTTTGGCAAATTTTCCGTTTGGTATATTCAAAAGACCGACCTTACATTAAAGCAGTTTCGGTGGATAGCTGATTCCCGTGCAATGGCAAAATGGTTTGCTTCGTATGCTCTTATCGGGGACAGGAAAAATATCACCGAGCCTCTTATTGACGAGATACTTGAAGCCTGCCGCTCGGACGGTGCGGGGAAGGCAATGCAGGATTATCAGCGAAGCTCCTGCACAGATAAGGGGGTTTTTCCCTATTATGTAAATGAGCTTTCAAAGCTCAGAATGCCTGTGGTATTCGTAAGCGGCGAAAAGGACCCTCTTGTTCCCAAAGCCGACGTTCTGCGTGCGGCAAAGGCGGCGGGTGCGACTGCTCATATTCTGAAAAACTGCAAACACTGGTCTGTTAAGGAAAAGCCGCAGAAATTCTGCTCTGTTGTTGAAAATACGATAAAATAAAAATCGGGGACTGCCTCACAAAAAGCAGTCCCCGAAATTATTATCTTGCCTTGATATCATGCCCGCCTCGGTTCATTATTGCCGAAGCCACACGCCTTGCTTCCGAGGGACGGCAGATGACATCCACCGCCGCCGAAACGCTTTCTCCCGATGAATTGTCCGAGTACGAAACGTCCGACAGTGCGGGTGTCATGGGCTGAAAGCTGCCCGTACTCAGATTCGTGAAAAATCCCATGGGAGCAAAATCTCCGTCCCTGTGGACCTTTTTTCTATGCTCGGTGAGGGAAACGTCAAATACTCCCTCGCCGAGGCTTTTTATTGCCGCTGCCGCAAATTCTGCGTCATCAACCGTATCAAACTGTGCCGTAATTCTCATAAAGCAAATTCCTTTCAATAAATCTTTCCGATAATAAGTTTGCCCCATGCTTTTCGGAATAATCGAAATTAAAAAATCTTGTTAAAATAACCAAAAATCCCGAAGGATTTTATGAGCAATTCCGTTTTTTTATCATTATTCGCAAATTAAACGAAAAAAAGTTGCACAATGCAGGGGAAATGTGGTATAATAAAAATACTAATGCACTGATCAAGGAGGCAGCCTATGGATATCAGAGTCGGAGACATTCTTACAATGAAAAAAAATCACCCCTGCGGCTCCAAGCAGATGACCGTCCTGCGGTCGGGAATGGATTTCAAGCTCAGGTGCGCAGGCTGCGGACATGAATTTATGGTTCCCAGAAGCAAGATCGAAAAAAGCATCAAGGCAGTGAGCCGAAGCGAGGAGACGGACTGATGTTTGAGAAACTGAAAGCCGCCGAGGACAGATTTGAAGAGATTAGCGAAAAGCTCAGCAGCCCCGAGGTGATAAGCGATAACGAGCTTTATGCAAAGCTAATGAAGGAATACAAATCCCTTTCGCCAATTGTGGAGAAATACCGTGAATACACCGCCGCCGTTAAAAACCGTGAGGAGGCAAGAGAGCTGCTGGAGGAAAGCGGCTCCGACAGGGAAATGAAGGAGCTTGCCAGAGCCGAGCTTGAGGACGCCGAGGAGCGCATCGAGTTGACCTCCGAGGAGCTGAAAATTCTGCTCATTCCAAAGGACCCCAACGATGACAAGAATGTTATCATTGAGATCAGAGGGGGCGCAGGCGGCGATGAGGCTTCCCTTTTTGCAAATTCCCTTTTCAGAATGTATTCCATGTACGGCGAGGCTCGGAGATGGAAGATAGATATTTTAAGCGCAAATCCCACCGAGCTTGGGGGATATAAGGAAATTTCCTTCAGCATTGAGGGCGAGGGCGCTTATTCAAGGCTCAAATACGAAAGCGGAGTTCACAGAGTTCAGAGAGTTCCCGAGACCGAGTCTCAGGGACGTATCCACACATCAACAGTTACTGTTGCGGTGCTGCCCGAGGCGGACGAGGTGGAGCTTGAGATAAATCCTGCGGATATCAAAACCGATGTGTTCAGAGCGTCTGGAGCAGGGGGTCAGCACATTAACAAGACCGAATCTGCCGTAAGACTTACCCATATCCCCACGGGACTTGTGGTGGAATGTCAGGACGAGCGAAGCCAGCACAAAAACAAGGACAAGGCTATGAAAATTCTCCGCAGCCGTCTTTTCGACAGGCTCATTCAGGAGCAGAATGACAAAATCGCCTCCGACAGGCGCTCTCAGGTGGGAACGGGCAGCCGTTCCGAGCGTATCCGAACCTACAATTTCCCCGAGGGACGTGTGACCGATCACAGGATAGGGCTGACCATTTACAGGCTTGAGCATATCCTGAACGGCAATATGGACGAGATAATCGACGCTCTCGCCACCGCAGATCAGGCTGCGAAGCTGTCTGCCCAGAGCGAGGAATGATTTATAAATATTCGCATGATTTAAGGAAAATCGGACTATGAATTACGATACACAGATGCTGTCCTCATCGGATGAGGATATTGACAGGGCGGCAGCGCTTTTAAAAAGCGGAAATGTGGTGGGGATACCCACCGAAACGGTTTACGGTCTTGCTGCAGATGCGCTGAATACCGAGGCTGTGGCAGAAATATTCAAGGCAAAGGGCAGACCCCAGGACAATCCCCTGATTGTACATATCGGGGAGCTTTCCGACATATATAAATATGTGACAGAGGTGCCTGAAAATGCAATGAAGCTGGCTGATGCCTTCTGGCCCGGACCATTAACCATGGTGCTGCCGAAAAAGGATATTATTCCCTTGGAAACAAGCGGCGGGCTTGATACCGTCGGCATACGCTTTCCCGTTCACCCTATTGCTCGGGAGATTATAAGAAGATGCGGCTGCCCTCTGGCTGCTCCCTCCGCAAATCTTTCGGGAAGCCCCAGCCCCACAACGGCTATGCACGTTTATAAGGATATGAACGGCAGGATACCCGCCATTGTGGACGGGGGAGACTGCGCTGTGGGTGTGGAATCCACAGTAGTTTCCTTTGATAAGGACGGCAGGGTGAGACTTCTCCGCCCCGGATTTGTATCTCTTGAGGATATCAGAAGCATTGTGGGCGAGGATAACGCTCTGTGCGCAAAGGGCGTTACCGAGAAAATTTCCGACGGGGAAAGGGTGCTTTCTCCCGGAATGAAGTACAAGCATTATTCTCCCAAGGCGAATGTGACTATCCTTTGCGGCGGTATGGATAAATTTACGGAGTATGTTTCCGCTCACAACGGCGAAGGGGTCTGCTCTATGATATTCAATTCGGACGCAAAAGGTTTCCCATTTGATTATATCACCTACGGCGATACCTCCGAGGAGCAGGCAAGAAAGCTCTTTTCGGTGCTCAGAAGCCTTGATGATATGGGGGCAAAGCAGGTCTATGCAAGATGTCCCGAACAGACGGGAGTGGGGCTTGCAGTCTATAACAGGCTGCTGAGAGCCGCAGGATTCGAGGTGGTGAACCTTTGAACGGCACGCGTGCAAGGGTAACGGGTCTTACGGGTCAGAGCGGTGCAGGCAAGACCACTGTGAGCAGGGTCTTTTCCCAAAACGGCTTTGCTGTCATTGACGCTGATATCATTTCCAGAGAGGTCACAGAAAAGGGTCAGCCCTGTCTTTCGGAGCTTGCCGAGGCATTCGGCAGGGATATTCTGAGGGCTGACGGTACTCTTGACAGAAAAAAGCTGGGCAGCATTGTTTTTTCCGACAGGGAGAAGCTGAGACAATTAAACGGCATTATTTACCCATACATAATCTATCGCATAATCAGCCGCATTGACGAGCTTTCAGAGCAGGGGGAGAGGCTTATCCTCCTTGACGCCCCCACTCTTTTCGAGGCTAATGCGGACGATCTGTGCGACCTTATCATCAGTGTTACCGCCGACGAGGATATCAGGCTCAGCCGTATCACAAAGAGAGACAATATTACCCCCGAGGCGGCACAAAAGCGCTTTGAATCCCAGTATTCCGAGCATTTCTTTGTAAGTCATTCGGATTTTGTGATAAAAAACAACAAAACTCCCGACATTCTCGCTGCCAAGGCGGAGGAGGTCGCAGGCAAGATCAAGGAGTATTACAATGCCAAAGCAAACGGATAAGCCTCGCCGCAAAAGGAGAAATCCGCTTTTTCCTATTGTGATTATATTTCTGCTGGGAGTGGGGATATATATGCTCCCCGACTTTTGCAGGAAATATATTTATCCCGTAAAATACAGCGAATATGTGGAAAAATATTCCGCAAAGTACGGCATGGACAGCCATTTTATCTATGCTGTCATAAAGACCGAGAGCAATTTTGACCCGAAGGCTCAGTCGGATGTGGGCGCAAGAGGGCTTATGCAGCTCATGGAGGACGCCTACGATTGGGTGGGCTACCGCATGGAGGACGGACGGGAGATAAGCTATGACCATATGTTCGTTCCCGAGTATAATATCGAGTACGGCACCTATCTTCTCATGCTTCTTTATGACGAGTACGGTGATTACGAGACAGCCCTCGCCGCATATCATTCGGGCAGGGGAAATGTGAACAAGTGGCTGAGGGACAGCTCTCTGAGTTCCGACGGGAAAACTCTCGACGACATTCCCTCCTCCGTCACAAAGCATTATGTAAACAAGGTTATGAATGCATATTCCGCATATAATAACCTATACGATTAATTTTTTTGAAAGGAAGTTTATTTTATGGCAAAGGAAAAATCAGCTGCAAAGCTTTTGCAGGAAAAGCTCTGTATTCAGAGAAAAAACGGCGTTCTCAGGACCTCCGAGGAGGATATGAAGCTCTGCGACGAGTACTGCGAGAGCTACAAGAAATTCATGGACGAGGCAAAAATTGAGCGTGAGGCTGTGGAATTTGCGGAGGCTGCCGCTGTTAAGGCAGGCTACAAGCCTTTTGAGAGAAATATGAGCCTGAAAGCGGGCGACAAGGTTTATTATGTTAACCGCAAAAAGGCTGTTATCCTTGCGCTTATCGGTAAAGAGCCTGTTTCCGAGGGCGTTCATATTGCAGCGGCTCATATTGATTCCCCACGTCTCGACCTCAAGCAGAATCCTCTCTATGAAAGCGAGGAAGCTGCTTATTTCAAGACACATTACTACGGCGGCATCAAGAAATATCAGTGGGGCACCATTCCTCTTGCTCTCCATGGCGTTATTGTTAAAAAGGACGGCACTTCCGTTCGTGTATGCGTGGGCGAGGACGAGAGCGATCCCGTTTTCTGCGTGACCGACCTTCTTCCCCATCTTGCTCAGGAGCAGATGAAGCGCAGCGCTTCGGAGATAATCAAGGGCGAGGAGCTTAATATTCTTATAGGCTCCCGTCCCTTCAGAGATGATGATGTGAGCGAGAAGGTGAAGCTGAATATCATTTCACTTTTAAACGAAAAATATTGCATTGACGAGGCGGATTTCGTATCCGCAGAGCTTGAGGCTGTTCCCGCTCTCAAGGCAAGGGATATCGGCTTTGACAGGAGCATGATAGGCGCTTACGGTCATGATGACAAGGTTTGCGCATACACAGCTCTTACCGCTATTCTGGACTGCAGGGAAATTCCTCAGAAAACGGCTGTGGTTGTACTCACCGACAAGGAGGAAACAGGCTCGGACGGTAATACGGGTCTTCGCTCCTCCTATCTCAAGTATTTTATTTATGATCTGGCGGAGTGCTTCGGTGAAAACGGAAGAAGAGTCCTGAGCAATTCCGAGTGCCTTTCCGCAGATGTAAATGCCGCATTTGACCCCACCTTCCCCGATGTGGTTGAGCGCAGAAACGCTGCGTTTATCAATTACGGCGTTGTGGTAACGAAATTCACAGGCTCAAGAGGAAAGTCGGGCACCTCCGACGCTTCCGCAGAGTTCGTGGGCAGAGTGAGAAGGCTTATGGAGGATAACAATGTTGTCTGGCAGACAGGCGAGCTTGGCAAGGTTGATCTGGGCGGCGGCGGAACGGTTGCGGCTTATATTGCCAATCTGAACGTTGATACCATTGATGTGGGAGTTCCCGTTCTTTGTATGCACGCACCCTATGAAATTGTTTCAAAGCTTGATGTTTACATGACCTACAAGGCTTTTGTAAGCTTCCTTTCCGAATAATTTTCCGCAAATTTCCCGCAGAGTATCATACTTCTGCGGGATTTTTCTATTGACAATATGTTAAAGCTCGGTTATAATTATATTGAATAGCTGTGAGAAGGAATATCCCAAATTTTTTCAGAGAAGGTAGTTTTTCCGAATGGATATAGGAATAGATTTAGGCACCGCAAACATTATGATCAGCATGGAAAACAAGGGAGTTGTTTTCTATGAGCCTGCGGTGGTGGCGTTCAACAAGAAAATTGGCGAGATAATCGCTGTGGGCATGGAGGCTTACCGGATGATAGGCAAGGCTCCCGAGCATATTGCTGTGATACGCCCTTTATGCGATGGGGTTATCTCCGATTATGACATGACGGAGAGCCTTGTCTGCGAATGTATCCGCAAGGTCACGGGCAGGCAGATGCTCATGCCGAGGATAGTTATGTGCGTGCCCTCTCTGATAACCGATGTGGAGAGCAGGGCGGTCATTGAGGCGGCTCGTCAGGCGGGCGCTCAGAAGGTTTTCCTTATTGAGGAGCCTGTGGCGGCTCTCATGGGCGCAGGGGTGGATATTTCCAAGGCGAGAGGTCATATGGTTGTGGATATCGGCGGCGGAACCACCGATATTGCGGTTATGTCCATGAATGGTATCGTTGCGAAAAATTCCGTCAAGCTTGCGGGAAATAAGATCGACGCAGCCATTATCAGATATGTTCAGAACAGATATCGTATTCTTATAGGCGAGCGCACTGCGGAGAATGCCAAGATCACTCTTGCGCAGGTTTTCGAGCCTGACGGCAGCAGGGAAATGCTTGTGAAGGGCAGGAATCTCGTAACAGGGCTTCCCGCACAGGTGAAGCTTTCGGATTATGACATCTACAAGGCTATCATCGACATTGCAAACGAGATGATCGACGCTGTTAAGGGCGTGCTTGAGGTAACTCCTCCAGAGCTTGCGGGCGATATACATACAAACGGCATTATTCTCACAGGCGGTGGCGCTCTGATAGGCGGCATTGACAAGCTTATCGAACGGGAGACAAAGATCCGCACCTATGTGGCTGACGATCCTCTCCGCTGCGTTGCAAGGGGAACAAGTCTCGCATTCAGGCACCTTGACACCCTGCTTGACGGCTTTGAGAGGATATCCCTTTACGGCTACAACGAGGTCTGACACGTTTGAGAAAGGAAATATTATTATGAATACTGCAATGCTTTTAAAGCCTAAGGGCATGGTGGCATATATTTACGGGGACCTTTCCGCCGAGGAAGGGTTAAAGGAATTTATCGAGCACGGCTATACCGCAGTTCCCGTTATTGACAGGGAGGGAATGTACATCGGCGTGGTCAGCGAGAGAGATTTTTTATATCGTATTCTTGAGACAAAGAGCGTTGATACCATCAATGACGATAATCTCACCGTTGCCGAGCTTGCAAGCTGCTCACGCTTTGAATCTGTTCCCATTGACGCAGACATTGATACGCTTTTTAACCGCATTATCGAGCAGAATTTCGTTCCCGTTGTGGACAGCAGGGGAATGTTTTCGGGTATCGTTACCCGAAAGGATGTGCTTATGCGCATGGAGTGCAAGCTGAGACAGGCGGAGTGCGCTGTCTCGGGATAAGGAAAGGGAAAGGTCAATTTGGATTACATATTTCTCGATATGGAGTGGAATCAGCCCAGCGGAAAATCGAATACCGTCACCGAGCCTGTGCCCCTCCACGGCGAGATAATCAGGATAGGTGCGGTGAAGGTCGATGAAAATATGCAGGAGACTGACCGTTTTCACTGCTGCGTTATCCCGAAGTATTATAAAAAAATGAACTCCTTTGTGGGGAAGGTCACAGGTCTTTCGGGAGCGTCTATCTCCTACGGTCAGAAATTCCCCCTTGCTTACAGACTTTTTTCCGAATGGTGCGGGGAGGACTGCATAATTCTGACATGGGGCGGCGAGGACGAAAAAATGATGGACGCTAATATGGCTGTTCATGATATTGACGGTTCTCATCCGAAATTTTACGACCTGCAGCAGATATTTGCATATCGTGTTCTCGGAAACGGAAAGCAGTATTCGCTTATGGCGGCTCTGGAGCATTTCGGGCTGCCGGGCGAGCTTAAAGCCCACGATGCGCTCAATGACGCTGTTTACTGCTCAAGGATAGGGCTGAGCATGGATTTTTCACGGTTTATCAGCGGTTATGAGGATATGCTCAGAGAGGCTGAGGAGCAGCGCTCCGAAAAATATTACTCAACCTACCAGAATATCAAAAGCCCCGACGAAGCCATGAAAAACAGACGGATAACCTTTTGCGGCTGTCCTAAATGCCGCAGGATAATGAGCCGCAGCAAATGGGTCTTCTGCGGCAAGACCACGGCAGTGAGCCTGTGCAGCTGCAAGTCCCACGGGGAATATTACGTCAGGCTCAAAATGAAAAGATGCCCCGACGGCACCTATGCTGTGACAAAGAAATTTGCACGGCTCACCGAGGAATACAGAGAATTTTATCTGCGCTCCTCTCATAAGCATGAGGTCGGCTCGGCTGCTTTGTGATAAATATTTCAGTTTTATATCTGTTAATTTTTTGTTAAAAAGAGTAATGTTCAGGTAATTTACTTGAAAAAATTTTTTGTATATGATATAATTTTATATAAATAGATATGGAGCCTGCAGGGGTTTCACAGGATCGTATCCTTCGGCGTTTTTTCGCAGAAACGGGGCTAATTTTTTATGATAAGAAACGCTTTCAGAGCAAGCTTTATCAAGCGTATAATCGCTTTGATCTTCTTGTTTAATGTAATATTTGTGGCATTGTTTATGTCCATGACCTTCCTCATCACCAAAAGCAATATAAGCGGCGATGTCAATTCCGTAATGATAAATTCCTCAGAAGCGGCTTCCGATTCCATCGAGGATTATTTTTCGGGTGTGGCAGGGTGTCTGCACATGCTTTCGGGCAACGACGATACGGCAAGGCTCCTTGCGTCTCCCGATACTGCGGACAGTGAGCCCGTTTTTCAGGATATGGACAGGCTGATGGCTTCCTACGGCAAGCCTGCGGCTATCTGGTGCGTTTCCGAGGAAAACGGCAGCTTTTATGCAAACGGCGGCGTGACAGGAAATATTTTTACCGAGGATTATGAGTGGTATTCCAATGCGGAGAGATCAGCGTCGGATAATGCTCTTATCTATATTTACAGCGAAAATTCGGAGTCACGCTTTATTGACTGCAATTCCGGTATGGTTCTTGTACTGCCCGTCAGGTTTGACGGTGAATTCGTGGGCTGCGTGGGCGCCGAGCTTTCGGCAGAGATGCTTTCAGAGGAGATATCCCGGAGAATGTACACTGACGGCGTTTATACCGCAGTTCTCGACCAGTCAAATAAGGTCATCTGCATTTCTGACAGCGATCTTAAAACGATGAATGAGCTTTTCGGCGAATCGGGATATGGTCTGGACGCTCTGGCAGAGGGCATCAATGCCAACGGCTCCATTATTGAGGTAAGCTCGGGCAGGACCACAAGCTACGCTATGTGCCAGGTGGCTTCGGGAGGACTCAGAGTCCTGACACTTTTTGACGGACGTGTGGCGGACGGAAGCTTTTCAAAAATGTACTCCCAGCAGATCATCATTCTTGCCTGCCTTTTCGTTCTCGAGCTTATCGCAACGCTGAATGTTATCCGCCATGAGGCAAAGGATATCCCCGAGATATCCAATTCCATCGCGGAGATATCTGCGGGCAATTATAATTTCAGAATAAATTCCTCCTCCGAGAATGAGATCGGTCTTATCGCAAGATCTGTTGACGATCTTGCCCAGACGCTTCAGGATAAAATTGCCGTCATTGACGAATACATGACTCTTGATCCTACCACGGGACTTCAGAACCGCTACAAGATGTATGAATATATCGAGGACCTGATGGTGAGCAGGGATGAGAGCAGAAAGCGCTTTGCTCTGCTTTTCATCGACATCGACAATTTCAAATGGATCACCGAGACACTCGGTCACAGAAACGGCGACGAGTTTTTGAAAATCATCGGTCAGAGGCTAAAATCTGTGGTTCCCCGTGTGTTCAGATTCAGCGGAGATGAGTTTGTTATCCTTGCCGATCTGAATGATGATTTCGGCGTTATCGACGAGCTTATTAAAAATCTCAGGGCAGCCTTTATCCAGCCTGTTGAGATACTGAACGACAAGCTTTATGTGCAGTTTTCGGTGGGAATTTCCATTTATCCCGATGACGACACCAATCCCGATATGCTTCTCAGAGACGCTGACATTGCTATGAGCCGTGCCAAGGAAAAGGGCAAGGGAAGAACCTCCTATTACAATGTTTCCCTGCATCAGACCGTCCTCAGCAAGGCGACTATCGCTCAGAAGCTTAACAAGGCTCTGGATAATAATGAGATGTTCCTCAAGTTCCAGCCTATCATATCCGTTCAGAACGGCGATATCCATGGCTTTGAGGTCCTTGTAAGATGGGAATCGGAGGAGCTGGGCAGCGTTAATCCTTTCACCTTTGTGCAGATTGCAGAGGAAACGGGCGCTATCGTCGAGATCGGCACTTGGATATTTGAAACGGGCTGCCGCTTCCTCAAGCGTGTCAACGAGATAAATCCCGATATTATCATGTCTATAAACGTTTCTCCCGTTCAGCTCAAGCGCAAGGATTTCCTTGACAAGGTCAAACGCACTATCACAGTTTTCGGATTAAATCCTGCTAATATCCAGATCGAGATAACCGAAACAAGCCTTGTTGATTTCATTGACGGAAGCAACAATACCATTCAGAAGATCGCAGACATGGGAATTGCCCTTGCTCTCGATGATTTCGGAACGGGCTATTCATCCTTCGGATATCTTAAGGATATGCCCATCAAGACCCTCAAGGTGGATAAGTCCTTCGTTGACGAGATATGCAGCAAGCACAAGGATTATCAGATCACAGGCTCCATCATTGACATGGTGAAGAATCTCGGTCTGAAAACCGTTGTGGAGGGCGTTGAGACCATTGAGCAGTACAATATCCTTGCGGAAATGAAGTGCGACTACATTCAGGGCTTCCTGATGAGTAAGCCACTGAATGCAGATGCCGCAATGGAATTTGTGGAGACCTACGAACAGCTTCACAAGCCCAGTCAGCGCTCGCTGGAGGAAAGCTCCAACAAGCTTGCCGCAGAACGGCTTGAGCGTGAGAAAAACGAGGCAGGGCAGTCAGATACATAACTTATTACCCGCAGGACTTTTTCTGCGGGTTTTCTTTTTTGGAAAATTTTTTCGGAAAGTGTAACATTTCAGCCCTCTCAGGTGTATTATTATCAGAGAGCAAAAAAGGGGTGAGTCAAGGAAATGGATAACCCGGGTAAGCAGCAGCGCTTTCGCCGCTGTTTCGAGGAATACAGCAGAATGGTTTATTCGGTTGCTTTTACAATGATGAAAAATGCTGCGGATTCCAACGATGTCATGCAGGAGGTTTTTCTGAAATTCTATCAGAATATGGACAAGCTCACCGAGGATTCCCGTGTGAAGCCTTGGCTCATTACAGTTACCATGAATACCTGCCGAAATGAGCTTCGTTCTGGATGGTTTTCACGGACTGTCCGCAGGGATATTCCCGATGAAGCAAGCTACGATGAGGATTTCGGCGAGAAAAGCGACCTCTTTTATGCGGTGATGGAGCTGCCCGAAAAGGAGAGAGTTCCCATACATCTTTTCTACTACGAGGGCTGCTCCACTATGGAAATAGCACGGCTTCTCAATATGAAGGAATCAACGGTCAGGGTCAGGATCATGCGGGGACGGGAAAAGCTTAAAAAGAAACTAAAGGAGGAAACGGTATGAGCAGGAACAGAAAATATATCGAGCAGTTCAACCGGAACGCAGGCAAGCCCTCCGATTTTGACAGCCTCTTTGATTTTGAGGATAAAAAGCTTATCGCTAAGCGCAGGATCAGATTGAAAAGCTCACACAGCCATTTTGCAGCTATTTGCTCGGCTGCCGCAGTCATCGGCATTGCCGCATTTGCCGCCCTTTCGTTCATCAACGAGAAGGGGATGGCTTCGGATAAGGTACTCAGCAAATGCGATGGCATTACGCCGTCTGCCGATTTTACCGAGTATCTTGAGGAAGAAACAGCTCTGTCTCTTTCATCGCTTATCGGTCATTTTGATTACTATGCTGCGGGAAATATTGGGGAGACTATTTCGGGCGCAGACAGATCGTTTTTCACAGATGCGGCCAAGGAGACTTTCGATACACGAGCTGTTATCCGATTAAGCGTTGTCTCAAAATTTTACTCCGCAGCTGATGGAATGGTGTATTATACTATCAGACCGCTGGAATACTATGCGGACGATTATTTTATGGATATTCTGAAAAATATGCCTGAGAGAATAATTCTGCGCTGTCCCGTTTATTCGGACGGAGAAGAGCTTCAGATCGGCAGCGAGTACATTCTCCCTGTGTGCAAAACGGGCAGCGATGTCACGATTGACGAAAGCAACGGCATTTTGGAGGTTATCATTGATTCCGATGGAATTTACAATGCTCTCCGAAAAACAGAAAAGGGTTGGCTTATCTATATGTCGGGCTGCGGCGGTTCCTCTGTATTTAACAAGATATGGGAGGATTCGGAATGGATCAATGACGATTTAGGCGGATCTGCCTGCTATCATCTTGAGGAATCTGATGAGGAAGTGACGAAAAAGCTGAGAGCATATCTTGAGGGCATAAATGACGTGACCTTCTATCATGCGGTCATAGATGAGCTGGAGGGATCTTCAAGGGGAGGGTATTACAATCTGAACTCGATCCTTCCCAAAGCGCAGTTTGAAAAGGCGTCCTACGGTACTTTGGCGGACGGAAACCCTGACAGAACCCTTCTTGTGCTTGATAACGAGAGATATTTCTCACTTATGCCCTACCTTTCGGGAGGTGTGACGTTTGCGGGTGAGAACGAAAGGGGAGATCTGTTTGCTGCGCTGGAGATCACTTATTACAGCGAGCCTGAGGCGGAATCCTATGCCAAAACCGTTCTTATTTCGGGCTTTGAAGCGCTGAATGTCTCAACCGGAGACAGCATTGACGAAAACACCGTTATCGGTGAATGTAACGAAAATCCAATATATATGCGGTTTATTGACAACAATGGTCTGCCTATGGAGATAGAGCTTGATGATAATACTGCGGAAACGACGGTTATTATGGCTGATGAATAAAAATTCCCACAGAGAAAATTTTCATTCTCTGTGGGATTTTTTATTCTAAGAATCGCTTGGGAATAGCTGCATATATCATGCAGGTCATGGGTTTGGGCTTTTTGGTATCATCGTATGAATCTGCTTCTATATTATAATCAAAGGAAACCTTTCCCTCCGAAATGATAACGCCGTTATTATGGAAAGAGATATGCTTATACTCATTGGTGAAAAAGCATACCGCCGCGGTGACTTTTTCAAAATCCATGGGAAGATTTATCCGTTCGGAACCCGTCGTGTATTTTTCGGTCCGTATGTTACCCGTCAGGTATTGTTCGGTCTGCTTTACAAATTCTTCATATTCCTCCTGTGATTCAATAAGGAATACATCGCCGCCATAAGCGTCAAAAAGCGACTTGTCCGCTATGTCGTACTCGAGACGGAATAAGTAGTTTATATCCTGCGTCAGCTCATTTTTATCGGGATATACGGCGTTTGAAAATACCATGTCCTCAAAAAGGCTTTTGGGGAACGCTGCCATATGGCAGAAGCCGCCTTCAACCTGCGGAGTTAGCTCATCATAAGAAGGCGTATAGCTTTCGTTGTCCATGCCGAAATAAAGCAGGTCTCCCTTTTTGATAAGCTTGTCCGCATGGAGATAATATCCGCCGCAGTTTACCTCGTCATAGCAGACCGCATAGCTGTACTTACTGAGGGGATAGTCCGCCTTCATCTCCTGAAAAGCCTCGGCAATCTCTTTATCATACCACCATTCATCACTTTTTGGAAGGTCCGCAGGCACCGCAAGCCCGTATCTGTCCTCCGCAAAGGAAAGCTGCTCGTCGGTCTCTATTACAAGTATTCCGTTAGGAGGCTTGTTATCCTGCGAAATATAGCCGCAATCAAAGCTGTAAATAAATATATCTTCTTCGGTGAATATTTCCTCGGGAATACTTTCTTCGATAGTTGTCTCGGAATTTTCGGGCTCGCTTTCCGAAACAGCGGTTTCGGGCGGGGCTTCGGTTACGGATGTCGTTTCGGTGACTGTGATTGTCTGTGAAATTGTTTCCGTGTCGGGGATTTTTTCGGTAATGGGGGAGCTTGCTTCGGGAGCTGATGTTTCCATCGGAACCGGTTCATTTTTGGCTATATCACAGCCTGCTGCCATCAGAAGAAAATTAAACGATAATACTGCGCAGACAGCCTTTCTTTTCATTGTCGGAGCCTCCCTTTCTGATGATTAAGTCTTGCAAAAAAGCCGCCTTCGGTTTTGAAAGGCGGCTTATGTACAGAATTACAAATTATGCACGGTAAATTGTGCCTGTGAGACCGGGACAAGCGGAAATTGCATTTGACTCGTCGGTGTCGATGTGCATTGCTCTTGCGAACTTGTCGGAAACACGGCAAACAACATCTCCGAGAATTGCCTTTCTTCCGTCGGAATCGATCTTTACCCAGACAACGTCCTTGTCCTTAACGCCAAGCTCCTCAGCGTCGGCAGGGGTTAGATGAATGTGGCGCTTTGCAACGATCACGCCCTCGGAAAGCTCAACCTCGCCGCAGGGACCAACCAGCTTGCAGGCACCCGAGCCTGCAACATCGCCGCTCTCTCTGATGGGAGCTGCGATTCCGATGGAGCGGGCGTCGGTTGCGGAAAGCTCAACCTGATTTGCGCTTCTTACGGGACCGAGAATTGAAACATTTGCAAGGGATTTCTTGGGACCTACGACCTCAACTCTTTCCTCGCAGGAGAACTGACCCGGCTGGGAAAGATCCTTTTTCTTTGTAAGTGCTGCACCCTTGCCGAAGAGGACTTCAAGTGCCTCCTGTGTTACATGGACGTGACGTGCGGAGGTTTCTACGATAAATTCTGCTGACATGATAATACCAACCTTTCAAAAATTCAGGGCTGTCCGTCATATTATGGCGGATATTGCCAAAGTCTATAATAATTATACCACAGGGGAAAAAAATGTCAAGGGAAATATGGGCAGTGCGCAAAAATATTTATAAAATATCCCACTCATTTTAATATGGATATTGTATAATTATAAAAAATTGACTTATTTTGCAAAGGAGAATTTTCTATGCCCCCCTTTGACAGCAAACTCATTTCCGACTATGTGGTTGTCGATCTTGAAACCACGGGGCTTAGTCCCGAAAAGGACAGGATAATTGAAATAGCCGCCGTAAAGGTCCGTAATGACGCTGTTACCGACAAGTTCAGCACCCTTGTTGATCCTCACAGGCATATTGACAGCTACATAACCAATATAACGGGGATAGACGACAGCATGGTGAAAAATGCTCCCGATATCGGGGAGGCAATGCCCGAATTTTTGAAATTTGCAGGGGATATGCCGCTTCTCGGGCATAATGTTATCCGCTTCGACCTTCGGTTTTTGCAGGCTGTCTGCCCTGTTGATGCATACTGCGTGGACACTCTGGATATTGCAAATCATATGCATACGGGCAGCCATGGCAGAAGCCTGACGGCTCTCTGCTCCCGATTCGGCGTTATCAACGACAACGCTCACCGTGCTCTTTCCGACTGTCTTGCTACCCATGGGGTTTATCAGAAAATGAAGGCGCTTTATCTGGACAAGGGTGCGTTTTTTACCATGGCGGTCTCCTGCGGCAGAAAGCTTTATCAGGAGAATATCAGGGCAAAATGCAGGATGGGTTCGGCTCTCACTGCAAATATTAACGGCAAGGGTGATTTGCTTCTTTCTGCCGACGGCTACCCTGTGGGAACGGTCTCGGGAAGCAGGCAGGCGGAATTTGAGGAAAATCTCCATTTGGTTCGGGGGATTTTCGTTTCACGAATTGAAGAGAATGCCAAGGGCAAGCTGCTTATGAGCGCTGAGGTGAAGCTGGGCGGAAAATAATTGCCCTCACTTTGCTGATATGTGAGGGCAATTGATGGTTTATTTTACCGAATATGTTTCTTTGCTGTATATCTGTGCAGTGTCAGGGTCGGTCAGATAGACGGTAACATCTTCTGTTGAATTATTCAGACGGAAGGTTGTGGATAGATCTACCTTCTGATTGGGCTGTGCTATGTAGTTTTTCAGATAATGGCTTTCATCTGTCATTGTCTCGTTGGTTTTGGCAAGTCTTTCGGTTCCCTGATATGCCTGAATGGCAAGCACTTTTGCGGGAACCACATCTCCCTCAGGTGTGGTTTTTGTGAAGGAATAATCTATCACTATCTGACCGTCGGCAGTTATCCCTGCACCTGTGAGCGAACAGCTGTATGGCGAGTTTTCTATATACTGCTCGTCCATTTTCTTCCCGAAGGTGATTTCCTTGGAAATATATGTTATCTCATAAAAGCTGTTCTCAACGAGAAGAGTAACGGGATCTTCTATGTTCTTTATGGCGTATTTCTTTTGGATCTCAACGGAAGCACCTGACAGTATATCTGTATATTCGTTTTCATCACTTACCGTTGAGCTGTCAAGCTGAATTCCGTTTTGGAATGCATTTAAAGCTGAATACGAAATTGTTGACCCCATTGATGTGGCGCTGCTTTCGTTATTTGTAAATATGTATGTGACATAAAGAAAAAATGTATCTGACAGATAGGCTTCCTTAACCTTCAAGGTACCTGTTTTGTCCTTGTGGGAAGCAGCTCTTTCTTTTATTGATATTACATCATATCTTGTGTTTATGGGAGTAATGTAAACCGAATCATTATAATAATTTTTCGGAGTGCTTTCTCCCGAACAGCCGCTGCAAAGCAGCACTGCAGTCATGAGCAATAATATTGATGATAAAATTTTTTTCATGGATAATATCCCCTTTGATTTTTTTCGTTCAGCGGTTTGTGCCGAACGGCATTAATGTTACTTGTCCTTTTTATTGATTATGGATTTAATGGCAATAATTACCAACGCAATAGCTATCACCACAATCGAAATAGGTGCTGCGTAACAAAAAAGAAATTCAAACATAGCATTTCTCTCCTTTTTTTAATAAGAACCTGTCTTCACAAGCGTATGCGCACGTCTTTTCAGCAAATTTTGCCTAAGACTGCGTTAAAAATCCTTGCCGAGCGACAAGCCCGCCTGCGGATTTTTGCCTTGTCTTATACTAAACACCTATTGAATTATGGGAATCTCTCGCCGCAAAATCCATATATGCAAGATTTTGCGGCGATTTCTTCTCCATAATTCTAATGGTGTTTAGTATTAGACAAAATTATGCTCGAAAATCCGCACACATTTACTGTGAAGACAGGTTCTGAAAAATTTTTACTACAATAATTCTACATTATTATGCAAAGTAAGTCTACAGCTGACAGCTGAATAACGAAAAAAATTTCCGCAGCATTGCCCGAACGGCTTTGCTGCGGAAAAATTTTTATGCATTGATTTTATGCTTCGGAAAGGTTTCTTTAACAAGCTCCCTGTCCCGTGCATATCCCCAGACAAGAAGTATCGTCATAAAAAACCACACGATCGGCTCGGATATCATTACCCCGAAATATCCGAGGGCGGGGGCGGCGGCAAAGGCTACCACTGCCTTTCCGATCATCTCGATAACGCTGCTGGCAACGGGTATCGTCTTTCGTCCGAGTCCCTGCAGCGAGCTTCGCATTACTATTAGCACTGCCAGAATAAAGTAAAAGGGCGTGTTTACACGCATATATTTCGAGGCGAGGTCTACTATGAAGCGTTCCTCTGTGCCTGCTATCCAGCTGATTATTGCGGGGGAGAAAAGATATCCCACCGCTACAGCTGCCGCCGACCATATCCAGCACATTACTACTGCGCTCTTTATGCCCTTTCCCACTCTTTCGGGTCTGCCTGCTCCCAGATTCTGGCTGCAATAGGTGGCGCAGGCGGAGCCGAAGGCGCTGTACGGCAGCATGAGAATACTGGATATCTTTCGTGCGGCGGTATGAGCGGCGATGGTGTCGGTGCCGAAATTGTTGATGGCTCTCTGGAGTATGAGCGAGCCTATTTCCACGATGGAGAACATCAGCGCAAGGGAAAGTCCCATTGCCATCAGCTCCGAAAGCTCCTTGACGGTTACTCTCAGCTCCTCCCCTCGGGGGATAAGATATGGGAATCTCACTCCGATATACACGCAGCACAATGCAAATGAAAATATCTGCGATACCACTGTTGCATATGCCGCTCCTCGGACGCCCATATTCAGCTTTACGATGAATAGCAGGTCAAGTCCGATATTTAAAAATGAGGACATTATGAGAAATACAAGGGGCGTAACGCTGTCTCCTACCGCTCTTAACACGCCTGCGGACATATTGTAAAGCATTGCCGAGGTCATAAACAGCAGGATTATGGAAATGTAGCTGTAGGAGGTCTCGAATATCTCCTCGGGGGTGTTCAGTATCCTCAGGAAGGGACGGAGAAATATCATGCTGAGGACGGTGAATACTGCGGATACCGCCAGCCCCAGAATGATCGTTCCCGCAACCGAGCGGCGCATTTTTACCTCGTCTCCTGCTCCGAAATGACGGGCGGTGACTATGGCAAAGCCGTTTGTAAGTCCCGACATGAAGCCGATTATGAGATTCGATATGTAGCTTGTGGAGCCGAGGGCGGCTATTGCCTCAACTCCTATCGTTCTGCCTACGATCACGGTGTCTATCATGCTGTAAAGCTGCTGAAAAAGCGCTCCCAGCGCTATTGGCACTGCAAAGGTGAGTATCATTTTTGCGGGTTTTCCCGATGTAAGCTCTCGCATATTTTTTCCTTTCGCTTCGATTCTTTTTTAGGTTCATTATGATAGATTATCTTATTTATCCGTATTTGTCAACAAAAAATCAGAGGAAAATTTGTTAAATATTTTTGCGGGAAAAATTTTTCTGCGGTTGACGGGAGCTTTATCAAGCTGTTATAATTATTCTATGGAATTTGACTTCAAGGGGGTGCGGCATGGAACAGGTTTCGGCAAAGTCGATTCTTCACAGAAACAAGTCAAACGGCTGGTTCGGAACGGATTATAACATGAATCTGTATCGTGGCTGCTGCCATGGCTGCATTTACTGCGACAGCCGCAGCGATTGTTATGGAATCGAGGATTTCGACAGGGTGCGCTGCAAGGCGGATTCCCTTGAGATATTAAGGCGGGAGCTTATGCACAAGGCTCACTCGGGCATTATCGGAACAGGCTCAATGAGCGACCCTTACAATCCCTTTGAGGAAAAAACTCTGCTCACAAGGCACGCTCTCGAGCTGATAAACGACTACGGCTTCGGCTGCGTCATTCTGTCAAAAAGCAGCCTTATGACCCGTGACAAGGATATTTTCCTTGCCATCAAGGAGCACTCGCCTATGATGTGCAAGATGACCATTACTGCCGCCGAGGACGAGCTTTGCAGGCTTATCGAGCCCAATGTGAGCCCCTCCTCGGAGCGCTTTTCCGCTCTGGCGGAGCTTTCGGATTCGGGGATCTTCACGGGGATAACTCTTATGCCTGTGCTGCCTTTTATTGAGGACAGCGAGGATAATATTATGAAAATCGTCCGCAGGGGAGTGAACTGACCCCAAAAAGTTAGACAAAGTTTTAGAAGAAAAATTATACAAAGCGACCAGAAGCGATTTGAACTGACCCCAAAAAGTTAGACAAAGTTTTAGAAGAAAAATTATACAAAGCGACCAGAAGCGATTTTGGTCGCTTTTGTTATGCAACTTTTCTGTATTCAACAGGAGATAGACCATCAAGCTTAAGCTTGATGCGCT
>JALFVE010000023.1 GCA_022787085.1 Oscillospiraceae bacterium | reverse complement strand
GAGGAGAAGGATCGCTCCCTCTCCTCTTGGAAAAGCTTTGGCTTTTATTCGCCGAAGTAACGCTTCAGCAGGCCCTCAAACGCCTTGCCGTGACGGGCTTCGTCGCGGGCCATCTCATGAACGGTGTCATGGATCGCGTCGAGGTTCTGCGCCTTGGCCATCTTCGCAAGCTCGAACTTGCCCGCGGTCGCACCGTTCTCGGCTTCCACGCGCATTTCAAGGTTCTTCTTGGTGGAGTCGGTCACTACATCGCCCAGAAGCTCTGCAAACTTTGCTGCGTGCTCTGCTTCCTCAAATGCAATCCTCTTATAAGCCTCGGCTACCTCGGGATAACCCTCTCTGTCGGCTACTCTGGACATTGCAAGGTACATTCCTACCTCGGTGCACTCGCCCATGAAGTTCTGATTGAGACCCTCGATGATCTCCTTATCCTCAACTTCCTTTGCGATGCCAACAATATGCTCGCAGGCAAACTTGAGTCCCTCGCCCTGTGCTACCTCGTTGAACTTGGATGCGGGTGCGCCGCACTGGGGACATTTCTCGGGAGCTGCCTCGCCCTCATAAACATAGCCGCAGATAGAGCATACAAACTTTTTCATAATATTATTCCTCCGTTTTTATAAATTTCCAAAGTCAGGAACCTTTAATTCAGCCCTCTTTGAATTGTACTTAATTGGTGTATTATATACCTTAACAGTATATTTAAAGAATACCACATTCATTCCATTTTGTCAATGACCATTTTATGAAATTCCGCAGCTCTTCATAAATTCGTCAGTTTGCACAAGTCCTGTGCGGTTATAGCGGTCAATTATCACAAGCTCATTTTTCATGCTCCCATCTCCGGGAAGAAAATTTCCCGTTTCCCGACAGGTGAGGATTATCCTAAAGCCCCGCTCCCTCAGCACGTCAAAGCCCTCTCTTGACATTATTCCGTAGGGATAGGCATAAACTGTATGTCCTCCGCCGAAAAGCTCTATCCATTTATCCGTATCCTCCGCAAATATCCGAAGATATTCCTCCTCCGTTTCACCCTTGTTTCTGGACGCTCCACGTCTGCTGTTAAGGCTGTGCATATTATAGGTATGGCAGCCCACCGAAAATATCCCTCCCTCTGAAAGCTCTGCCGCATTTTCCCTTGTAATGTAGGCATATGCGGGATTTGGGTCGTTTTCCTTTTCCGAGCTGACGGTGAAGGCTCCCGTTATATTTACCACCGCTTTCATTCCGTATTCCTCCAGAAGCGGCAGCGCATAGGTGATATTATTCAGATGTCCGTCGTCAAAGGTGATGAAGATAGGCTTCCCGGGCAGCTCCGCTCCCTCATCCGCATAGGCAAGCAGCTCCTCGGGAGATACTGCGGTATAGCCCTTGTCTTTCAGATATTTCAGATCGCTTTCAAGCAGTTGCGGCGTTATCACATATTCCCCCGTTCTTTCGGGGTTCCTGAGCACGCTGTGATACATGAGGGCAGGCACCGATACCCCCTCACAGGGCTTGGTTGAGGCTATGGTATCCTCATTTCCGGCAGGAACTGACAGCAGCAGCGCTCCTGCAATGAGCATCACCGATATTATTATTGATAAGATCAGCATTTTGCTTATATACCGCATGGCAATGTCTCCTTTTTTGGGTTCTCAGATATTATATGAAGGTGACGTGCCGCAAATTCCCGGGCATGAAAATTATATCATAAGCGGGTGCGGCATATATTGCTCCCCCAATTAACTATTGAATTTTCTGCTTGCCCCGCTGACGAAATCCGTCGTCAGAAAACCTTGCAATATCCGCATATTCCTGCGGTTCTCTTCCTAGGCTTTCGTCAGCGGTTCTGCGCATAAATTTTCATCAGTAAATTGGTGGAGCAATAGTTTACAGCGGACTTTTTTTGATCTGCAAATTTTGTTAAAAAAACATGAAACCCCTTGAAAAATCCGAAATAATGTTGTATAATATTTTAATAAAATGGTTTTGAGGTGAACAGTATGAAAAAGCATGGCGGTCTTACAGCTCAGATTCTTATTATGGTCTCTCTGACTGCAGTGCTTATCTGCGCCTGCGTAACCGCTGTCGGCTCGGCTCTTATCTACTTTGTCACCGAGGACAGCATCAAATCAGAGGTCAACAACGCTGCAAGAGAGCTTTGCAGCCTTTACGATTCCGATTACCATGGGGAATATTATATGCAGAACGGCTCCCTTTACAAGGGCGGCGTCATGCTTTCATATCAGGATTTCATTTCCAAGATATCACAGATCGCCTGCAGCGATGACGTTGACTTTACCGTTTTCTGGGGAGATACACGGATATTTACATCCATGAAGCGAAATGACGGCAGCTATTTTATCGGCACCTCCGCTGATAAGAAGGTTTCAGAATCCGTTCTCGTCAACGGGCTTGAATATTATTGCAGCAAGGTCAGTATCAATGGAAAGGACTATGCGGGCTATTATATACCGATTGTCAATTCCTCCGCAAAAACGGTGGGCATGATCTTCGCAGGCAGACCCCTTGACACTGCACGCAGCAATATGCGCATGATCATTATTACTCTTTCTCTTGTAAGCCTGTGTATTCTGGGAATATCCATGGCGTTTTTCCGCAGATTCTCCGTTAAGCTGGTGCAGTCCCTTTCGGATGTGAGCCGCTTTATGGAAAATGTGGCAAACGGCTGCTTCGGCGCTGAGCTTAGCCATAAAACTCTCAGCCGCACCGACGAGGTGGGCGACATTGCCCGAAGCGCCAATACTCTGAGATATAATCTGAGGGAACTGGTGGAAAGAGATCCTCTTACATCCCTTTTTAACAGGCGAAGCGGCAGAAGAGCCATTGACGAGCTTATTTCGGGCGGCAGGAGCTATACTGCGGCTATGGCGGATATTGACTATTTCAAGCGCATCAACGATGGCTTCGGTCATGCCTGCGGAGACTATGTTTTAAAGGAGCTTTCCGCTCTCGTAAGAGAGGAAACGGAGAAACGAAAGGGCTTTGTTTCCAGATGGGGCGGCGAGGAATTTCTCATTATCCTGCCCGGCAAGGGCATTTCGGAGGCAAGGGATTTCCTTGAAGAGCTGCTTGACCTTATCCGGAATAAGGAATTTACCTGGAACGGAGAAAGGCTCCCCGTTACGGTTACGGCGGGCGCTGCAGAAGCAAAAGAGGGCGAGACTCCCGACGAAACTATCAACCGTGCCGATCATCTGCTTTATGACGGCAAAAAATCAGGCAGAAACAGGGTCGTTTCTTAATAATTTTTCGGGGGCAGTTTATTTGCCCCCTTTTTGTTACCCTTTTGTAAGGGAATTGATATAATTTTCCCCATTGAAATAAGTCACCGATATGTGCTATAATATTCTCGAAGGAAATTTGTCGGAAAAGGAGGCGGTCGGCTAATTTATGAAAGCTATCCTCGGTTATATCATGCAGTATTTTCGCAGGCTGGACAAGATGCTCTTCCTTGCGGCGGCGGCTTTGTCGGTGTTCAGCGTTATTCTGCTCTATTCCATTGTCGTTAACGGTGCTGCCACCATTGAGGTGGATTCGGGGCTGTACAAAACTCAGGCGGCGGCTGTTATTGTCGGCTGGGTCATTGCTCTGATGCTGTCGGCTATGGATTACAACAAGATCATAAAGCTATGGGTCTTATATGCCCCTGTTTCTATTATACTGTCAATTCTGGTATTTACAGGGCTGGGCATTGAGGTATACGGCGACAGGGCATGGATAGATCTGGGATTTATGACTCTCCAGCCCTCAGAGCTGCTTAAAGTCACCTTCGTTACCACCTTTGCGCTGCATTTATCAAAGGTGGGGGACAGGATAAACAGATTCTCAAATGTGCTGCTGCTGTGCGCTCATGCTGCCATTCCTACGGTCATTGTCATCCTTCAGGGTGACGACGGCACTGCCAGCGTTTTTCTGATGATTTTCGTTATTATGCTGTTCTCGGCGGGGATATCATGGAAATACATCCTTCCATGCGTAATAGCTCTCCCTGCTGCCGTTTATTTTGTCTGGACAAGGGTCATGAAGCCCTTTCAGAAAACCCGCTTTCTGGTGCTTTTTGACGATGAGCTTGACCCCCTTGGCATCGGCTATCACCAGAAGGTGAGCAAAACTGCTTTAGGCTCGGGGCAGCTTTTCGGCAAGGGGCTTTTCGGCGGCGAATATGTCAAGGTCCCCGAGGCTGCCAATGACTTCATTTTTACCTATGTGGGTCAGACCTTCGGCTTTGTGGGCTGCATGGCGGTGGTTGCTGTTCTTACCTATATCTGTCTGAAAATTATGGCAGATTCCCGCATTGCCAAGGATGATACGGGCAAATATCTCTGCGTGGGCGTTTACTCTATGATTTGTATTCACTGTATCCTGAATCTGGGCATGGTTTTCGGCGCTATGCCCGTTATAGGCGTTCCACTCCCCTTTTTAAGTCAGGGCGGTACTTCAACCTTATCCATGTACATCGGGCTTGGTTTTGTTATGAGCGCTTATTCTCATTCGGAGAAGAAGTACAGGGTCTTTTACGACTGCGATTAAGCATAAAAATCTCCCCGTTTGCACGGGGAGACATTATCATGCCGATCCTAACTGCTGCTCCGCATTTGCCGCCTGCGTGCATACCCATGCTACCGGCAGCGACAGCAAAAACCATCCTGCCGAATAGGAGAGGCATATCTGCCCCAGAAGATTCAGATACATATGTGAATAATCCCACACGTTCCAGTCCATGATGATATTCACTATGCACCCCACTGTGAACTCGAAAAAGGTTATCACGCACATTCCGAAAAAGCACTTGAACAGTATGCTGTCCTCGGGATGGCGGGCATATCGCAGGTACATTATGAGCAGGCATATCCCCCCTGTGAGGGTCATTGTCCAGTGGGTATATCCCCTTGCAACCACTTCTATAAGCGAGTACAGCACTCCGCCCCCCATGAACACCGTCAGATATCGTCCTGCGGGGTTTGTGGACGACCATGGCGTGCTTATCCCGACGGGAATTGTCCGCAAATCCATCATATCCTTTCAAAGAAAAATTTAGTTTTATTATCCCGCAGAAAATACAAAAAATACCCCTTTTACAAATCCAATTAAAGGAATGATATGCTATGAATGAAGAAAAATTTTTTGCCATCATCTCACGGATGAAATACATCAACCGCTGGGGGCTCATGCGCAACACCATTACCGAAAATATCAGCGAGCACAGCCTTGAAACCGCTTTTATCGCTCATGCGCTGGCGCTTTACAGAAATGTCCGCTTCGGCGGGAATGTTGACCCTCAGAGATGCGCTCTCCTTGCCATGTATCACGATGTTACGGAGATAATTACGGGCGATCTGCCCACTCCAGTCAAGTATTACAATGCCGATATCCGCGCAGAATATGACAAGGTGGAGAAAATGGCGGAGGAACGTATGCTTTCCTATCTCCCCGAGGACCTGCGGGAGCATTACCGTCCCTTGCTGGGTCACACCGAGGAGGAAAAGGAGCTATGGGAGCTTGTTAAGGCGGCGGACAAGCTTTCCGCTCTCATTAAATGCGTTGAGGAACGGCAGATGGGCAACTCGGATTTTCTGGACGCCGAGCAGAGCACTCTTGATTCCATTCACGAAATGAAGCTTCCCGAGGCGGAGGTATTTCTTTCGGAATTTATGCCCGCTTATACTTCTACTCTTGACAAGCAGGCGGGGAGCGGAGATAAATAAAATTTTACGGCATGAAGCATATCCGCTTCATGCCGCAAAATTTTATATCATTGCCGACATTATATTCATCAGCGGCAGCATTACAGTGAGCATGACCGCTCCCGCTGCAAGTGTGAGGACTGCGGTGAGAGCAGGCTCGGCGGCGTTTATTATCCGCTCCACGCTCCTGTCCGCTTCCTCGCTCAGGCGGCGGCTTATCTTCTGCCATGCGGTATCAAAGGAGCCCGAGCTGTAGGATACTCGCAGGGTCTGGGCATAAAATACGGGCAATAGCTCCGACTGCTCCACTGCGTCCGAAAAGGGAACGTCATTCATTACCAGTGCGGCGCAGCGCTCTATTTTCTCATTCACCCGCTTGCAGGAGCTTATGCCTCGGACATTGTTAAGCGCTTCCGCTGCGGGCAATCCGCTCATTATCATCATGGACACGGCTCCCGAAAATTTCGCCATTGCCGCTGCCTCCGCCGCCCCCCGGAAAAATGGCAGGGACACAAATGCCTCACCTGCGCTCTCAGACCGTCCGTTTACCGCAAGGAAAACTGCTCCCGCCGCAAACAATATCCCGCAGACTATGAGCATTGCCGTTCCCACCGCTGCTGCAGTTCTCACACTTGCCGAAACCGCTTCATATACCTCGGGGTCAAATTCTGCGAATATATCCGCAAACATGGGCAGCACCTTCAGGGTGAGCACGGCTATCACTGCGGCGGCGATAACAAGCATTATCATGGGGGAGGTAACGGCGCTTCTCACACTTTCCTCCAGCCTTGCCTGCTTCTCGTAATACTCCGTAAGGGCGGTAAGGGCTTCGTCAAGCCGTCCCGACAATTCTCCTGCCATTACCGTTTTTATACAGTATTCAGGGAATACTCCCGCTTCCTCAAGGGCTGCATACAGCGGCTTTTCCATTGAAAGGGAATCTGTTACGGATCTTAAAAGCTCATTTGCCTCGGGGGTGCTTTTGCTCCTCGCCTGGGCTGCCATTACCGTCAGTCCGTCATAAACGGGCACGCCCGAATCAAGTATCTGCTCAAGCTGATAGCAGAAATATGCGACCTCGTCCGAGGTCAGGGGTCTTTTCCTTTTTGGCATTTGTTTCACCATCCTGTTTTATCATTCGGAATATTCGTCTTCCTCGTTGTCCGCAAGCTCTGCGGCTGTTTCCTCTTCCGTTCTGCCGAATAACGGCTCGATATGATAATTCTTATCGTAATAGGCTTCGATTATCTCCCTTATCATCAGCTTTGAAAATTCTCCGTGCTCCACATATCCCGCAAAGGCTATTTCGGGGTCGTCCGAGGGATAAAAACCGATAAATGCGGAGCTGGTGTCAAATTTGGTATTCTGGGGAGTTCCCGTTTTGATGGCTGCCTTTTTCGGCAGCTCGGTGAGAAGATAGCTGTCGGTATAATATTCCTTCACTGTGGGATAGGTATATGCCTCGAAGGCTGCTGCCTCCTCCATTCCCTTGATGACGGAATCAAAGGTATATCCCGTTTTGTCCTCGATCACCGCTGCCGCCTTGGGCTGGGTCTTGCTCACAAGGGACTCCATATTATAGGTGTAAACGCTGTCAACAAGATAGGTCTGATATCTTACTCCCCTGTTTCCTATGGCAAGTGCCTGATCTGCCATCTGGAGGGGGGTCACATAGGTGTCCGACTGTCCTATGGCAGCCTGGATAACATTTCCCGCCTGCCAGTCAAGCTGGTGGTCCTCAAAGGTCTGAGGGCTTGCAATATAGCCCGTTTTTATCCCTCTGCCCGTTTCAAGTCCCATTTCCTCGCCGAGACCGAATTGTGCGGCATAGTCTGCTATTGTATCTATTCCCATTATCCTGCCCACCTCATAGAAGAAGATATTGCAGGATTCTCTCAGGGCGGTCACAACGTTTACTCTTCCGTGAAAGCCCGTACATTCGGGGCTCCAGCCCTCCCAATAGGTATAGTATTTCTGGCAGTTCACCACATCGGTGGGGGAAATTATGCCCTCATTCAGCGCGGCTGTGGCGGTTATTGTTTTGAAGGTGGAGCCGGGACGGTAAAGTGCGGCGGTCACTCGGTTTGTCAGCGGTGAGTTTTCCCCCTTTGCCACAAGGGAATAATTGTCGATATAATCTATAAGGTCATAGGTGGGGGAGGTGGCTCCCGCAAGCAGTGCGCCCGTTTTTGCGTCAAGCACGGCTATTGCACCTGCGTCCGCTTCGGTTCCCCTTGCTTTTGATGAGGTCTGGTTTCTGAGCCAGTATATATGGTTTTCCAGAATGGTCTGCACCTTTCGCTGATAATCGCTGTCTACGGTAAGCTTGATGGTATTTCCCGGGACTGCCTCCTCGGTTATTTCGTCCCTGACCACCGCTCCCCCCTGTATCTCAAGGGTGCGAACTCCCTTTTTTCCCCTTAGCGTACTTTCAAGCGCTTTTTCAACTCCGCTTTTGCCCACCGAATCGTTAAGAGCATAGCCGCTGTCTCTGAGCTTTTCGTATTCCTCGGCTGAGATAGCTCCGACGGTGCCAATCAGATGGGGGATAACATCTCCCGTATTCACCACTCTTACCGCTTCCTGAACGATATCCACGCCGTCCAGCTCATAGGTAAGCTCCTTGAGCCTTACCACCGCCTCCATGGTGATATCCTCCGCAAAGGTGTAGCGGTTTGATACGGAAAAATCCCTGAGATACATGGTGTATCTCACTCCTGCGATTATCCGCTTTTCACGCTGAGAAAGCTCCTCGTCTATGCCGTACAGCCCCGACATGGCGATGATACATTCCTCTGCGGTGCCGTAGACCTGCACGCCGATATTCTTCCGAAGCCTTGCCACATCCGCTTCACGGTCGGGGAGAAATTCAAAGGGAGCATTTTCGCTGATGGGAAGGGCATCCTCCCATTTTACGTTTTCCTCCTCAAGCACCTTTGCCGTCTGAAGGATTATGCGGTTTATCTCGCTGTTTTCCGAGGGGAAGAATGCCTTCTCGATCACGGCATTGAAGCCCGCCTTGTTGCTTACAAGATATTTTCCGCTGCTGTCGGCAATTTCCCCTCGGGGGGCATTTATCACCTGCTGCGCCGTATTGGAGCTGAGGGACTGCTGAAGATAGCTGCTGCCGTCCACAAGCTGGAGCTTCATCAGACGAAGGGCTCCTATTGACATGAACGTTAAGGTCGCCGCCATTATCATTACAAAGCGGATACCGTCCGCAGCCTTATTCATGCAGATCACCTGCCTCCTTTTATTGTATTATGGCGCTTAACCGAATATTTCCGAAAGCTCGCTTATATTTTTTGCAATTGCCGATATTTTTTCCTGAGGCAGCTCCCCGCCGAAGCCGTATGCCGCATGAACAAACGGTATCCCCGCTTTTTCCGCAGATTCCATATCTCCCTCTGTGTCGCCCACATAGGCGGCGGAGGTTATTTTGTTCCGCTCCATCAGAAGCCGTATTGTCTCCCATTTAGGCTTACCCGTATCACCCCAGCAGAGATAATCCGTAAACAGCCGCTCCATGCCGCAGTATTCAAAAAACGCCTCGATATAGCCCTTCTGGCAGTTGCTTACTATAAACAGACGATGGCTCTCCGAAAGCTCAGTCAAAGTCTTTTCCAGCCCGTCATACAGCCTGCCGCCGTTTGCTGCAAGGAAATTATTCTCATTCTCCGAGCACTGCTCCAGAAGCTCATACTGCCTTGTGACGGTAAGCTGCGGAAAAAGTCTTTTGGCTATCTCATCCATGGTCATTCCCATAACGCTGCGGATATCCTCTCCTGTTATATGAACGCCTCGAAGCTGCGGGTCCCCCTTGCTTCTCACCGTTTCCTCCCATGAAGCGGCGACGTTTTCAGAGCTGTCCCAAAGCGTTCCGTCCATATCGAATATTATGCTTTCCACATTCATTGAACTTCCCCCTTTATTTTCTCATATATTGCAATACTTTTCTATAATAATTATCTCACAAAGTTTTCGCAAGTTAAATGTGCATTTTATTAACATTCTCTGAATTATTGCGAATTTAATGGGATTTTTTTGTATTTCCTCCCTTCTTCGCTTAGCTGACTTGGTTTATTTGCACAAATTTTTCTCAAAGCCCTTGCATATTACGAAAATGTGTGGTATAATAGCTTTATTAAAATCGTATTGTAATGTTTATTTGTATATAACGGAGGAAAAATATAATGGGTGCAATTGAGATCATCAGCGGTATTCTGCTTATCGCCTGCAGCGTTTTTATTGTTGTTATCACGCTTATGCAGTCGCAGAAGCAGCAGGGCATGACAAGTGCGATCCAAGGCTCGAATAATGACAGCTTCTACGGAAAGAACGGTCAGAACACCAGAGAAAAGGCTCTTGAGAGACTTACCAAGATCGTTGCTTTCATCTTCTTTGTGGTTGTTATTGCGGTTAATATCATTTCCGTTGTTGCCTCAAAGGGCTGATATACGCCTGTTCGCTCCTGCACTTTCTGTGCGGGAGCTTTTTTGTTATATTTATTTTTTCGGGAGGTTATTATGGCAGAGGTTTCTCAGATTTGTATTTCAAGAATTTTAAACGTCTTAGAGCAGGGCGGAAAGCGGGCTGTTCCCGAAAAGTCCCTTTACGGCAGAGTCAAGGGCAAAAAAATCTCTCAGGCGGATTTTAAAAGGGCTGCGGCAATGCTTGCCGAGAGCGGCGATATTATGCTCACAAAGCAGGGATATATCCTCTGTAAGGCTCATGATATGTTCAAGGCAGAGGTTGCAAGGATAAACAAGACCTTCGGCTTTGTGAGACGTGAGGACGGGGTTGAGATCTTCGTTCCCGGAAAATATCTCAAGGGCGCAATGCCCGGTGATACGGTGGTTTGCAGGCTCATTCCCTCAAGGGGGGATTCACCCGAGGGCGAGGTATGCGCTGTCTGCAAGGAGGGCTTCTCCGAATTTACAGGCACCCTTGTTTCGGAAAATAACAGCTATTTCGTTCGTCCCGACAGCTTCTGCCGTGATCTTATTGCCGTAAGCGGCAGAGATACCGATGCAAAGGAGGGCGACAAGGTCCTTGCGGTCATCACGAAAAGAGGTGAGCGCCATGCCGATCACCGCTGCCGCATAAGCGCTGTTTTCGGAAGCTCCGACAGAGCTGTGAGCAGCGCTCTGGCTGTGCTTTACATGAATGATGTGGAAGTGGAATTTCCCATCGCCGTTCAGGACGAGGCAAGGCATATTTCAGGAATGAAGATAACCGACAGGGATATTTACAGCCGTCTCGACCTGAGAGATAACATCATTTTCACAATTGACGGCGCGGACACAAAGGATATTGATGACGCTATTTCCGTTACACGCACCGATAACGGCTATGCGCTGGGCGTTCATATTGCAGACGTTTCCCATTATGTTAAGCCGAATTCCGAGCTTGACAAGGACGCATTTTTAAGAGGAACGTCCATTTATTACGCAAACAAGGTTATTCCCATGCTGCCGAAGGAGCTTTCAAACGGAATCTGTTCTTTAAATCCCAATGAGGACAGGCTTGCATTTTCCTGCCTTATGGAGCTTGACAGCGAGGGAAAGCTTCTTAAATACAAATTCAGCAAGACTGTTATCCGCTCAAGGGTCAAGGGCGTTTACAGCGAGATAAACAGGATACTTGATAATAAGGACGATCTGCAGGCTATCCCCGACGAGCTTAAAGAGAAATATGACGGTCTTTTTGACACCATTTTCCTTATGCAGGAGCTTGCAGAGATACTCACCGCAAACAAGCTCAAAAGAGGCGCTCCTCAGATAGACACACCCGAGTGCAAGCTTGAAATCAACGAAAATGAGGTATGTGTTAACGTTTCCCGAAGAGAAAGAGGTAAGGCTGAGCTTATTATTGAGGAATTTATGCTCATGGCGAACGAATCTGCCGCCAAGACTGCAAGGGAGAACAACATTCCTTTTGTTTACCGTATTCACGAGGACCCCGCTCCCGAAAAGATAAGCGAGCTTATTGAAGTCACCGACAGACTGGGAGTTTCACATCCGATGTTTTCAAGCGTGAAGCCCGTTCATCTGGCGGAGATACTTGATTCCGTAAAGGACACCGATCTTTCCCCTGTTATCAACAACATGGTGCTCCGTTCCATGGCTAAGGCGAAGTATTCCGATGAGCCGCTGGGGCATTTCGGTCTTGTGCTTAAAGATTATGCTCATTTTACGTCGCCTATCAGGCGTTATCCCGACCTTGCCATCCACCGCATACTTACCGACCTTTGCTACAACAAGGAGCCTGCTGCGGTAATTGCCAAGAAATACGGCAAATTCGCCAATGCCGCATCTCTCCAGTCCTCCGAATGTGAGCTTACGGCTATGAGGGTGGAGCGTGAATGTGAGGACTGCTACATTGCCGAATATATGTCCGCTCATCTGGGTGAGGAATTTGAGGGAATGGTAAGCTCGGTTACGGATTACGGAATGTACATTGAGCTGCCGAACACCGTTGAAGGGCTTGTTAAGATGGAATCTCTCCCCGATGGGGTTTATGATTTTGACGGGCATTTTTCAATTACCAGAAACGGCGAAACGGTCTATTCCGTGGGACAGCACGTCAGGGTAAAATGCGTAAAGGCAGACCCCGCCAGCGGAAATGTGGATTTTGTTATAGTGACGGAATGAGCGAAAAAGAGCTTATCATGACGGCAAATGGCTAATGTTTGAACCGAAGGGCAGTGCATTATTTGGTGATTTCATGGCGCTGCTTGCACTCAAGAGAAAGCCTAACAGGAAATAACATCACTATTCCCGCCGAACAGGTTTTCGGCGGGAGATTTTTTACAATTTTACAAAACCGCTCTTGAACTTACAGAAACAATATGCTATAATATTTTCGTGTTATTTATTGCCCTGTGCGAAAAACCTATATTTATAAAGGAGAATTGCAATGAGCATTTTCAGTGAAAACAAAGCCCGTGCAGAAGCACGCTATGAGGCTCTTATCACCCGCAAAAACCGTGTATCCGAGGCATACAACGGCATTTACGACCGTTACGAATACCCCGTTCTCACCGCAGACCACGCTCCCCTTATCTGGAAATATGATTTTGATCCCGAGACAAATCCCTATTTTATGGAAAGACTCGGCGTTAATGCTGTGCTTAATTCGGGCGCTATTTTCTTAAACGGCAAGTATTACCTTGTGGCAAGAGTTGAAGGAAATGACAGAAAATCCTTCTTCGCTGTTGCTGAGAGCGAAAGCCCCGTTGACGGCTTCCGTTTCTGGGATTTCCCCGTACAGCTTCCCGACACTGAGCCCGAGGAGACAAATGTTTATGATATGCGCCTTACTCAGCACGAGGACGGCTGGATATACGGCGTATTCTGCTCCGAAAGCAAGGACAAGTCCGTTTCCGACCTTTCCGCAGCTGTGGCTCAGGCAGGCATTGTCCGCACTAAGGATCTGAAAACATGGGAAAGGCTTCCCAATCTTAAATCCAAGTCTCCTCAGCAGAGAAACGTGGTTCTCCACCCCGAATTTGTTGAGGGTAAATACGCATTCTACACCCGTCCTCAGGATGATTTCATCCAGACAGGCTCGGGCGGAGGCGTTTGCTTCGGTCTCTGCGAGGATATTACAAATCCTGTTATCTGCACCGAGGAGGTAGTTATTTCTCCCAGACAGTACCACACCATCACCGAGGTGAAAAACGGTGCAGGCGCTGTTCCCATCAAGACCCCCAAGGGCTGGATACATATCGCTCACGGCGTAAGAAACACCGCCGCAGGTCTTCGCTACGTTATTTATGTATTCGCAACAGACCTTAATGACCCAAGAAAGCTCATTGCCTCTCCTTCGGGTCTGTTTATCGCTCCCCACGGCAGCGAAAGAGTCGGCGACGTTTCAAATGTCTGCTTCACAAACGGCGCTGTTGTAAGGGATAACGGGGACGTTTACATCTATTATGCATCCTCCGACACCCGTGTTCACGTTGCTGCCACCACTATTGACAAGCTTATGGATTATACCTTCAATACACCCTCGGACCCCCTGCGTTCCGTTGACTGCGTAAAGCAGCGCTGTGAGCTTATCAGAAAAAATCTGGATTTTTTAGGTAAATAATGAAGTCGGGCTTCACTAAAGGTCTTATCCACGGTATCCCCATTGCCTTGGGATATTTATCCGTTTCCTTCGGCTTCGGGATCACGGCGGTAAGGGCAGGTCTGTCCATTGCCGCCGCCGTGGGCATTTCCGCTTCCAATCTCACCTCTGCGGGACAGGCGGCAGGGGTGGAGATCATCGCTGCGGGCGGCACTCTTATCGAAATGGCTCTCACTCAACTTATTATCAATCTGAGATATTCCCTCATGGGGCTTTCTCTTTCACAGAAGCTTGATGATTCATTTTCCGTTCCCCACAGAATGATCGCTTCCTTCGGCATTACCGATGAGATATTTGCAGTGGCTTCCGCTCAGCCCGGAAAAATCAAACCATGGTATATGTACGGGCTTATTCTCATCTCATTTATCGGCTGGACTCTGGGCACTCTGCTGGGTGCGGCTGCGGGTCAGGCTCTTCCGCCCATGTTCACAAGCGCTATGGGCATTCTGCTTTACGGTATGTTCATTGCTATTATTATCCCGCCCTCAAGAAAAAGCAGGAGCGTTTTCGGGGCGGTTGTCATTGCGGCGGCTATAAGTCTGCTGTTTAAATATGTTCTGACAGGGGTCAGCGTGGGCTTTGCCATTATTTTCAGCGCATCGGCGGCAGCTGCTGTTATGGCGCTTATTGCACCTGTAAGCGACGAGGAGGAGGACGCATGAGCATTGTCATTTATATCGCTGTTATGGCGGGAGTGACCTATCTTATCCGTATGCTCCCCCTCACTCTTTTCAGAAAGAAGATCAATAACCGCTTCCTCAGAAGCTTTCTGAAATATATCCCCTATACGGTGCTGAGCGCTATGACATTCCCTGCTATTTTTTATTCCACGGGAAATGTTATCACTGCTGCGGCGGGTACTGCGGCGGCTCTGGTCACGGCGTTTTTCGGTCTGCCGCTTATTGCAGTTGCCCTTGCTGCTGCGGGCGCTGCACTGATTATGGGATTTTTTATCTGATCAGAGGATATTATACCATGTGGGAAATTCTTCCTCGTATATCTGGTCTATCTGATGATAGATGGACTGAATCTCCGCTATCAGCTCATCGTTTTCGTTGGATATGAAGGGCGTCAGCTTTGCGATGGAGATATTTACATTTGCCAATGCGTCATCATGCACAAGCATGGTGACTCTTTTTTCATATTTATGCCAGTATTCGTTCAGCTCATTTGAAAGTTCCAGAGCTTTCTCGGTATCTCCGCTTTCATACACCCGCTGGACCTCCTCGATCCGTGCCTTGAATTTATCGTTCTGGTCGTCAAGAATGAACAGGGAGCATATGGAATATATCAGTATCGCCGAAATCAGAATTGCGGCTATCTTAACTCTTTTCAATTACCTTTTCCCCCTTGCAGTCCTTTGAAAGCTCCTTTTTGATGATACGGTACTTGCCCGCTGTTTCGGCGGTCATTATGAATATATCCGTCTCATTAAGCTCGTTTTCGGAGAGAATTTTTTTAAGCCACTGCTCTCCGAGTCCAAGGCGCTTGAGCGAGGACTTCATTATTTTGCCGTCCTGAACCACTACTGCGGGAGGGTCGGCTGAGGCATTTTTGATGTTCATATCCTCGTTTGTGACGGGGCGGTTCTTGAATTTGGGATATACGCTCACCTTTCCCGTTGTCTCCACCACCGCAAACTGCACCTCTTCAAGGTCGAATACGCCCTGCGAACGTATTGCCTCCATGAGATCGTCGGTGGTGAAGCGGAGATTGTAGAGCTTCTGCTGATCTACCTTTCCGTCGCTGATTATTATTACAGGCTCTCCCGATACGATCCCTCTCATTTTCTTCGACTTCACCGAAAGCCATGACATCAGCACGTCAAGGCAGACAAGGGTCAGCACGGGCATCAGCCCTGTTATCAGGGGTATGCTCAGATCCTCCACGGGCAGAGTGGCGATATTTGAGATAAGTATGGTTATTGCAAGCTCCGAGGGCTGAAGCTCCCCTATCTGCCGCTTTCCCATGAGCCGCACCGAAAATATCAGCACGCAATAGAGTATTACTGCTCGGATAAATACTACTGTCAATCTGACACGACCTTTCTGTTTTCTGAGTTATTTCCCTGCTATTATGTCACTGCCCCGCTTTTTTATGCATTGTGCATAGGAAATATCCCCTTCGTCTTGGCAAAAAAATATTCATTCTCTATTGACAAACGCAAAATAATCTGATATCATTAAATCAGCACTATTTGCAGGATTTCGACTTTTATCTTGCATATTATGCATGAGATTACTATAAAAACTATATTGCAGGGAGATATGATTTTTATGATAAGAATTGGTATTTTAGGCTACGGAAACCTCGGAAGAGGCGTTGAATACGCAATAAGACAGAATGACGATATGCAGCTTGCGGCTGTTTTTACCCGCCGCGATCCCGCTTCCGTTAAGATAGTTACCGAGAATGTTCCTGTGTATTCGGTGAAGGATGCAGCGGCTCATGCTTCGGAAATCGACGTTCTCATCCTCTGCGGCGGCAGCGCTAACGACCTGCCTGTGCAGACTCCCGAGTTTGCCAAGCTTTTCAATGTCATCGACAGCTTTGACACCCATGCCAAGATCCCCTCTCATTTCGAGAACGTGGATAAGGCTGCAAAGGAATCGGGCAAGGTGGGTATTATTTCCATCGGATGGGATCCCGGTCTTTTCTCACTTATGAGAATGCTCGGAAATGCCGTTCTTCCCGAGGGCGCAGACTACACCTTCTGGGGCAAGGGCGTAAGCCAGGGTCATTCCGACGCTGTAAGACGTGTTAAGGGCGTTAAGAATGCCAAGCAGTATACCATTCCCGTTGAGAGCGCTCTTGAGAGAGTAAGAAACGGCGAGAATCCCCAGCTTACCACCCGTGAAAAGCACACAAGAGAATGCTTCGTCGTTCCCGAGGAGGGTGCAGATCTTGCTCAGATAGAGCATGATATCAAGACTATGCCAAACTATTTCTCCGATTATGACACCACCGTTCATTTTATAACTGAGGAGGAGCTGCAGAGAGATCACAGCGGTATTCCTCACGGCGGCTTTGTTATCCGCTCGGGCAAGACAGGCGACAACGGCGCAAACAGCCATGTTATGGAATTCAGCCTGAAGCTCGATTCCAATCCCGAGTTTACCTCCAGCGTGCTTCTCGCTTATGCAAGGGCGGCTTATCGCATGAGCTGCGAGGGCGTTTCGGGCTGCAAGACAATTTTTGACATTCCTCCTGCTTATCTTTGCAGACAGAGCGGCGAAGAGCTGAGAGCTCATATGCTTTGATTTTTTCGCATTTTTTCGGGGACTGCTTTGCTTTGCAGTCCCTTTTTTTAATATTTCCGAAAAGTTGCACAAAAAAACGCTTCAAAAAATTACCGCTTTGCAGTTGAAATTTTGTAAATAATGTGGTATAATAACTGTAAGACTATTTATACCCGAATAAATACTCATCAAAGGAGAGCAGATAGTAATATGGAGCCGTATATTGTCAAGCAAACAATAATGAATAAGGATCAGAAGGCTGTTGGCTATGAGATAATGTACGCCGATGACCAGGTGGAGATGTGGCAGGCGGACGATACTACTGCCGCCAACGCTATCGAGACCTTCCTTTCCTCCATTGACAGCGATAATTTTATGGGCGGCAAGACCGCATATATCACCTTTACACGCAATCTCTTAGTGAAAAATATCCCGAAAATGTTCGATACCGACAAGCTCGTTATCCAGATCGAGGACGGTCTTATCACAAATCCCATGTCCCATGCACTTATTACCAAATTCAAGCAGATGGGCTACCATATTGCCGTTATCGACTTTGAGTTTGCGCCGCGCTATTTCGGCGTGCTGGATATTGTGGACTATATCAAGGTCAATTTCAAGAATTACAGCGACCCCTCACTTGAGAATGTCATCAGGATAGGCAGATCCTTCGGCAAGAGCATGATAGCTTACAACATCGACTGCACCGAGGCTTACGAAAAGGCTAAGCTTTACGGCTGCGTAAGCTTCCAGGGCTCCTATGTTTCCGAAAAGATGCCCGCTGCGCTGCAAAAATCCAAGGTCATGCAGGGCAACTTTATGATGCTCATGGTGGCTGTCAACAGAGATGAGCCCGATATTGACGAGATTGAGGAGATCGTTTCCCGTGACGTTTCACTTACATATGCACTGCTGAAGCTTGTTAATTCCGCTTATTTTGCGCTGAGAAACCGTGCTAAATCCGTTAAGCAGGCGCTTGTTATCTTAGGTCTGGGTCAATTAAAGCAGTGGATATACCTGCTCAGCTTCAAGACCGATGACGGCTCAATGCCCGACGAGCTTATCAAGCTGTCCTTCCTCAGAGGAAGCTTCTGCGCTGAGCTGGTGGAATTTGCGGACGATATGCCCATTTCACGCTCCGAGGCGTACCTTATGGGTATGTTCTCCACGCTGGGCAAGCTTATGCAGATGCCCATCGGAGAGGTTCTGGCGCAGCTTCCCATCAGCGACGACATCAAACTGGCTCTCACCGACCATGAGGGCAGATCGGGTATGCTCTTCGACACTGTTATTGCTTATGAAAACGCTGAGTGGACTAAGATGAAGACTCTGGCGGAGGAACTCGGTATACCCAAGGAAATGATCTCCGAGAAATACTGCGAATGTGTTCAGAGCGTTAACAGCACTTGGGATAAGCTTATGCAGGCTACCGATTTCGGTGACGGCGAGGATGGCGAGGAATGATCTTCCGCTCTCACTGCATACAAATTCAAAACCGGCGGGTGGCAGGGGCAATGCGCCTTTGTCACCCGATTTTGTTAGAAAAGGATGTTTTATTATGGAAATTATCAAGCTTCCCCCTATGAGCAATTTCGGGGTAAATTCCTATATTATCACCGCCGAGAATATGAACGGCGTTCTCATTGACGCTCCTTACGGTGGCGAAAGCATTATCACCACACTGATGGAAAAGGGCATTGAGCTGAAAAAAATTCTTCTCACCCACGGCCACTGCGACCACATTGCGGCTGCGGCACGCATTGCGAAGGAGACAGGTGCGAAGATCTACATTCATAAATTTGACGAGGACAAGCTTCACAATGACCGAACAAATCTGACGCAGTTTTTCTCACTGCCGCCCATTGACCCTGTGGAAAATGCCGTTACAGTAAGCGATGGGGAGGTCATCGAGCAGGACGAACTGGAATTTGAGGTTCTTCACACTCCCGGGCACACAAGCGGCTCTGTATGCTATCTTCTCGGGGACAATATGTTCAGCGGAGACACACTGTTTAACGGCAGCATGGGCAGGACGGACATGGTTGACGGCAATGATGATGTTATGAGCGATACTCTGAAAATGCTTTACGAATTTGACAGGAATACCAATTACACCGTTTATCCCGGACATGGGGCTTCTACATCTATGGTGGAGGAAAGGCAGCATAATCCCTATCTCCGATATGCGGCGGGGCTCAGGACGAGGTAAGCTTAAAGGAGGCTTGCAGCTTGAAAATTTTTACTATCATCGGCGGAGTGAACGGAGTTGGAAAAAGCAGTCTGACGGGCGTTCTCAAAGCTCTGCGGAATGATATGGGGATTATTATCGGCTGTGAAAATGCAGAAACTCTTGTCCATTGCTGCCTTGAAAAGGGTGTTGACTTCACTCAGGAAACCACTCTTTCGGGAAAGAAAACTCTGAAAACGGTAATTGCCGCCAGGGAAAGAGATTATTATATCCGCTTGTACTACGTTGCGGTCTCATCTGCGGAGGAAAGCGTAAGACTAATTGAAAACCGTGTTTCAAAGGGAGGTCACGACATTCCCGAGGAGGACGTTAAAAGGCGCTTTTCAAAGCGTTTTGATGATCTCATTGCCATTCTTCCCTATTGCCGCGAGGTTCATTTTTATGACAATGAAAACGGCTTTGAAGAAGTCGGGGAATATCGAAACGGCACTCTTACCGTTACTGCGGAGGCTCCTCCAAAATGGCTTTGCGGTATAAAAGAAAACATAAAAAATCAAAAATATAAAGGTGAAAACTATGACCGTATATTTTCGGAATAATTCATACAAATACGAGGTCGAAGCGGTAATGAAGCTTTTCTGTCCGCTGGAAAGCTTTGATTTCGTATTTGACGGTGAATATGACGAGGCGGGTGACAGCGTTCTCATTTCGGTATCGGACAGGCTTTTTGTATCCGCAAGGCTTTGCGGAAAGGAAAGCAGCGCCGAAGCGCCATTATGCGATGAAAGCGAGCGGGAGCTTGCTCTCTGCCGTATGCTTTATACCGTAATGTCCGGGCTTACGGGCATCTCTCCCGAGTGGGGCTGCCTTACGGGTATCCGTCCCGTAAAAAAGGTGAACGCCCTTATAAACGAGGGATGCGGCAGGGACGAGGTTTTTGAAAGGCTGCACGAAAAATATTTCATAAGCAGAAGAAAATCCGACCTTTCCTATCACACTGCCGTTACGCAGGCTCCCGCTCTGGAAAGCCTTGACCCAAAAAGCTATTCATTGTATGTGGCAATACCTTTTTGTCCCACACGCTGCTCATATTGCTCCTTTGTGTCCCATTCAATTCGCTCAAGGGGGGCAAAGCAGCTTATTCCGGAGTATGTTGAAATGCTCTGTCGGGAGATTGCTGATATGGGCGAGATGCTCAAGGGGAAGAATGTTTATTGCGACACCGTTTATATCGGCGGCGGCACTCCTACCTCACTTTCGGCAAAAGAAATCGAAAAAATAATGATAACACTCCAAAAAAGCATTGACATTTCCCGTATTCGTGAATATACTGTAGAAGCGGGGCGGGCTGACACCATCACCGAGGATAAGCTGATTGCCGTCAGGGATAACGGTGCCACAAGGATCTCCATAAATCCCCAGACCATGCAGGACAGCGTTCTCAAAGCCATCGGCAGGAATCACACTGCGGCGCAGTTTGAAGAGTGCTTCTCCCTTGCAAGACGGCTGGGCTTTGACAATATCAATACCGACACAATTGCAGGACTGCCCACGGACACCTTTGAGGGCTTCAAGGACACCATCGACAGGCTTATTGAGATGGATCCCGAGAGCATTACCGTTCACACCCTCACCGTTAAGCGTTCTGCGGAGCTGTTCAAATCGGCAGAGAGCCTCAGAGACGGTTATCTCACAGATGACAGCGTTTCCCGAATGGTGAATTATGCTTATGACGCCCTTACCCGCAGGGATTTCATGCCATATTATCTCTATCGGCAGAAAAATACCGTGGGCAATCTCGAAAACGTGGGCTACGCAAAAAAAGGCAAAGAGGGACTTTACAACGTCTATATCATGGAGGAAGCCCAGAATATCCTTGCCTGCGGAGCTTCGGGCTCTACCAAGCTCATTGACAGGGAAACGGGCAAAATCACAAGATATTTCAATTACAAATATCCCTATGAGTACATATCCCGCTACGAAAAAATGATGGGCTACAAGCCCGAGCTTGAGAAATTTTTATCGGGAATGTAAAATCTAAAAATACACGAAAGGCGGTCTGTTTTATGAACTATAACATGGACGATTTTATCAGCGATTCCAAGGAGCTTTTCGACAAGCTCACCGTTAAGGCAAACGGCGCTGTGAACGTTTCAAAGGCGTATATTGAAAAGGCACAGCTGAGAGTCAAGCTGAGAGAAAAATACTACGCTCTCGGAAAGACCTGCTATGAAATGCACAGGGACGGCACCGATACCACGGGCAATATGAAAATGCTTATCAAGGAAATAAAAATGCTTGAGGCTCAGCTTGAATACGCCGAGGAAGCAAGCGGCAAGCCCAAGATCTGCAAGCTCTGCGGCGCAAAAAACAGCTCCGATAATTCCTACTGCGCAAAGTGCGGCGAGAAGCTTTCATAAGGATAACAAATATTTTTTTCAGGGGTGTTTAAAATTAAGCCTTCAAAAAATGATATAATTGACAGACTTGAGATAACCGATGTGACCGCCGAGGGAAATGGCGTGGGACACATTGCCGCTCCCGACGGCACAGGAGCGGCGGTATTTGTCCCGGGAACGGTCACGGGAGATGTTATCAGATGCAAAATAGTCAAGGAGCAGAAAAGCTATTTTTACGGCATTATTCTTGAGATAACAGAGCCCTCTCCCGACAGGTCCGACAGGGGCTGCGATGTTAAATCCGCCTGCGGCGGCTGCGTTTTCCGTCATATCAGCTATCCTGCGGAGCTTAAAATAAAAGAGAATATCGTTAAAAATGCTTTTGTGCGGCTGGGAAAATTTCCCGAGGGAAGCTTTGAGTATGAGCCTATCTCGGGCTGCGCCGAGACAGACGGCTACCGCAACAAGGCGCAGTATCCCGTTGCTGCGGACAAGGACGGAAATGCTGTCTGCGGCTTTTATGCAAAGCGCAGTCACAGGGTCGTTCCATGCACAGACTGCAAGCTCCAGCCTGCCGTTTTTTCGGATATTCTGAAATTCACCATGGAATATGTAAACAGAAAGCATATCTCGCCATACAACGAAAAAACAGGCACGGGGCTTCTGCGGCACATTTACATCCGCAGGGGCTATCACAGCGGCGAAATTGCTGTCTGCTTTGTGGTGAGAAAGAACATCTCACGAGAGCTTCGTCCGCTTGGAAGAGAGCTTATGGAAAAATTTCCCGATATCAAGTCAGTGATGATGAACATCAATCCCGCAAACACCAACGTTATCATGGGAGAGAAGCTTGAATGTATTTCGGGTGGGGAATATATTACCGACACAATGTGCCAAAATAAAATTATCCTCAATCCCCTTTCCTTCTATCAGGTGAACACCCCTCAGGCAGAGAGGCTTTATGCCATTGCAAAGGATTATGCCGCTCTTACTGGGTCGGAGGATGTGCTTGACCTTTACTGCGGTGCGGGCACCATCGGGCTGTCTATGGCAGGCAGCGTCAGTCATGTTACGGGTGCGGAAATTATTCCCGAGGCGGTTATTTCCGCAAGGGAAAATGCCCGTATAAACAATATCGCTAATGCCGATTTTATCTGCGCCGATGCGGGACAAGCCGCAAAGCAGCTCCTTGAAAGCGGCAGAAAGCCCGATGTTATCGTTACAGACCCCCCCAGAAAGGGCTGCGATGAGCTGACTCTGGGCTCCATTGTTGATATGGCGCCAATGCGTGTGGTAATGATATCCTGCAATCCGTCCACCGCCGCAAGAGATTGCAGATTTCTTGCGGATAATGGTTATCGGCTTGTCAGGGTCAGGGCGGTGGATATGTTCCCCGCTGCGGGACACGTTGAGACGGTATGCTTATTGTCCAAATAATGTGACCGGCATACTGAGGTCCGGCTGAAACAGACGAGCTTGATCTGACATCTGCCGAATTTATCTGCAGGCCGGTCAAGGAGCAGTATAAAGTATTATTTCGTAACCGTCAAACCCTCAAACGTCCCAATAATTTAACGCCCCTGCCGGTATAAACCGACAGGGGCGTTTATCATTTTCAATCAACATTCCGAGAGTTTGAAAACAGTCATCTTTTTGATTATTACTATTTTAAAAAAATCGGTTTGCCGTTTCTATATCTATATATTTTTAATTGATATATTTTCCCGTATCACCGAAATGCTTTGCAGGTAAGCTCAATATCCTCATCGGTATGCGCTGCCGACACAAACATTGCTTCAAACTGGGATGGCGCAGTGTAAATGCTCCTTTCAAGAAGCCTGTTGAAATGGTCAGAATATTTCTGTCTGTCCGATGTGCAGGCGCTGTCATAGTCGGTTACGGGAACATCGGTGAAAAAAGCTGTAAGCAGCGAACCTACACGATTTACGTTTAATCCTGCTGCTCTCATGGCAGCTTCAAGCCGTGCGGACTTCCTTTCCAGTTCATCATAAAGATGAGGACTGTCCATAAGAATTTTCAGCGCAGCAGCTCCTGCGGCAACAGCAACGGGATTTCCCGACAAGGTCCCCGCCTGATATACAGACCCAAGCGGCGCAACGCACTCCATGATCTCCGCTCTTCCTCCGTAAGCGGCAAGGGGCATTCCTCCGCCCACAATTTTTCCCAGCGTTGTTAGATCGGGAGTGATACCGTACAGCTGCTGAGCTCCTCCGAGAGAAAGACGGAATCCTGTGATGACCTCGTCAAAGATAAGCAGCGAGGAATATTTTTCGGTGATATCACGCAGGAAACGGAGAAACCACTCTTTCGGCGGAACAACGCCCATATTTGCGGCGCACGGCTCGACAATAATGCACGCTATATCCTTTCCGTACCTGTCAAACAGCTCCTCAACCGACTTTTCATCGTTATAATCCGCAAGAAGAGTGGTTTCGGTACAGCCCTTGGGAACGCCTGCGCTGTCGGGAACGGAATTTGTCAGCAGACCAGAACCTCCCTTTACGAGAAGTCCGTCCGAATGACCGTGATAGCAGCCCTTGAATTTAACTATCATATCTCTGTGGGTATATCCCCTGGCGGCACGGACAGCGCTCATGACCGCTTCTGTGCCCGAATTCACAAGCCGCAGCATTTCCATTGAGGGCATACACTGCCGTATCAGCCCGGCAAGCTCTATCTCTCCTCGGTGGCACGCACCGAAGGTAAGTCCCTTTGAAACGGCTCTGCGAACGGCTTCAAGGACTTCGGGACGTCCGTGTCCGAGGATATTCGGTCCCCATGAGCATACATAATCTATAAATTCGTTTCCGTCGGCATCGTAAATTTTATCCCCCTCTGCCCGTTCGATAAACAGCGGAGAACGTCCCACGCTGTAAAATGCCCGAACAGGACTGTTCACTCCTCCCGGCATAAATTTTTTCGCCTGCTCATACAGTTTTTCCGAATTGACCGTATTCATATGGATTTCCTTTCTTTCGTTAAGAAGCCGTTCAAATTGCTCATTATTCAATGTCCAGAGCGTGATAGGTGATAATAATATCCGCTCCCGCTCTTTTTATTGCCGTTAGATTTTCCGTAATTATCCGCTGTTCATCTATCCAGCCCCGCTCCGCAGCTGCTTTTACCATTGAATACTCGCCGCTGACATTATATGCGGCAATCGGCACATCAAAACGCTGCCGTGCAGACTTCAGCACATCCAGATAAGCAAGGGCAGGCTTTACTATTATCATATCTGCACCCTCGTCAAGATCGTCCGCTATCTCACGCAGAGCCTCTCTGCCGTTGCGGCAGTCCATCTGATAGGTACGGCGGTCGCCGAAGCAGGGGGCGGATTCGGCGGCGTCCCTGAAGGGCGAATAATATCCCGAAGCATATTTTGCACTGTAGGACATGATGGGAATGTCTGCAAAGCCGTTATCGTCAAGTGCAGTGCGTATAGCTGCCACACGTCCGTCCATCATATCCGACGGGGCGACGATATCCGTTCCCGCCTTGGCCATGCTGACAGCTGCCTTTGACAGCAGCGGAAGAGTTTCATCGTTAAGTATCCTTCCGTCCGTTACCACTCCGCAGTGACCGTGAGAAGTATATTCGCACAGGCAGATATCCGCAATAACTATAAGCTCGGGATAATTCTTTTTGATATATCTCACAGCATTCTGTACAACGCCGTTATCGTCATATGCTCCCGAAGCAAGCTCGTCCTTATGCTCGGGTATCCCGAAAAGAAGCACGCCTGCTATTCCCTTTTGGCGCACTCTGTCCATTATCTCGGGCAGTCTGTCCACGGAATACTGATATATCCCCGGCATAGACTCTATGGGTATTTTCTTATTCTCGCCGAAAACCACGAACACAGGATAAATAAGCTCCTTTGGAGATATTCTCGTTTCGGCGGTAAGCTCACGCATTGCCTCACTGCTGCGAAGTCTTCTGAATCTTTTCATTTTTAGTCAGCCTTTCTGTTTTTTCGATTATGCCGTCGGCAGTGAAGCAGTCGGCTATAAATATATTTTCCCTGTTAACGGTTTGTATTTTTAAAAGCTCCTCTGCGGTAATATTGCCGATACAGACGATCTTCGTCCTGTCTGAAACTGTATATCCCGAACCGAAAAACGCCCTTACTCCCGAGCCGCTGGCAAAGGTGAGAAAATCGGTAGAGATATTTTTATGGGCGGTCGGAGCATCACAGGGAAGAGTATCATAAATTTTTATATCGTCATATTCGATGCCGCTGCCGTCCAGAATTTTATTGAGTATCACCGAGCCTTGCTCCGCACGGAGGATAAGTACTCTTTCACCGTTTTTTACATTTTCCGCAAGAAGCCTTCCGAGAGCTTCCACCGTATATGTATCGGGAACAAGATCGGGAATTATCCCCGCACTTTTAAGCCGTTCGCCCGTTGGTCTGCCCACTACGGCAATTTTATGCCTCGAGAGCCTGCGGACATCAATATTCAGCCGTTTCATACGCTCAAGAAAAATTTCCGCTCCATTGGCGCTTGTAAGGGCAATATAGCTATAATCCGAAATGTTTTCAAGCGCTCTGTCAAAGCGGGCATTATCTTCATACTCCGATATCCTCACCACAGGCAGAGGGTAAGCACTGCCGCCCAGTGCATAGATCTTTTTTGTCAGCTTGTCAACAAGATCTTTCGTTCCCGTAACGGTCACTGAAATACCGTCAAGCTTTTTTTCAAGCGTATTTGAATAATCAAGAGCCGCTGTTTCTCCGACTAATATCACCGCAGGCGCAGTAATATTTTCTTTCTGAACGTATTCTGCAATATCGGCAAGCCTTCCCCGTACTGTCCTCTGCTCCGGAGAGCCGCCCTTTGAAATAACGGCGGCAGGCATATCTGCGGATAGTCCTCCGTCCATCAGCTCATCGGTAAGCCTTTTCAGACTGTTAAGCCCCATAAGAAATACGAGAGTGCCGTCAAGTGCGGCATATTTTCCAAAATACCCGTCGGGAATATCCTCGGCGGTGTGTGCCGTAATAACGTGAAAGCTGCGGCTGACCCTGCGGTGAGTCACAGGAATGCCCGCAAGCTCGGGCACGGCAATGCATGAGGATATCCCCGGGATAATTTCAAAGGGGATATCCTCCCTTGAAAGAGCCTCCGCCTCCTCTCCGCCCCGTCCGAAAACAAAGGGATCGCCGCCCTTTAGCCGAACCACGGTTTTGCCCTCAAGAGCCTTTTTTACCAGTATCCCGTTTATGACATCCTGCGTTTCGCTGTGCTTACCCATTCGCTTGCCGACAAAGACAGCTTCCGCATTTTCGGGCGCAAAGCCAAGCAGTCTTTTATCAATAAGGTCATCATAAACAATGCAGTCCGCCTGCCCGAGGGCATATGCGCCCCGAATCGTGATAAGATCGGCGTCTCCGCAGCCGCTCCCCACAATATACACCTTTCCCTTGCTCATATTTTGGATGTCAGTCCCTTCAGCAGATCGTATTTTTCAGATACATTGCCCTCCGCACTGAGTATATTTCTGCCGTCGGCGGAGCAGATAATTCTGATATTCCCGCCCGATACTTCGGTGAATATTCCTGCGGGCGTATGGCAATCCCCGCCGCATATCCGCAGAAATTCCCTTTCAGACTCAAAGGATATATATGTGTTCATATCCGAGATTTCACGGAATATTTCAGACGCAGCGGAATGTTTTTTCGTTTCGGCGGCAATAATTCCCTGACAGGCTGCGGGAACAAATTTCTCCGCTTCATATACCGTGAATGAAAAATCGCTGTATTCCATGCCGTTATTTCCGCTGCAGAGAATACCCAGCCTTTCAAGCCCTGCCGCCGCCAGGATAATTCCGTCATACTCTCCTGCTCTGAGCTTGTTCAGACGAGTCTCCACATTTCCTCGGATATCCTTAAATTCTGCGTTCGGAAAGAAACGCCGTATATTTTCCCGACGTCTTATGCTTCCTGTTCCTATGAGCAGCTTATCCGTCGGGGCATACTCTGCGTCCTTCGGGATCACCAGCACGTCACGGTGATCTCCCCGCTTCAGCACAGCGGATATTTCAAGTTCGCAGGGCAGATCAATATCCAGATCCTTTGCGCTGTGAACTGCAGCGTCGATATCCCCCGATAGGATACGTTCCTCCAGCTCGGAAGAAAAAACGCCCTTGCCATTTATCTCATGGATAGGTCTGTCGGTTATCCTGTCTCCCTTTGAGGAAATTTCAACTATCTCCGTTTCAATATCGGGACGGCTGCTTTTCAAAGCACGAACGACCATTTCCGTCTGAGCAAGAGCCAATCTGCTTTTCCTTGTTCCTATTCTTATCTTCATTTATCCATGTCCTCTAAAAGCTTGTATATTTCCGATCTGTCGGGTATTTTCTCCGCTTTGTCGATATAGCCGATAACTGCATAAACAGCATTTCTGCGCTGTTCCTCCGAGGGGAATTTTTCCTTCACAAGAGGACGTATCTCTGCTGTCATTTCTGCGCAGAACAGCATTTTATCATCTATCAGCTCCTCAATCTTCCGCCGCAGATACGCCGAAAAAGCGGGAGCCGTCCCCGCAGAGCTTATGCCCACGGATATGTTTCCCTTATGTACCAATGCAGGAAAAATAAAGGTGCATTTTTCCGGGTCGTCCACCACGTTCACGGGGATTTTATTTTTCACGCAAAGCTCATAAATATGCAGATTGACTTGATTATCTGACGTGGCGGATATCACTGCGGAAGCGTCGTTCAGGACATCCTCGGAAAAGGGCTTCATATTTATTTTAATATTATCGCACTGTGCGGCAAGCTCGTATATCTCATCACAGACATCGGGTGCGGTCACGGTTATCACGGCGCCGTGTTCCGCTAAAATGCGCACCTTTCGGCACGCCACTTTTCCTCCGCCTATAACTGCGATACGCTTGTCCCTGATATCTTCAAAAAAAGGAAAATATCCCATATTATCACTCTCCCAGTTCCTCCAGAATTTTCAGCACATGAGAAAGCTCTTTATGGTCAAGCTCCGCTTTCAGCCGGAACAGAAGCTTCTCAAAGGGAACCTCCGCAAGCTTTTTCCCGATATGCTCCGCTTCGGGAAGAAAATCATGGATAAGAAACTCCTTTTTAAGCTCATCCGTTTCCTGTTCGATTATCGTTTCAGCCGCCTGTGCGCCCGACATTTTCATAAGGTTATTCTTTCTGGCAAGCTCGCCGAAATGATCTATATCAAGCACGGAAGCCCATGGAACATCTGCAACCGTTTCCTCGATATCATGCGGAACGGCAAGGTCGATAAACAGTCTTTTCCTATTTTCGGTCACGCTTTTCTCAAGACGGTTTTTGGTTATGGTATAATGAGGACTGCCCGTTGCCGAAATAACCACGTCTGCCCTGTTAATGGCTGAATATCTGTCGGAGTATCCGACTACAGCAACGTCCTCGGGAGAAAAAAGCACCTCTCCGCCGCAGCTCCTGCGTGTAGCGGAAACACTGACGTTTTTATGCGTCAGAAGATTTTTCACCGTACTTGAACCTATTTTTCCGCTGGCGCCGATAACAAGGACATTCACCTGTCCGCCGAAATCCGCCGCCGCATTTGCAGCCAGCGTAGCGGTGGAAACGGGTATACCCGAAAGAGTAGTCTCGGTCTTTATCCGCTTTGCGCAGGCGATCCCACGCTGAAATATCATATTCAGTTCATATGAAGTAAATCCTCTGTCCATAGCTGATCTGAACGCATTTTTCGTCTGACCGAGGATCTCGTCTTCACCCATTACCATAGATTCGATCCCGCACGCCACTTTAAACAGATGGCGGACGGCGGCGTCCTCGGAAAAGATCATAAGCACAGGCGCAAGCTCTCCCTCGGAAACACCGCCGAATTCTGACAGCAGTGCCTTTGCCGCCGATATTGCGCAGGTATCTCCCGAAAAATACAGCTCTGTCCGATTACAGGTGCAAAGAAGAACACAGCCCGTGATATGCACATTTTCCGCAGTCCGTTCTGCCAACGCACGCTGCACATCCTCGGGAAAAGCCATTTTTTCACGGAAGCCAACGTCCGCTTTTTTATAATTAACGCTGATACAATACAAATTTATCACCGTTTATTATAATATCATGTTATCTCTGCCTTTTCAACAGTATTTTGATGAATTTTCCTGGGAGATGCCTTTGGAGCAGGAGACGGTAAATTGATTCGACATTATCCATAAAGAAACTGTTATTTTTTATTTTGCACTGCAATTTGCAACTGCACAAACAGGCGGTGGCGGCAATAAATTTTTCTGAACTGCTGTATCATGCAGATTCTGACAACGAACAAACAAGCATTTATTGCCGCTGAACATCGTTCTTAAAAAACTTTTTCCTTCAACTCCGGAAAAGAAACCCGTATGGGGAATATTATTGCGTGTAGTTCTGATCAATTCTATATCATCCCGCAGTTTCCTCCACCAGCTCTCAGGGAAATTTCCCATATTTCCGATACAATACTGACCTGCCTTAGATATAAAGGTGCTTCCTGTTCCGCTATAGCTTTGATTCAGGATATATTTAAAATCTCCTAACATTGCATGATCTACATTTTGCAGTTTTTTATTACGTCCCGAAAAAGAAAAATATTCATTGGGTGCTATGATCTTTAATACAGGGAGGATAGTATAGTTCAGATGGACTTCGGCTGCTTTTGCAAATGATATGTACATCGGAGAACAATCCAACATGCTTACGTCCTTGAGAGTCCTTTCTAATGCTATACGGAGGCAGTATTACCAAATCCGGTATAATAACCAATCGTTCTACGGAGGCTCCTGTGGCTGCAAGCACCGAAATATGAAACGTGGCTATAAGTGCGGTCGCAAAAAACAGATAAACAAAGAACTGCTTGACAATTCTGTTTCTGAGATTATAATTAAATTAGTGAGCAATCCCAATTTCGCCCCTATGATGCAGGAGAAGATCAATTATGAAAAACGGCTCAGACAAGCCTATAAAGTAAGATCAAAGCTTATCAAGGAAACAGCTTCGCTTGACACCGATGACAGGCACTGTATAAATCGCAAAGCAGACCTTGACAACCGCCTTTATAAATAATATGTATGATAAGACAAAGGGTATTGAAAATCCGCTCATTGCCTTAGAAGCAAAGAGACGATCTATTGAAGCACTTGTTTCCGGTATACAGATATATGAAGAACGTCAGCAAAACGGTCAGTGGATCAAGTCTGTAAAATTCAAGCTGCCTGTTATTGAGGAGGATACGGATATTCATTTGGGCAGTGACGGACACGCTGAATGTATTTGTCTTATGAAAAAAGAACAAAATACATTCAAATAAATACGATTCTCAGGTAAAAAATGCAAAAGATGATAATTTTCCTCAAAACACCCTTGCAGAAAGTCAGATTATAGAGTATAATATAAGGTGGAGTAAAATTTTAAGGAGAAAGACCATGAACGGAAACTTGCCGAATGACCCCATAATGCTTTTAAGCTTTATTAATATGAAGCTCAGGGATATTTATCCCTCCCTCTCCGCTCTCTGCGAGGATATGGATGTTTCCCGGGCGGAGCTTGAAGCTAAGCTTAATTCCGCAGGCTATGAGTACGATAAAGAACAGAACAGATTCAGATAAACAGGAGAATATTCATGAATCCCCGTAAGCTATTCGAAATTTTTACAGAAGCACTGAACGACGAAAGGATCAAGGCGGAGCTTACCGAGCTTATTGCCGACAAAGCCGCAGAAAATATGCTCGAGGGTCAGACTGAGCTTTTCCCGCAGAACGATACCACCGCTCTCAGCGCCGAAAATGCCGCTCTTTCCCGAAAGATCGCTCTGCTGGAGCTTGAGGCAGGCAGGCTGCGCACCGAAAACGCCGAGCTTACAGGCAGGCTCAAGCGCTGTCAGGATTCCCTCGACAGCTATTGCAGCTCCTATGCCATGCAGATATCCCTTTACGAAAAGTACAAGACCCTTTCCGACGACTGCGCAAGGGTCATGCAGGGCATTTTTAAGAATAATACCCTGAACGGCATTTTTCTCTGCGGAGTGCTTCCCGATAATTTAAAAAGCCTCAGAGATTACACCGAACAGCTTGTTTTAAACAGGTATGATGATTCCAGAGCGGATATTGCCGTTCTCTGCGAGCTGTATTCATATCTTCTCTCATGCTATAATTCAACCTTTTCCCGCCCCGTCTACCGTATCACCGAGGTGAAGCCCGGAGATGAGTTTTGCGAAGAGCTTCACCGCTCCACAGGCACCTCAAGACAGGGCAGGATCGGCAGGGTCCTGCTTCAGGGATGCATTGCCGCCGCCAACGGCAAAGTCATCAGAAAAGCGATCGTTTCCCTGTAAAATTTCCCTTATGTACGAAAGGCGTGAAAAACCGTGGACACCAAAAAGATCAGTCTTATCCCCACCGACAGAGATTATATCTCTAATGCGGTCATCAGCCGTATTCCTCAGACCGTGGAGACTCAGGTAAGGCTCTTCGATCCCCTTATTAAAAAGACTTTGTCTCTGCTGGGCGCTCTATGGGTGAAGATCGCAAACCGCAGCGTATGGTTCAATACGGCGGTCAGCGGCATTTTCCCCGATATGTCGGAGTTCAAGCCATCAAAGCAGAATGTGTTCTTTTCCTTTGCAGAGTCAAAATTCAACAGATGCTTCGAGGGCTTTGAGGGTAATCTTATGTCGCTCCCCGAGCTGCGTGCCTCCGGGCTTGAAAGGCTTTCGGGCTATGAAAGCTGCCTCTTTGCGTGCAGGGAAAACGGCATTGTCAAGGCTTATGACTTTTCCGACGGTACCTCCTACGGCTTTAATACCGCCAGCCACCATGAAGCCGTTTGTATCCCTTCGGTGCGCTTCACAGGCAAAAACGGGCTTCCCCTCAAGGGCGAGGAGCTTATTATGGTGCTGCTCGACAAGGAGCTTATCCCGCAGGGGCTTACTCCTGCCGAGGAGGACAGCTTCTCCGATCTGATAAGGCTCTGCAAATCGGATAAAAGCTACATGGGGCTTTCCTCCGAGGGGCATATCGTTTTTGACTGCGCAAGGCTTTCCGAGGATATTGCTGCGGGCGAATTTACAGGCAGCGTGAACGGTCTTGATTTTTCCATGGAGACCCTTCTTGCCGTTACAAGAATAAAGGCTGACGAGGATTTCTCCAAGGCGCTGAAAATAAGCCTTTTATACTGCGAAAAGCGCAGGGGGGATATCGACCCCTATGACGCAAAGCTCCTTTCCGACCCCAACAGAGGTCACTGGGATCTCTGGAACGGCGAATGGAACGAGCCTGCCTATGCAATTGAGATATCAGAACCGCTTATTGCAAGAAATCCCGCCGCAGATGTGGACAGGGACGGCATTATTGCAATTGATTTCGGCACGAAAAGCACTGTTGTGGTTTATCAGAAATCCACAGAGCATACTCTCCCCATGGCAATCGGCACAGGCAGGCTTTCCGATGCGGGCAACCCCGAGCATTACGAGAATCCCACTGTTATGGAATTTGCGAATGTGAAAAGCTTCCTGACAAAATATAATTCCCGTCCGGGCAGACCCGAAACTCTTTGGGAAGATCTGCCCATATCTCACACTGCCTATTCAGACATGAAAAGCACTGCAAGCAAGGATTATTATTCCTTTATCTGCGACATCAAGCAGTGGGCGGGTGAGGGAAATTATCCTCTCAGGATATGCGACCGCTCGGGAGGAGAATATCTGCTTCCCCCATACATGAGCGACGATCCTGCGGATTTTGACCCCATTGAGCTTTACGCTTATTACATCGGGCTTTATATCAACAATATGCGAAACGGCATTTTCCTGGATTATTACCTTTCCTTCCCAGTTACCTTTGAAAAGACCGTCAGGGAAAGAATAACTGCGTCCTTTGAAAAGGGCCTTATGAGATCCCTTCCGTCTCAGATACTTGCTGATGAAGAGATAATGGCGGATTTCCGTGTGGACGGCTCTGTAAGCGAGCCTGCGGCGTATGCTGTCTGCGCTATGAAGGAATATGACATTTTCCCCGAAAACGGCGAGGAATTTCACTACGGGATTTTCGATTTCGGCGGCGGAACGGCAGATTTCGATTTTGGCGTATGCCGTCCCTCGGAAAAGCGCAAATTTGATTACACTATCGAGAATTACGGCGCGGGCGGCGACAGATATCTGGGCGGCGAGAACCTTCTGGAGCTGCTTTCCGTTACTGTTTTTAAAGATAATTATGAGAAGATCGCCGAAAAGGGCATTACCTTTACGCTGCCCCCGCGCTGCGCCGAATTTGCAGGCTCGGCGGCGGTTATTGCACGCTCTAAGGAAGCTGTTGCCAATATGCGCCACATGATGGAGCATCTGCGGCCTATATGGGAGGGTACGGATTCCTTTGCGGATGAATTTCAGAGAGGCGTTATCTGCGTTGACCTGTTCGACAGAAACGGCGAGCTTATTCCCCGCTTCGAGCTTAATGTGGACGCCGAAAAGCTCCTTGACATTATCAGAGAGAATATAAGCCGTGGTATTGACAATTTCTTCTCCTCCATGTGCCTTTCCTATACCGCTGCAAATGCTTCCGTTCCAAAACAGGTCAATATCATGCTTGCGGGCAATTCCTGCCGCAGCAGGCTTGTATCCGAGCTTTTCAAGGAAAAATTTGCCGAAGGAGCGGAGAAGCTCAGCAGCGCATTGGGCGTTGACAACAGCTTTGAATTTGTTCTCTATCCCCCTCTCGGCACGGAAGAGGCTTATGCGCTTATGGAAAGCAGAGGCATTGACCCCCACAGAGGCAGCCTCGAGCATCCCACAGGCAAAACAGGCGTGGCTTTCGGTCTTATCATGTGCAGAAAGGGCGGCGTTATCGAACGCAAGGCTCTCAGCGCCAAGGAGGACGAGATACCCTTCAAGTATTTCATCGGCTTCAACAAGAGAGGTATGTTTACCGTTCTTTCCGACGAGAACGCTCCCATGACCCTCTCGGGCAAGCCCGATTACAACGTGTGGTATAACTTCACCGACGCTGATGAGGACACCTTTGAGATCTTTTACACTCCCCTTCCCGAAGCGGTTTCCAACACCATTCCCATTGACCAGGTCATGAAGAAAAAATGCAGGCTCAATGTGGTTTATGAAAAGGCAAGCGTTTATATCAGAGCCTCGGGTCCCAAGACCATTCAATATGTTGCTGCTACGGAAAACGGCATTAATTTCGACACATATCTCGGAAAGATCACCACTGTGGAACTGGACTGACAATTGACAATTAACATATAAAAAAGATTCGGGTGATACAGTTTGACTCATATATTTATAATCAACCCCTATTCGGGGCAGAGCAGTCTCGCAGACGGTCTGCGGGACAAGCTCGGCACAATGTCGGGACTGAATTATTACGTTTTCAATACCAGATATGCAGGCTATGAGAAGATACTCGTGGGCAAGATACGCCACTTCTTTGAGGGGGAAAAGCTCCGCTTTTACTGCTGCGGCGGTGAGGGCACCATGCGCAATATGCTCTGCGGCTTCGGCGATCTTTCCGAGGCGGAGGTAGCCTTCTATCCCTGCGGAATGACCAACGACTTCCTGAAGGTTTTCAGCGATGAGGAGGCTGCTTATTTCCACGATATTGAAGAGCTTATATACGGCGATGTCATTAATGTGGATTACATACAGACAAACTACGGAGTTGCCCTCAACACCATCTCCTTCGGTCTTGATTCCCAGACCTGCCTGCTGACGGACGATTACCGCTCTCTGAAAATTTTCAATGATAACCTGCCCTATTCGGCTGCCATTGTCCATTCAATTCTGCTCGCCCAGCAGCAAAGCTATGAGATCGAAATTGACGGAAAAACTATCTCGGGCGTTACCGCCGAAACAATTTTCGGAAACGGCAATATTTTCGGCGGTAATCTCTATTTTTCCGATTCAAACAACGTTTTTGACGGCAGGGGCGGTTATATTATCACTCCTAAATTAAACGTCATCCAGGAGATCAGGGTGATGGCTGCAATGATCAAGCGGGATATGAAGCATATCCGCAAGGTTTGCAGCCATGGCGAATTTGAACGTTTTTCCATTCGCCGCTCAGACGGCTCTCCGTTCTTTCTTAATTTCGACGGCGAGCTGCAGAGCGGGATAACTCAGCTTGACGCTCATATTGTCAGAAAAGGGCTGAAATTTGTCGTTCCAAAGGGGATGAAGGGAGGCGGCGAACGTGAATGAGGATTTTTACAGAGGAAGCAAAAGCGGTACCTTGCTTTTTTTCGTAGGATCTATCATTATCATTATTTCGGGTGCTGTGAACGAGGCTTTGACCTTTCCTATCAGGCTCTCAAACGGGCTTATACTTCTTGTTCTGTTTCTGCTGATGGCTTTCCTGCAGAACAGGATAAAAAAGCTTTCCTATCAGATCCTTCAGGAGCTTTCATTTATTGCAATGGCTGTTATGCTGGGAGCCGTTTTTGACAGCACCACTATGTTTTTCTGCACTATGGCGCTTCACAGCGTTATTATGCTTATGCACATTGATTCAAAATTCATGCGGCTCCAGGGAAAGATCATGTTCGCTGTGCTTGCCCTCATAAGTATCCCAAGCTTTATCGGATTCCCAAAAGCGGCGGAACCTCTGGAATATGTGACGGGAGCTTTGAGCGTTATGGGAGTTCAGTGGCTGTGCAGTATCCTTGCAAAGTCCATTGAGCTTCGTGACCGCCGCAACCGTGAGCAGGAGCTGAGCCTTGACGACCTTCTGAAGATCGTTGAGGACAAGTGCGATGAGGCAAGGACTGCCACAAAGAGCAAATCGGACTTTTTATCCAATATGTCCCATGAGATAAGAACTCCCCTTAACGCTGTTCTCGGCATGAACGAGCTTATCCTCCGTGAAAGCAATGACGACGCTATCATCGGCTATGCCTGCAATGTGGAAAATTCGGGCAGACTGCTGCTTTCGCTGATAAACGATATCCTGGACTTTTCCAAGATCGAATCCGGCAGGATGGAGATCATTCCCGTAAGATATCAGATCACCTCGGTGGTCAACGATATTGTGAATATGCTCAGCCGCCGATTTGAGGAAAAGGGGCTTGCTCTCAATGTGAAGGCGGATCCCTCTATCCCCGGCTGCCTCCTCGGTGACGAGGTTCGTATCCGTCAGATACTAACTAATATTATGACAAATGCTGTTAAATACACCGACACAGGCTCTGTAGATCTTACTGTCAGCTACGAAAAGAAATCTGATGATGTGATAATCCTCTCATTCTCCGTTAAGGATACGGGCAGAGGTATCAGGGAAGAGGACAGGCAGAAGCTCTTCCGGGGCTTCACCCGTGTGGACGAGGTCAAGAACAGGCACATTGAAGGAACAGGTCTGGGACTTTCCATTACCTATCAGCTGGTAAGCATGATGTCGGGAACCATTGATGTCAACAGCGTTTACGGCGAAGGCTCGGAATTTATCGTTAAGATACCTCAGAAGATAATCAGCAGCGAGCCTGCGGGGGATTTTGGAACGGTGACAAAGGCATCCCCCCAGCACAAATACAAGGAAAGCTTTACCGCACCCGACGCCTGCCTTCTGGTTACGGATGACAACAAGTCCAATCTCCAGGTCGTTGAGGGTCTGCTGAAGCTTACTAAAATTCAGGTGGATACGGCTTCAAGCGGCGCTGAGTGCATTAACCGCCTGAAAGAAAAGAAATATCACCTTCTTCTCCTTGACCACATGATGCCCGGAATGGACGGTGTGGAGACACTCAGAAGAATAAAGGAGGAAAATCTCGCCCCCGATATACCCGTTGTTGCTCTTACCGCCAACGCAATTTCCGGCGCAAGGGACATGTATATGGAATACGGCTTTGAGGATTATCTTCCGAAGCCCATTTCGGGAAACAGTCTGGAAAAGCTGGTTAAGAAGCTTCTCCCTCCCGAGCTTGTTCACATCACCTCAGAAGAGGAACAGCTCCCCGAAAGAAAGCTCACGGAGGCTCCCGCATCTCTCATTGACCGCAATGTGGCTATGACCTACTGCGGTGACAGCGAGGAGCTTTATATGATAATTCTCCAGACCTACTGCGATGAATACGAGGAACGAGTGAAGAAATTCCACGATTTCTATGAGCAGAAGGATATGGCTAATTACCGTATCGTTGCTCACTCCTTAAAGAGCAATTCTCTGAATATCGGTGCGGAGTCCCTTTCGGCGCAGGCAAAGGCTCATGAATTTGCCGCAAGAGATGAAAACTTTGAAACGATCTCCGCCGATTTCCACCGACTGATGGAGAATTACAAGGCTGTTGCCGATGAGGCTCGGAAAATACTCGCTGAACTTGAGGAAAAGCTTCCGGGAGCAGAGTCATTCTGATATTATAATTGCCCGTCTCATGAGCTGAGGCGGGCAATAGTATTACATTCCGTAAACCACTTCGTTTGTGAACTTCTCCGCTCCCGAAAAAAATTCCTCCGCATTGGAAAGCGTCACTCTCGCAATGGCAGATAAGGCTTCCTCGGTGAGAAACGCCTGATGAGAGGTGATTATCACGTTGGGCATGGATATGAGCAGGGACAGAGTTTCGTCATCTATAATATCTCCCGAGCGATCCTCGTAGAATACATCGGTTTCCTCCTCGTAAACATCCAGCCCTGCCGCTCCGATCCGCTTTTCCCTGAGCGCTCTCAGAAGCGCTTCGCTGTCGATAAGCTTGCCTCGGGAGGTGTTGATTATGAATGCGGTGCTTTTCATTTTCCTCAGTGCGTCGCTGTCAATAATATAGCGTGTGTCCTTGGTGAGAGGACAGTGCAGGGAGATTATATCGCTCTGAGAAAAAAGCCTGTCCTTTTCCACATACTCAAAGCCCAGCTCTGCTGCCGCCTGTTCATTGGGATAGGGGTCGCTGGCAAGCACCTTCATTCCGAAGCCCCTGCATATCTCGATAAACACCTGCCCGATCTTGCCTGTGCCGATAACTCCCGCCGTTTTTCCGTTCAGGTCGAAGCCTGTCAGTCCGTTTATGCTGAAATTATAGTCTCGGGTGCGCAGATAGGATTTGTGTATCTTGCGGTTCAGAAGCAGGATAAGCGCCATGGCGTGCTCTGCCACCGCATAGGGCGAATAGGCAGGCACACGAAGTATGGTTATTTTCCCCGAGGCGTATTTCAGGTCAATATTGTTATAGCCCGCACATCGCATGAGCAGCAGCTTCACTCCACGCTTCACCAGCTCCCCGATCACTCTGCTGTCAAGACAGTCATTCACAAAGGCGCAGACTGCACTGCACCCCTCGGCAAGCGCTGCCGTTTCGGGTGAGAGCTTATCCTCATAATAATGAATGTCAAAGCTTTTGTTTTGTTTGTCAAAATGCTCCCTGTCATAGGGCTTTGTGTCATAAAATGCTATCCTTTCCATGGTAATTGCACTGCCTTTCCGTTGATTTTTTCTATTTATTTTCCGAAAAAATGAAGAGATTATTCATAAAAAGCTATGGCATTTTCGGGAAATATTGGTTTTATCTTGCATGTCGTTGATAAAATGTAACCGATTTGTAATAATTTTTGTTCAAAAAACTATTGGCAAGGAGAAAATTATATGATATAATATACTTGAAATGGAATAGGTTCATGAAATATGTTCCTGTTTTGACGATCATTAATCTTCAAGATCAATAAACCGCAAAGGAGTTTTTTCGATGAGCAAGAAATTTGTCAAATCCATCGCCGCTACTGCCGCAGCTCTCGTTATGGCATCTCAGGCTATGGCATTCAGCGCTTCCGCAGTTCAGGATTATTATTATTACTACAACGGTATTTATTATTCCAGTATGTCTGACGCTACTGCTGCCGCAGGCGGCAATGCAGGCGCATGGGATACTGTTCCCTACAGCAGGATCCCTGCAAGCGCTGACCTTAAATACTACGACACTGTTACAAAAAAATACTACGACACCAAAGAAAAGGCTGATGCTGCAGGCGTTACTAATCCCACTGAGATTTATGTAGGCTCCTACTACATCAACAACAACTATTATTACAGCGGCAGGGGATATTACTGCTCTCTTAACGGCAAGTATTACGCTACCTATGCTGATGCTCTCTCCGCAGCAGGCAACCAGGCTAAATATGTTACATATGTGGGCAGCACTGCTGTTCCCAACCGCTATTACAGCTCCTACACAGGTCTGTACTACTCCACCTATGAGGCTGCTCTGAACGCTTCCAAGGGCAACTCCGCTTATGTTAGCTACATGGGCGGTGACTACTGGTACGGCTATTACGGCAAGTATTACAGCTCCTACACAGGCAAATATTACAGCACCTATGCTGACGCTCTGAACGCTTCCAAGGGCAACTCTTCTTGTGTTTCCTATGTGGGCGATTACTATTACAACTATTACTATGACTCCGGCTACACAGGCTATTTCTACAGCTCCTATACCAAGAAGTATTACAGCACCTACAGTGCAGCTTTAAGCGCTTCCAACGGCAATTCGGCTTATGTTACTGCTGTGGGCTATCTCTATAACCCCAACAACACCACCGCTGCTGTAGGCTCCATTTACAAGTATTATTATAACGGCGTTTCCTATCCCTCTCTTCAGGCTGCTAAGGACGCAGGCGGCACCGTTGGTGTTGACATCTATTACTCCGTTTACGGCAACACTGAACGCGTTGGCTACTATTACTATTACAACGGCACCTACTACGGCACCATCGAGGCTGCCAAGAAGGCAGGCGGAACCGCTCTGGGCGATGATATCACCTACGTTCCCTACGGCTACTACGGCAACACCAATAACAGCTATTACGGCTATTACAACGGCGTTTACGGCTATGTTGACCCCTACTATGCTGCAAGAGATCTCTTTAACAAGGATAAGATCACTTCCACCAAGGAGGCTGCTGACGGCGAGCCCTATATCTACGGCAAGAAGAACAAGGCAGGCTGGGATACCGTTATCAAGTACATCAAAAATGTTGCAAAGGGCACTGAGATCAAGGTTGATATGAACGGCTCCTATGCTATTCCCAAGAAGGTTCTTGAGGCTCTGGACGGCAAGAATATTTCCCTTACCTGCGTTCTCGACAACGGCGTTATGTGGACTATCAACGGCAAGGATGTTGATTCCGCTCAGGATATCACCATTTACACCGAGTACAACATCGACTACATCCCCGATACCCTCGTAAGCAAGGCTGCAAAGGACGCTGTGAGCAAGGCTGAGATCGGCATTTCCAATAACTACGACAGCTTCGGCTCAGATGCAAGCATCACCGTTAAGTTCTCCGGCAAGAGAGCAGGCTGCACTGCTTCCATCTACCGCTACGATCCCAACAGCAATTCCCTCAAGGGCGTTGACAAGGCTAAGGTTCAGTCCGATGGATCCTGCACCTTCACTTCTGTTGCAGGCGGTCCTTACCTCATCGTTCTCAAGTAATCTTATTTATCGTATGCTCAAAGGGCTGCGCAGTTTTTCTGCGCAGCCCTTTTGTTATTTTTCTGTGATTATTTCTCCTGCCGCTTCAAAGCCCTTCTTTGCCGCTATTACCGCAATGATCTCGTTAATTACGGCGGCGGCTATGGTTCCTCTTATTATCTGTGTACATTCATCTGAGCTGCCCGAGAGGGTCGTTACCGCTATTCCAGTGAAAACAAGCGATACTCCCGAATGAGGCAGCAGCGTCAGTCCAAGATATTTCTGAACCTTTTCGTCAAGTCCCGTCACCCTTGCGCCGAGCCTTGCTCCGAAATATTTCCCTGCCGCTCTTACTGCAATATACACGAAGGTGTATATTCCTGCGCCGAATACTGCATGATAATTAAGGGGAGCTCCCAGATTCAGTATCACGATTATCATGGATATCCCAAGTATGGGATTGAAGGCTTTGGTGATCTTTTCAAGCTGTTCCTCTGTTATCATATTTGAAAATGCCGCCGAAAATGCCATTCCCATCAGCATGAAATTCAGAACAGGCGACGGCATGAGATATTTATTGCATATTATTCCCACAGCCGAGGTTGCCAGAACTCCTGCCAGCATCACAAGCACAGCCTTCTTCTCGTTTTTGATCTTTTTAAGAATATATCCTGTGGGAATCCCAACTGCGGCACCTATAAGAAGGGGCAGGAATATCATTACGGGTATCATCCATATCTGCATTGCGCCGCCCGAAATATGCCGTGCTACTATTGAGATGACCGTAAAGAACACCGCAACTCACACAATATCGTCCAGTGCTGCCATGGGAATAAGCGTTTTTGTACCCATTTTTTTCTGTCACAATATCAGTCTCCTTTCATAATGCCGTAAACCATATATTCGAATATTCCCGGCAGCTCCCGCTCATGCATTTCTATCATCTCTTCGGGCTCCCTGCCCCATGAGCCCCGTCCCGAACAGTACCAGTTGAACATATCCTGCATAAGTGCCAGATATTTCATGGCTTTTTCTTTGCTGACATCTTCTCTCAGACTGCCGCTGCTCAGTATCTTCATTATCCATTCAGAATTTATTTTATCATATTGTTTCCGAATTTCCGAGATTATTTCAATATGCTGTATTGGCGGGTCTATGAGCGCTTCAAGCACCATGACCGCCACAGTCCGCCTTTCCCTGAAAAATGCTATGCGCTTGTCAAAATACACCGTATGATCGGCTATGCTCCCGGGACAGGCAAGCGCCTTCGTCATTTCATCAAAGCAGACTCGCAGACATTCGACATACAGCTCATCCTTGCCCGAAAAATTATGATATATCAGCCCCTTGGCTATGCCTGCACCGCTGATGGTGTTAATATTCGCCTTTTCGTATCCCTTTGTGCCGAACTCGTTTATTGCCGCTTCGATTATTCTTTTTCTTGTGAGCTTTGTTTTTTCCTCCTGCTTCATTCCATCACCTCATATTATAGACTTTAAAGTCTATTATACTGCTTTCAGACCCGTAAGTCAATATTTTTGCAAATATTTTTTGAGGTGATTTTTATATTGACGATATCCCACCGATATGGTATAATTATTTTCGGATATACTTGATTTTTTTACAAAGGATACAGGAAAATGAAGCGACTTGTGATCGGAATGACCGCCCATGTGGATGCGGGAAAAACCACATTATCCGAAGCCATGCTCTATGTCAGCGGCGTGCTCAGAAAGCTCGGGCGTGTGGATAAGCGGGACTCCTTTCTTGACACCCATGCCATTGAGCGGAGCAGGGGGATAACGGTTTTCTCAAAGCAGGCTGTTATGCGCCTTGAGGACGGCGAATACACCCTCCTTGACACCCCCGGACATTCGGATTTTTCCGCTGAGACAGAGCGGGCGCTGTCTGTGCTTGACTGCGCTGTTCTGGTTATCAGCGGAATTGACGGCGTTCAGAGCCACACTATGACCATATGGCGGCTGCTGAAAAGATACAATATCCCCGTTTTTGTTTTTGTGAACAAAACCGATATTTCTCTGACAGGAAGGGATTTTCTCCTTGCAGAGCTGAAAGCCCGCCTTTCAGACAGGATAACCGATTTTACACCCGGAGAGGACAAGGCACCCTTTTTTGAAAGCCTTTCCGACCTTGACGAGGATATGATGAACAGCTTCCTTGATTCGGGTGAAATTCCCCGTGAGGAAATTGCCGCAGCAGTTTCAAAAAGAAATGTTTTCCCCTGCTATTTCGGCTCCGCACTAAAGCTCACAGGCATCAGCGAGCTGCTGGAGGGTCTGTCGGCATACACCGAGGAGCCCCATTACAGCGAGGATTTCGGCGCAAGGATATATAAGATCACTACGGATAACAATATCCGTCTCACACACATGAAGATAACAGGCGGCAGCCTCAGGGTCCGTTCCGAGATAAACGGCGAAAAGATAAACGGCATCAGGATCTATTCGGGAGCAAAATTCACCTCTGCGGAGGAGGCGTTCCCCGGGTCACTGATAGCCGCTGCGGGGCTTTCAAAGACCTCTGCGGGAGAGGGGCTTGGAATTGAAAAAAACAGCTTTTCCCCTGTTCTGGAGCCTGTTCTCACATACAGGCTCATCATCTCTGACGGCACGGATATTCACACCATGTATAAGAATATGCTGCTTCTGGAGGAGGAGGATCCCACCCTTCATGTAAGCTTTGAGCCTCGCTCCGAGGAGATCCGTGTGAGCCTTATGGGAACCATTCAGCTTGAAATACTGACGGCTGTTATCAAGGAGCGCTTCGGCACAGATGTGAGCTTTGATCGGGGAAGCATTGCTTACAAGGAAACTATTTCCGCTCCCGTTGTGGGAATAGGTCATTACGAACCTTTAAGGCATTATGCGGAGGTACATCTGCTGATGGAACCGTTGCCTCAGGGCAGCGGACTTGAGATCACATCCGACTGCTCCGAGGATATTCTTGACAGAAACTGGCAAAGACTCGTTATCTCAAATCTTCGCAGCAAGACTCACATTGGCGTTCTCACAGGCTCTCCCATTACAGATATGCGCATCACTCTCGTTACGGGCAGGGCAAGCCTCAAGCATACAGAGGGGGGCGATTTCCGTCAGGCGGCTCTGAGAGCGGTGAGAATGGGGCTCAGATATGCCGAAAGCGTTCTGCTGGAGCCGTTTTACAGCTTCACGCTGAGCGTTCCCCGTGAATGTACGGGAAGGGCTTTGAACGATCTTCAGCAGATGGGGGCGGAATTTTCATCTCCCGAAACGGAGGGAGAGAATACCATTATCAGCGGCATTGCTCCCGTTTCGGAAATGGCGGATTACCACACTGACACAGCAGGCTACACCAAGGGAAAGGGACGGCTTCTCTGCGAATTTAAGGGCTATTACCCATGCCACAACGCTGAGGAGATTATTCAGAGTATTGGGTACGATCCCGACAGCGATCTCGATAATACCGCCGACAGCGTTTTCTGCGCTCACGGCGCAGGCTTCGGAGTTAAATGGAACGAGGTCAGAAATTACGCTCATCTGGAAAACGGCATTTCCTTCGGCAAGGAAGAAAAAGCCGAGGAAAAAACGTCATACCGCCCCATTTCCTCAAAGCCTGCGGATGACGATGAGCTTATGGCAATATTTGAAATGACCTACGGCAGAAAAAACAAGGATATCCCCACTCGGATGCGCCGAAGCTATGAGCCGCCCGTTTCAAAGTCAAAGCCCCTGCCCAAGGGTCCCGAATATCTTCTTGTGGACGGCTACAACATTATTTTCTCCTGGGACGAGCTGAAAAAAGCGGCGGCGGAAAATCTGGACCTTGCCCGAAGCGAGCTGATTCGGCTTCTCTGCAATTATCGGGGTTATAAAAAATGCGAGGTCATTCTGGTTTTTGACGCATACAGGGTCAAGGGAGAGCATAGGGAAATTGAAAAAAAGGACGGCATTTCCGTTATCTATACTAAAGAAGCGGAAACTGCGGATATGTACATCGAAAAGGTCTCCCACGAGCTGGCAAAGGATTTCAGGGTGCGTGTGGCAACCTCCGACGGCACAGAACAGGTGATAATTCTCGGAAACGGCGCATTTCGTGTATCTGCCGCAGAATTTTATGAGGAAATAAAGGCGGCGGAGGGAGAGATACAAAAAATTATTGACCAAAACGCTCTTACGGGAAGAAATACCCGAGGAATAAAAATAATCGAAAAGAAAGGATAATTATTATGCTTACAGAAAATGTCAAAGCCCCCGGTTTCAGCCTGCCCGACAAGGACGGCAGGATATTTTCCCTTGAGGATTTCAAGGGAAAAAAACTGGTTTTATATTTCTATCCAAAGGACAATACTGCGGGTTGCTCAAGGCAGGCAGCGGCATTCGCTGCGGCTTATGAGGAAATAAAATCTCTGGGCGCAGAGGTGGTCGGTATCAGCAAGGACAGCACCGCCTCCCACGGAAAATTTGCGGAGAAATATTCCCTGCCCTTTATTCTGCTTTCAGACCCTGAGCTTGATGCCATTAAGGCTTATGATGTCTGGCAGGAGAAGAAAAATTACGGCAAGGTGAGCATGGGTGTTGTCCGCACCTGCTATATCATTGACGAAAAGGGTGTTATCATCAAGGCTATGCCCAAGGTCAAGCCCGATTCAAACGCCGAAGAGGTCATCAGGTTTCTTAAGGAGATTTGATATCACAGGAATTTCAGACTGTCGGCTGTGCAGGAAGCTGAACAGCTAATTTTAACAGTATAAAATGCAGGCAGAGCATGAGTTTTTTCTCACGCTCTGCCTGCATCTTCATTAATTTATTTCGGCAACCGATTCACGATCCACAAGAGCCTGACCGGCTAAAACCTTTCCCAGAACCTGTCCGTCGGGCAGAACGATAGGTATAGAAAAATCCCAGAAACCAAATGGGCACTCATAAACGCCGTCTAAATCCGATTTCCATGTTGACTTACAGCATTCTATGCCCTTTTCGCAGGACTGAACTGCCTTGCAAAACTCTGTCATTCCGAAATCTTCGGATACCCAGTTACCCTCATTATCAATTATCACCGTATCCTGTTCGGTCTGAACCTCGATAGTACCGCCCATAATATCAATGATGTTCTTTGAAATGGACATACTAAGTCCCGTGCCCTGTATCTTACTTACGGTTGAAGTTCGCTCTCGTTCAAAGGGATTGAAGATTCGCTCTGCAAATTCCTTACTCATACCGATACCCGTATCTTTGACACGGAATTCGTAAAGTCCAATTTCTTCCGATCTGCTTTCAAGCTGTGTAACTCTGACCGATACTGTGCCGCCGGGAGGAGTAAACTTGACCGCATTTGACAAGAGATTAAGAAGCACCTGATTAAGTCTGACCTTATCGCAATATACGTTTTCGTTGACTACATCAAGAGTGTCCATATAAAGCTCAAGCTGCTTTGCATTTATCTGACCGCCAATAATAGTTCTCAGATCGTGAAGAGTGTCCGAAAGATTGACCTCGGTTTCTTCAAGATGTATCTTTCCACTTTCGATACGGCTCATATCAAGCACATCGTTGATAAGGAGCATATTTTTCATACATAGCCGTAGTCCATAAATAGACGGAAATAGTGTCCTTATCTTCCTTATCGCCCGAATTTGCTGCACATCCGGACATAAGTGCAGCTGTCATAGCTCCTGCTGCCATAGCAGACAAAATTCTCTTGAATAAGTGTTTTTTCATAGTCTTTCCTTCCTTTAATTTGTGTATTGCATTGTATTATTCAAAGTTCATCTCTGCAATAGCTTTTCAAAGCAGATATAAAGCCACCATATATTGATAATTCAGATTAGTGTATCTGCGAAGCATCTGCAAAAAATCAAATCCATAACCCCTGCCCTGAGGTCCGTTTTCGTCCTCAAAAACCTCATGATATCCCGGAAATGCAAAATATCCGACTTTTATTGTTTTTACAGCAGATTCAGCAGAAGCATAAATAGGAAAAAAGCCTTGAAGCATTATCAAAATACATAAAAAGCACGTTAATACTCTCCATTTGACCTCAGTTTTGAATTTATATGTTACATTCAATTCAAAAACTCCTTTATGATTATTAATGTACTTCTATTCTTTGCTGAGTACACTATGAAGCGCCCCGATGACTTCCTCCATATTTATCGGCTTGGAAATAAATTCGTTCATACCGCACTCTGCCGCAGCTTTCCTGTCCTCGTCAAAAGCATTTGCCGTCATAGCAACTATGGGAACAGATGACAGAGCGGTATCCTTCAGCGATCTTATGCTCTTTGTGGCTTCATAGCCGTTCATAACGGGCATCTGTATATCCATAAGCACAAGGTCATATTCGCCCGGCTTTGAAGCAGCTATCTTGTCCACTGCTTCCTTGCCGTTTTCGGCGGAGTCAACAATAAAGCCGTATTCATTAAGTATCTCAAATGCGATCTCACGGTTCAGTTCGTTGTCCTCAACAAGCAGCAGATGCTTACCCTTAAAGTTGTCGGTTTCCTCGGTAACGGGCAGAACATTTTCTTCCTTGACCTGCTGATGACCAATAGCATTCAATAGCGAATCACGGAGATCGGACATAAACATAGGCTTGGAGCAGAATGTTGTTACTCCCGCTGCTCTTGCTTCCGCCTCAATATCTGACCAATCATAGGCTGTAAGGATAATTATGGGCGTATCATCTCCAAGAGCACGAATTTGTCTTGTGACCTCGATACCGTTCATATCGGGCAGACGCCAGTCGATGATATATGCGTTAAAAGCGTCGTTCATTTCAATTGCCTGATTTGCACGAAGTACAGCTTCCTTGCCCGAAAGAGTCCATTCCGAACGCATACCTATCTGAGCCAGCATTTTTGTTACGCTGTCGCAGGTATTGAAATTGTCATCGACCACAAGTGCTTTAAGTCCGGAAAGCTCAACAATTTTTACAATTTCTTTACGTTCAGACTGTAACTTCAGGCATAGGGTGATAACAAACTCCGTTCCCTTGTCCTGCTCGCTGTGTACTTCGATCGTTCCGCCCATCATATCAATGATGTTCTTGGATATTGCCATACCCAGACCTGTACCCTGAATTTTGCTGACGGTGGAAGAACGCTCACGCTCAAACGGCTCAAAAACGTGCTCCGCAAACTCGGGACTCATACCGATACCCGTATCCTTTACACGAATTTCGTACAGTCCCTTTCCCTCGGGAGCATTATGTATCTGTGTAACTCGGACGGATACCGTGCCTCCGGAAGGGGTGAATTTTATTGCATTGGATAACAAATTAAGCAGCACCTGATTGATACGGGTCTTGTCGCAGATAACATCCTCGTCCGAAACGTCAATAACGTCCATAAACAGTTCAAGCTGCTTTGCGTGTATCTGTCCGTTGATAATTGTTTTGATGTCGTGGAGCATATCCGAAAGATTTGCTTCCGTTTCATCAAGCTTTATCTTTCCACTTTCGATACGGCTCATATCGAGAATATCATTGATGAGGGAAAGCAGATGATTGCTTGAGGAGAGAATTTTTGAAAGATAATCCTTTACTCTTTCTGTATTTTCCACATTTGCCATTGCAAGGGTGGTAAAACCGATAACGGCATTCATAGGTGTACGGATATCGTGGGACATATTTGAAAGGAAGGTGCTTTTTGATTTGCTGGCAGCCTCCGCAATGCTGAGTGCATCCTCTGCCGCAATACGCAGCTTGTTCAGTTCCTGATTGTTCTGCTGTTCTATCTTCACTAACTGATTGCTTCGCTGCACCTTGATAAAGCTTATGATGGCAAGCATCATCACAATGACCAAAGCAGATGTAAAGAGTATCTGCATCTTAACGGTAGAGTTCATCATATCCATTGTGCTGACCGCAACAAACTCCGCAGGTATCAGCAGCATCAGAGTCATATCATATGTATCTATGGTTGTAAGGCAGTAATAATACTCTGTACCGCCCAGCATAATGTTCGCAGAAGCAATACCGTCACTCAGGAGCCGCTCTTTGATAATACTGAAATTCGTGTCCTGTATATACTCCGCTTCTTCCAGAGCCTTGAAAATATTCCGCACTCCGAAAATATCATCTTCATTTGCGTCATAATATGCCATAGTACCGTTTTTCTTGATAATATAGGTTGCCGCATTTCCGCCGTAGGTTTCCGTAGTATAATATTTTTTCAGAGATTCAATTTCCTTCAGCAGTACAAGATGTGTAAATCGCTTTTCATCCGTTCCTACCGTGATAGGGTCATTAAGCTTATGTGCGAATGCAAGAAAAGTGCCGTCCACATTACTTGTATCGGAAATAAAGGTGTGGTGTTCTTCACCGTCCGAGAGGCGGTTGATGTCGTCCCATATCCCCACCGCACCGTCATCAATATATGCAGTACCTATTTCATCAATAAGCATAATACGGCAGCCGTAGAGATCTGTCCGATGATCCCTCTCTGTTTCACTAATGTCTCTGCACAATTCCTGCTCATCGCCCAGGTGTTTTCCCTCCGCCGCCGTTTCAATGGCGGTAACAAGGTTCCAGTGAGTTTCCAGACCGTAATTCAGATTGACTTGGATCTGAGAAACCATTTCCTCAAGCTGATAAGAACGCTCCTGAATAGTCTGCTTCATAAGGTAATTTCTGATGTACAATACACCCATCACAAGGGCGCACACCAATACGGCGGCAAACATAGTGGGCACAAGATATTTAGTTGTCTTTTTTGTTTTCGGCATCTAATAATTCTCCTCTGATTTATTTTGCACGCCGTATATTATCATCGCAGAATAATATAATCGGTGGGTGCTTCAAGCTGTCCGCCGTCTTCCACGATACGTTTTCTGACATATTCTATTGCCTTGGGAACATCGGTGTTCATTGTTTCAAAGCCAACAGCCCCTTGTATCGCAGGAATGTACCAGTCACGGTCGGTGTATATCATAACAGAATATGTTGCACTGCGGTCAAGCTCTTTTCCGTCCTTAGTCAGAGCATTGAGGGTATAACCGTTTTCAGTCCCCGTAATGTCCATCTCAAAGCCGCTGGACACGTACAGCGTACTGTCATTGCAGACAGCGCCGCGGTTTTCCTTGAGGGCGAGAGTGCTTTCCACCAGCTTATAGACCTGGTCGCCTGTCAGATCTGTTATCAAAGGTGCCCAGCCGTCATTCTTAGTTAAGTAGCTCAGCTCTTTTAACGTATAATCGCCCGAATAAATATCGCTGCCAATGTAGCAAGCCTGCGCAAACATCATATCTACGCCTGCTTCTGCTCTTATAGTATTGCAGACGGCAGAGGCAGCCATATTGCCGTGTTCTTTTGTAAAAGTGTTGGAGTATGCGGTGTCAATATGAGCGGCAATTTCGTCCTCGGGGTTGTCGGAGGACATTTCGGTATTGAAAGTGTCCAGAGCTTCCTTTGGTGTCTTGACCTCATCTTTCATAATCATCTGTACAACATCTTTAGAGATACGGAACATATCGTTTGAAGCAAGACGGATATACATCTTGTTCTGCTCAATGTAAGGCTTAAGATTTTCAAGCTCGGGAAGAAGCTCCAGAGTAACGTCCTTGTTGTATGGGATCATATTCTTACCATAGGAGATATGATTCTGACCGTCCTGATTAAGCATAGCAGTCATAATATCAAGAATGAGCTTCTCTCTCTCGGGGTCGTCCATACCCTTATTGGAAGCTGCAATCTGGAATGCGGGATAGGTAAGGTACCAGTTATCCTGTTCGGTATCGCCGAAATAGGGTAAAAGAAGCACTTCGTCCTCACCTCTTCCGGGGAAAGTTATAACATCTGCGCCTGTTCCTCGGTACATTGCAGCCTTGCCCTCAAGGAACATATCCTTTGGTACTCTGTTTTCATAGCCTGCGTCCTCTGAGCCAAGCCCTGCCTTATCCTTTAGGTCGAAGAATTTCTCAAAGACAGGCAGCCATACCTCTTCGGAAAGCTGATTTGTTGCACCGCTCTCGTACTGCTGACGCCACTCACGTCCCTCCATAGAGAGAAGCTGCGAGGCAGAAGCACCCTGCAATACCTCCATACAGGTGAAGTCCGAAGCAAAGTCGGAAACAAAACCTCTTATGCCCGCCTCTTCAAATGCTTCACAGGCAGAGATAAAGCTGTTATAATCTGTAGGTATGGGCACATTGTATTCCTCAAACATTGTCTTATTGATGATAAGACTGTCTACCTCCGCACAGGCAGGAAGCCAGTTAACCGTACCGTCATCATAGGTGTAGTTGTCAAGATATGTGCCGTAATATGTAGAAGCAAGCTCCGTATCGCCCAGATCGTAGAGATAGTCCTTCAGAAGCACAGCGTCCTTCAGCGCAAAACGGCGGACGCTGAGAATATCGGGCATATCATCATGCTTCTGACAGTAACGATAAAAATCCAATGAGTTGGTTGCAAGGACAAATTCAAATTCCACATCGGGGAATGTTTCACAAAGATACGGCGAATAGTTTTCCAGCATCTGATTGCCCCAGAGTGCAACCGTTACCTTTTCTTTTCCGTCCGCTGTTTTGGTTTCGGTTTCCTGACCGGTCTTGCCGTTTGTGCAGCCGCTCAGGATACCCGCTGCCATTGCAGACAAAAGCAGCATACTTACAATTTTTTTGATCTTCATATTTTTTCTTCCCTTCATGGCAACTTTTTTATGCCATTGATAATTTATTTTCTTCATACAGAATATCTTCTTGACTTGTCAGAATTTACCTCTGTAATAGCTTTTCATAATCTGCCGAAGGTGTAGGCTTTGCATAAAAGTAACCTTGAGCATAGTCACAATTCATTGACTTCAGGCGTTCCTTTTGCTCTGCGGTTTCAACACCTTCCGCTACAACTTTAAGGTCCAGAGTATGTGCCATTTCAATAATAGCTTTCAGCAAACCACGTTCAGCAGGCTTTGCCATCTGATTGCGAATAAATTTCATATCCAGCTTCAAAATATCAAGTGACATTTCTCCGAGCATATTCAGAGAAGAATATCCGCTGCCGAAATCGTCCATTTCAATCACAAAGCCTTTATTACGAAGTTCTTCCACTGTGCTGATTATCTGCTCGGGGTCTTCCGTATAGGCACTTTCCGTTATCTCAAGATGCAGATAGGAAGGATCTATCTCATATTTTTCTATCAGCTTGCAGAATTTTTCCACAAGACCGGACTGATAAATATCCGCACGGGAAACGTTTACGGAAACAGGGACTAAAGTATATCCCTTGTCCTTCCATTCACGAAGCTTTTCGCATACGCTCTCCCAGACATATTCGTCCAGACGGCGAATAAAGCCATTCTTCTCAAACAGCGGGATAAATTCACCCGGGGACATAAATCCCCATTCGGGGTGTATCCAGCGCACCAATGCTTCCGCCCCCGCCATACTGTCATCATTCAGACAATTTTTTGGCTGAAAATATACAATAAACTGCTTTTCCGACAATGCTGTTTCCATAGCATCTGTAATTGCCTGCTCACGAAGAAGTATATCTCTTATTTCATCATCATAAACAGCAACATATTGGTCGTATATGCCTTTTATGGTATCTACCACCCCTACCGCTCTGTCGCACATGAGTTCCACGGGAACGGTGCGGTCTGTTATCTCATAAATGCCGATTTTTACAGGCAGGTTATCAGCAAGCTCAGAGCGAGTTGTCTTCCTTGCCTGTGAAAAACTTTCACGTCCTTTAAGTTCACTTTCTTTATCCGTAAGGCATAAAAATCTGTCAGCAGTATAACGGCAGCAGACAGAGTTTTTACTTACCCTTTTCAAAAATATCTGAGCTGCTTCTTTCAGCAGTTTATCTCCCGCTTTACGTCCGAAGGTATCATTATACAGTCTGAAATTCTCTATATTGCAGCAAAGCAGCGTGAATTCCTTTTCGGGTTCTTTTTCAAGACAATCCTTGACCGTTCTGTAAAAGAATTCCTTTGAATAAAGTCCTGTCAGGCGGTCAAACTTGAACTGATTTACCATAGCAGCTGTTTCACGAAGCCTTATAAGACTTGCTGCACGATGCCTGATGATCTGCGGTCGGTAAGGCTTTGAAACAAAGTCTGTTGCACCATGTTCCAATGCAGCTATCTCGCTTACTTCACTGTCGCTCTGTGTTGTAACGATAACAGGAATCAATGAAAGCACGGAATCTTTTTTTATGATATCCAAAAAAGTATAACCGTCCATTACAGGCATTATAACATCAAGAAGAATAAGTGCGATATTCTCCTTGTTTGACTCCAGAATATCCAAAGCCACCTGACCATTTTCGGCTTCCAGAATACTATAATCATCGGATAATATGGCTCCCAGCATTTCACGGTTTATCTCATTATCTTCTACAATTAAAATTTGATATTTCATACTCCACCCCTTTATATAATTGCGCATCGAGCCAAACGTATAATAACTCATTATAATTATATCACAGTAAATTGATAAAATCAAGGTTTCTGTTGGTTTTTGTCAATTTTTGGATAGTTTTTAATTTGCATATTACTGTATAATATAAAAATTTTCAATTAGTGAAAAATATATCTATAGTAATCACCTATTATATCATCTGCAATTAACAGAACAGAATGTTCTCCTTGCGGTGAAGAAGTCAAATCGATACTTGCTCCGCTTTCAGATGCCGAAAGAGAAAAGGCTGTTAAGATGTTGTCTGCCTTTTCAAAAATACTGAAAGAAGAATAAGTCGGGGTTTCGATTTGCATTTCAAAAAAAGAAAGGGCAGTACTATTGAGGTCAAATCCCGCAAGAAAGTAAAAAGATAATAAACGGACGCTCTCCCGAAGCTGTCGGGAGAGCGTTCATTATATCCTATAGATGAGTATATATAAATGATGTCTCAAAAATTTACATTTGGAGATAACCGGCAAATTTCCCGAAATGCTTGCATTTATCGACAAAATTGTTTATAATAATTATGGAAAAATATGCGTTAATAGATAGAAGTCGCAGATAAAGGAAGACCAGCATTCGCTTATTGAATATATCTTCGATTTTGAAAATAAGGAGAAGAAAACACTTTTTCTGTGAAGATATCTGATGCTTTGCAGGAAAACTGATATACAAATTTTTGGAGGTATAAAATGGATATTCTGGAAGAACTTAAAGAATTGGGTGTTGATATTGAGGATGGTCTGAACCGATTTATGAAAAACGAAGGGCTTTACAAAAGAATGCTTGCAAAATTACCGTCCAATATTGAAAAGCTGGAGATACTCCCATTTATTGAAGCCGGGGACAATCAGACTGCTCTTTCAAATGCGCACACACTTAAAGGCGTCACCGGAAACCTGTCCCTGACACCGCTTTTCAAGGCATATACCGACATCGTTGCGCTGTTCAGAGCCGACAAGCCCGAGGAGGCAAAGGCGCTTTTGCTTGAAACTATCCCCGTTCAGGATAAGATAGTTGCCTGCATAAATGCGAACAATTCCTGACAGGTTTCCCAAATCTATTCCAATAAAGGTGATGATATGGAAATCAACAGAGAGCTGCTGGCAGAAGCATTCCGGGAAAAGTATAACATCATTGAGGCTGAAAACGGCAGAGAAGCTCTGGAGATACTTGAAAACAACGAACAGGATATTGCCGCTGTCCTCCTTGACCTTGTTATGCCCGAGCTGGACGGCTTCGGCGTGCTGGAGAAGATGAATGAAATGGGGACTATTGTTCATATCCCCGTGTTTATCATAACCGCCGAGGAAGATGAAAGCCTGCTGGTGGAAGCGTACCGTTTGGGTGCTGTTGACGTTATCACAAAGCCGTTCATGATGACATTCCTCAAATGCCGTATCGAAAATATCATTGAACTTTATGACCACAGAAACGATCTGGAAGATCTGGTAAACGATCAGGTCAAGAAAATGAGCCAATTCAATCAGTCCATGGTCGAAGCTCTGGCAACGCTGGTCGAATTCCGTGACTGCGAATCGGGCGGACATATCAAGCGTATCTGCGGACTGACAGATATCCTTATGAACAAGGTCAGCAGTATGTATGCGGAATACCGTCTGCCCAAGACGGAGATAGACAAGATAGTCAGCGCTTCCGTCCTTCACGATGTGGGCAAGATAGCTATCCCCGACAGTATCCTTAATAAGCCCGGCAGACTCACTCCCGAGGAATTTGAGGTAATGAAGGAGCATACTGTCAGGGACTGCGATATCCTCCGGAAGATCCCCTATATGCTCAACGACAATGTTTATAACTACAGCTACGATATTGCCCGTCATCATCACGAAAGATGGGACGGAATGGGCTATCCCGACAATCTTGAGGGCGATAAGATAACCATATGGGCGCAGGTAGTTTCCGTTGCTGACGTTTATGATGCTCTCGTATCTCCGAGAGTTTACAAGAAAGCATTTGACCACGATACCGCCGTTAAGATGATAATGAACGGTGAATGCGGTGCCTTTAACCCCAAGGTGCTCAAAGCCTTTGAGCTGTCTTTGAATGAGATAAAGAAGAAGCACGACGAATTCCCCTCTGAGATGATCAGCATGACAAAGACTAACTTCAGACTGCTTATCGTTGACGATTCCGATATTGACAGGGCACTGCTGAAAAATATTCTCGAGGCAAACTTCTTTATCAACGAAGCAGCTAACGGCTATGATGCTATTGCTATGCTTGAGGATAAGAATCAGCCGAAGATAGACTGCGTTCTGCTGGATATTTCCATGCCTTTTATCGATGGATTCAGCGTGCTGAAAATGCTTCGTGAGCACGGTTCAAACGTTCCCGTTATCCTTATGAGCTCAGAGGCAACCAAGGAAAATGTTGAGCGGGGCATAAGATACAACATTGCCGGATTTTTGGGAAAGCCATTTAATCCCAGCACTGTTGTCAGAAAGGTACATACGGTATTCAGTCTGCCCGAAAAACCCGAAGTCCCGCCCGAGCCTTCCGAAAATGACCTCAGTGAGGAAGATATCAACAAGACTATGATATATATCCCAGCTGACGAATATTTACGGAGATTATCTGGCAAACACAGGCAGAAACGATGAGGATTACAAGCGAGTTTCCGACTTGATGGCTATGCTTCTTGAGGAATATGCAAAAAAAACAGGCAGCATTGAACTGGATAAGACACATATCAATCTGATATCCAAGGCAGCGTATTTCTTCGATATAGGCAGAATGTCCATTCCCGATGAGCTTATCCGGAACCACAAGTTTGCGGGCAGCAATATGCAGCTTTACGAAACACACACTCAGGAGGGAGCACATATTATACAGCTGAACAAGGATCATGCCTGCCGCTATTTCGTGAAGGTCTGCTCTGATATCTGCATCCACCATCACGAAAGATTTGACGGACTGGGCTATCCTCACGGCTTAAAGGGTAATGACATTACCGATCACACACGGCTTTGCTCCCTTGTCACCGAGTTTGACAGGCTTTTCTCAAAGCGTGAGGAGATAAACGAATGGCAGTTTGACTTTATCCTTAAGGAGTTGGAAGTCGAGGGCGGAAGATTTGATCCTAAGTTTATTGATATTCTTGAGGACTGCAAAATGTCGGTAGTTCTTTATTACAGGCAGAAGCTCAAAATATAGATAATTTTTTGACCGGATATGAGAAATGGGTGCTCTCCACAAAACGGAGAGTACCCATATTTTGAAACCACATCCTTGGACACGGCAAAGAAGTCATTGGAGGCAATGCGGATATACATACGATTCTGCTCGATCAGCGGCTTAATACTAATAGCCTCCATTTTCCATTCTTTATGTATAGGAGAACATATTATGCCTTCAAATAAGGAACAGTTTAGTCTGAATATTTTTGATAACAGTCCGGCAGCATATTGTGTGCTTGAGCTTGTCCTGAATGACGAAGGACAGCCGACAGACTGGATATATCGTTACTGCAATCAGGCATTTGCAGACATAAAGGGATACCGCCTTGAAAAGATGATAGACAGGTCTTTTTTAAGCTTATATCCTAAGCCCGATACCAAATGGCTTGAAGTGTGTTATCGTGCTGCATACGAGGATATTCCCGGTGAAATTGATGTGACCTATGAACAGAATTACCGTTTGACTGTATCTCCTATCGGAAGAAAAGGCTTTTGTTCGGGCATGATATGTAAGCCTCTGAATACCGCTCAGACAGATCGGGAAAACTATATTATAGAGCAGCTGTTCCCCGAATATGTTTCTCTGTATAAGATAGACCTTGTTTCCCACCGTTATGAGATACTGCGAATTGACGATACTACCAATGCCAAAAACATAGCTGACAATGACCCCGAGCCGTTCATGAACTTTGATGATTTTTGCAGACAATATGCCGAAACCTATATCACAGAGGAAGACCGTGAGGAATTTCTGGACTGGCATTCCTGCGAAAATATTAAAAAGCGGGTCAACTTGGCGAATAAGATAAGCTACCACTACCGCAGCGTTTCAAAGGACGGGAAAAGCACCTATTATGAGGCATACGCTGTAAAGGGAACCGTTACCGATACATTGTTTTCTATCTTCCTTGGCTACCGAAATGTGGACAGCATTCTTTATAAAGAAAAGGCTGTCCAGAAGAAGCTCAAGGAAGCGCTTGATGAAAACAATCTCCACAACGAGATAATTTCCGCAATTGCCAAAACCTATCAATACATTTCACGAATTGACATTGATGCGAACTGGTACGAAGTAATATCAAACAAAAAAATAAATGACATTGCCAGTAACCGTTCGGGCATTGCATCTGTTGATAACGATCTTATGATACAAAAGGTTATTGCAGATGAATACAAGGAGGCGTTCCTGAAATTTGCAGATATTTCCACGCTCCCCGAACGAATGAAAAACGAAGAAACCATCGTCACGGAATATCAGATCAAGGACGGCAGCTGGCACAAGCTCCGTTTTATCGAACAAAAACGTGACGAGAACGGTCGGCTGACTCACGTTATCTGTGCTATCAGAAGCATCAGCGATATAAAGCGAAAGGAATATGCACTATTACATCAGATATCCGAAGTTAAGAAGGAAAATGCTCTTAAATCCACGTTTTTATCGAACATGAGCCATGACATTCGTACACCAATGAACGGTATCATCGGCATGACAGAGCTTGCAAATCGTTATCCCAATAACCTTGAAATACAGCAGAAATGCCGTGATACTGTTTTGGAACAGCAGCTTTTACAACAGTACCGCTGTTTCTGTTTGGCAGCGATATTCTGAAAGAATTTGGAGTTAGAGTGGTTTTCTTCTTTGTTCCATTTTTTCTTGTAAAGGAAACTCTAAAGTTCAACACCCAATTGAGAGAAAATCTCAATTGGGTGTTGACAAAATCAAATATTTGAGTATAATATATAATGTAAGGGTAAAAAAGGAGATTGATATTATGTTGCTTCAATTTAATTATAAAAATTTCAAATCATTCAGAGATGATACCACGTTAGATCTTACAGCTACAAAAATTTCCGAATTTAATAATCACGTTGTATCTATTGCTAGCGAAAAAGTTCTTCCGGTTGCTGCAATCTTTGGAGCTAATGCGAGCGGAAAGTCAAATGTTCAAGAAGCATTCAGATATATGGCTTTGTACGTCATTAACTCTTTAGATTATGGCGATGAAGCTGACTCAAAAAAGAAAAAATCAAAATTTTATAAGCCCACACCATTCTTATTCGACACTAACAGCAAAACATCTGAATCTTCATTTGAGGTTTACTTTATCGATTCTGAAATAAACGGTGCTAAAACTTACAATTACGGCTTTACCGTCGATAGTAAAGGAGTATGCGAGGAATGGCTTAATTATAAGGCAAAATCCTCAAGAGGAGATTTCAAGCGAATCTTTTATCGTAATGGCAAAGAGTTAGATTTTTCAGGAATTCCGGCAAAGAGTCAAGAAAATCTGAAAATTGCATTAGAAAAAGAAACATTGATTGTTTCGCTTGGAGCAAAGCTTAAGATATCCAAACTCAAGTTTATCAGAGATTGGTTCATGCACAATGATTTTGCCGACTTTGGCAGACCAATCGAAAACTTTTTCTTGTCTCAATTGATACCTGACGGTTTTGCAGAAAATGAGAAAGTACAGAAGAAGGTGGTAGATTATTTCGCATCATTTGACCCGTCTATAATTGGTTTTAATGTTGAGGTCCTTAAATCAGATAATGATGATGAAGATAGACATATCAGGATAGACGCAATTCACAAAATGATTGACTCAGACCAGACAACATCAATTCCTCTTCAGCATGAATCAGCAGGTACACTTAAAATGTTTGCATTATATCCTATGTTACAGGATGTATTGGAAACCGGTGGTGTATTCTTTATTGATGAACTGAATGCAAGACTTCATCCATTGTTGGTAAGAGCGTTTATTATTGCTTTCCTTAATCCCGATATCAACACAAATCACGCACAATTAATATTTACTTCTCATGATTCTTGGCAGTTGAATGGCAACATTCTTAGAAGAGATGAAATCTGGTTTGCAGAAAAAGATTCAAATGGTGTTTCAAATCTGTACTCGTTGGCTGATTTTGTTGATGAGGACGGCGTTAAGATTCGCAAGGATGAAAATTACGAAAAAAACTATCTTTTAGGAAAATACGGAGCCATTCCTACTCTTAGAGACTTTGATATGTTCAAGGAGGAATAATGAATGGCTCGTATAGAAAGAAATGGAAAGAGAAAGACTCGTGAACAGTTAGTATTATCGGAAAAGAACCCTGTCCTCACAGGAAATGCGAGCGGATATGTAAATGATATTACCGACAAGCGATTTCGCCACGAAATATATATGTCCGATGCAAGAAAGGTCGCTCCCGAAAAATGGAAAACAGTCATCAGACACCCGATAAGGAAATTGTAATACCTATCCATAATCGTTCTATAGACAAAACCGACAGATGACGAATGTGATAATTTTATTTATCGAATGATCTGAAATCTGAAAAATCCGCATATCCTCCTGCCGATTCGGTTGAGTACATAAATAACCCTACTCTGCAGCCTGTAAAATGATCCGTGGTAAAGAATAATTTATGTATCTCCCCAAGCTGTTTTCTTTCGCCGTTTTCAATATAGAAAAGAACAGCCTCGTCTTTCATATTCTCAAAATCAGCGGAAATTCCAACGGTCAGAATGCGGTCATTAAGCGGAATGCTTTTCTTTAAAACAGTTCCGTCCTTTCCCATAGAATTCATTTCGATGTATTTATTTCCGTCCCTCACAGCCGCACCTATCCATGCATAGCAGCCCTGCAGTGCGCATATTCCTGCAAAATCCCCATCGCTTAGTCCCTTTGTGTCGATAGTGACCGTTGCAGTGCAGCGTGGAAATGTCATACGCTGAGTCAGCGTGTTTTTTGCCTGTAAAAGATCACTGACCACCTTCCCCGAAATAATTCTGTAAAATCCCTTTTGACGGTCAAAGAAATATAATTTATCATCGGGTTCGTGATTAAACTGCCAGCATGGCATTATTGCGTCACCTTTAAAATTGTCCGATGAGGTGAGCGGAGCATAGTTATATCCCGTTCTTGTAGATGATATCTCAAAGCTTTCGGGTATCCTTCCCTTATCCCCGAAAACAGGTCTGCCGTTTTCCCACGAAACAGGGATCAGTACGGGTATTCTGCCCACAGCGCCTCTGTCCTGAAAGAGAATGGCATACCATTTTCCATCGGGAGTATCAACAATACCACCCTGTGCAACTCCCTGACCGCAGTATCCCATAGTATCCTCAAGGCAGTCGCCGCCCGTGAATTCCCCATTTATGCTGTCTGATGAGAAGCAGGCTTCGCAGCGCATCCATCTGTCGGGACGGGAATGGATAAAGAAAACATAATATCTTCCGTTTATTTTGTAAATGTGCGATCCTTCATAACCCAGGACCTGATTATCCTTGTCGAATAATATTCTTCTGTGAACGCCGTTCTTTTTGGGGGCGGACAGGTCATTTTCAAGCTCTGTCAGCCATATCTCCTTGTTTCCGTAAACAATATATATTCTGCCGTCATCGTCAAAGAGCAGGGAGCAGTCATGATAAAACCCTTCAATGGTGCTTTTTTCCCATTTGCCGTATATATCATCTGATGTGTAAAGATATGTTTTGTGAGTGTCATTACAGGAGAAGCAGACATAATATTTTCCGGTATGGTGTCTGAGACAAGCTGCCCACATTCCCATACCGTAAATATTACCGCCTTCAAGCTTCTGAGCGGGAGTATTGTCAAGGGTTTCGCAGACAAAGCAGGCGTGTTCCCAGTTCAGAAGATCGTAGGAACGGAGAATTTCACAGCAAGGGAAGAAATGCATTGTAGTAGAGACCATATAGTATGTACCGCCCACCCTTATAACATCGGGGTCGGGATAATCGAGAGATATGATCGGATTTATGTTTTCATTTTTCAAAACGATTCACCCTTCGTATTTTTTTGCATCTGAAAACCGAAAAAGTATCGCTGTATCCCTTAGGTACAGTCGAAATCAAGCTAAAAAAGTGTGCGATTGGAATATATTTATTAAGAAACTGGGATAATAACTTGCCGCAAAGCCTTTTATCTGCAAGGCTATGCGGCAATTGACATTATTATTTTACTTTGATTCAGAGATTATTCGTTCTGAGCCTTTTCGAGTCCTTCAACAACCTCAGCGACGAGAACATCAATGGCACCGGAAAGCTCTTCTCTTGTGGTAGCCCACTCAACGCCGTGGAGAGCAGCGTTAAGACCTACGCTCTTATTTGCATTAGAAGTGGTTAGGCTTTCGATATCGCTGGACATACCGCCTGCAAGGTCAACAACAGGGTACTGACGAGCAAGGTCATTGATTACATAGCGATGCTCAATAACATCCTCGGGCCACAGATAATCCTCACGGCACTGCTTGTCATAAACCGCTTTTGCACCTTCATCATTAGCAGCAGCAAGTCCGCACTCTGCGTAAAGCGCAACTCCGAGAGGATTCTGTGCGCCTCTTGTAAGGCAGAAGCCGTCAAGCACAGCGTCCTGCCAGGGATGCTCTGCATCTGCAGAATTGGGAACAGGTGCGATTCCGAGATTCTCGGGAGGGATCTTTGTTGACCAGGACTCAGGAGGATTCATAATTGCCCAAGAACCTGTGATGTAAAACAGCTCTCTGCCTTCACTCATGAACTGAGGCTGCTCTGCCCAGTCATAAAGGGCTTTATCCATTACGAGACCTCTGTTGTAAAGATCGAGCATGAAGTTCATAGCCTTTTCGATCTTCTGGCTCTGCATATTTACAACGATCTCTCCGTTCTTTGCTTCAATGAATGCCTCTCCACCCGAGCGGTAAAGTGCAAGCTCAGACCACCAGCCGTCAAGACCGCAGTTGTTGTCGGGATCTGCTTCCACGAAGGTCTGGAGCATATTTGAGAAGGTATCCCAGTTCCACTCGCCTGCTTCATAAAGCTCCCAGGGATCATCGAAGCCGTATTCTTCAATGGTCTGCTTGTTGTAAATTACAACATTGTTTGCAGAAACGCCTGTAATAAAGGCATAGTGCTTTCCGTTGAAGTTATACTTGTCCATAGCGACCTTTACATCAGCCCAGAGATCGCTGTCAAGGTCAATGTAATCATCAACAGGCTGGAACATTCCGTTTATAACGCCCTTAGGAAGACATTCTTCATCACGAGGGAAGAAGTCAACTCCTGTTCCGCCGAGTACATGGGTGCTGAGGTCGGAATAACGTGTTTCCCATGTTGTAGGTACCCATTCGATGCGGCAGTCATACTTGTCCTGGAAAAGACTGAGCTGTACGGGAAGGGATTCTCCCTCAACGGGGTTGATATCCCAGTGGCTGAGGAACTTGATAGTCTTGCTTTCAAGAGTCTCATCACGAAGCAGAGCAGCAGCGCCGCTTATTGCTTCAACATCCTCACTTGCCATAGTAGCTGTAGTGGTCTCGGCTGTGGTAGTAGCCTCTGTAGTAGTTGCAGCGGATGTTTCTCCGCCATCAGTTGAATTTCCGCCGCCGCAGGCTGTAAGTCCGAGTGCGAAAGTAAGAGCGGAAATTCCGGCTACTGTTCTTTTAAATTTTTTCATAACAATACCTCCATAATTTTTTTATTGATTAACTATTGTTATTCCTGATTTTTTACTGCTTCGATCATTCCGTCAAAGGCAGGCTTTCGGCTGAGATCATCATTGAAGATAAGCGGGTAATCCGATGATATCCATGAATCGGTATCGCTTATTCCCCAAAGTGTAACGCTTGTGATGGGGATGCCGTTTTTGCGGAGCTTGAGTATCTCTGACATGAACTCTTTATAATATGCGCCTTGTTCCTCCTGCCAGTCGTCGCCTTTGCCCCTGCATACATCAAGCTCAGTCACGTTTATCTCAAGTCCCAGCTCGTCGTAATATTTCTGCAGAGCAGCCATATACTGTGATATGCTTATATCAACATTTATATGTGACTGCATTCCCATTCCGTCGATATTGCCTGCTTCCACAACAGGACGGAGGAATGTGATAATATCGTTTTGCTTGCGGGTCTGATAGGAATTGTAATCATTGTAGAAGAGCTTTGTATCCTCGGGAGCGTATTTTCTTGCAAACTTGAATGCCTGCTCGATGTAATCCTCGCCCACAGTCTGATACCAAAGACTCTTTCTCATTCCGCCGTCGTCATCGGCAGCTTCGTTTACAACATCCCATGTCCTTACAAGTCCGGGATAATTTTCCTCGGTCCACTCCATAACATTTTTTATGTAGTTTTCCATTCGTGAAAGCATAGTCTCCCGGTCGGCAAGCTCGCCGCCGATATTGTAATTCTTATAGAAAAGCCATTCGGGCGTCTGATTGTGCCAGAGAAGGGTGTGACCTCTTACAGTCAGTCCATTGTCTCTTGCATAATCAAGCTCTTTCTTTACAGCGTCAAACTTAACGGCGGGAGAATACATATATTTCTCAACATCACGCACGGTTTTGTTATGATCCAGAATTGAATCGGGCTTGAAGCTGTTGCCCAATGTCATGCTGTTATACTGAGCTTTGATTATCTTGATGTACGGTTCTTTATCCAGAAGATTTGAGGTTGTTGCAGTTCCTATCCTGAAATAATCCTTGTATTCTTCCTTCAGCGACGGGTAATCGGAGGTATCCACATATTCCGTAGCTACCGCTTCGGGATAATATGTATATTCTCCGCAGACCTTTACCGAGAGATCATCAATATAAATTTCCTCAAGCCTGTCGCTTTCCACATATACGATGATATTTTCAGCATTCTTGGGAATTTCATATTTTCCGCTGCCCTTGGAATAGGAATCCTCCTTGGTATCAACGGACACGATCGTGTTATAGGAAGTGTTTCCGTTAACGCTGTACTGAACGGAGATCCTAACGCTCGGATTTGCGCTGCGGAACGAGCCTTCGGCTTCAAGCTCGTTTCCTCTGAATTTTTCGGCATTGTACTGAACGCCGTCCCATGAGTTGTTTCTGTTGAATATCCTCAGTGCGCCCTTGTCGGAGGCAGCCTCGTCCTCGGTATATCTGAGAATTACAGTTCCTCTTTTTTCGGCACTGAAATTCTCGTCGGAAAACGCCTCGCTTATAACGGGCGGCTCTGTTTCTTCGGCAGATGCGGATTCAAGACTGAGGATCTCTTCGGCTGCGGCGGACTCGGAAGTGCTTTCTGCAGCAGTTTCCTGTGCAGGAGCCTCAGCGGCAGCGCATCCTGATAGCAAAAGTGCTGAAAGGATAAAAGCATAAACTTTTTTCAGCTTCATTTTTTGACTATTCCTTTCTTGAGAATAATGGCGGTCACAGCAAAAAATTCCGCAAAAGAATCAAGATGACATCCGGTTCTCAGTTTTGCCGATCGGTAGCTTGATTCGCTAAAAATTATCCTCATAAAAAATATGAAAGGGATTTTCCGAAAAAACGGAAAATAATTTTTTTGTGAACCGGGAGCTTCGAAATGCAAAAATTATTATACAGATAAAAACTTCGTGTTAAATTCAATTGTTTTTTGCTATTTTATACAATAATAATAAAAAAATTCTTATCTGCATAATATATTATAGCATATTTTCGATCCGCTTTCTACTCAATTTTTGCTGTGTGGCCGAACAATTGACCAAAAAATGCGTTTTTTTCTATTATGCGCAAAATGAAAAAGCTCTCTTTGCGTGATTTACACCCTGAAAGAGAGCTTAATTTTTGTGAAAATCAGGCTTGATCACTTGGTTTTAGCGCCTTCCCAGTCCTTGAGGAAACGCTCAATACCGCTGTCGGTCATCGGGTGCTTTATCATCTGACGGATAACATTTGCGGGAACCGTTGCAATATCGCAGCCAAGTCCTGCGCAGGCGGTAACGTGGATGGGATTTCTTATTGAAGCAGCAATGATCTCGGTTTCGATACACTGCGCATTGAAGATCTGAACAATCTCCTCAATGAGCTTCAGACCCTCCATGCCGATATCATCAAGTCTGCCCAGGAACGGAGATACAAAGGTTGCACCTGCATTTGCCGCAAGCATAGCCTGTGCAGCAGAGAAGATCAGGGTAACATTAGTCTTAATTCCCTTTGCGGTAAGCATTTTGCAGGCTTTAAGGCCCTCCTCGCACATGGGGAGCTTGATAACGATGTTCTTATGTATTGCTGCAAGAGGGAGAGCCTCTTCAACCATTTTCTCAGCCTCAAGAGAGATGACCTCGGCAGAGATAGGACCGTCAACTATGGTAGTGATCTCCTTTACGACCTCTTCAAAAACTCGTCCTTCCTTGGCAATAAGGGAAGGATTGGTGGTAACGCCGCAGATAACGCCCAGGTCATTTGCCCAGCGGATATCGTCAACATTTGCAGTGTCAATAAAAAGCTTCATAACATCTTATCCTTTCAATTAAAATACTTTTTAGACGGGCTTCATGCATCAGCCATCTTTAATTTATATTATATGTTATTCAGCCCAGTCTTTCCTGCCGATTATTGTGCAGTTTTTCCTATTTTTTGTGCAATTATTACCTGAAAATTTTTCTGCCATGAATATCATCTATCCCCGATTTGCGGAAGAAATATGTGTTTATCACGTCCCGCCACTGTCTGCTGTTCAGAAGCTGTTTTTCAAATCGGTTTTCCGCTTCTGAATATATTTCAGCGGGCAGCTTTTCTTTAAGGGATCTCCATTGCAATAGAAGCTCCTCAGCTTTTTCCGATCCCTCAAAATGACTGTCGTAGATATGCTGTATCAGGGTCTTTCCGCTTTTTAACATATAGGTGTAGGGAAGATGATGAAAAAACAAAAGCAGCTCCTCGGGACAGGTGGAGAGATCTTCATACATCTCCTCATTATGAGAAGCGTACTGTGCGGTGTAGCCTGTACCCGTTGCTTTTGTCCTGTCCGCTCCCATGCCGTTTCTGTCGGAATAATGATAGGTTCCCCAAGGGGAATACTCATATCCGTCAACATCCACCCCGTAATGATAATGTGGCGTCACCATCCAGCCCACGCCCAGAGGAGATGTGTAGCTTTCGTAGATTTCCCGTGATGACAAAAGCATACGGCATATGGTACCGGCGGCTTCATTATCGGCAGTAACCGCCGCTCTTACCCATTCTTCCGCTATCTGCTCAGCCGAAAGCCCGGGATCAAAAACAAGCCTGCCGTAACCGTAAAGATTAGCGCCCGCAAGAGGATCTCCCGTCCAGCATAGGTCGCTGCCCACATTTGATACTCCTGCCGCTCCCAGAACATTTCTGCTTACAAGGGAGCCTTTGCCGCCATGATATGTATCAAAATCAAGACATTCCTTCCACATGGGAACAAGATAGCAAAGATCTATCTGCTGTCCCGTGTATTCCTGAGTTATCTGAAATTCACACAGACAGTTTGTATCGGACATTGCTCCGAACAGCGGCGATACAGCCTCCCTGATCTGAAAATCCATAGGACCGTTTTTGATCTGAAGATATACGTTGTCCGCAAATTTGCCGTCTAAAGGCTTAAAATTGCTATACGCAGCCATAGCCCTGTCGGTATGCCTGTCTCTCCAGTCAACGTGGCAGTTATATACAAAGCACCGCCAGATCACATTGCCGCCAAAGGGCTTCAGGGCAGCTGCAAGCATATTTGCTCCCTCAGCGTGATCTCTGCCGTAGCTATAAGGACCGGGGCGGTTTTCCGAGTCGGCTTTTACAAGAAATCCTCCGAAATCGGGAATGTGAATGTAAATATTCTCTGCTCTGCATTTCCACCAGTTAATAACTCCTTCGTCCAACGGGTCTGCAGTGGGCAGTCCGTCAATTTCCATAGGAGCGGCAAAATTTACGCTCAGATAAAGCTTTATGCCGTAATCAGAGAAAGCGTCTGCAATTTTTGCAATATCGGGAAGGAATTTCTCGGTTATAAAATATGTCTCGGTCTTATGCACATTAACATTATTTATGCAAATGGCATTTATCCCAACCGAGGAAAGAAGCCGTGCATAATCGGTCAGCCTTTTCATATCCGAAACGGGTCTGTCCTTCTCATAAAAAATTGAAGCGCCCGAATAACCTCTTTCAACCGAACCGTCGGCATTGTCCCACTGATCTATCATTCTCAGTGAAAAGAAGGGCTTTTCGGTAATGTTAAGGCTTTCGGGAGAATATCCGCCCGAAGCGAGGACAAGAAACCTGAAAACTCCGTAAAGAACACCGTTTTCATCGCCGCCCTCAACGACAATGCTATCATCCGAAACGGAAATTCGGTATCCCCCCGCACATAATCCTTCGTTTATGCGAAGAATAAAGCAGCCGCCCGAAAAAGGCTCGGATATCCTTTCGGGATCCTTCCCCGCAAGCTGTCTGTAAGCCGTTTCAAGCTCCTTTGCGGCAGAGCCTATCACCCTGCCGCTGCACAGAATGCAAAGCTTTCTGAGATACTTTTCCGTCCATTTCATAGATCCGTCTTTGCAGTAAGCAAGCCAGCAATCATAAAGTATATCCATAGCATTTTACCTCTCAGATAACTGTAAGCCCTCCACGCTGTCCTTACTGTCATTCATTACGGAATATTCTTTTCCGTCGATAATAAGGGTATATTCGCCCTTGAAGCCGTAAAGCTCAAAGCAGCCATTTTCATCGGTCACAGCCGAGTATTCGGTTGACCACTCATTTTTGATAAGTCCCGAGAGCATATCATAAGCAGGCTTGGGTGAGCCGTCCCTTCTGAGAATACCGCTGGGAGCATTGAGCCAGCCTCCGTCGGTAAGATCCCAGCCCGTCACCGCTTCAACGAGCGGATGAGCAAATAAAATGCGGTACATTTCCTCAAGCTGATTTTTCTGCTGTTCCTCAAATTCGGGCAGTGAGTCCCAGGTTTCGGGATTAAAATCATTAAGGTCAACTATCTCGGGGGGCATAGGCTTTCCCGAGATCAATGTATTTTCCGTAAAATGAATCGGCAGTCCGAATCTCTCAAAGCGATGAAGCACATTTTCAAGCTTTTCCGCACCCCAGTACCCCTGATGCTGATGAGACTGTATACCTATAGCGTCGATGGGAACGCCTGCTTCAAGACACTTTTCAATAACATCCGCATAATTTTCGGAGGTGTTAAAATCGTTTATTAACAGTATAGCATTGGGATCAGCCTCTTTTGCAGCTGCAAATACCGACTTGATAAGCGGTATTCTTCCGTAATGCCTGCAAAGTCTTGTAACAGCATTGTCATATCTGTCAAAATCGGGCATTATGACCGTTTCGTTGATAACGTCCCAAAGCTCGACCTTTCCCTTGAAAGCACTCACCTCACGGGTAATGCGGTCAAGCTGTCTCTGCATAATTTCTTCATCGCTGTACTTTAAAAGCCAGTCGGCACATACCGTATGCCAGCAAAGGGGATGACCCTTTACCTTTGCCCCGTCATTTACCATACGGTCAACGCATTTCATCATACGATCCTTCCGAACATCTCCCTCGGAAGGCTCGTAAAGACCCCAGTAAAAAGGCAGTGTACCGTAGTTGAAAAGTGCTTCCCACTGCTTTGCACGGGAAGAGAAAAGCTCTTTTTTCTCCTCGGTTTCAGCGCTTGTGTATTCCAAAACGTCAAATGCGCCCCAGCCGAATAAAAACTTGTGATCTTTAAGCTTGACGCTCACCTGCTTAGCGGAAGCAGGCTTTCCGTCAGCACCTGTGATAACAAGCTTTTTCCTTGCTTTTCGGTGTTCATATTTATCCAAATCAATTCGTTCCTTTCTGAGTAATGTCTATCCTGAACGGTGAAAGGGGCAGACCCCCGCTGCTGAACAGATCGGGCAGGGCAGGATCATTCTTATAAGCATATCTGAGCAATACGGGATTTTCCTCACTCTCATATTCAAGTGTGATACCCTCGCCGCAAAGCTCAGCACTCGGACAGATGATCTTTCCGTCTGAAAGAATCATCTCAAAATGCTTGGGCACAGGATTTTTTAATACCACAGCCTTGTTGTCCGTAAACGAAAGAAGCACTCTGCCCTTTTCGGTGATCTCTGCGGAAACGGGGAAAATATCCTCGGGAACAAGTCTGTCCTTATATATGAGCCGTTCTGCGCAGAGAGCAAGCCTGTGACCCACATCACGCTTATTGATGGGGTGAAGATCGTTTGATTCACCAACATCAATTGTCACTGCCATGGCAGTTTCGGGTATATCAAGACATTTTAGCTGCTGCTCTCTTACCTGCGCCCATGACAACGGCGGAACGCACTGTACAGGGTCATCAAAATTGCAAAGCTGAGTAAAAATAACGGGAATATCATAGCCGCAGCGATCCCTGTACATATTCACAAATGCTTTGAACAGATCGTAATATCTTTCGGGAGCTTTGTCATTGGATTCGCCCTGATACCATATCAGTCCCCTGAAATTAATTCCGAAGGCGGGAGCGGTAAGGGCACCGTACATTGAAAGAGGAAGTCCCTGAAAGAACACATCGGGCGCAATATATTCACCCTTTGCAGCCACAGCATATTCCCATTCGCCGGAAAGCTCAATGATATTTTCTCCCGATTTGAGACAGTATTTTTTTCCCTCAACAAATCCGCCCATGCCCTGTCTGACCTCAAGGCGGATATGCAGGATATTTTCACCTGTGTGAAGAACTCCCTGGGGAACAGGATAAATTCTGGGCGGATACATATAGCCTGTGGATCCTGCATGAACACCGTTAACAAATATCTCGTCTGCGTCAATCATAGCACCGAGGATAAGCACAGCATCCGACAGATCCATATCATCGGGAATGATAAATTTTTTTCTGAACCATATCCGTCCGCAAAATCCCGATAGCTTAGGGTCGTCCCTGAAATAAAAGGGAATACGGCATTTGGTGAATTCCACAGGCGCTGTGAAAATGTCCTTTGAGATTTTATCCTTGCTTTCAAGCTCAGCGCACCACTTAGCGTACTTTGCCCTGTCAGCCTCAGCAGTATTCTTTTCATAATCGGGAACAGTGCAGCGAGACAGAAATTCCTCATATCCCCCCAGCTCCATAAGCATACTGTAAGGCATTCTCGCCTCAACGGGAGAACCTCCTGCGGAGGTGTTTACAAGACCCACAGGAACATCCAGCATTTTATTAAGCTTTTCGGCAAAATAGAATCCCGCCGCACTCATATTCATAAGGTCATTGCCCTCGGCACTCTTCCACTCTCCGCCTTGAAAATCATCATATTCCTCGTCTTTTCCAAAGCAGCACTGAACGGGCACACGAAATTCCCTGATAAAACCGCTGCCCTTCGGGATGATCGGCTCTAAGGGGTCAATGGTGCGGCATATCGGCAGCTCCATATTTGACTGACCGCTAATATGATAAAGCTCACCGAAAAGAACATCGGTAAATGTTATCTCTTCCCCATCGCAGGAAAAGGTCAGCACATAGCTTTCATATGACGGCTCATAGGGGGGGATGATAAGCTCAAACGCACCATTTTCTGCGGCGGGTGAGCATACATTCCGCTGATCTCCTCGGCTGTCTGTTATACTCAGAATAACGATACTGCCATCGGGAGCCTTGCCCCGAACGCAGTTTTCCCGATCGCTCTGAAGTATCATATGATCGCCAAAGAAACGCATTAATGAAAATTTTTCGCTCATGACTCTCACATCTCTGCAAGTTCCTTCATCTGCTCCTTGACAGCAGGATATATCTTATCGTAAAGCCTGAAATATTTCTCATAAACGGGAACATTCTCGGGGACTGGCTCCTGAACCTTGTCAACGCCGCAAATGACCTCGCAAGCCTCGGTAACGCTACCATAAACTCCCGCACCCACAAGGGCAAGGATTGCAACGCCTAAAGCAGGACCCTCCTTTGAAGAAGCGGTCTTAACGGGGCAGGCATACAGGTCTGCAAGCATCTGTCTCCAGAGAGGTGAGCTTCCGCCGCCGCCGCACGCCATCATGTCGGAAACATTGATATCCATCTCTCTGCAGATCTCAACGCAGTCTCTGAGGGAGTATGCAACGCCTTCCATAACGGCTCTGAGCATTTCCTTCTTTGTGTGCATTGCCGAAAGTCCGAAGAACATTCCTCTCGCATTGGGGTCAAGATGAGGAGTTCTCTCACCCATGAGATAGGGAAGATAAAGCAGCCTGTTTGCTCCGATGGGAACGGTCTCAGCCTCTTTATCCATGAGATAATATTCATCCACGCCCATGTATTTTGCGGTTTCCTTTTCGGGAGCGCAGAAATTG
>JALFVE010000015.1 GCA_022787085.1 Oscillospiraceae bacterium | reverse complement strand
GGCGCAGAAGCAGATTTCAACTCACACACCCCACGCGGGGTGCGACGCCGCAAAGGAGAAGCTCTCGGGACAGCTGGAGATTTCAACTCACACACCCCACGCGGGGTGCGACAGCAGGACGGATTGAACGTTGTCAGCGTTTCGGATTTCAACTCACACACCCCACGCGGGGTGCGACTCAGCTTTTTTTCAGTGTTGGAAATAGCCTCGGAATTTCAACTCACACACCCCACGCGGGGTGCGACATCCCGATTCATTGGTGCTTGCGGCGCAGAAGCAGATTTCAACTCACACACCCCACGCGGGGTGCGACGCCGCAAAGGAGAAGCTCTCGGGACAGCTGGAGATTTCAACTCACACACCCCACGCGGGGTGCGACCCTATATTTCGAAAGGAAACAGAGCCGCCTCCCTATATAGAGTGGACAAAAGAATCATCATGCATAAAACAATGCATAAAAACGTAAATATACAAAAAATCACATACTATCCCCTGGGGAATCTTGTAGCATCGAGGGTTCGCAGAATTACAGAATAATAACGCCCTCGGGGTCGTAGGTTTCCTTGACGCCAAAATGCTCTACCTTGTTCTGCCATTTATTTCCCAGGTAATATATCCTGAGGCTATCCTCTGTATTATCAATAATTTTCAGCAAGCGGGCTTTGAGCTTCAGAAAGGTGCCGTAATCCACATCCACCTCGAATACTGAATTTTGCACACGCTGTCCGTAATTAACACATTCCTTTGCAATTTTTCTGAGCCTTGTCTTTCCTGCCTTATTTTCTGTAGACACATCATAGCATACCAAAGTCATCATAATGATCCCTCCGTTATTTAAGCAAAAACGATGGGTATTCGTCTATTTCCCCTCGGATAAATTTTGCCAGCAAGCTGCTTTGAACAAATGGCAGAAGACCAAGCGGAATTTTCTGTTTCAGATAGGGATGCTCAATTATCGAGCGCTTTTTCTCCTGCCACAGAGACAAAACCTTTTTTCGTCCGTCCTTGGTAAGCAAAACAGCTCCGCCGGGCTGCTCCTCAAAATCCTCCGCCTTGATCTGCCTGAGATTTATCACCGTAATAACCATTCTTTCGATAATGCATCTTTCTTCCTCCACCAGATCGCAGGCAAGAGAGCTTCGCCCCGGTCTCAGCTCATGGTAATATCCCACAAAGCTATCCAGCCCCACACCCTCAAGAGCGGCAGCATAATCGCAGGTGCAGATGGTATAGAGATATGACAGCAGGGCATTAATTCTGTCAAGGGGAGGTCTTTTTGTGCGATAGGACATTCTGAAATCCTCCCGCTGCCTGATAAGCATCCTGTCGAAAACCTCGAAATACACCTTTGCAGCAGTTCCCTCGGTTCCAAGTATCTCAAGCTTATCACTCATTTCGAAAACCGCCTCGGCAGAATCCTTCAGATGCTCCAGACAGCCGCTCACCGCCCCGTCAGAATCTATCTCGGGATAATCTCTGAGCGAACGCTTCAGAACTGAGCAGGAATTTGTGATCTTTGCCGACACGGTATTTCTGATTAGTCCAAGCACCTTTTCATCTGTCCCGCCATCGGCAGCAAAAAGCTTGATCTGAGCCGTTCTCAGCAGAACATTTCCCCTTGAAGTTCCCTGCAGCCGTCCTAAAAGCCTGCCTTGGGGGGATATAAAATTCAGAGCTATCCCACATTCGCACAGCTTTCCCATAAGAGCGGGAGAACAGCCCATATACGAAAAGCAGAATACCGATTCAATATTGAAAAATGGCATTCTGAAAACACGGTCATCGGGCATTTTTATCACAATATTTTCACCGTCAAGGGACAGATAGGCATCCTCCTCGGTGATATAAAGAGTATTAAGCAGCTTTTTAATTGCAATTCCCCCTTATTCCGCCAGAATACGGCGGATATTTTCCCGAACGCTATAGCTTTCACATTTCGGGATACACACATTTTCCAGTGAACAGCCGCTGCATTTCTGCCCCTTTTTTCTGAGCGGGATCTCTCCACTGTCCAGAATATCCCTCATCTGCGAAACAAGTCCCGAAACAAGCTCGTAATACCTGTCATATTCGCTGTCAAAGGGCAGTGTAACACGCTTTCTCACATCTGAATAATAAACAGCACCCATGCAGCTGCAGCCGAACATTTTGTCTCCGCACAGCTTCTGAGCAAAGACCTGAACGGCATCGGGAAGGGAAATTTCACCGTCCTTGGGACGTGTGGGCTTGTATTCCACGAAGGTCACAGAATATTTTTCGCCGTCCTTACCAATATAGCCGCCGTTTTTATCGGGAGAAAATTCAATGCAGTCGGATACACCGTAAATATCAAGCTCGTCATTAAACAGCGAAACTGCCGTTGCGGAATAACCGTTTCTGCATGAGCCCTTATCTCCGCTGTGGACTCTTTCATGTATCAGATTGCCCTTTACCACAGCGGCATTTTCCGCCCAGTCACCGTTTATTTCCAACAGTCCGAAGCGTCGGGGGCAATACAGGAAATGCTGTATTGCCCTGATATTTATCGGTCTTTTCTCACAGCTTTTCAATAAGCTCAACACCTTCGGGCATATTATTGTCAACAGTGATAACATAATCGGAAAAGCTTCTGGGAACTCGTTTTTCCTCTGTGGGCGTAAAGCTGCAGCTTATCTTATCCGATAGAATATGTGCGGGACAATTTCCAAGAACGCTGTCATGCTTAAAAATAAACAGCTTTCTCATGCACATTTTTCCTCTTGCGGCGCTTCTGTCATGCTCGAACATATTGATAATCGCAGTCCAGAGAAGCTCCAGATCCTCCTCGGAAAAGCCTGTGCATTTTTGAGCGAGCATTGCGGATACATAGCCCTCCGCACGATAAAGTCCGTAGGGAACATAATGCTTCTTGCCCATTTCTGTGCGCTTACCCTTGTCATTGAAATCGGCGTCGGTGGTTATTGCCTGACGTGTAACGGTGATATCCTGCTCAAAAACAGGATCAATGCTTCTTGCGAAATTTATCTGAACGGGCCCCCTCACAATTCCGCAGGGATCGTTTCCTGTGCTCATAACTGCTCCGAAGGTACGGACATCATAATAATTTTCACACATATATTTTCTTGCCGAATCCACGTCCTCAGTCTTCTTGCCCTTCTGATTCTTTTCAAGTCCGCAGGCGTCATAGGCAGCGGTGAATTTGGAATTAAGCGAGCGGTCGGGTTTTATCAGAATATTAAAACCCGGCTCGCCCTCCTTATAAATCTCCACAAAATTGCGTATCTTCCTCTTGAGACAAACATCTGTAACTATACCGTGCGCTGTCTCAGAATCCACACGGGGAAGATTGCCTGCGTCGGGGTCGCCGTTGGGATTGCCGTTTTCAACATCAAAGAGCATAACAAATTCGTATCTGTTTTCAATTGCTGACATGGTTTTAACATCCTTTCAAATAATTATTCGTTTTCTGTGCTTGGTTCGGTGTTCTTTTTATAGAAAAACTGAAACTGATGATAATATCCGATTATGAACATTCCCTGCTCCTCCACAGAAAGAGCTGCGGGAAATCCGCCCTCCATCAGATTTATGATACTGCCTATCTGTCTGTTGAAAAAGTCGCCGTCAAGCTTTTTCAGATGATTCTGCGCAAGCATTATAAGCTTCGGGAACACCACCGAAGGCTTCGAGCAGGCGGAAGCAAAATAGGAATCCTTGATACTTGTGTTCAGATCCCCCTGAGCCGCCTTCTGAAGCTTTTCCAGAACGGCAAAAAGCCGTCCGCAGAGATATGCATTGTCCTTTCTGTTTTCATCAAGAGCCACTGTAATTTCCTCCTTATAATTTCTGTTAAGACACGCTTTGATAATTCCTGCACGCCTTGAATTTATTTTCCTTTTATTGTTATCCTCGGAATCGCTGTCGGTCTTGACCCTGTTCACCGCAGCGGCAAGGAGACTGTCGGGATATTTTCTTCCAAGAAAAACGCTGTCTGCGAGAGCCGCAATTATTGGCGGAGAAGCCTGCTCCTTTGATACGGGAGAGGCAAGCTCAGCTGTCAGCTGCCGTATGGTTACGGGTCTGTCGTTCTCCCCCATGTAAATATCCCGCTGATGCCTGAGAACATTTTCCAGAATATTTCCGAAGGAATCCCTGCAGCAGAATTTCATGCACACTCTCGAGGAATTGGGAACAAATCCCGCCACATAATAATCCGCAGAACCGTCCGTCTCAATTTCTCCGCAATTTACCGCACTGCCCGTTCGGATATGCTTCATAACCGTCTGTATCTGCGGCTCAAGGACATCCGATGTGATACTGTCATCAAAGACAAATCGCATGAGCAGCTCGTCCTCTTTTTTTGAAATTCTGTCTGCGGCAAAGAATATTACCGTCATGGAATCAATGTAAGCCTTGTTGGTGAATGTTCTTGTATTGGGATCGGTGTGTGAGGTCAGATAGTTGAAGGCTTCGGTGTATTTATTCATTGTTTCCTCGGAAATATTGCTGTTAAAGCCCTGAGTTTTTCCGTAGGATTCTTCAGATTTGTTGTTTACGCAGACAAAGGTACCCATCTTCTGTCCGAGAATACCCTTGACATTATTGTGAAGCTGAGCGATCTTTCCCTTTCTGCCCGAAACTGCGCAGACCGCAGCGTCCTCATTGATGTCGTCTTCTGCCGCTTCCTCCCGTATTCGGTCAACAATACATTTTACCTCGTGGAGAGGCTTTCCCGCAAATCCTTCAAGAACAAAGCAGAAGCCTCCGTCATTCAGATTTTTCCCCGATGAAAGAATATAGGGATTCTCCGTTTCATTTTCGGGAATAAAACTTTCCAGAAAATTTCGGAAAGCATTAACCGTCGGATCGTCCATTCCCTTGATAAATTCAAGATTTTTTTCCTTGAATTTTTCATTTGCAGCCTTGTCTGTAAAGGAAAGAGTCCCCGAATCGGGATCGAAGGAAAGCCCGAAAATATATTTGCCTCTGTGATCTATCCTGTAAGCCTTTATGGAAGTGGACTTTTCCCTGAATGGGAATCTGCCGGTCACAGGCTCATATTCGGTCTTTTCCTTTCCCTTTTTGTCCGTGACCTTAACGGCTCTGCGGATATCGGTAATACCTGTTATTTTTCCGTCGGGCGAAAGGCTTACAGCATAACAAATCGGAACCTTTGAAAATCCCTTTTCATTCACCTCGTCCTCCGCTGCAAGCAGATCGTAAAAATCGCACAGAGCCTTTATCAGCATATGATATCCCTCCTGTATCTTGCCACATCTATCACTCCGTCTATCATGTGAGGGTGATAATATACAGGATCAGCTTCATCGGAAAATTTCCCGTTTACGGGTATTCCTCCATCCTTGAAATTCATTCTGTAAAGCATTATTCCAAGGTCCTTATCCCCTGCCAGCGAGCTGTCAATATACTCCTCGGGAAAATTATCCGCAAGCTTAATGCTTTTTACGGAAAATTCTCTGCACCCCAGCACAGGCTGCCTGAAGCACTGACCGTTTCTCAGCCGTCTCATCAGGATATTGTAATGCTTTTCCTCGCACTCGTCCTCATTCTCGCTTTTTATTCCCGTAAGCTCAAAGTGAAATTCGATTCCATAGCGGATATTTTTGAGCACCATTCCGCTTCTCTGGCTGATACATTCCTTGGTGTAGATCACGGGGGATTCACTGCCGCCCCTCATGGCATTTTTCACCTTCGTGAGCATTACCTTGTCCTTGACCTCATTTCGTCTGATATTTTCAAACCTTATCGGATTAAAAACAACAATCCTGTCAATAACATAGCGGATGGCAGGCTTCCAGTAAATGCATTTTATCATTCCCTCCAGGGCTCCGGGTGTGGGAACGTCATAGCTCACCCTTTCTACCTTCTGCTCGGGTCTTGTAAAACACGCATAATCCCCTTCCGCTATGATCTTAAATCCATAGCCCAATTTCATCATTCCTTTCAAAATATGAGTAATTTATCCCTGCCGCCCTCCGTATCAAGTCCTCTGTCACTGCTGTAGCAGTCGGGGTCGGTAAGACAGTATATTCCCGAACCGCAGTCGTTTATTATGCCCCTCTCAAGCATATCCGCAAACTCATTAAAATGCACTGAGGCAGTATATTTCTGTAGCCATCTCACTGCGCTCATATTGCCCCGGGAAAGCCGTTCCTGAAGCTCCCTGTTCTCGTCGCAGGGAATAACGATACCGATTGAATCGCCATCTATCATCCTGTCAAATTTCTCGCTGTAATCACGAAATGGGATATTATCAAGCCGCTTCACTCCTGCCGATATGGTATTGCTTCGGATAACGTCCTCAAATTTGCCGTACAGCCTGCTGTAATATTCGCTGATGCATTTCGGATCGGCAATATCGCAGCCGCTCTCAAGCAGACTTCTTGAAATTTCCGCACGGACCCCAAGCTCATCTCTGTTCGGCATACCATTCTCACCGATGAAAACATGAGTGACGGAGTTTTTGCGTTTCCCCTCACGATTGCACCGTCCCGCCGACTGGAGAATACTGTCAATACCCGTGATCTCCCTGTAAACCGTCTCGAAATCCAGATCAACTCCTGCCTCGATAAGGGAGGTGGATATTACGGTTAACCTTTCTTCATTTTTCAAAGCTTCCCGTATTTCACCGATCAGCCTTGACCTGTCATGGGGCGTGAGATAGGTGGAAAGGCAATATACCTTTCTGTCAGGATCCCTGTACATTTCATAAAGCCTGCACGCGGCTTTTCTGCTGTTGACGATAATAAGCAAGCTGTCATGCTCTTCTGCCTTCTGAGAAAGCGATTCCCATGTTACCTGTCCCAAAAAGCAGATACTGCTGTTTCTGAAGGCTTTGAAATCGGATTTATCTGATATCAGCTCGCCGTAACCGCAGCCCTTTGCATATTTTTCAAACAGCTCTCCGAAATCGGGCATGGTCGCAGAGAGGAAAAACGCCTCGCTGCCGAGATATCTCACCGCATATCCCACCGCTCTGATACATGGCTGCAAAAAGGGTATCGGCATCATATGGACCTCGTCAAACACAATTACGCTGTCCGCAATATTGTGAAGCTTCCGCAGCCTGCTGCTTTTTCTGTGATAAAAGCTCTGAAAAAACTGAACATTTGTGGTAATGATAAGCGGGGCGTCCCAGTTTTCGCAGACCTTTTTCAGCTTATCTGCCGTAAGTCCGTTTTCGTCGTCATCATCGGGGCAGTAATTTGAATGGTGCTGAACCACAGGAAGAACATCTCCGAAAATGCTTTCAAAAATATCCGCCGTCTGCTCGATAATGCTCGTATATGGGATAACGTAAATTATCCGCCGCTTGCCCGATCGGACAGCTTTTTCCAAAGCAAGCCTTATGCTGCAAAGCGTTTTGCCTTATAACAACTTTAGAATATGTCTAATATTGTAGTGACTTCAGTTATTTGTTTATATTTTGTTAATAATTCCGATAAGATAAAAAAAGACGCATTCCAAAGGTTTTGACTCTTTGGAACGCGTCTCTTAGTTTCTATTTGTAGTGTTAGTAATAATGGATATTGATTTTCTGGAAGATGAGTTTATTGACTTGATTATTTCTTCTTTTTCCTTAAGCAATTTCTTTAATTCTGTAACCTCTCTCTTAA
>JALFVE010000051.1 GCA_022787085.1 Oscillospiraceae bacterium | reverse complement strand
AGATAAATATTTACCATATTTTCCATCGTGAACTTCACTCCTTAATCAATATTCGTTAGGCAGCTCGTCGAGCTGGTCAAATCTGAATACAGGTCCGTCCTTGCAGACATACTTGTTGCCGATATTGCATCTGCCGCACTTGCCGACAGCGCACTTCATGCGAAGCTCCATGGTGGTGAAAACCTGAGTCTCGTTGAAGCCCAGCTCTTTAAGTCCCGCAAGGGTGAACTTTATCATGATGGGAGGACCGCACATAACAACGGTCTTGCTGATATCGGGATTCAGCTCCTTAACGTAGTTGGGAACGAAACCGACATGACCGTCCCAGCCCTCCTGCTCTCGGTCGATGGTGAGGTTGACCTCAATGCCATCGTCCTTCATCCATTCGTCGATGATCTCCTTGTAATCAACGAGATCGTCCATAGAACGGGAGCCGTAAACGATCTGGACCTTGCCGTAATTAGCCCTGTTGTCACGGACATAGTTAATGACCGAGCGCAGAGGTGCAAGACCGATACCGCCCGCAACGAAGAGAAGGTCCTTGCCCTTGAAAACGGATTCAACGGGGAAACCGTTGCCGTAAGGACCTCTTACGGTGATCTGCTGACCAACGTCCATCATGTGGAGCCATGAAGTAAGGCAGCCGCACTTCTTAATGGAAAATTCCATAAATTCCTTGTTAGTGGGGGAGGAGGTAATGGAGAACATACCCTCGCCCACACCGGGGATAGAGAGCATAGCGCACTGACCGGGGATATGCTCAAAGAGCTTTTTGCCGTCTGTGCCTACAACACGGAAGGTCTTGACGTCGGGAGTATCCTGACGGATATCTGTAACAACGCCGAGCATAGGGATCAAAGTTTCATTCAGCATTATTCATTACTCCTCTCCGAAAGTCTTGATGACCTTGACGATATTCATAGAAATGGGGCATCTGGACAGGCAGCGACCGCAGCCAACGCAGCCGAATTCGCCGTTGTTGTTGTCGGGGAAATATACAAGCTTGTGCATAAATCTCTGTCTGAAGCGCTGGAGCTGAGTATTTCTGGAGTTACCGTGAGCCATTCTTGTGAAATCGGAATACATACAGCTGTCCCATGTGCGGTAACGCTTGATGCCGTGACCTGTGTCGTAGTCCTTGATGTCGTAGCACTGGCAGGTGGGACAAACGAAGGTGCAGGTGCCGCAGGCAAGACAGGACTCAGAAAGCTTAGCCCACTTGTCGGAGTTGAATATCTCGAGGAGAGTGTTCTTTCTGAAATAATCGGCAGAAATGCCCGCAAAGGGGAGCTTGGCAAGGATCTCCTTAGTCTGAGCCTTCTGAGCGTCAACAGCCTCGCTGCCGCACTCTGTGAGCATAGACTTTACGGATTCAATGAACTTCTCGCCCTTCTCGTTGTTAGCATTTATGTAAAGAGCGTCCTCAGTCATCCAGCAGGCGGCATCGCCCTCGGGAGCAGTGGCATCAATGCCGAAAACATTGCAGAAGCAGTTTTCCTCAGGCTCGGTGCAGGCCATGGTAACAATGGTGCCATGCTCTCTGCGTGTAGCATAGTAGCTGTCAACAGGATCTGCAAGGAAAACCTTGTCAAGAATGGTGAAGCTTCTTGCATCGCAGGCACGAACGCCGAAAACAACGAAATCCTCGCTTTCGGATCTGTTGTCGATGATCTCAATGTTAAGACCCGACCTGTTGAAATCGCAGATGTTCTCGGTCTGAGGGAAGAAGAAATCCTTTGCGCTTCTTACAGTGTTGAGAGCCTTGCTGAGAACAGTACCCTCGCACCATTTCTTGTAGCTTGCCCTTCCGTCATTGCCGTCAACGGGCAGATAAAGTGACTGAGAAGAAGCAACAGCCGCAAAGAGGTCGTTTAATTTATCAATAGGAAGCTTGAACATTATTCGTTACCTCCTCTTTTGTAAACAATATTAGGCTCGCAGTCATCGAAGGTGTAAGCGTTGAGAGGAGCTCTTGTCTCAAGATCGGAGCCAGCCTGATAATCGCCGTAGAACTCGTTAATATCCTTGATGTACTTGCGGTTTATAAGGTGGAGAGGAATGTTCTGAGGACAAACTCTTGTACATTCGCCGCAGTCGGTGCATCTGCCCGCAACGTGGAAGGAGCGGATAAGATGGAACATATTCTCCTCAAAGGAATCGGTAGCCGCTCTCTGAGCAATGCCGGAAGCAGGGTTATCGAAAACGCAGTTTTCGCAGGAGCAGGCAGGACAAACATTTCTGCAGGCATTGCAGCGAATGCACTTGGAAAGCTCATTTCTCCAGAAGTCGTAGCGCTCGTCAGCGGACATCATTTCAAGCTTTTCAACAAGCTCAAAACGTGCGCCGTCCTCATTTACCTCGCCGTCCTCACCAATTATTTCGTCGAAAATAACGTGCTTCTTGCTCTTGCAGGTGCGGCACTTGTCGCCGAGAGTCTCAGTCTTGGGCATGGACTTGTCGCCGTAAAGGGTGTGGATAGTAACGGTCTCGCCGTCGCTTTCCATGCCTGTAATACCCTTAACGCCCTTTGCCTTAACGGTGTCAGCGTCAACCTTGCCTGTGCAGGGAACAGCGATGATATATACGTTTTCACGGATAATCCTGTGTTCTTTAAGCAGCTGATTAAAGCTGTAGGTATCGCAGGGCTTGAGGAAAACAAGGAGCTTACCCTCCTTGCGGGATTCCTTGATGATGTATTTTGAAAGGTTGGGAGCGCAGAAATCGTTGTAAATGAAATCTGCGTCCAGCTCCTCGGCTGATGTGAAAACAGCAGGAGTCGTATCGTAAGCAAATTCGCCTGCTTTCCAGCCCACAACACGGTTAACGGTGCCGTCAGCCAGAAGCTCTTTAGCGCGCTTTATCACTGCTTCTTGCATCTCAGATCCTCCAATCTCTTGTTTTCGCCGAGCTTGGATACAGTCTCAACAAACTCGTTCATAGTGGCTGCGAACTTAGCGCCCTCGGCAGCGGAGACCCATTCAACTCTGGTTCTTTCTCTTTCAATGCCCATGAAATCGAGCATAGAGAAGAGGAGAGTCATTCTGCGTCTTGCGAAGTAGTTGCCGGAGGTGTAGTGGCAGTCGCCGGGGTGGCAGCCGCACATGATAACGCCGTCAGCGCCTCTCTGGAAGGCACGGAGGATAAACATGGGGTTAACACGGCAGGAGCAGGGAACACGGATGATCTTAACGTCTGCGGGATAATTAAGTCTGTTGGTGCCTGCCAGGTCAGCGCCTGCATAGGAGCACCAGTTGCAGCAGAATGCAACGATCTTGGGTCTGAATTCCTTATTATCGATTACTTGCATATTGCATCTACCTCCGCCATGATCTGTTTATTGGAGAAGCCCTTGAGATCCATTGCACCCGAAGGACAAGCAACAGTACAAGCTCCGCAGCCCTGACAAACTGCCTCGTTAACGGAAGCAACTCTGCGGATAGCCACAGTTCTGTCAGGCTGTCTGAATTCCTTGTCGGAATAGGTAATAGCGCCATAGGGGCAAACCTTTTCGCAGGAGGAGCAGCCGTTGCACATAAGCTCGTCGGGCTGAGCCACACAAGGGTTGCCTGTGAGCTTGTCCTTGGCAAGAAGACCGATGACCTTAGCGGCAGCAGCACTTGCCTGAGAAACAGTCTCGGGGATATCCTTGGGACCCTGACAAACACCCGAAAGGAAAACGCCTGCAGTGGGGCTTTCAACGGGACGAAGCTTAGCGTGAGCCTCGGTGAAGAAATCATTAGTATCCATGCTGGCTCTGAGCATAGTAGCAACAGAGCGTGCAGTCTTGTCAGGCTCGATAGCAGTAGCAAGAACCACCAGATCAGCATTTATGTGGAGCTGCTTGTTAGCAATAAGATCGGAAGCCTGAACGGAAAGAGTGCCGTCGGGCTGAGGAGAAACCTTGCCAACCATACCCTTGATGTAGTGAACGCCGTACTGTTCAACAGCTCTGCGGTAGAACTCGTCAAAGAGCTTTCCGGGGGTACGGACATCAATGTAGAATACATAAACATCGGTGTCGGGATATTTCTCTCTTATGAGCATAGCGTGCTTAGCGGTGTACATACAGCAGATCTTGGAGCAGTAAGGCTTTCCGCAGCCGTCATCCGATCTGGAGCCAACGCACTGAACGAAAACAATGGTCTTGGGATGAGCATTGTGGTCATCCTGCCTGTCAAGATAGGAGGGTCTGATAAGAGTACCGCTGGAAGGACCTGCAGCATTCATCAGTCTCTCAAGCTCGAGAGAAGTAATAACGTCCTTGCTCTGAGAATAAGCAAATTCGTCATATTTATCAATGTTAATGGGATTGTAGCCTGTAGCCGCAACAATAGCGCCGTACTTTTCCTCAATGATCTCGTCCTGCTGCTTGTAATCGATAGCGCCCGCAGTGCAGACCTTGGAGCAAACGCCGCACTTGCCTGTCTTGAGCATGGTGCAGTAATCAGCGTCAATGGTAGCAACCTTGGGAACAGCCTGAGCGAAAGGAATGTAAATAGCACGTCTTGTGTTGAGTCCCAGATTGAACTCATTGGGAACCTTCTTCTGAGGACATTTCTCGGTACAAACGCCGCAGCCTGTGCACTTTGTTGTGTCAACATAGCGAGCCTTTTTCCTGATCTTAGCAGTAAAGTTTCCAACAAATCCGTTGACCTCTTCAACCTCGCTGTACGCATAAATATGTATCTTCTCATTCTGAGCGCAGTCAACCATTTTGGGAGTGAGGATACATGAAGCGCAGTCAAGGGTGGGGAATGTCTTGTCTATCTGAGTCATCTTGCCGCCGATTGTGGGCTGCTTTTCAACGATATCCACCTCAAAGCCTGCTTCTGCAATATCGAGAGCAGTCTGCATACCCGCAATACCGCCGCCGATAACGAGAGCACGCTTGGTAACAGGGCTTTCGCCCGCAACGAGGGGAGCGTTGAGCTGAACCTTTGCAACAGCAGTCCTTGCAAGGATAACAGCCTTTTCGGTGGCAGTCATAATATCCTTGTGGATCCAAGAGCACTGCTCACGGATGTTAGCGATCTCAACCATGTAAGGGTTGATGCCTGCCTTAGAGGCAGCCTTTCTGAAAGTAGCCTCGTGCATACGAGGTGAGCAAGAGCAAACAACGATGCCCGAAAGCTTGTGTTCCTTGATGGCGTCCTGGATCATAGTCTGACCGCCCTCGGAGCACATATACTGATAATCTACGGAGAAAACAACACCGGGCTCCTGCTTCATAGCTTCCGCAACAGCCTTGACATCGACTGTAGCCGCAATGTTAGTACCGCAGTGGCATACAAATACGCCTATTCTATGCATTTATTTTTCTCCTCCTTACTTACTGAATTTACGGAAAGCGCTGACGAGAAGCTGCTGAGGAGTTTCATCGTCAATGAGCTCGGGAACATTTTCCGCCTTGAGATGGTTATTGCCCTTCTGTCTCACAGCAGCGAGACGAACAGCCTCAACGACCTTAGCAGGCTCAACGCCTCTCGGACATCTTTCGACACAAGCAAAGCATGAAAGGCACTTGTAAAGTGACTGACTGTTCAGGAGAGGCTCGATATCACCGGACTCAACCATGTAAACAAACTGATGAGGATGATATTCCATCTCGTCATAGGAGGGGCAGGTACCGGAGCATTTGCCGCAGCGCATGCACTTGCGGACATTCACGCCGCTGATGCGGAGAATTTCTTCTTTTTTATCCATCTTCCTGCCTCCTTAGTTATCTTTAACGCCGAGAGCCTCAGCGAGGAGCTCGGTAAAGTAGTAAACGGGAACATCGCTGTCATTCTTTTTGAGATTGTACATACAGAGAGGACAGGCAGTGACCATAATTTCAGCCTCAAAGCCTGCCGCACTTGAAGCAACAGCGTTTCTTCTCTTAGCAGCAGCGTCCTTGTCCTCGAGAGCAACATAACCGCCGCAGCATTCGTTTCTCATGGGATAGATAACAGGCTCCGCACCGATAGCACGGATAAAATCCTCCATGATCTTAGGATTTTCGGGATCGTCCATCTGCATAACCTTGCCGGGACGAAGAAGGAGGCAGCCGTAATAAGCGCCGATCTTCTTTCCTGTGAGAGGATTAACAACCTTTTCCTTGAGCTTGTCAAATCCCACAACATCACGAAGGACCTCAAGGAAGTGAATTACCTTAGTCTCGCCGTGATATTCCTCGTCAAGCTTCAGGTAGTTGTTGGCTCTCATGCAGATGTCCTCATCGGTGAGCATATCGTTGTTCACCTGCTTGAGAACGTTGTGGCAGGCAGAGCAGAGAGTAACAAGGTCTCTGCCGTGAGCCTTGGCGTCGGCAAGGGCTCTTACCGAGGAAAGCTTGGTAGCGATCTCGTCCTTTGCCATCGGATAAACGCCGCCGCAGCACTGCCAGTTTTCGATTTCCTCAAGCGTGAAGCCCAGCGCCTGAGCGGAAAGACGGGCATATCTGTCAAGATCCTTAGCCTTGTTTTTCAGAGTGCAGCCCGGATAGTAACTGTAAATCATAGCTTTTATCCTTTCATAAAAATTATATCATCTGCTCGGGGTGGAACACCTCGTCAAATTTCTCAGCAGTGAGGAAACCGAGCTCAACGCAGGCTTCCTTGAGGGAAATATTGTCCTTGAATGCCTTCTTGGCAGTCTTAGCGGCATTTTCATAACCGATATAAGGATTGAGCGCCGTAACGAGCATAAGAGAATTGTGGAGATTGTGATGCATCTTCTCCTTGTTAGCCTTGATGCCAACAGCACAGTTCTTGTTGAATGAAACAATGGATTCAGCAAGCAGCCTTGCGGACTGGAGGAAGTTGTAAGCGCAGACGGGCATGAAAACGTTCAGCTCAAAATTGCCCTGACTTGCAGCCATGCCCACAGCCACATCATTGCCCATGACCTGAACAGCGACCATAGTTACCTGCTCGCACTGAGTGGGATTAACCTTGCCGGGCATGATAGATGAACCGGGCTCATTTTCGGGGATGGTGATCTCACCGAGACCGTCTCTGGGACCGCTTGCCAGCCATCTTACGTCGTTAGCGATCTTCATCATGTCAGCAGCAAGAGCCTTGAGAGCGCCGTGAGCAAAAACAATCTCGTCCTTGCTTGTAAGAGCGTGGAACTTGTTGGGAGCAGTCTTGAAATCCTTGCCTGTAAGCTCGGAAACAGCCTCAGCTACCTTAACGTCAAAGCCCTTGGGAGTGTTAAGACCCGTACCAACAGCAGTGCCGCCGAGAGCCAGCTCTTTAAGCTCGGGAAGAGCGATCTCAAGAAGCTTCTTGTCCTTTTCGAGGGAGGAACGCCAGCCGCTTATCTCCTGGGAGAAAGCAATGGGAGTAGCGTCCTGAAGATGAGTCCTTCCGCTCTTGACAATGCCCTGATTCTCTTCTTCAAGGCGCTTGAAGGTAGCAATAAGCTCGTCAACAGCAGGAATTACCTTGTCCTCAATAGCAATAACAGCGGAAATGTGCATAGCAGTGGGGAAGGTATCGTTTGAGGACTGGCTCATGTTGATGTCATCATTGGGGTGAAGAAGCTTGCTTCCTGCGATCTCATTGCCGCGGTTGGCAATGACCTCATTGGCATTCATGTTGGACTGAGTGCCGCTTCCTGTCTGCCAGACAACGAGAGGGAAGTGATCGTTGAGACTTCCGCTGATAACTTCGTCGCAAGCCTTTGAAATGGCAGCCAGCTTTTCGTCGGTCATCTTCTCGGGCTTGAGAGCGTGGTTAGCCATAGCCGCAGCCTTTTTGAGATAACCGAAAGCCTTGGTGATCTCTCTGGGCATAGTCTCAATGCCGACGCCGATGAGGAAATTCTCATGGCTTCTCTCGGTCTGCGCAGCCCAGTACTTGTCTGCAGGGACCTTGACTTCGCCCATAGAATCGTGTTCAATACGGTATTCCATTGGTTATGTACTCCTTTTATGTAAAGATAAAAAATAAACTATAATAAATGCATCTATACATAACTTACGGCGGCAGTTATTTTCAGACTGCCGCCTGCATAAGTTACAGACTAAGATCAGAATTCCAGATCCTTGATAACGGCCTTGAGGCAGTCAGCGCTGTGTCTGAGCTTAGCGATCTCCTCGTCGGTGAGAGGAACGTTCAGCTTGCACTCAACGCCGTCTCTGCCGATAACGGACAGAGTGGAGAGACAAACGTCACTGATGCCGTATTCGCCGTTCATCATAGTGGAAACGGTCAGATTGGTGTCAATGCCGCTGAAGAGGCACTTGCAGATATGACAAACGGAAATAGCGATAGCATAGAAGGTAGCGCCCTTGTTAGCAATGATCTTTCCGCCGGACTTTCTTGCATATTCCTCAATTGCAGCATAATCCACAACAGGACGCCTGTCCTCGGGGAGACATGAGATGTACTGCTGAATGGGAATGCTTGAAACATTTGCGAGAGACCAGGGAACGAAGGAAGAATCGCCGTGCTCGCCGAAAACGTAAGCATGAACGTTCTGGTGGCTGATGTTAAATGTCTCTGCAAGACCTGTGCGCAGACGGGATGTGTCGAGAGTGGTGCCCGAACCGATGATGTGGTTAGCGGGAAGACCGGAGGTCTTGTGGAACTGATAAGTGAGGATATCAATGGGGTTGGAAACGATGATATAAATAGCGTCGGGAGCATATTTAACTATCTGAGGGATAATAGACTTGGTGATGTTAACATTAGTCTGAGCAAGCTCGAGACGAGACTGACCGGGCTTTCTTGCGACGCCTGAAGTGAGGATAACAACATTGGAATCCTTAGCGTCCTCATAAGAGCCTGCATAAATGGAGCAGGGAGAGCAGAAAGGAACGCCCTGAACGATATCCATAGCCTCGCCGTGAGCCTTGTTTTCGTTGATATCTACAAGAACTATCTCGGAAGCTATACCGTCTACGACCATAGTGTAGGCAATAGTGGAGCCGACGCTGCCTGCGCCGATAATAGTGACTTTGTTGCTCATAAAACATTTCCCGCTTTCTGTGAGTATTTTTTTGCGGAGCAAAAGCGAACCGCAAACAGTCTGCTGCCGAAAATCCCGACAAATAATGTCCGAAGGGGGACAAAAAGGCAGAATTTTCTCGTTACATCTATTCTAACACATTTGCAAAGAAAAATCAAGAGAAAAAAAGATAAAATCTGCGTTTGTCAAAAATTTAACAAACTGCATGGCTGCTTGTAACATATTTAACAAATTGAGCGGCTGAAAAATGGGTAAAGTGATACTGTCCTACAAAATAACGGCAGAAAAAAGGAGGGAGGGGAGATGTGTAAAAGCCGCCCGACAATGGTATTATAGCACATCTGTTCTGTAATGTCAATAGATAAATTATTAACAATTCAAAAGGCGATATTTCCCGAATAACTATTCTTTTAAGGGCAGTTAATGATATATGCTTGACAATAAGGAATAAATGGTATAAAATGTACCATATAAGCTGTCGGTAAAGGAAACGGACAGCTTTTGCAACGTAAGAAAAAAGGAGCTGCTTATGAATATAATCATCGTTGGCTGCGGAAAGGTCGGACAGGCACTTGCAGTCCAGCTAAGCAATGACGGAAATAATATCACAGTAATAGACCTGAGCGCCCCCAAGGTAAACGAGGTCATCGGACGGCACGATATCATGGGCGTGGTAGGAAACGGCGCCACCCACCTGATCCAGCAGGAGGCAGGCATCAAAAAGGCAGATCTTCTCATAGCGGTAACAGGCTCGGACGAGCTGAATCTCCTGTGCTGTCTTATCGCCAAAAAGGAAGGCAATTGCCAGACAATCGCCAGAGTGCGAAATCCCCAGTACAATACAGAGGCACGTTTTTTAAAGGACGAGCTGGGACTTGCCATGATAATAAATCCCGAGTATGCCTCCGCAGCGGAGATAGCGAGAATACTTCGTTTCCCGTCAGCGATAAAGATAGAGACCTTTGCCAAGGGCAGAGTGGAGCTTATCAAATTCCGCCTTCCCGAGGGGAGCCCCATCGTCAATATGGCGGTAAAGGAGGTCATAGCCAAGCTGAAATGCGACGTGCTTATCTGTACCATCGAGCGCGGAGGAGAAGCATATATCGCAAACGGCGATTTTGTATTCCGTGAGAAGGACGTTATCTCGGTAGTGGCGTCCCCCCGCAAGGCGAATGATTTCTTTAACAAAATAAAGTATAAAATGCGTTCCGTAAGGGACGTAATGATAGTGGGCGGCGGAGAGATAACCCATTATCTTGCGGATATCCTTTTACGCTCGGATATAGCCGTCAAGGTAATAGAAAAGGAGCCGAAGGTCTGCGAGGAGATGTGCACCACTCTCCCCGATGTGACGGTAATAAACGGGGACGCAGTGGAGCAGGAGCTGCTGCTTGAGGAAGGGCTTGAGAATACAGGGGGCTTTGTGGCGCTCACAAATCTTGACGAGGAAAATATCCTGCTGTCCCTGTTTGCCAAAAACAAGAGCAAGTGCAAGCTGATAACCAAAATAAACCGAATAGATTTCGACGAAGTGGTAAATCAGCTTGACCTTGATTCCATAATCTATCCCAAGCATCTGACCGCCGAGACCATCGTAAGATACGTCCGTGCAATGAAAAACACCATCGGCAGCAATGTGGAAACGCTCTACAGCGTGATAAAGGACAAGGTAGAGGCAGCTGAATTTATCGTCAGGGAGCAGTCGCCCATCGTGGGAATACCTCTCTCGGAGCTTAAATTCAAGGAAAATGTCCTTGTAGCGGCAATACTTCGTGACCGAAAGGTAATAATCCCCCGAGGACATGATGTTTTCCTGCCGGGGGACGCAGTAGTGATAGTATCTCAGATCATGGCGCTTCATGACATCACCGATATGCTGAAGAAAGGATAAGCAGGGGCAGATATGAATTTTCGCATGATAATATACATTTTAGGGTGGATACTTGTTTTTGAAACGATCTTCCTGCTGATCCCCCTTGTCACAGCAATAATATACGGGGAAAGCTGTGTAACGGCAGTGCTGCTTTCAATAGCGGTGTGCCTTGCAGTGGGGGGACTGCTTATAATAAAAAAGCCGAAAAACACAGTGCTGTATTCCAGAGAAGGCTTTGTTATCGTGTCCATGAGCTGGATAGTGCTGAGTCTTTTCGGGTCATTGCCCTTTGTGTTTTCGGGAGCCATACCGAATTTCATCGACGCCCTGTTTGAGACAGTATCGGGCTTCACCACCACAGGAGCGAGCATCCTGTCGGAGGTAGAGACAATGCCCAGAGCAATGCTAATGTGGCGCAGCTTTACCCATTGGGTAGGCGGAATGGGAGTGCTTGTGTTTATAATGGCATTCATCCCCTTAAGCGGCGGACAGAATATCCATATAATGAAAGCGGAAAGCCCGGGACCCTCGGTGAGCAAGCTTGTTCCCAAGGTAAAGACCACAGCACTTATCCTGTATTCAATATATTTCGTGCTGACCCTTGTGGAATTTGTCCTGCTTCTGTTCGGAGGAATGAGCGTGTTTGAAGCGCTGAATACCGCCCTTGCCACCGCAGGAACAGGGGGCTTCGGAATAAAGAATGACAGTCTGGGGGGCTATTCGCCCTATATCCAGATAGTGGTAACAGTGTTTATGATAATGTTCGCCATAAATTTCGGCTCCTATTATTTTGTCATATCGGGGAAGCTGAGAGAGGCGTTAAATAAAGAGGTAAGAATATTTCTGATAATAGTTTTCTCGGCAATAACGATCATAACGCTGAATGTGAGAGGAATGTTTGACAGCATCGGTGAGGCAGTGAGACACGTTAGCTTCACAGTAGCCTCGATAATCTCGACCACAGGCTTTTCAACGGTAGATTTCGATCTCTGGCCCGAGCTTTCCCGAACAGTGATAGTACTTCTGATGTTTGTGGGCGGCTGCGCAGGAAGTACGGGAGGCGGGATCAAGGTCACAAGAGTTATCATACTCGTAAAGGGACTTGCCAAGGAGCTTGAGGTAATGATACATCCCAAGCAGCTCAAGAAGATATCCGTCGATTCAAAGCCCATCGAGCATGAGGTAGTCCGTTCGGTAAACAGCTATCTTGTATGCTATGTGCTGCTGTTTGCGGCGTCGGCAGCATTAATATCCATAGACGAGCATGACCTGATAACAAACTTCACCGCCGTAAGCGCATCAATAAACAATATCGGACCGGGACTTGAGCTTGTGGGACCCACCCAAAATTTCAGCGTGTTTTCAGCCCCCTCCAAGCTTGTGCTGATATTTGATATGCTGGCGGGAAGGCTTGAGCTTTTCCCCATGCTGCTTCTGTTCTCAAGAGCAACATGGAAGAAGTGAGGGCTGTAAATGGAGCATGAACTCTCACAATTACTTCCGCTTATACTGCTGATATATTTTCTCACCGTGAGCTTTTATTCCATAGCCATAACCTGCATGGATAAGCGGCTTGCGGCAAAGGGCGGAAGAAGAGTGCCCGAGAAAAAGCTGTTTGCGGCAGCGCTTATAGGGGGAGCGGCGGCAATGTATCTGACCATGAAGCATATCCGCCATAAAACCCTCCACAAGCGGTTTATGATAGGTCTGCCGCTGATAATGATCCTCCAGACCGCCGCCCTGATATATATCGGAATAAAGCTTATATAAAAAATCTCCCGCCTTGATGAACTGACCCCAAAAAGTTAGACAAAGTTTTAGAAGAAAAATTATACAAAGCGACCAGAAGCGATTTTGGTCGCTTTTGTTATGCAACTTTTCTGTATTCAACAGGAGATAGACCATCAAGCTTAAGCTTGATGCGCTTG
>JALFVE010000012.1 GCA_022787085.1 Oscillospiraceae bacterium | reverse complement strand
CTATAGACAAAGCCGACAGATGAAATAATCACAGTCTAGGAAAGCGACCGCAGCAAGGCTTGCCGCCTTGCAAGGGAGCTTGACGACGAATGTGATTATTTCAGCCGAGGATTTGTCTATAGGTTGATTGAAGATTAGTATTAACAAGGATTTTAACGATCTCACCCATGACAACCTTGTGAATATCCCCGTCAGCATACCAGTGACGATGCTCTTCGGAAAGAGCGTTCAAGTCCATATCCTGAGTGTAGATCTTTTTGCAGATAAAGATCATCTCCGCCTGTTCAAAGGCAGCAGTACCATCAATGAAAAGTGGTGTAAGACCCGTTTCCATGGCCTTGTCGCAGTCTCTGCCCGAATGAGCGCCGCAGAATTTCAGAGCGTTCTTCTGCTCCTCGGGATAGAAGCTTACGGTAAAAAGCTCGTTTTTCTCAATAAATTCAAGGGTGTAGCGGCTCTGACGGATAACCGTCTCCATAACATTTTTCCCCCACATAACGCCCATGAAGCCCCAAGAAGCAGTCATAGTGTTGTATCCCTTTTCATCGCCCGCAGTAACAAGCATCCACTGCTTTCCGATCTTGTCAAATGGATTGAAATTAAGCTCCGAAGCCTTGATCTCCTTAAATGCCATAACAAAAACCTCCATAAAATATTATTATATAATACTTGCAAAAAGCTTTATTTATTCCGCCCCGTCAATAATTCCTCCGCCGACCACAATATCGCCGTCATAGAAAACACACGCCTGCCCCTTTGCTGGCGCACGAACGGGAGAGAGAAATTCGATTTTCATAATGCCCTTTTCCGCAGGATAGATCACAGCCTCCTGTTCCCTTGCACTGTATCTCGCCTTAGCAGTGACCCTCATAGGCTCTGAAATATTATCGCATGAAATAAGATTTACTTCTCTCAAATATAGAACCGATTTGAACAGATCAGCCTCATCGGATAATGTGACCGTGCCCTTTCCGGGGTCCTTGTCCGTAACAAAAACAGGCTTGCCGAAGGTAACGCCAAGACCTCTGCGCTGACCGATAGTGTAATTGATCAACCCTGCGTGAACGCCTATCTTCTCTCCCGCAGGATTCACAAAATCCCCCGAAACGGGACGATAACCCGAATATCTCTCAATAAAAGCCGCATAATCCCCGTCGGGAACGAAGCAGATATCCTGACTGTCGGGCTTTCGTGAATTAATAAGTCCCCGCTCCTCGGCAAATGCACGAATATCAGGCTTGTCCATGCCGTAAAGGGGAAAAAGAGTGTGAGCCAGCTGATGCTGAGTAAGAGTGTAAAGCACATAGGTCTGATCCTTGCGCCTGTCCGCAGGACGTTTCAGAAGATACCTGCCGTTTTCAAAGGCAATATTGGCATAATGCCCCGTAGCAATATAGTCAAAGCCCAATAGCTCCGCCCGTCTCAGCATTAGGTCGAATTTCATGTGCTTGTTGCATTCAATGCATGGATTAGGTGTCTCGCCGCTTATATAACTGTCCGCAAAGGGACCCATGACCTTCCTGCCGAACTCCTCTGTAAAATTCAGCACAATGTGATCTATCCCAAGCTTTCTGCAAACGCTTTTAGCGTCATCCACATCTGCAAGGGAGCAGCAGCCACCCTCTCTGTAATCCTCCCCGAGAACGGAATTATCGTACATTCTGAGAGTGCAGCCGCAGACCTCATAGCCCTGTTCGCTGAGCAAAGCGGCAGCAGCAGAGCTGTCCACACCGCCGCTCATTCCCACAAGAACCTTTTTCTTAACCATTGCTATCCTCCTGTGAAGATATCCTCAGAAGCCTTGCAAGCACAACTCCCCCCACCGCTTCAATAAAGGGAGAACAGGAAAGCACCTGCGTCCAGAAATCCCAGATACCCTTTCCCGAGCTTTTTATTCCCACATAAAGGATCATAAAAGCGGAGAATATCCCGCCTGCCTGAATGAAGCATATCCTGTCAAAGGAGCGGTTTTTCTTAAATAGCTTCACAGTGATAAGATTTAAAAGAAGCGCCGCCAGCGCACCGCCCACAATGCCAAAAAGCCTGTTAAACGGGTCATTCGAATTTATCATAACGGAGTTGAATCTCACACCGAAAATGCCGTAAAGCAGAAAAAAAGCAAGAGTCGGGATAAGGTCTCTGAGATAGAAGATCCACCCGCCGAACCTGAAAAATTTCAGCGGAATATCCGAAAGCACCATAATGCAGCTTTCGGTAACATTTCTTTTTAAAGTGACCAGTTTTTCGCCGTTCTCATCGTTTTTGGAATATGTGAGGGAAATGGAGCCGTCCTCCTCGAACTGCTTGCTGCCCTTGGAAAAGCCTTTAAGCACCTTGTCAAGCAGCCATTCCGCCTCATTGAAACGATCGTGACGGGCAAGACCAGAGAGGACATAACCATAGCTCTGCATATCAGATCAGCTCCTTAAAACTTTCGATACGCCTGTGAACAACGCCCTTCAGAGCATCAAAATCCCCGAAATGACCGCTGTTGACGCCGATAGTGTAAAATCCGTTTTCAAAAGCGGTTTTCGCCGCATGGGGGGAATCCTCGATAACCGCCGTCTCACTTGGAGAAACGCCCAGCTTCTCCGCACACATAAAAAATATCTTCGGGTCGTCCTTAGAAGAGCCCGCCTCATCCGAAGTGACGATAAATTCAAGGCTTTCAAGGATACCGTTGTGTCTTAACCCCCCCTCTGCCAGCTCTCTTGAATTGGAGGTAGCAGCGCACATTTTTATTCCCCGCTCCGAAAGGCTTTGAATAAGCTCCTTAGCATAAGGCATGAGCTTTACTTCAAAAAAGTACTTTTCTCTCACAATATCGGTAATTTCCCGTGCAACCTCCTCAGTGCTTTCGGGGAGAGAATATAAATTTTTCAGATATTCGGCAGCACTCATAAAATGCATGGATTTCAGCACAGCGGAAACCTCGATATCATATTCAATGCCCCGCCTTGAAAGAAATATCCTGTCCGATTCCGTCCAGACTCCCATGCTGTCCGCAAGAGTACCGTCAATGTCAAAAATGACCGCTTTAAAATTATTCATGCAGGTTCCTCTACCGAATATGTAAGATTTTCCCAGATAAGGGAAACGCCGATATCCGTTTCCTCGGGAAGAAGAGCCATGGCAATAAACAGCTCGTCCCCCGAATTTTTATCCCTAAGTGTGGCATATTCGCCCTCGATTTTAATAACAATGTAGTGCTTTGTTTCCATTATTCCTCGTCCTCCTCGCAAAGCAGAAGCCACTCGTCGGTATAATCGGAGGACAGCTGCTTGAGTCTTTCAAACTCAGCGCACTTCTCGTTCATCAGAACGTAATCCGCCGCCGCCTCGGGAGAGGTCATCTCCAGCTGAACAGCCGCCATCTGTGCCTCCAGCTCCCCGATAAGCTTTTCAAGCTCTTTAATGCGGCTTCTGCGCTTAGCGTCCTTTGCACGCTGCTCCTTAGAGCGGTACGCCGCCGCATTTTTCTTCTCAGCCTCTTCTTTAGCCTTCTGCTGCTTCTGCTCGGCAATAGCCTCCTGTTCTGCCGCAGCTCTCGCCCGCTTGTCGGAAAGATATTCCTCAAAGCCGCCGTTAAATTCGTGAAGCTCGCCGGGAGTGATCTCAAATATCCTGTCACAAATGCGGCTCAGCAGATACCTGTCATGTGAAACAAGAATGACCGTGCCCTCATATTCCGCCAAAGCCTCCTCAAGGACCTCCTTGGCGTCAATATCCAGATGGTTCGTGGGCTCGTCAAGGATAAGAACATTTCCTCTCTCAAGCATCATAATGGCAAAACAGAGCTTAGCTCTCTCGCCGCCGCTTATAACGCCCACCTGCTTAAAGACATTCTCGCCCGTAAGCTTCACAAGCCCCAGCAGACTTCTCACCTGTTCGTCGGTCATACCTCTTCGGCGGTCGTGGACCTCGTCAATAACAGACTTGTGAAAATCCAGCTGAGAATTTTCCTGATCGAAATAGGAAATTTTAATATTCTTGTTCCATTCAACCGTCCCCTTAGGTGAACGGAGCTTTTTCTGGATAATTTTCAGCAAGGTAGATTTTCCGATTCCGTTGGGACCCACAATGCCGATCTTGTCGCCCCTGCGGACGGTAAAGGAAATATTCTCCGCAAGAAGCTTGTCCCCCGCCGTAATGTCAATATTCTTGACCCAAAGGACCTCCTGAGGCGGCTCGTAATCAAATTCAAAGCGGATCTTCGCCTTTTTCTCATAGGTAACGGGCTTTTCGAGAATTTCCATAGCCTCAAGCTTTTTAACACGACTCTTAGCCATAGCGGAGGTAGTGGCACGGACAATGTTCCTGTCAACGAAATCCTGCAGCTTGGCAATTTCCGCCTGCTGCGCCTCATATTCCTTCATTCTGCGTTCAATATCGGCAGCCTTCAGCTCGGTAAATTTCGTGTAATTCCCCTTCCACCTGCGAAGCCTTGTCCGCTCGATCTCGCAGATGGAGGTGCATAGCTTGTCAAGGAAATATCTGTCGTGAGATACGATAAGCAGCGCACCTTTGTACCCCGCAAGATAATCCTCCAGCCACATAATAGTGTCAAAATCCAGATGGTTTGTAGGCTCGTCAAGAATAAGCAGCGCAGGATTTTCAAGCAGCAGCTTAGCCATGGCAAGACGGGTCTTTTCGCCGCCCGAAAGCGTGGAAATGACCCTGTCATAGGTCTCGGGAGGAAAGCCCATACCGTTTAAAACAGTCTTAATTTTAACGGAAATAAGATACCCCTCGTTAGCCTCAAAGAAAGCCGTCTTTCGGTCGTATTCGGCGCTAATCTCCTTAAAATGCTGCTCGTTTTCATGAACCTCGGGACGAGCCATTTCCTCCTCAAGCCGTCTCATTTCCTCCTGAACGGATAAAAGCTCCGAAAAGACCGACATCATCTCCTCCATCACCTTAGAGGAGCGGTCAAGCCCCGAATTCTGCTCCAGAAAGCCCACCGTAGAGCCTCTTGTTAAAGCTAAATGCGGCACATTCGGCTCGGGCTGAGACTCATATTCCTCCCTGCCCGTGATGATTTTAAGCAGCGTTGATTTTCCGCAGCCGTTAATTCCCACAAGACCTATCCTGTCATTGTCCTCAATAGTAAGGCTCACATTGTCGAGAATAGTTTTGCCATTATATATTTTGGAGATATTTTCCATTGAAAGTATCATTGTCCCGATTCTCCCGATATAAAAGTCTTTATGTAAGATATATTATACCATATCCTGCGGATAATTTCAACTGCGGGAGAGGAAAAAAAATGCAGGAAAGTTTCAGCTCTTCAAAAAGGAAATCGATCTGATGGCAAATTAAACATTAAATCCATAATTCCATTTCACCGGAATCACAAAACCCAAACTTTTCATACAAATGCCTGCCTGCCGCTGATGGTTTTAGTTTTATGGTATGAACACCTTTGCTTTGCAGCCATTTTAGCAGTTCTTCCATTATTATTGAAGAATAACCGTTTCTCCTTTTTTCAGGAATACAATAAACATCAATAATATATCCATACATTGGAGTTTTAAAGAAACAAAACGGGACGTCTTCCTTAATTACTGCACCGCCGCACGCAATAACACTATCATTTTCATACACCAGAAAATGACAGCCTTTTTCTTCTTGATATAATTCTTTGTATTTTTCATAAATCTGTTCTTCAGCGTTATCCTGTAACAAAGCTATTGAACCTACTTCTGTAAACATATCCATTTTCAGCTTAACAACAATATTCAAGTCTTTGATCTCCGCTTTTTTAATTTCCATAGCAAAACCCCATTAAAACAATTTCCGATTTATCAGGCAAATACACCAAAAAAATCAGCTGAATTCTGATATGTACAAATCATTCAATCCTCCAGTCCACAGGCTCTATGCCATGCGACGAAAGAAAATCATTGCATTTAGAAAAATGCCTGCACCCGAAAAAACCGTTGTAAGCGGATAAAGGCGAGGGGTGCGCCGCCGTAAGTACAAGATGATAGGGGTTAGTGATAAGCGCCCGCTTAGCTTTTGCATTAGCGCCCCACAGCAGAAAAACGATGGGCTTTTCCCGCTCATTCAGCTTCCCGATAACATGATCGGTAAAGATCTCCCAGCCCTTGCCCTTGTGGGAATTAGCCTGCCCACGTCTAACGGTAAGAACGGTGTTGAGCATTAAAACACCGCTGTCCGCCCACTTGTAAAGCTCTCCGTGAGATGCGGGAGGAATGCCCAGATCGGAATAAATTTCCTTGTAAATATTCTGTAAGGAGGGCGGAATGGGACAGCCCTTCTGAACGGAAAAGCAAAGCCCGTGAGCCTGTCCCGGTTCATGGTAAGGGTCCTGTCCTAAAATGACCGCCTTCACATTGTTGTAAGATGTGTGCTTCATGGCGTTGAAAATATTGTTCATATCGGGATAAATTTCCCTCGTAAAATATTCCTGCTTGAGAAATTCTCTAAGCTCCTTGTAATATGGCAGCTCAAATTCCCCCGCCATTATCTCGTCCCATTCGTTTCCGAAATTAACCATAAGATCAGTCCTTTCCCAGAAGCGGCTTTAAATATCTGCCCGTGTAGCTTTCATTGCAGGCAGCAATATCCTCGGGAGTGCCGCAGCAAACGAGGGTGCCGCCCTTGTCTCCCCCCTCGGGACCCAGATCAATAATATGATCCGCCGTCTTGATAACATCAAGATTATGCTCGATAACAAGCACAGTGTTGCCCGAATCCGCCAATCGCTGAAGAACCTCGAGAAGCTTGTGAACGTCCGCAGTGTGCAGACCCGTAGTAGGCTCATCAAGAATGTAAATAGTCCTTCCCGTAGAACGTCTTGCAAGCTCCGCCGCCAGCTTTACTCTCTGCGCCTCACCTCCCGAAAGAGTAGTCGCAGGCTGACCGATCTTGATGTAGCCAAGACCCACCTCCTGCAATGTAAGTAGCTTTCGGTAAATCTTCTGATGATTAGAGAAGAACTCAACGCCCTCGTCAACGGTCATTTCCAGAACATCATAAATATTTTTGCCCTTGTATTTAACCTCAAGAGTCTCCCTGTTGTAGCGTTTGCCCTTGCAAACCTCGCAGGGAACGTAAACATCGGGAAGGAAATGCATCTCGATTTTAATGATGCCGTCACCCTCGCAGGATTCGCACCGTCCGCCCTTGACATTGAAAGAGAATCTGCCCGCATTGTAGCCTCTTGTCTTAGCGTCATTAGTCTCCGCAAAAAGCTCTCTGATGTCATTGAAAACCCCCGAATAAGTGGCAGGATTGGAGCGAGGCGTCCTGCCGATGGGCGACTGGTCGATAGCAATGACCTTGTCCAGCTCCTCTACGCCCTCAATGGATTCAAATGCCCCCGCTCTCGTCCTTGCACGATTGAGCTTCGCCGCAAGATACTTGTAAAGGATCTGATTAACGAGAGAAGACTTGCCCGAACCGCTCACACCCGTAACGCAGGTGAAGGTGCCGAGAGGAATGGAAACATTCACCCCCTTGAGATTATTTTCCATAGCACCCTTAACCGTCAGAAATTTGCCATTTCCCTGTCTCCTGACCTCGGGAACGGGAATTTTCCGTCTTCCGCTGAGATACGCACCCGTAATGGAGCGCTCGCAGTTCATAATGTCCTCCACCGTGCCCGAGCAGATGATCTCGCCGCCGTGAATACCCGCATAAGGGCCCACATCAACAATGTGATCTGCCGCCCTCATGGTGTCCTCGTCATGTTCAACAACAATGAGAGTATTTCCAAGATCTCTGAGTCTCTTGAGAGTAGAAATAAGCTTGTCATTGTCCCTCTGATGAAGCCCGATGGAAGGCTCATCAAGAATATAAAGCACACCCACAAGAGAAGAGCCGATCTGAGTAGCAAGCCTTATTCTCTGGGATTCGCCTCCCGAAAGAGTGCCTGCGGAGCGGGAAAGAGTAAGATACTCAAGTCCCACGCTTTTGAGGAAACCGAGACGGCTGTTGATCTCCTTGACAATTCTCTCGCCGATAAAATTCTCCCTCTCGGAAAGCTGTAAATTCTCAAAAAAATCATAGCAGGATGAAACCGAAAGCTCCGTCACATCAGCAATGCTCTTATCGCCCACAGTAACTCCGAGGATCTCCTTTTTCAGCCTTTTTCCGTGACATTCGGGGCAAAGCTCCTCAGACATATACTGTTCAATGTCAGCCTTGCTCCATTCGGAATTGCTGTCCCTGTAGCGTCTCTCAAGGTTGTTCACAATTCCCTCAAAGGGCTGATAATAAACGCCCCCGCCGTAATCTGTAGCCCTGTGAAGCTCCAGCTTCTCATCACCCGTTCCGAAAAGCAAAGCGTTCACCGCATCATCGCACCAGCTTGACAAAGGCTCCTCCACCGAATGACCGTACTTTTTTGCAATGCCCTTGAAATACATCATAGCAATAGAGCCGTCATCGGTAGTCCCCCAGCCGCTTGCCTTAATTGCGCCCTCCTTAATGGAAAGCTCGGGATTGGGGATAATAAGGGAAGGGTCAATTTTCCTGAAAACTCCAAGACCCGTGCATTTTGGGCAGGCACCGTAAGGGTTGTTGAATGAAAACATTCGGGGAGAAAGCTCCTCCATTGAAACCCCATGCTCGGGACAAGCGTAATTCTGTGAAAATAAAAGCTCCTCGCCGCCGATAACATCACAAACTACAGTGCCTCCCGAAATGCCCGAAGCCGTCTCAATGCTGTCGGAAAGCCTTCCGCCCATTTCGGGCTTCACCACAAGCCTGTCCACAACTATCTCAATGGTGTGCTTCTTGTTTTTCTCAAGCTTGATCTCCTCGGAAAGGTCATAAACGATGCCGTCAATGCGAACACGGACATATCCCGATTTTTTCGCCTGTTCAAGCTCCTTGACGTGTTCGCCCTTGCGCCCCTTGACAACTGGAGCAAGTATCTGAATTTTCGTTCCCTGGGGAAGAGAGGAAATCTTGTCAATGATCTGATCTACCGACTGCTGTTTTATCTCTCTGCCGCAGACAGGGCAGTGGGGAATACCTATCCTCGCATAAAGCAGACGGAAATAATCATAAATTTCTGTAACCGTACCCACAGTGGAGCGGGGATTTTTTGAGGTAGTTTTCTGATCGATGGAAATAGCGGGAGAAAGCCCCTCAATTGAATCCACATCAGGCTTGTCCATCTGCCCGAGGAACATTCTGGCATATGAAGAAAGGCTCTCCACATACCTTCTCTGACCGTCCGCATAAATGGTGTCAAAGGCAAGAGAGGACTTGCCCGAGCCCGAAAGTCCCGTCATAACGATAAGCTTGTCACGGGGAAGCTCAAGGTCGATATTTTTCAAGTTATGCTCTCTCGCACCCTTAATAACGATTTTATCAATAGGCATATTAAAAATCCTTTCTTATCAGTCAAAAATCCCCAGATCCCCGCCGTCTCGCATGGAATAGCACTTTGAGCCGCCCACTACAATGTGATCCATCAGACGGATATCAATAGCCCGCAGCAGCTCATTTATCCGCCTTGTAACAGCAATATCCTCATCGGAGGGCTTGGGCTCGCCGCCGGGGTGATTATGAGCCAGCGCCGCCATGGAGCAATTGCTGTCAATTGCAGCACTCATTATTTTTCTCAGCTCCACCGAGGTATATGCAGATGAACCCCTGCTTATCTCGGAAACGGAAAGAGGTCTCAGGTCGCCGTCAAAGCAGGCGAGCATGAATTTCTCCGAACCCGAGCCCACGAAATAGGGCTTAAAAAGCTCGGAAAGCTGAGAGGTAGTGGTAACGGAAACGCCCTTGCTCTGTTCCTCGTAATACACCCCCACAAGCTTAGGGATAAGCCTGAAAAGCACCGCCGTGTTCTCGGTAATGCCCTTGACCTCAGTGAGAGCTGAAAAATCCGCATTAAAAACCCCCGCAACGCTTCCGAATCTTCGGATAAGCTCATGAGCAGTCTGCTTCGTGTCCCTCTGAGGAATGGTATAAAAAAGCAACAGCTCCAGTATCTCATGAGGCGCAAAGCCCTCAAGACCCGATTTCAGAAACCGTTCCTTGACACGTCCCCTGTGACCCTTAGCAGAGCTTTTCCGAACGTCCTCCGCTTTCGGGGATGCATTTTTCAGCTCTTCCTTTTTCTCATTTAGAGCACGTTCAAGCTCGTCCTCCCTGAGGGTGTCCAAAGCATTTTCAAGCTCCCGAATATCCATATCCACCGCTCCCGTAAATATTATCAGATATCCTCAAGACTGAGGGTAGCCACCGCATTAAGGCTCTCGTCCGCCCTTTTTCCCTCAAGAAAATCGTAATATCCCTGACAGGCTATCATTGCGCCATTATCGCCGCAAAGCTCGAGAGGAGGCAGAAAAACCTTGATACCTCTCTTGCCGCATTCGTGAAGCATAAGCTCCCTCACACCCGAATTGGCGGAAACGCCGCCCGCCACCGCAACAGTCTTGTAGCCAAGCGCCTTTGCCGCCGCAACAGTGCGGCTCACAAGCATTTCCGAAGCGGTTTTCTGAAAGCAAGCTGCCAGACTGTCGCTGTCAAGCACCTCGCCCTTCTGTTCAGCGTTGTGAGCAAGATTTATAACCGCAGTTTTCAGCCCGCTGAAGGAAAAATCGAACTCGCTTCCCGTCACCTTGGGGATAGGCAGCTTGTATTTGTCGGGGTCGCCCTTCCCCGCCGCCCTGTCAATGTGAACGCCCCCGGGATAAGGATAACCCAGCACCCTTGCGCACTTGTCAAAAGCCTCCCCCGCAGCATCATCTCTCGTCCTGCCGATGACCCTGAATTTCGTGTAGCTCAGAACCTCTGTTATCTGAGAATGACCGCCGCTTGCCACAAGGCAGAGATAAGGGGGCTCAAGCTCGGGGTGAGCAATGTAATTTGAAGCAATATGCCCCGCAATGTGATGAACGGGAATAAGAGGCTTCCCTGCCGCCATAGCAAGCCCCTTGGCAAAGCTGGTACCCACAAGCAAAGCGCCTATAAGCCCGGGCGCATAAGTGACCGCAATACCGTCAATGTCCGATAAACTGCAGTCCGCCTTATCAAGAGCCTCCCTGACCACCGCAAGGATATTTTCCGAATGTCTCCTTGAAGCGATCTCGGGAACAACGCCGCCGAATTTCTTGTGCTCCTCCACCTGAGAAGCAACGATATTAGAAAGAATAGTCCGTCCGTCAAGGGAGACCGAAGCCGCCGTCTCATCGCAGGAGGATTCAATTCCAAGAATTTTAACGCTCATAATATCACCTTATTTTTTTTATCATAACAATACCGTCCTCTTTGGGAGAGCAGTACAATCCCCGCCTGACCCCCGCCCTTTCAAAGCCGAAGGAGCCGTAAAGCGCTATAGCAGGGAGATTAGAAGCCCTCACCTCAAGAGAAATGCTCTCTGAATTATCCGAAAGAGCCTTTTGAAATTCGGTAAGCAGCGCCGTCCCGATACCCATTTTTCTGAACTCGGAACTCACCGCAATTCTCTCGATATATCCCGAAAAACCGTCACAAGAACCGATAATATATCCCCTCACAGCACCATCGGAAAAATCCGCAAGGAAAATGTTCATCTCATCATCAAGCGCCGCCTCAAGAGATCTCTCCGACCAAGGGTCCGAAAAAGCCTCAATTTCAAGCTTTGCGATCTCAGGGATATGCAAACGCTCCGCAGGGATTATCATAGTCCCAGATCCTTTCTGATGCAGGAAATAAGCGCTTTAACGTCCTCAAGAGAGGAAAGCTGACCGCAGCGTCCCCTGTACCCCGCAGCGCCCTTCATACCCCTGAGATAAAAAGCGCATTGCCGCCTTGCCTCCGCCATGGCAAGCCGCTCGCCCTTAAAGCTGACCGCAAGCTCCGCCTGCCTGAGCATAGTGTCCAGACGCTCGTTCATATCGGGGGCAGGAGGGATTATTCCCGATTCAAGATAGCTTTCAATTTCATGAAATATCCAAGGATTTCCATAGCTTCCCCTGCCCACCATCACAAGATCGCAGCCCGTCTCGAGATACATTTTTTCGGCGTCTTTAGCGCATGAAATATCCCCGTTTCCGATAACGGGAATGCTCACCGCCTCCTTGACCCGCTTAATGATACCCCAATCTGCCTTTCCGTGATACATCTGATTTTTTGTCCTGCCGTGAACCGTCACCGCCATAGCCCCCGCAGATTCTAAAATCCTTGCAAATTCGGGAGCATTGATGGAGCTTTCGTCCCAGCCCGCCCGAATCTTCACCGTAACGGGAACATCGCAATTATTCACAACAGCCCTCACAATATCGTAAGCCCTGTCGGGGTCCTTCATAAGAGCGCTGCCGCTGCCGTTACCAGCAATTTTGGGAACAGGGCAGCCCATGTTGATGTCCAGAATATCGGGACGATATTTCATCAGCATCCCCGCAGCCCTTCCGCAGAACTCCGCCTCATCCCCGAAGATCTGCAAAGCGTAGGGACGTTCCCTGTGGTCCACAGTGCAAAGCTCCTCGGTCTTTCTGTCGCTGTAGCAAAGCCCCTTGGCGGAGATCATTTCGGAAACCATGTAAGCCGCCCCATGCTCCTTGCAGACGAGCCTGTAAGCCCTGTCGGCAACGGAAGCCATAGGAGCCAGCGCAGCGGTTTTCTTTATCAGAACATTACCTATCTTCACTGAGATTTTTCCTCCGGAACAATATTCATGGCAAGCCTTGCCTTGGTAATGACCGTCTCATTTTCGCCGTCAAGAAGGGTGAGCCTTCTGCCGTCCGAGATGATAATTTTCCCATCTGAGCACAGCGCATAATCGAGAACGCCCTTTTTAATTACCACCTCGCTGCCGTCAGCCTCCCGCTTGATAAGCACACGGGATAAGGGCATAAGAGGGGAACTGCTGTCCTTATCGTCCTCTTCTTTGGCAAGCCGCTCCGCATTGATGATATTCCCGTCAATAATAATATCCCGTTCCGAGCGTCTCTTAGCCTTGTCAAAGGAGGGAAGCCCATCGCTTCCGCTTTTGAGTGATTCGCCGCCCCACATGGTGCAGACGAAATTGAGCCACCCGAAAAATCCCTTTAATACCCTGTAGGGAAACAGCAGAATGTCGGTAAATTTAAAGCCCTCTTTCTCATGTTCTCCGCCGTAAGGCTGCCTTATGTAGAAAATATTCCCGGATTTGTCGTCCTTAATTCTAAGAAAATCGGATTTGGGATCGGAGAGAAATTCCTCCATCTCGCCCCTGTCAATATCAATATAAGCACCGCTTCTGGGAGAAACCGCCGCCACAGCGCCGTATTCATTCCGACCGTTGCCCGCCATGGAAAAATAAATGCGGCTCCTGTGACATCTGCTCCAATATGGATTTTCCTCGGAGCTGTCCCCGTCGGTAAGCTCATCATAGTGGGAAGAAGGCGGCTCCATAACCGCAATGTGAAGCTCAGAAGGATTTGAGCCGAGACTCACCGCCATCTTCCCGTCAAGGCAGTCAAAGGAACCGAAATGGAGTTCATTTTCCGAAAGGATAAGCCCCTCGTTTTCATCTGTGCGGTCGAAGCTGCGGCTGTACAGCGAGCAGGATTCGTCCAGCCTTACGCCGTAAATGAGCTGACCCTTGTTTTCGCAAAGCCCCGTAATGCGGGCAGAAACCACAGGTTCGCCCACACCTGCCCTTGCCGCCCCCGTAAACTGAGCGCCGGTGCCCGTAGTTTTCCATTCGGTCCTTCTGCGGATGCTCTCAAGGGTCTCCTTGTATTTAAGTATCCGACCGCAGGGTATCTCTGTCTTGTTTCCCCCGTCAATACGGTAAATTTTATTTTCAGATGTGTAAACAAGCCTCATATTCCGTTCCCCTTATTTTCCCATTTCAAAAGCCGCCGCAGCCCAGCCGCCCGACTCTCTCAGCTCAGTGCGGATAAAGCCGTTCTTCTCCATAGCCTCCATCACTTCATTGCACCTCTCGATGATGATACCCGAAATAATTATCCTGCCGTGAGGAACGAGAAATTCCCCGAAAATGGGAGCCATGGCAATAAGCACATCAGCAACGATATTGGCAGTAATGAGCTGATAACCTCCGCCTATCTTTTTTCTGAGCGCCTCATCGGAAATAATATTTCCGTCAAAGGTAACATACCTGTCGGGAGAAATATTATTTTTCGCCGCATTCTGACCTGCGATCTTCACGCTGTTAAGATCAATATCCACCGCACAGGCATCCTTGGCGCCCAAAAGCAGCGCCGCAATGGATAAAATACCGCTGCCGCAGCCGATGTCCAGCACCCTGTCATTTTCGGAAAGATTGGTCTCAAGCAGTTCAAGACAAAGCTGAGTGGTGTTGTGCTGACCCGTTCCGAAGGAGGATTCGGGGTCGATCTCAAGCACGGTCCTGTCCTCCGAGCCTTCATATTCCTCCCAGGATGGCTTGATAACCAGCTTGTCGCCCACCGTAAGAGGCTTGAAATACTGCTTCCAGTTGTTAGCCCAGTCCTCCTCACGAACATTGGAAAGCTCGCAGGCAAGCCGTCCGAATCTCTTCTCCGTATCGAGGGAGGAAAGCTCCGCCATCTCGGTCTTGACCATAGCCAGCATATCCGCCCCCTGGGAGTTGTCCGCCAGATAGAAGGTCACGCAGGTCTCGCAGTCCTTCAGGTTCATAAGATCGTCGTCAATGTAATCCCAGTTGCCCGTCTTGTCGTTCAGAAAGTCCTCAAAATCCTTTGCGTCTCTTATCTGAAAGCCCGTAACGCCAACGTTTAAAAGCCTGCCGCAAACGGGGTCGATACCCTCGGTGGTAGTGTATATATTTACCTCAGTCCAGTTCATAATAATTCCTCCAAAAAATATTCTGACATAGCTAAGCTAATTATACCACAGACTTTTTTAATAGTCAAACATTTTTGAGCCGCCCGCCCATAAATCTATCCTGTAAATATCACCAATGGGTATCTCCCCGCCGCCGCAGAAAACAAGCCTGCCCGAATACTCGTCAATGCGCCTGAAGCGACCCGTCAGCGTAACATAAGCGCCCCCCGATTTTTTCCCGTCGGGAACGAAATATTCCACCCCGATCTCGGGAAATCCGCCGCATTCCCGCAGAAATCCCAGCTTCATGTTAATGTCGGAAATGCCGTCCTCATCAGGCTCACGTCTCGAATCGGTAAGCCGTTCAGTCTCTCTAACCGCATCATCATAGCCGCTGAGAGCGGCAAAGGGAGCGAACTGCGCCGCCCTGTTAAGCCTTGCCATAGGCGTGCGAACAGGAGAAACATGGTGAGTCCGCATAATAATATCCCCGTAAATATTTTCGCTCATAAGCCTTTCGGACATAAAAAAACGCCTCCCGATAAAATCAATATATACAAATCCTCGTGCATATTTTTGTGAGATCGCACAAATATCCCCAAACCCTCTTGACTTAGTATCATAAATATACTATCATGTAATCACAGTAAGTTTCAAAACAATACTAACCATGAAAGGAAATGCCCCATGACCGCCGAACAGGAATTTTTAAGCACATATGATAAAAGCATATACGAAAAGCCCTCCGTAGCCGTAGACCTACTGGTGTTCACCATCGAAAATGACCGCCTGAAAATAGTCCTTGTGGAGAGAGATGAGCACCCATTCAAAAACACCCTCTCGCTTCCGGGCGTGTTTGTTGGGATAAACGAAACTCTCGATGAAGCCGCCGCCCGAGGAATAGCAGAGGAAGCAGGGCTTCGGGATATATATTTCGAGCAGCTCTATACATGGGGCGACCTTGACCGAGACCCCCGAATGAGGATAATCTCGGTGTCCTACCTGTCCCTCACAAGCTCTGAAAAGCTTGATCTGACCGCAGGGAACCGCACCGCCTCGGTAAAGCTCATAGATGTTGACGAGCTTCTGAGCTCCGAAATCCCCCTCGCCTTCGACCACCGCAAAATAATCGAATACGGCAGAGAGAGGATAAAAAATAAGGTTCGTTACAGCCGCATAGCCTTTGAATTTCTTCCCGAGGAATTTACGCTGCCGAAGCTGCAAAGGGTCTATGAGATACTTCTGGGAACGCCGCTGTATAAAGCGAATTTCCGCCGAAAAATAGCTCCCCTGATAGAGGAAACAGACCGCATGACCTCAGGAGATGCCCATCGCCCCAGCAAAATCTACCGACAGCGACTTGAAGCCTACGATTCGGAACTATAGTACCATTATAGCACATCTGTTTTTAAAAGTCAAGTATTTAAGAAAAATTTGTTCGAAAAATTATTACCAAATCAGAAAGAGGAACATAATATGGAAATCAGCGAGGCAAAATATAAATGCGGAATGTACGGCGGCAGCTTTGATCCGCTGCATATGGGACATATCCGCTGCATAATAAAAGCCGCCAATCTCTGTAAGCGCCTGATAATCGTAATAAGCAGCGGCGTAAATCGGGATAATATCAATATAAGAGTGCGTTACCGCTGGCTGTATCAGCTCACAAAGCACCTGCCCCATGTGAGCCTCTTCATTCTCGAGGACGAATGTAAAACCAAAGGAGAATATGACTCCTCGCAGTGGGAACAGGATTCCCGCAGAGTAAAGGAATTTGCGGGAGAGCCCATCGACGCCGTATTCTGCGGCAGCGACTATGATGAAAACAGCTTCTGGAACGTGTGCTACCCGGAAGCGGAGCTGATTATCTTCCAAAGAGACGAAATATCCTCAACCAAGATCCGCAGGGACGTTTACGGCAGCTGGGACAGCCTGCCGAATATAGTCAGACCGTATTATGTAAAAAAGGTGCTTGTCATCGGCACGGAAAGCACAGGAAAATCTACCCTGACCCAAAATCTCGCCATGCATTACAATACCGTATTCATGGAGGAGGCAGGCAGGGATATATCCGAGCGCTCGGGAACGGATACCCTGATGCTGCCCTCGGATTTCACCGATATCCTGCTGACCCATAAGCAGCGTGAGATAGAGCTTGTGAAGCAGGCAAACAAGGTGCTTTTCGAGGATACCGACTGCCTGATAACCAAATTTTTCATTGATTTTCTTGAGGGAGAGGACAGGGAGCGAAATACCGCCCTCGCCGAAGCGATAGCCCTCTTTAATGAATACGACCTTATCCTGTTCTGCGAGCCCGACGTAAAATTCGTGCAGGACGGCGACCGCAGCACAGAAATAGCAAACAACCGCCAAAAATACAGCGACAGGATAAAAAAGATATACCATGACCACGGCTTTGAATTTGTCACTCTGTCGGGAAGCTATGAGGAGCGCTATGAAAAAGCGGTACAGCTCACCGATAAGCTTCTTGAACCGAAATAAAAAGGAGGTATCCGAAATGGAAGCCATAAAAAAGCTTGTAAGAGCTCTCACCCCGTTTCAGTGGGCGGAGCTGCTTGCCGTAACGGGCTTTACGGTGTATTTTGCCCTGACTGATACCGAAACGCCGCCATTATATAATATTATCGGCTCCGCCGCCGCCATCTGCGGAGTTCTGTGCGTGATACTCTGCGCCGCAGGAAGGAAATCACAGTATTACTGGGGTTTTGCCAATATAGTGCTGTACATTATCATCTCATATGTAAATAAATTCTACGGCGAAGTAATGCTCAATGCCCTGTATTATTTTCCCTCTCAGTTTGTGGGGATATATCTCTGGAAGAAAAATTACAGCGAGGAAACGGGGCAGGTAATAGGCAGACGAATGAAGCCCGTATTTGCCGTCCTGACCCTTGCGGGAACAGCAGCGGGAGTAATACTTTACCGCAGCCTGCTGTCGTTCATGGGAGGCAGCTCCCCGTGGCTGGACAGCGCAAGCACCGTCATATCCATAACCGCCAATGCGCTTATGGTAATGCGCTATCGTGAGCAGTGGCTGATCTGGATAATAGTAGATTCGGTAACGGTGATAATGTGGGCAGGAAAGGGCGACCCCATCATGACCACCATGTGGGCAGTGTATCTTTTAAATGCCGTTTACGGCTATGTGAACTGGAGCAGAATGAGCCGACAGGAAAAAGCATAAATAATCAAAACAGCGGAACGTGAAAGCGCCCGCTGTTTTTACTGTGATTTTACAAAGATTTTATTTGACATAACCCTTCCCCCGCTTATATAATTGATTCAGAGGGGAGAAACGAGCTATGAATAAATTTTCAAATAGCGCATGGGACGCCTGCGAGCTTGCACAGATGCCAGGAGTATATCAGGAAAACGGGGATAAAATAAATTCCTGCCTGCGAAAATATATATTTGACGGAGAACCATGCGAATATGACGAAACACTGCGGGCAGCCCTGAAAAAATACACAAGGAATGACCGCATAAAAAATTATCTTGTAATGATCATGCTGTCAATGTTTATGGCGGTAATTGCGGCAGATCGTATTCAGAGCGGCAAAGAGCCTTCCATCCTGATGTTTGTGATATTAAGCGTTTATGTGCTTATCATCTGCATATTCGTATGCAGGGAAATAACAAATAATATCGCCGTCAGAGCAGCGGACAAAGGCGAGGTGCAGTGCTTCAGATATACGTTTTACGGAAAGCTGTACTATGAAACAGACCCGGATGAAGGTAGCAGGACATTTTATGCCGATCTGGGAGAATTTCTTGTAAAGCTCCCATGTAATACGGATATCCCCTCCCGCCCCTTCGGACTGGTAATAAATATAAAAGGAACGGAGCATTTTTATCTGCTTGTGTGATTACCCCTTATGTCCGCCTATCTGCCCGTTACGCATAATGGCAGTAGCGCCCTCTTTAAGGTCCATGCCACGAAGTACGGCATTTTTGCCGTACTTTTTTTTCATGCTTAGAATAGCCTGCTGCATATTTTTTTCTCTGCGGAGCTTATTTTCCTCTACTTCCCGCCGCTTCATGGCTTCAGCGGGGTCTGAGAAAAGATCGAGCTGCTCAAAGTCCTCATTCTCCGCCGCCATTTCCTCGGAAATAACGTGATTTGCCGTAACATTCAGCCGTCTTACAAGGAGCTGTTTATCGGCGATTCTCTCAAAAAGCTCCTCCGCCGCAGAACCAAGCAGCTTTGAGGAGGCAGTGCGGCGGTCGAGATTGACCGAACCGTGAGCGTGCTTGGGGATTTTCCTGCCATAGTGATCGAAAGTGACCTCGCCCTTGTAATTCCCGCTAATTTCGGGGTCAGTGAGATTCTCCCTGTCATAGCCGATGCTTATCACAAGCTGATCTGTAACAAGCCCCTTGTCCACAAGGTCCAGGGAAAGGGAATCCACCATTTCCTTGATAATGAGCTTCGCCTTTTCGTATTCATAGGGAGACTGAAGCACCTGTCCCGAGCTGATGCTGTTAGTCTCGGGACGGTATGCCTTAACATCCGCAATGGTGCAAGGCTCCCAGCCCCACGCATGGTCGATAAGCAGCTCCGCATTGACGCCGAAAAGCTTGTAAAGCATATTTTCATTTCTAAGCTCATTGGGACTGCCGAGAGAGCAGCGGGCAATATCTCCCATGGTAAAAAGCCCGTTTGCCTCAAGCTTTTTAGCATACCCCGCCCCCACTCTCCAGAAATCCGTAAGGGGTCTGTGAGCCCACAGCTGCCTGCGGTAGCTCATCTCGTCAAGCTCAGCGATCCTCACGCCGTTTTCATCGGCAGGAATGTGCTTCGCCACAATATCCATGGCAATTTTGGCAAGATACATATTGGTGCCTATCCCCGCAGTGGCAGTAATGCCCGTCTCATTAAAGACCTCACGGATAATTTTTTCAATAAGCTGCCTCGGTGTCATGCGATAGGTTCCGAGATAATCGGTAATATCCATAAAAACCTCGTCAATGGAATAAACATGGATATCCTCGGGAGCGATAAACCTGAGATAAATTTTATAGATCCTCGTGCTGTAATCCATGTAATATTTCATTCTCGGCGGAGCGGCAATGTAGGATAAAGCTAAAGCAGGGTTATTTTTCAGCTCGGAATCAATGTAGGATTCCCCCGTAAAATGCCCCTCGGGAGCCATGCGCTGCCTCGTGTAATTTATCTCCCGAACCCGCTGAATGACCTCGAAAAGACGTGCTCTGCCGCCAATGCCATAAGCTTTCAGAGAGGGCGAAACCGCCAGACAGATAGTTTTCTCGGTCCTGCTCTCGTCCGCCACCACAAGATTGGTGTTAAGAGGGTCAAGTCCCCTCTCAGCGCACTCCACAGAGGCATAGAAGGATTTAAGGTCAATAGCCGCATAGATACGTTCGCTCATGGTATCGCCTCCCGAAAGACAGCCTTTATAGGCACGATCTGAAACTTCTGTTCCTATTATATCACCTGCTCCCTTATAAAGTCAATGGTAATATCTCACAAATCAGAACACCTGTTCTTAGAACATTTGTTTAATATATAAAAAAGATTACTCCCCGCCTGCGGCAGGGAGTAAATCTCACAAACATTATTCCGAATACCCCGAAAAAGATATCCGATGATTATAATTTGTCCCGTCATAAACAATAAAGGTAGAAGCGACCTCACATTCCGAAGAATAATCAAGCACCCTCTCCATGCCGCCAACCTGTACAGTGACCCCGTCCGCATCAACCTTAATTATCCCGGCAATAACAGAATCCTCACTCATATTCTCAGAATCAAGAGTCCAGTGCCCGTCAAATTCCTCATAAAAGACCTCCCCGCCTGAAACTCTGAAAGTCTCTTTGAAAGAACCGCTCCCAAGATCCTGCCCGTCAATGCCGCAGCCGCCATAGCTTGTATAAACGGTCAGCGTGCAGTAAGGCTTGATTTTGGAACTGCCGCATCCTGTCAAAGCCAGAAGAAGAATTGACAAAGGAATTACCCAAAGGAACCATTTAAAATTCATATAAAAGCCTCCGCCTGTTCAGTCATCATAATAATTGCCCGCCCTGCGCTTCATGGTGTTCACAAGATAAATAAACTCGTCCTTGAACTCGTCCGAATGATAATCATATTCTGAAAGCTGAGTGGCAATGTTTGAATAGGAGATATCACCGATATAGCTGCTGTTTCTCAGAAGCATACCGAACTCCGCCACACCTGCGGCAAAGGTGAAATTCTCCGAGCCTGTTTTTCTGTAAAGGGAGCTCAGAACGGGATAGGAAATAAGCCTGCTTTCGCTGCCCTCAGGCTCCTTGTAGCGAATGTTCACCGTAAGAAGCTCATCGCCCTTCTTGCCGCCGCTCTCGGAGGAATATTTAAGCTCGGAGCCTATCTCCATGGGACTGTCAACGGGAACCAGCTCGTAAAGAACGGTAACGCTGTGACCTGCGCCTATCTCGCCCGCATCCTTGGTGTCATCGTCAAAATCCTCGGCAGCCATCTTCCTGTTCTCGTAGCCGATAAGACGGTAGCCCTTGATGTTTGCAGGATTAAACTCCAGCTGGAATTTAACGTCCTTTGCGGCAGTGTAAAGAGTGCCGCTCATTTCGTCAACGAGAACCTTTTTAGCTTCACGTTCGCTGTCGATATAGGAATAATTGCCGTTTCCGTGATCGGCAAGCGCCTCAAGCCTGTTGTCCTTGAGATTACCCGAGCCGAAGCCAAGAACCGAAAGGAAAACACCGCTCTCCCGCTTTTCTTCAATAAGCTTAGTAAGTTCGGATTCGGAGGAAATTCCCACATTAAGATCGCCGTCCGTGGCAAGAATGATTCTGTTGTTGCCGCCCTCAATGAAATATTTCTCTGCAATGTCATAGGCAGTGCAAATGCCCGCAGCACCCGCAGTGGAGCCGCCCGCTTCAAGGCTGTTGATCGCATCAAGCACCCTATCTCTGTCATTTCCGTCCGCACCCTCAAGAACGACCTCGTCCGAGCCTGCATAGGTGACAATGGAGATCCTGTCTCTTGAGCTTAAATTATCGGTAAGCATTGAAAATGACTTCTGAACCAGCGGCAGCTTGTCAGCGCTGTACATGGAGCCGCTCACATCAATGAGAAAAACCAGATTCATAGGCTCTCTGTCCTCAAGAAGAGTGTCTGTGCTTTTGGTGTTAATGCCTATCATAAGAAGCTGAGTGTCCTTGTTCCAGGGGCAGTCTGAAAGCTCCGCATGAACGGCGAATGGCTCATTTCCATCGGGGTCTGAGTAATGATAATCGAAATAATTTATCATCTCCTCAATGCGCACAGCGTCGGGGAGAACATCATAGCCGTCATATATCATTCGGCGGATATTGGTGTATGAAGCCGTGTCAACATCTGCTGAAAAGGTTGACAGCGGCGCAGAAGATACTGCAGTATAGCCGTTTTCCTCTATGTAGTTGTATTCCTCGGCAGGGATCTCAACAGCTCCCTCCGCCCCTTGAAGCTGACCCATATCATATGCGGGCATTGTCTCGGGGCGTGTCTCGTAATTGTTTGCGGCGGTCGTTTCGGGGCGAAGCTGAGTCATACCGTTTTCTCCGGAAGCTGTATCCATATCGGCAGAACTTCCGCAGGCGGTAAGGAGAGCAAGAGCAGAAAGAGCAGATATCATTCGGGTAAGCTTTGTTCTTTTCATTGTCATAAAATCAAATCCTTTCGGGAATCATGCCCGCAGGCTTTCCCACTTGTCAAAAAGCTTTTCAAGGGAGCTTTCTGCGGCAAGATTCATTCGGTCGTAAAAGAAATCATCGGGATAGGTCTGAGGATACTCAATGTAAACACCGTTTTCGGAAAGGGTTTTCCAGCCGTTGTGGCAGACGAGCTGCCTGTCAAGGGTAAATTCTATCTGAGGAGCATTGTCGAAAATAACCGTGTAACGTCCGTTATCCTCGCTGACAGGCAGCAGATATTCCCTGCCGTTTCGCAGAGCATAGGGCGAATAGGAGTAAACCGTCTCGGTATCGGAAAAAGTCCTGTCCTCATCGGAAACCGCATGAATTACCCTGACGGTATATTTAACGCCGCCGTCAGAGGAAGGCTCAGCGTCAATAATTTCCCCGTCAAGGAAAAAGTCCGTTTCCGAAAGAACGCTGTCCTCGACGAAAAATTCCTCCTCATCGGTGTTTCGGGACATTGCAGTGTAAACACTGCTTTCGGTGTAAGCAAGGTTCAGAGAGAGATAGCTCTGATTTTCCTCAGCGTTGAGATCATCGCTGAAATCCCAGCCCATAGCGGCATAAACGAGATCATCCTCCGCCGCCTCGCACTCCTCCATTGCAGCATCAATGTCATTTTCATTGTAATAGCTGTCAGCGGCAGGAAAGGCAGTCTCGGACTTAGCGATATCCATGTTATCCGAAAGCGCCGATACAGCGAATATAGCTGCGGCGAAAACGGCAGCTGCAGCGGCAAAGGTCCTGAAAGCATTACTTTTCGGAGCAGAACGGGAGCGTTCACATTCTTTGACGGCAGATACGAATGGGGTGATATCCGTATCGGCAGACTCGGAAGAAGATATTTTATCCCAGAGCATATCCATATCGGGGGCTGATGAATCTGCAGAATCTATGTAATCTTTTTCGAAATCCTTATTCATTACAGCACCTCCTTGTAAAGCCTTCTGAGCTGTTTTATCCCTTGGCTGTAACGCCACGCCGCCGTTCCCGCAGGTATTCGCAGCAGGTCGGCAATTTCGGAAAAGGTCAGACCGCAGTATATTTTCAGATGGACGACCTCCCGCTTGTCCTCGGGGAGGGACATAAGAAGCTGACAGGCAGCCATGCGGGACGTAACCATTCCCTCAGCGTCCATGCTGTCGGGGATATCCGAAAGGGGGTGACTTTCCTCGTCCCCGTCCGAAGCGCTTGAGGGAATTTCACGGCTCTTTTTCCGCAGGATATCAATAGCCAGATTTCTTGCGGAAATAAGGAGCCATTTTTTGTGACCCAAGCCCTCTCTGTAAACCGAAGCCGCGGTTTTCAGCCTGAGAAAGAACTCGGATGTAACGTCCTCCGCCGTATGAGTATCCCGACAGAGGCTCAGCACCGAGGAATATATCATTTTGCCGTATTCCTCATAAATTGCTTTAAGCCCCTGCATATCGCCCTGAGTGATCAGAGCAATGTTTTTGGCAAAACTGCTTTCAGTCATTAACTTCACCCCACCTGACAGATAAATATCTGCCTGACCGTTTTCAAATAAATTACGATATTAGAATGATGATTTTATGGCATTATTTTGTAAATATATTATGAATATTTTATAAATACACCTGCATAAAAATCTCCCGCAAAGCAAATTTTTTCTTTGCGGGAGAAATAATCAGATCTGCTTCTTGCCACTCTGAAGCGTGTAGGAAACAGCGCAGGCAAGGCATAGCGGAGCAAATTTCACCGCCGTCATTGCCAGCTGCATTTTGACAGTGGGAATGATCATCAGCCTGTTCTGCTTCATTTTTGAGATGGTGTAAGCAGCGCAGCAGCGGGGAGAAATTCCCTTAATAAAGCCCTCAACGCCCGCCCTTGCATTAAACTCGGTGCTTACGGGACCGGGGCAGAGAACGGAAACATGAACCGCACTTTTTCTTCGTCTGAGCTCTTCATAAACCGCCTGAGTCTGCCTGATAACATAGCTTTTAGTTGAATAATAGGTGCTCATAAGAGGACCGGGGAGCAGACCTGCGGTGGAGGCAACGTTTAAAATATACCCCCTGTTCTGCTTTGTAAACTCCTTCAGAAACAGCTTGAAAAGAATATGAACAGCCTTGACGTTCACGTCGATCATCTCAAGCTCCTTTGAGAGTGATGTCTCGGTAAATTCGCCGTAAAGCCCGAAGCCTGCGTTGTTTATGAGGATATCGGGCTTGTATTTTCTCGACCTTGCAAAAAGGTCGATGCAGCTTCTCACATCGGAAAGGTCTGCGGGAATGATAACGCAGTTATCCCTTCCAAGCTCGTCCCGAAGCTTTTCGAGCGCCTTTTCATTTCTGCCCGACAATATGAGAAAGCAGCCCATATTGCCGAGCAGCCTTGCAAATTCGGCACCAATTCCCGAGCTTGCGCCCGTAATAACAGCGCAGTGCTCCTTTGAGGCTTCCCAGAAATCATTTTTCATTATTATGACCATCCTTTCGTGAGAGTTTTGTGGTTTTCGCCGAAAAACAAAACTCGGTTTGAAAATCCTTGATTTTCAAACTTATCTTCCTTTCCGAACGATTCTTCTGAGCCTTTTCTGCTCCTTCAAATAAGCCTTTGCAGCGGCTCTGATATTCTCATATGCGGCAATGGCGGCAGCCTTTCCCGCAGGGTCGGCATTTTGGTCAAAGAGAGCATTTTCCGCAATAAATGCAAAATTATCCGTCTCGCAGCCTGTAAGCCTTTCAAGCTCAGAAGCCAGCTCAAACGGAGTCATAGCCCGAGGATTTTTAATGATGCCAACGGAAATTTTGCGGGATAATCTAAGATAAACCTGCCTGATACATTCCTCGGGAGGGAATTTGCCTATTCTGCGGACAAAGTGTCTTTCCGCCGCAGCGGGCAAAAACAGGATCGCCGCCAGAGCAAGAAAGAGCATTATTCCCGAGATAACGCAGATAACAAATACAAGGCTGTAATCAATTTTCATTTCAAAGCCCATATTGGCTTCCGTCTCGGGATTATGAGCGTAATCCCCCGCAACGGTAGGCTCAAAAACTATCCAGCCCATATTCTGGATATACACCTCGGGATATGCGTGAGAGCAGCTGTCCTTAACGGAAAAGACATTATCCCTGCCTGTGATATCGGGCGAATAGCCCTCGGTATATCGGGCAGTAAGTCCCAGTGAGCGAGCCATCAGCACAAATGCGGTGGCATAATGGGTGCAGCTTCCCCGCTTGCTTTCAAAGAGGAAATATTCCACAGACGGATCTGCGGGAATATAATTAAGGTCGTAGATATAGCCGTTTGTGTTGAAATATATCTGGAGAGCCTCCGCCTTCTGCCAGTCGTACTGAAGCCCCTCGGTTATCTCCTCGGCAAATGCCTTTATTTTCGGGGGAATTTCCTCGGTGTTTTCTTCATATTCGGAAGTGCGGTAATCCATCGCCGCTGTGTGGACATTCAGGAAAGCCTCGGCATTTTCATAAAGAGGGTCGTTGTTTTCAATCAGGATATCGCAAAGCTCGGAAAGCATTTCATAACACTCGTCATTGTCAAAATCCGCTCCCCCCAGCTCAAGCCAGTAATATCTGGACAGAAATTCATCGTAATAAACCACCTGATATGAGAGATCGGGCTCATGAGGCAGCTCCCTGTTTCGGAAAACGCCCCCTCGGGTAACATAGATCATATCCCGTCCTGTGTTCGGGATAATGCTCACCGCTCTTGCGGGAGCGAGATAATAAACCGCCCCGAAATTCTCGGGAACCACGTTCATTATTTTAAGTTCATCCTTGAAGTTCCCGTATTCCGCAAGCTTTGAAAGCTTGTATTTTGCGATAAAGCCCTCGGAATAGCCGTCTGCCGCAATAACAGCGCTTCTCAGCTTTTCAAGGCTGCGCTTGCGTGCCTCCTCTGCCCATTCGTCATTGAGACAGAAGGGCTCACTGTAATCGGGGTCGCTGTACCACCGCAGATTATCGTAATCGTAGAGATCGAAGGTCTGCCGCTTGAAATAGGGCGGCTCGTCCCCGTAAAGCATATAAAGATATTTATTGGAATAATTTCTGAACAGGTCGGGACCACCAGAAAATTCGCTGAAAACCGAATAATCGCTCAGTCTCCGATTATTTGAGGAATCCATGAAAAGCCGTTCAAATTCATCGTAATATCTTGCCTCGGATTCCTTGGGGATGAGAGCGGAAACGATAAGCAGAACAAAAGCAAAAACCGCCGCCGAAAAAACCGAAGCCCTGTTTCCCGCAGTTATCCTGCCCTTGCTGCGCTCCTCCCTGAGACAGGTCATCAGCACAGCGATGTTCAGCATAGCAGTAAGAGCGATATAAACGTTATTGATATCCGTCAGCACCTTGACAGACAGCGCAAAGGGAATAATGCTCACAAGTGTCAGGAAGGACATCCGATAAAGCACGCAGGAGAAATAATAGACCGAAACCGCAAAAAACGGAACAAAGCTCACCATCAGAGCAAGTAGATATTCCGTCTGCGTCTCCGCCTCCTCCGCACCTGTAAGGAACCACCGCTGAAAGCCCTCTCCCCAGTCATAGCCGAAAACGAGAGTGAAAAAAGTTCTCAGCAGGAAAAAAGCAAGAAAGGCTATCATGATACCGCCTGCAAGCCTGTGCTTGTTTGTGAAATTGCAGAGTAAAAACATTGCAGCGGTAAAAATCAGAATACCCGCCGTCCAGAAGGAAAACAAGGGTATGGAGTAAACCGAAAAAACTCCGATGCTCATTACCGAGGAAAGCGCAAAGGGAAGAATTTCCCGACTGCGGCTTTTGAAAAATTCAGTCATTTTCTCTTTCACTGAGCATCTCCCCCCTTCACCGAAGAAATTCGGGGAGACTCTGCGGCGGAATAAATGACCGTCTGCAAAGCGCCCTTGCCCTCTCCCCCGACTGCCGAAAGAATACTCTCCAGCTCCTCGTCAAAATAGGGAGTGCAGAAAAGGCAAACGCTTCCCTTCTGATTTTTAAGCTCCTCCTCGGGAAAACGGTTCCCCGAGCTTTGAAAGCTGTAGGAAGCAAGCTCTGTCCTGATGGCGGTCATGTCATTTTCATCCGAAACAGGGAAACATTCCCAGCCGTTTTTGCCCATTATAAAGCAGCTCACCGAATAATTTCTCAGAATAAAAGCCCTGACAAAGCCGAGTGTCTGCTCCGCAGCATTCTGAGCCATAAGAAAGGGAAGCTCAGACATATCCGCACCCTCATATCTGCCGTCCGCCGCCACAGCGGGGAAAAATGCCCTTTCCTTGTCGAAAACGCTGTCAAGGATGACCGAAACAGATGAGCAGGCAGTCTCATCATCCTTTCTCACAAGAAGCCTGCCCCGCTTAACGGACTGCTTCCAGTTGATCCGCCTGATGGGATCTCCGGGGATATAATCCCTGTTTTCAAATCCGGGGAAGCCGCCGAAGGAAAAGCCTGTGCTTTCCGCAGAATCCTCGCTGTCATCGGAAAATGCCGAAAGCTCCGCCGCTTTTGAAACCGCAGGGTCATCAAAGCTCACCTCGGGAATATCCGGAATGACCGAAGCCGTAAATCTGAGCGAATCAAGATCAGCGCTTTTCAAATCAAAGGAAACCAGCCCGAAATAATCCGATACCCTGACGCTTTTAACGCCTATCTCCCCGGGACCGCTTATCCTTGCCTTGTAGGAAATGGTCACGCTTTCGGTATCAAAGGGCATTACCGAAACGGTGCATAGCTTGTTCCCCGCCGTAACCGCAGGAGTGTCGGACATATCGACAAGCACAGGCGGCGTGGGGAGGAAGGTGCCGTTTGTAATATTCACCGTCAGATCGAAGGAATCGCCCTTGCACATTATCAGAGGATCGGTGTCGCAGGAAACGTATATCCTGCGGACGAATATAAGCGTCATCAGAACGGACAGAACAGGCGCTCCCACAAAAGCTGCCACCAGAAACCAGCCCACCCGTCCGCTGAGATAGAGAGCGAATATCACCGACAGGGCAACCGCTGCGGCATAATTAACAAAGCTCTCCAGAACGGGCTTTATTTTCGCAAATTTCATCTTCATAGCGTCATTCCACAGGAACGGGCACCTGAGACAGAAGCATATTCACGGCACCCTCGGGACTTCCGCAGAGAGATCTTCCCTTAGGGGTAAGTATTATCCTGTGAGCAAGAACATAGGGAGCCAGAAGCTTCACATCATCGGGGATAACATAGGCTCTGCCCGAAATGAGAGCGTATGCCTTGGCGGTGTTATAAAGAGCAATGCTGCCTCTGGGGCTGACTCCCAGCTTTATATGCTCCGCCTGTCTGGTGGCATTTACCAGCTCGATAATATATTTACTTATATTCTCGCTGCACCTTACAAGTCTTGCTTTTTCCATAAGTGACATGATGTCCTGGCAAGAGATAACAGGCTCAAGAGACTTGGGAGAAAGGCTGCTTTCATTTTTAGCCAGAATGGAAAGCTCGTCCGCCTTGTCGGGATAGCCCATGCTTATCTTCATAACAAATCTGTCCATCTGAGCCTCGGGCAGATGATAGGTGCCGTAGGTCTCAACGGGATTCTGTGTGGCAAGCACCATAAATGGCTTGGGAAGAGGATATATCTCGCCGTCAAGGCTCACCTGACCCTCTTCCATAATCTCAAGGAGAGCAGACTGAGATTTCGGCGAGGCACGGTTAATTTCATCGGCAAGCAGGAAATTGCAGAAAGCGGCACCCTTTCTGAATTCCCCCGCCCCCGATGTGTTTATCATAGTAAAGCCCGTAATATCCGAGGGCATAATGTCGGGAGTCATCTGTATCCTGCCGAAGCTGCCGCCGCAGGAACGGGCGATAGCCGAAACAAGGCGTGTCTTTCCCACTCCGGGAACGTCCTCGATAAGAACGTGTCCGCCTGTGAGCATTGCGGTAATAACAAGCTCAATGGCTCTTCTTTTACCCACGATTATTTTTTCGGTATTCTCGATAAGAGCGGCGATCGCAGGATTTTTATCCGAGGGTCTTTCTGTCATTTTGGTAATCCTCCAAAGTTAAAAAATAACAAAATCAGCAGCGAGACAGATATATCCGCTGCTGAGGGTGATCATTTCTTTTTGTTCACCACAAGCAGGGTGACGGTAACTGCAAGAGCAGCGCAGAGAACTGCAATAATAAGCACCGATATTCCGCTGAATGATGATGCAGGTGCCGAAGCAGGAATCTCGTTCTGAGTTTCGGCAGCGGTCTCCGAAGGCTTATCGGATATAGTCTCCGATACAGATTCGGCAGAAACGTCCGTTTCCAAAACGTTTTCATTTTCGGGAACAGCCTCCTCCGATTCGGCAGCAGGCTCATTATCTGTTTCGGAAGCAGTCTCCGCAGGCTTTGTTTCGGAGGGCTGGGGAGGGATATAAACGCTGTCCTCGCTGAGATCATAGCTTACGGAAACGAAATTATTTGAAAGGCTGTCAAAACCCTCGCCGTCCTCATAGGTGTGGAGAGTGACCTTTACATTCTGGAAGGAGCTTTCATTTGCGGCAGGAGCCGTGTCACCGTAGTAATAGATGTCCGTAAGCCCGTGGCAGTCGGAGAATGCACCGTTTCCTATTTTTTCCACCTGAGGGCCGAAATGCATTTCGGTTAAGGAGCATTTTGAAAAGCAGTAATCTGGTATCTCGGTAATGGCAGCGGGGAGCGCAAAGCTTTTGAGAGCCTTGCAGTCGGAAAATGCGCCTGTTCCGATAGCAGTTACCTCGGCGGGAACGGCAAATTCCTCCACCTGCTCGCAGCCCTCGAAGGCATAATCGCCTATCACGCGAAGGGTTGCTGGAATAGATATTTTAAGGAGCTTTCTGTTTCCCGAAAAGGCTCTCTGCCCGATAGTCTCGGTGTTCGAGGGGAGACTGATGTAGGAAAGCTGATTTCTTGAGGGGAGAGCATTTTCGGGGATAACGCCGTTTTCGGTCTCACAGCCCGCAAGCTCTAAAAATTCCACATTGGGATAACCGCACAAAGCCTGATAATCCGCAGCGTTCATGGTGCCGCCGCTGACAGCGATCTTTGTAACAGTGTTAAGATCTGCGCCGTCCTTAGCCTTTTCGATCGCATCGGAAAGCTTACCCGTTTCAAACTCCGTAACTGTAACGGCAGCACCCGTTTCCTCAGCTGAAATATCCTTGGAAAGTGGCAGTATCACAAAGCTCAGTATCATGATCACAGCCATAATAAGCATGACCACACGCATAATATTTTTCTTTTTCTGCTCGCTCATTTTTCTCATAATGAAAACATTTCCTTTCTAAGTATCTGTAAATACGGAAAAATTATCCGTCCGTCTCCGAGAAATGCCCCGCCACAGTAACGCCCGCAGAGCTGTAATGGAAAATATCCGTAGTCAGCGGACGTGAAGCCCATCGGTACTCCCCGACTATCGCCGCCCCCAGCCGCTCGAGAACATTGTTAGTGACCTCGGAAAGCACCAGCAGCGTGTCCTTTGAGGGAGCCGCCACAAGGAAGCGGTGCCCCATTCTTTCGGAAATATAGCTTCTGAAATCGGAGCACATCATAAGAGCAACGGTAAAATCGCTGCCCTCCGCCTTGAAATCGAGGCATCTCACAGTGCCCGAGCCATCCGCAAAGCTTTCGGTAAATTCCGTCTTTTTGAGTAACCTGCACATATTTCTGTCGGCAACGGAAAAAAGCACCTCACGGGGCACGTCCCATTTTTTCATATATTCCTCGGGGAGAAGCCTTGAGCGGACATTATCTCCCGTATAGCAGATCACCCGCTTTAAGCCGCCGATAAAGTCATCGCATATCATTTCGCCGCTTATCTCCTCGCTTCGCATAACAGTGTATCGGATAAATTCCTGCCCGTTGGTGAAGGAAACAAGCCTCTCGAGAATATCAAAATCCCGCTTTACACGGTCAATAAGCTTATTTACCGCCTCCATTGAGCGGCTGCGGGCATATTCATATTTCTCGGCGGAAACGTCAAAGCCCAGAGACTCTCTTCCGTCGGTAACGGTATAGTAATCTCTCGAACCCCGCTTTTCCACAGAAAAGTGATTCTTCTTCAAGGCGGAGCGGAAGAGACGGTTGAATTTTTCATCGGTTTTATTATCAATAAGCAGTTCGCTAAGTTCGTCCATATGCAGCAGCGCCGCTCCCTTCATAGGTGTGAATAGTTATTTACATTATAGCATACTTTTTTGGATTTGTACATAGTTTTTTTCACATCAAAGAAAAAATTTTTCTATCTCACCCGACCGAATCGGCAAAATAGCTATTGAAATAATGCGGCGGTTGTGATATACTGTAATTATTGGCGTAAAATGCGCAATGATTTTTGAAAGGACACTTATTTATTATGGAACATTCGATAATTTTCCCCCTGCCCCTCTCTATCCATATCGGCTTTGTAATTGTCAGCGTGATACTGCTTCTGCTCTGCTATAAAAAGAGGAAATATACCTATGAGCTTTATATGCTGGTGGGAATCGTTTCAACGCTGTTTATCTACGTCTGCAAGGATAAGCCATATTTTTATATTTTAGGGCTTGAGGAGATAATTCTTCTTATCCTGACGATCGTGGATATGGCAAAGGTCTCAAAGGCGCTTGCGGAAGCGGAAAAGGCAAAGGAAAATGCCGCAAAAGAGGCTGCGGAGCAGGCTGAGGAAGCCCCCGATGATGACAAAAGCGAATAAAGGAGAATCGCCGTGAAAATAATTCTGCTTGAAGAGAAAACCGTTTCACAGGGAGATGTTTCCCTCGAAGGATTTTCAAGCCTCGGGGAGGTAACGGGCTATCCCCTGACCCCGCAGGATAAGGTCATCGAAAGAACGGGAGACGCCGAAGCCGTTATTATCAATAAGACCGTATTCACCCGTGAGATAATGGAACAATGCCCCCGTCTCAGATATATCGGGCTGTGCGCCACAGGCTATAACAATGTCGATATAAAAGCAGCGGCGGAGCTTGGGATAACCGTCTGCAACGTGCCCGCATACTCCACCATGGCAGTGGCGCAGCAGGTCTTTTCCTATGTGCTTCATTTTGCAAGCCGGACCGCAGATTACAATGATGATGTTCAGAACGGCGGCTGGATAAGGTCGGACACATTCTCATATTTCACCATTCCCACCTTTGAGCTTTCGGGAATGACAATGGGAATAATCGGCTTCGGAAGCATCGGCTCGGCAGTTGCCCGAATCGCAAAGTCCTTCGGCATGAAGGTAATCGCTTCATCGAGAACTCCCAAAACCGCAGACGGAGTAACCTTCGTCACAACTGAGGAAATATTTAAAAATGCGGATTTCATCTCCCTCCACTGTCCGCTTACGGAAAGCACAAAGGGACTTGTAAATTCACAAATGCTGAAGCTCTGCAAGCCCTCCGCATACATAATAAACACCTCCAGAGGTCCCGTCGTGAACGAGCATGATCTTGCAGAAGCGCTTAACAGCGGAATCATTTCGGGAGCGGGGCTTGACGTGGTTGAAACGGAGCCGATGAAGGCGGATAACCCATTGCTCGGAGCAAAAAACTGCCTTATCACCCCTCATGTGGCATGGGCACCCGTCCAGACAAGACAAAGGCTTATCGCCGAGGCTGTGGAAAATCTCCGCAGCTTTATAAACGGCACTCCCCGAAACAAGGTAAATTAACGGAAAGTCAGGTCAATAAAAATGTTTGATATAAAAAGTAAAAAACGAATCGTTATCAAGGTGGGAACTACCACCCTCACCCATAAAACAGGCAGGCTCAATATCCGAAGAATGGAAAGGCTTGTAAAGACCCTTGCGGACATTCAGAACAGCGGACATGAAATTATTCTTGTATCATCGGGAGCTATCGGTCTCGGAATGTCGAAAATGGGATTAAAAGAGCGTCCCACAGACACTCCCATGAAGCAGGCGTGCGCCGCAGTTGGACAGTGCGAGCTGATGTATATGTATGACAAGCTTTTCGGTGAGTATAATCTTAACGTGGCGCAGATACTTCTCACAAGATACATTCTTGAGACTCCCCGCAAAAACAACGTTGAGAACACATTTTTCAAGCTTATCGAGCATAATATCATTCCCGTTGTAAATGAAAATGACACCGTTGCAATTGATGAGCTGGAGCTTGCGGTGGGAGAGAATGATTCACTGGCTGCTCATGTTGGAATGTTCTGCCATGCAGACCTGCTGGTAATAATGTCCGATATAGACGGATTTTTTGACGGCGACCCACGGACAAATCCCGATGCAAAGCTCATTCCCGTGGTGGAGAAGATAGACGACAGGATAAAGGCTCTTGCGGGAGACGCAGTTTCGGGTCTCGGCAGCGGCGGAATGATAACCAAGATAAACGCCGCAGAGATCGCCATGAACGCAGGCTTTGACATGGCTATCGTAAACGGCAGAAATCCCGATATCCTTTACGAGCTTTTTGACGGAAAACAGGTAGGCACCGTTTTCCTTGCCAATAAATAAGGAGGCTTTTTTATGACTTACATAGAAACACTGGGCGCAAATGCCGCCGCTGCGAAAAAATCTCTTGTGTCCGCAGACACGCAGAAGAAAAATGCCGCACTTGCCAAAATAGCAAAAGCTCTCACCGACCGTTCCGCCGAGATAATCGAGGCAAACGAAGCAGATCTCAAGGCTGCCAAAGAGAACGGTATGTCCGTTTCCATGCAGGACAGACTTATGCTTAATGAGGACAGGATAAAGGGCATTTCCGACGCAATAGAAGAGCTTATAAAGCTTGAGGACCCCATCGGAAAGGTTGACAGCGGCTCTGTCCGTCCCAACGGCATGAGGATAACCAAGGTGAGAGTTCCCATGGGCGTTATCGGAATGATATACGAGTCCCGTCCAAATGTTACCGCAGACGCAGCAACCCTCTGCCTTAAAACGGGCAATGCGGTCATTCTCAGAGGAGGCAAGGAGGCATATAACTCCAACAAATGCATCTGCAATATCATGCGTGACGCCGTTTCGGAGGCAGGCTTCCCCAAGGATATAATCCAGTTCGTGGACGACACCACAAGAGAAGTCACCACCGAGCTTATGAAATGCAGCAAATATCTTGATCTGCTCATTCCCAGAGGAGGCGCAGGGCTTATCAGGGCTGTAACTCAAAATGCCACCGTTCCCGTTATCGAAACAGGCACAGGCAACTGCCATATTTACATTGACAAAAGCGCAGATATTGAGATGGGCGTAAGTATCACCGACAACGGAAAAACTCAGCGTCCCTCGGTATGCAACGCCCTTGAGACCCTTCTCGTCCATGAGGATATCGCAGAGGAATTTCTCCCTGCGGTAAAGGCTCAGCTCGATAAGCATAATGTGGAGCTGAGAGGCTGTCCCGAGACAGTACGAATCCTCGGAGACTGCATTGTTCCTGCCACAGAGGAGGATTATGCCACCGAGTTCGGCGATTATATCATGGCAGTGAAGGTGGTAAAGGATATTGATGAGGCGATTGAGCATATCGGAAAATATTCCACAGGTCACTCCGAATGTATCGTAACAAACGACCTCAGCAATGCGGAAAAATTCAAAAGAGAGGTAGATTCCGCCTGCGTTTATGTAAATGCCTCCACAAGATTCACCGACGGCGGAATGTTCGGCTTCGGCGCAGAAATAGGCATCTCCACCCAGAAGCTTCATGCAAGAGGACCCATGGGACTTTACGAAATAACATCAAACAAGTATCTGATCGACGGAAACGGTCAGATCAGATAAGGTAAGAAAACATGAAAAAGGATAAACGCTCCGAGGAAAAGAAAAACGGCGATATAATCGAAATGCTGGATTCCGCTCTCGACGAGGACATTTCCGAAATAAGCGAAATGTCCGAGCTTGAGGAGGGCGAATCTGGCGCAGCGGTCAAGCCACGCAGCAAAAGCGCATTTCACTTCATCGTGGGACTTATTTTCATAATCCTATCGGTCATCGGGCTTATCTCAACGGTGGATTTTGTCTCGGACAAGGTAAAAAGCGTTATTGACAACACCGAGCAGAAAAACGAATTTGCAAAATTCATCTATCCCGTTGTGATCTGCGACCCTCCCGCCTTTGACGCCACCACAAGGCTCAAGAACGAGACCATAATTTCCGCAGCGGTGTGGGACATTATTCTATATGAGGACAAGAGCAGATATGCACTTGATTTCGATTATCTTATCGTTCCCGAGGTGGATATCGAGCAGCACGCCGCAAAGCTTTTCGGCTCGGGACTGACCGTTAATCACATGACCATTGCTTCGGCGGATATCTCATTTTATTACGATGAAGAGATAAGCTCCTACCGCATCCCCGAAAATCCCAAGTTCTTCACCTATTCGCCCTATATCGAATCCATCAGCAAGGTGGGCGAAAGCTATACTCTCACCGTCGGATATGTTTCCCCCACTCCCGCATGGCTGACCCTCACCTCCGACGAGACACCCTCTCCCGAGAAATACGTTGATTACGTTGTGCAGAAGAGGGGAACAAGCTTTACTCTCGTTTCCATCAAGCAGTCGGAAAAGCAGGCGGAGAGCAGTCATAACAGCGGACTTTGATAATTATCAGGAGAATTGCATATATGCCAAGAATATACCCCCTTTTTTCATCCAGCAGCGGAAACTGTACATATGTAGGCTCGGGCAGCGAGGGAATACTTATCGACTGCGGCGCCTCCTTCACAAAAATAAAAAACGCCCTTCTGCTGAACGGGCTTGATATAGGCTGCGTTAAAGCGGTATTTATAACCCACGACCACACCGACCATGTAAAGGGGCTTAAAGTCCTGACAAAAAAAACGGGCATTCCCGTTTATTCCCAGAGCGGAACTCTTGATTCGCTGTACGACATGGGGCTTATATCGTCAAGCTCGGAGGATATCAAGGACCACGCCGAGATAGGAAGCATGAAAATATCCTGCTTTCCCACCTCTCACGACACCCTCTCCTGCGGCTATCGGATAACCTTTGAGGACGAAACAAGCTGCGCCGTATGCACAGATCTGGGCTTTGTAAGCGACGATGTGAGAAAGGGAATAACGGGCTGCTCCGCCCTGCTTATCGAAGCAAATTACGACCCCGAAATGCTTCGGCTGGGTGATTATCCCGCCCATCTCAAGGCACGCATCCGCTCGGACAGAGGGCATTTATCAAACTCCGACTGCGGCACTCTCTGCTCTGAGCTTATAGGCAGCGGCACCACCCGCTTTATCCTCGGGCATCTTTCCAGAGAAAACAACACCCCCGAGACCGCCGAATATGCCGTCGAAACGGCAATTGCCCAAAAGGGCTATCAGAGGAATAAAGATTATATTCTTTCCTGTGCGCCCGTGGAAACAGCGGGCGGCTTTGTGGCATTTTAATACTAATCTTTAACCAACCTATAGACAAATCCTCGGCTGAAATAATCACATTCGTCGTCAAGCTCCCTTGCAAGGCGGCAAGCCTTGCTGCGGTCGCTTTCCTAGACTGTGATTATTTCATCTGTCGGCTTTGTCTACAGAACGATTAAAGATTAGTATAA
>JALFVE010000032.1 GCA_022787085.1 Oscillospiraceae bacterium | reverse complement strand
CTATAGACAAAGCCGACAGATGAAATAATCACAGTCTAGGAAAGCGACCGCAGCAAGGCTTGCCGCCTTGCAAGGGAGCTTGACGACGAATGTGATTATTTCAGCCGAGGATTTGTCTATAGGTTGATTGAAGATTAGTATAAGCTGATAATGTGTGTTTCTCGCCGCCGCAGGCGGGGAGAAACACACACAGATACGTTTGGTCAGAAGGAACATTTTGAAAGGGAGATATTCATGGGACTGTTCGGCAAAGCGAAAACAAAGGTCATGCCCATACCCGAGGGCTTTTCCCCCGAGAATATACGGGTCGAGGCAAGCGTATGCACAGGGGAAAGAACGATCGGCTTCTACAGCTCCGAGGACAGGCGGCTGCATTTTGCGGAGCTTGTCCGCTCCCCCGAGGATATCAGGGCATTTTACGAGAAGTACGGACTGAAAGCAGAATGACAGGAGGAATATTTTTATGGACAGCAAAGAAAAGACAGCGGCAGGCAAATATATAAGTCTCCTGCTTCGGCACAAGCCCGAAGCGGGAGGGATAACCTTAGATGAGCATGGCTGGGCAGATGTAAATATGCTTATTGCCGCAGTGAACGGAGCATTTCCCTTTGGATTTGATATGGCGGCGCTTGAGGATATCGTCAGAACCGACGGCAAGCAGAGATATTCCTTCAATTCCGACAGGACTCTTATCCGTGCAAATCAGGGACATTCAATACCCGTTGATGTGGAGCTGCCCGAAAAGGAGCCGCCCGAGCTTTTGTATCACGGAACGGGAGAGAAATTCGTTTCGTCCATTGACAAGCAGGGGCTTATCCCAAAATCCCGTCTTTACGTTCATCTCTCAAAGGACAGGGATACTGCGGTGAATGTGGGCAGCCGCCATGGAAAGCCTGTTGTTTACACTGTAAAAAGCGGAGAAATGCATCGGGATGGATACACATTTTATTTATCCGTAAACGGGGTCTGGCTCACAAAGGAGGTCCCTGTCAGATATCTGGAAAAGGAACAGGGATAAGGCTTTTATCGGTTATTAGCGATCATTCCCGCATAGAAATCGCACAGCTCGGCGGCGGTTTCGGCGGCGGTGCTTTCCACGCTGAGCATTATCCCCTTGCCTGTCCGCAGGGGACGTATGGTCACTCTGCCGTTTTCACCGTCGCTGATAACGCCGCTCTGCTCCATTCCGGGAACGCAGAGCCTTTTTAACAGCTCCGAAGGACGGTCTGCGGGGATATATCTGCTGATATCCGCAAACATGGGAAGTCCTTCGAGGGCTTCGCTGAGATTTTTTCCCTCGGAGGCAAGTATATCCAGAACGGTTATCATCAGGGCGATGCCGTCATTCATAAAAAGCTGCTCGGATGCGGCACGCCTTGCGGCAAGGCAGCCTTCCGAGGGGCTTTTTTCATTTATGCACACCGCTCCTCCGCAGCTGATGACACGTCTGCCGTAAAGTCCTGCCAGCCTTTCAAGGGCTCTGGGCGCTCTGCCGCACACCGCTGCGTCCTGTCCCCTTTCAAACAGCCGCCGACAGCAGAGCATTATCAGTCTGTCTCTGAATACATAGCCCGTTTCGTCGGAATATGCAGATATCCGTCTGCCGTCTGCGCTGATCCTGAAAGCGATACGCTCTCCGCTGCGGTTTCCCTTTCCCCGGAGGATATTTTCGCAAACCCTCATAACCGAGGGGGATGAGCTGTAAACATCCGCATACACCCTTGTGATGTCCGAATGAAGCAGGGCTCTCATGGCTGCCGAATATAATTCCTCCGAGCCCGAAAAGCCTCTGATATCCCCGAAATGGCTGTAGGGAAGCTCCTTTCTGACCGTAAGCTCCCTTTCCATGCTTTCCTCAAAGCTTCTGTAAAGCGGAAGCCCGTCTCCCGAGAAAAATCCCATTGATGCGGTTATTTCCGTATGGATATGGCAGCCTGCGGCACAGCCCAGTGCCTTTGCCGCATATGCTGCCGCAGGTGCGCAGCACTCCCCTGCAAATATGCACCTTGCCCCTGCGGAGGCGGCTCCCGAGGCGAAGGCATAGCAAAGAGCGCCTGCTCCCGTTCCCGAGCCGTGGGCGGCAAATATGGCTCCGCCGCCCCGCTCTTTGGCTGCCCTTGCGCAGGCTGCTCCTGCGGCGGCTGCGTCCTCGGGGGTGATATTTCCCGAGGCGGAGGCTGCAAGGCGGCTTTCTTCCTCAAAATGGAGACGTTCTCTGTTTTCATTCATGCTCATTTACCTTTCCTTTCAGACGATATGTAATCTGCGATTCGGATATTCCTGTCGGCATGGCTTTCCCCGCATATTAATAGGATTGACAGATATGGAGGATAAATTCAGCAATATGCATATTTCATCGCCCTATGGAATTAAAATAAACGTGTAATTTGCAATTGAAAAAAAGGGAAAAATGTGGTATAATTTTCATGAATATAAATTTGCGGAAAACTGCCGCAGAAAGAAGTTATTTTTATGGAAAAGCATTATGACGTCATTATCGCAGGCACGGGAGTGGGCGGTCTTTACACCGCTCTGTGCCTGCCCGAAAGCATGAATATACTTGTTATCAGCAAGAGAGAGCTGGAGCTTTGCAATTCGGCTCTGGCGCAGGGTGGAGTTGCCGCCGTTTACAAGCCTGTTGACGACGACAACACCAATCTTCACACCAATGACACCCTTATCGCAGGGGGGTTCAAGAATAATCCCGACTCGGTAAAGGTGCTTGTTACCGAAGCTGCGCAGGAGATCCAGCACATTCTTGACATCGGCGTAGATTTCGACAGGGACGAAAACGGCGAGCTTGACAGGACCCTCGAGGGCGGTCACAGCCGCAGACGTATTTTCCATCACAAGGATTCAACGGGTGCGGAGGTCACGGCAAAGATAAGAGCAGCTGTGCTTAAAAAGCCAAATATTACCGTTATTGACAATGCGCTGCTCTGCCGTATGAAAAAGATAGGCGGAGGCTTTGCCGCTGATATTCTGAAGGATAATTATCACACCACCGTTACCGCTCCCTTTGCAGTCATGGCAACGGGCGGCATCGGCAGAGTTTATGATTACACCACCAATTCCGCCATTGCTACGGGCGACGGAATTGCCATGGCATACGAAATGGGAGCGGAGATTCGCAATCTCTCCCTTATCCAGTTCCATCCCACCGCTTACAACAACAAGGAATCAAGAGAATGCTTCCTTATTTCCGAATCCGTCAGGGGCGAGGGCGCATATCTGCTTAACTGCGACAAGGAACGTTTCATGCATAATTATGACGAACGCCTTGAGCTTGCTCCGAGAGATGTGGTTTCCCGCTCAATAATCCTTGAGAGCCGCAGAACGGGCAGCGACGAATTTTACCTTGATATCCGCTACAAGGGCAAGGAATATCTGAGCGACAGATTCCCTATGATATACGAATTCCTTTTAACTCAGGGCATTGACATGGGCGAGGACCTTATCCCTATTTTCCCCTGTCAGCATTATCTCATGGGCGGCATTAACGTCAACACCTCCGCAAGGTCGGATATAAGCGGGCTTTATGCGGTGGGCGAATGTTCTCATACGGGCGTTCACGGAAACAACCGTCTTGCTTCCAATTCGCTCCTTGAGGCGCTTGTTTTCGGTCACAGGGCTGCCGATGATATTGCGGGCAGATTTTCGGCTGACGCTTCCTGCGAGGAATTTGACTTTGAACAGCCCGAAAATGCGGTTCCCATTCCTCATGGTATCAGGACGGAGATTCGTCACATTATGCAGAAGTCATTCTTCGTTATCCCCGACAAGCAGCAGGCTCTCTTAGGCTTCGAGCGTGTTTCCGAGATAAAGAAAATGCTGGAAAACGGTTCATTTATCATTGACAGGGATTTTGTTGAGGCTCATTCGCTGGCTACGGTGGCTTATCTGGTGCTGAAAGAGGTTATTTAAAAAATTACGGGAGTGAATTTCACGTCGGAAATTCACTCCCGTTTTTTATTCTTTCGGATAAATTGTGCAGCCGCCAATGGTGAGAGATGCTATTTCCTCGGTGGCAGCGGGATATGTGAGATATCCTCTGTAATACAGATAATCATCTAATCTGCCGTTTAAAGGTATTGAGGATAAAATAGTGTCTCCCGTACTTGCTATCACGTTGCTGCCCGAGCTCATATAACAGGTCGATGAGCCGAGTATCTCGATCTCCTCACCGCTTTTCAGGGTCACATAAACGGGAAGAGCGTAATGGAAGGGATATCTGTTTTTTTCGTATGCCTGCACAAGATAGCTGTTTTCAGTATCAATTACAATGCTGCATGGATACAGCTTTGCATTGAAGCCGTCAAGGACTGTTCCTCTTGTTTCAAGCTCCACGCCCTCCACCTCGGGGATATTTACCGTAAAGCTTGAGGAAAACAGGGGCGTATCGTAAATTATGCTGTCCTTTATCAGCCCCTTATAGTCTCCGAGAGCAAGATTCAGGCAGATGAAGTCAAGGGTGATCTCCCCGCTCATTTTATAGCCGCAGCTTACGATGTAGGCGGCATATAATGTGTCGCTGTCCTCCTTGATATAGCGTATCATTGCGCCGCCCGAGGTTCTGCCCTCGGGTGAAAAGCTTTTCAGGGTATCCATCAGCTTTGAAGTACAATGACCGTATCCGTCAAGCTGCAGCTCGGTATATTTTTCGCTCTCGGGCAGCGGCTCGGGGAAATCCAGACGGAAAACCGAATATACCGTATAGCTGTCGGCGGCAAAGCCCATGGGAGTGACCTCAAGCCCATCTATAAAGGTCTCAAGGGAATGTATCTCCAGTTCCCCCGTCATATGCTCAAAAGGTGAATAGTCTCTCTCGCTGCCGAAGATAAGCGACAGCACTCCGCTGTTTGCTGCATAAACCGTGAAGCCTGTGAGCATTATCACTGCGGCGGCTATAAGCGGAAATGCGGGTCGGAAAGCTTTTTTTCTGCGGAGCGGCGCTTTATGTGCGGCGGCAAGTATGCCGTTTATCCGTTCCTCGGACATTTCAAGTCTGTTCATGGCGCTTTTATAGCTGTTTATGTTCATAATATCATTCCTCTCTGATGGGGGAAACGGTCAGCCGCAATAGCTCCCGTCCCCTTTGAAGTCTTGTTCGGACAGTGGATTCTTTTATCCCGGTTATCTCAGATATTTCCTTTACCGAATATTCCTCGCAGTAAAAGAGATGTATGGGCGTTCGGTATTTCTCGGGGAGCTTCATTACCTCGGTGAGGGCGGTCTTTTCTTCATCGGGAAAATATTCAGCCATTTCCTCGGGGATATCTATGTCCGCTCTCTTTGAATACCACGGGGAGCGGAGTCGGTTTTTGCATAGATTTGCAGTTACTTTAAGAAGCCATGCCCGTTCCTCTCTCTGTGATTCAAAGCTTACCTCCGAGCGGTACAGCTTTAATAATACCTCTTGTGCTATGTCCTCCGCTTCGGCATAGCATTTTAAATATGCGCAGGCAAGCCGCAGGACGGAATTTATCTGCCGCCGCATTATTTTTTCAAATTCAGGGTCAGTCAAATTTATTGTCACTTCCTTTTTGGGGAGATCGTTTGAAACGTTTCTGTATATATAACAGCTTTGCTCCTTAAAATGTCTCATTATTTATATCGGCAAATTGCCAAAAAAATTCGGCGGTTTATTAGACATTATAACGGTATATATGAATATTTTGTAAATTCATCCCAATGAGTGAAATTTTTTGCCTCTCTGAATCGTTTATATATCAGAAGCGAAAAACGCAGGGCATTTCCCCAACAGAGAAAGATATGGAATTTGCCCCTTTATCAAAGAACAGGAGGAAAGCTTATGTCAGCAAATTTGGTATTTTCCGATAAAAATGAAATAACGGGCATTAAAAGCCGCCCGAATGTTATTATAGCATACGGGGAGGACAGAAGGGAAGAGGCTATGTCCCTTTCGGATATGCTTTCGAGGGAGGAAATAAATGTTATCCCTCATGAAAAGGGGGATATCCTTGATAGATCCTGCCTTTTCGGGGATATCCACATGATGGTGATACGGGACGGGGGACTTGCTTCGCCTGCCTTCGGGCTTATCGAGGAGCTAAGGAAGGTTTCCGATATCCCTGTGCTCACCGTTTCCGACGGCTGCGACGAGATCTACCGCACCATGGCTCTTGCAAAGGGTGCAGATGCCTGCATGAATTCTGATGAATTCGGCAGGTATGAGTTCAAGGCGAGGGTGGTTTCTCTGCTGAGGCGATATCTGAAAAGCGAGAACAGGGAAAGCGGCATTGTTTCCGCTGACGGCGAGACCCTCACTAACGGCAGCATCAGCATTGACCGCCGCCGCAGAGAGGTTTTCAGAAGCGGCAGCCTTATCCGCATGACTGCCATTGAATACGGCATAGTGGAATATCTTATGGAAAACTGCGGCGCTGTCTGCACCGTTGACGACATCTACCGCAGGGTCTGGAACGAGACTCCCTATTCCGTCAGAAAAACAGTTGTTGAGCACATCCGCCGCATAAGAAGCAAGATCGAGCCTGATCCTCACAATCCCAGCTATATCAAGGTTGTTTTCGGCGTGGGCTACAAGATGGAAAAGGCGGTTTGACAATATTTTCCGATTTATTATTTAAATGGAGAAACTGCGATGAAAGGTTTTATCAGGAGAACAGCGGCGCTGTTCATGGCAATGTCAGCATTGGCTGTATGTCCTTTATCTGCTGAGGCGGCGGTCTTAAAGACCGAGGACGGTATCAGGTACATTCAGTATGACAATGGCGAAACAAAGGCATACACAGGTTGGACAACAAAAGCAGGCAAGCGGTATTATTACATAGACGGCATTATGAAGAAAAACTGCTGGATCACGTCCAAGGGTAAGAAAAAATATTTTCTTACGGCTGACGGGTCTGCTGCTGTGGGAAAGGTCACTGTTTCAGGTGTTGAATACGAGTTTGATGATAAAGGCAGGCTTATCCCCGATGAATGGGGCATCACCTTTACTGCGAAGGAGGTCACTCCCACGGGCTTAAAGGCGGAGCTGCTCTGGGACGGCACTCCTACAACGGGCAGTCTCGAATTTGGCGAAGCCTATACTCTTGAACGGTACAATGATGGCAAATGGGAAGCTATGCCCATTCTGAACCATGATATTGCGTTTATTGCTTTATCCTATCATCTATCTGCAAATGAGCCGAATGTTCTGAACAGGTATTGGGATGATCTTTACGGTGTGCTTGAATGCGGACAATACAGATTATGCACTTCCGTTATCGATTACCGTAAAGGCGGCGATTATGATGAAAAGATGTATTATGCGTATTTTACAATTAAAGGAAATGATTGAACTGCAATTAAGCTGCACCGCAAAAAAGGTGCAGCTTATATTTTTAGAACAAAATTTTTAAAAGCACTTGACAAACGGAAACAAATGTGCTATAATATAGACAGAAAAAAGCCCGAGAGCCATGCTGAGCTTCGGGCAGCTTTTATTGTTGATTACTGATTGTCCTCGATATACTTAACGATATCGCCAACGGTCTTGAGAGTCTGCACGGTCTCGTCAGAGATCTCGATGTCATACTCATCCTCGATAACGCCGATGAGATCAACGATATCAAGTGAATCTGCGCCAAGATCGTCCTGGATGTTTGCGTCTTCAACAACCTTATCTTCGTCAACTGAAAGCTGATCTGCGATGAGCTCCTTAACCTTATCAAATACCATTTGATTTTCCTCCTTGTGATTGTGTATAATAAAGACTGTTTCTGTCTTTACTTAGTGGTTTCATCGGCTGCTTCAGTCCGTTCTGCTGTCTGCTCACGGAACACGCCGATTTTTCTAAATTTATTATACCGTTCATTAAGCAAAACGTCAATATCTTTTTTCATTTTACTATTCAGCGATTTTACCAAAAAATCTGCAATATTTTCGGCAGTCGTTTCGGGATCGTTGTGTGCGCCGCCTTCGGGCTCGGGGATTATCTTCTCCGCTATGCCCAGATTTACGGCATCCTGCGCTGTTACACGCATTATATTGCAGGCTTCCTTTTCCTTTGAGGCGTCCTTCCACAAAATGGAAGCAAAGCCTCGGGGGGAGATTACCGAATAGATGGAGTTCTCAAGCATGGCAAGCTCGTCGCACACGCCAAGCGCCAATGCTCCGCCGCTGCCGCCTTCTCCCAGAACCACCGATATTACGGGTGTTTTGAGGGTCATGAACTCCGCTAAGTTACGGGCGATGGCTTCGCCCTGTCCTCTTTTTTCTGCAGCAACCCCGCAGAATGCTCCCGGAGTGTCTATAAAGCATATTACGGGACGGTGGAATTTCTCCGCCTGGTGGGCAAGCCGCAGTGCCTTGCGGTAGCCCTCGGGATGGGGCATGGCGAAATTCGACGCTTTATTTTCAAAGATATCCCTGCCCTTTACCTCCGCAATTACGGTTACGGGAAGCTTGCCCAGCCTGCAGATGCCGCCGAGAATGGCTCCGTCGTCTCCGAAAAGACGGTCGCCGTGAAGCTCAAAAAAGTCATTGAAAATAAGGGGGAGATAATCCCTGATGGTGGGACGGTTCTTGTTCCTGATTATCTCAAGCCGCTCAAAGGGGGTTATCTCTTCTGCGGCGGGATTTTCCCCGTTTTCCATTATGATATCCTCAGACAATGATATCCACCTCCCTGAATGGCTTATGGAGACGGATAAGGTGGGCTATGGTTCGGCGGAGATTCTTCCTCTCCACTATCATATCCGCAAATCCGTTTTCAAGCGTAAATTCCGCAGACTGGAAATCCTCGGGGAGCCTTTGCTTGATGGTTCCCTCGATAACTCGTCTGCCCGCAAAGCCCACAAGCACCTTCGGCTCTGCGATTATTATATCTCCCAGTGAGGCAAAGGATGCTGTTACGCCGCCTGTGGTGGGGTCGGTGAGGACGGTGATGTAAAGCCCGCCTGCCTGAGAGAGCCTCGCTGCTGCACCGCTTGTCTTTGCCATCTGCATAAGGGACACAAGTCCCTCCTGCATTCTTGCTCCTCCCGAGGCTGTGAACAGCACAAGAGGAAGCTTCTTCTGCGCTGCGGCTTCAAAGGCTCTTGTGACCTTTTCGCCCACCACGCTGCCCATGGACGCCATCATAAAATGAGAATCCATTATTCCGATAATGCAGCGCTCGCCCTTTATGGTACATTCTCCCGTTATGACAGCCTCGTTCATACCTGTTTTCTGCCTGAGCCCCTCGAGCTTCTCCTCATATTCGGGGAAATCTATGGGATTAAGGCTTGTCATGTCCTTGTCATATTCTATAAAGCTGTCCTTATCCACGGTTATGGAAAGGCGTTCTGCGGCGCTTATCCTGCTGTGATAGCCGCAGGAGGGGCATACCCATTTATTGCCTTCAAGCTCATCCTGTGTGCAGCCCTCGGAGCAGCGGGGGCATTTGAACTGCTTTTCTGCGGGAACATCGGGGGCTTTCTCGCCCTCGTCCAGATTAAAGCGGGCGGTGACGACCTTGAACAAATCCTCTAACAATCTTTTCGCCTCAATTCGTTAAAATTTTTATTCATTTATCGCTTGACGACAGCTTTCTGCCCAGATAGCCGATATCGTAGGTGCCCTGCTCGAATACGCTGTCTCTGATAAGGGAGAGCTGGAAATCTATATTGGTATCCACGCCCTCCACGATAAATTCCGCCAGCGCCCATTTCATCTTGGCTATTGCCTCGGGTCGGGTGGGGGCATGGACTATTAGCTTTGCGATCATGCTGTCATAGAAGGGGGGAATGGTATAGCCCTGATATACGGAGCTGTCCACTCTTATACCGGGACCTCCCGGAATATGGAGGGCGGTTATCTGCCCCGGGCTGGGACGGAAATTGAAGTCGGGATTTTCCGCATTTATACGGCACTCGATGGAATGGCCTGTCATGGAGATATCCTTCTGGGTGAAGGGAAGCTCTTCGCCTGCTGCTATCTTTATCTGATGCTTTACAAGGTCGATGCCTGTTACGGCTTCGGTGATGGGGTGCTCTACCTGTATTCTTGTATTCATTTCCATGAAGTAGAAGCGTCTGCTTGAATCTACAAGAAACTCGATTGTGCCTGCGTTTGTATAGCCGCAGACTCTTGCTGCGGTTACTGCCGCACGTCCCATTTTTTCACGAAGCTCGGTGCTCATTATGGGGGAGGGAGTCTCCTCTAAAACCTTCTGGTTTCTCCTTTGCATGGAGCAGTCTCTTTCGCCTAAATATACGGTATTTCCGTATTTATCGGCAAGTATCTGGACTTCGATATGCTTGGGATTTACGATAAATTTCTCCATGTAAATGCTGTCGTCACCGAAGAAATTCTTCGCCTCCTGCTTTGCGGCGGTGATAGCGTCCTCTAAGTCCTCGGGGCGTTCAACGAGACGTATTCCACGTCCGCCGCCGCCTGCGGATGCCTTTACCATTAAGGGACAGCCTATCTCGGCGCAGAGCTTCTTTGCGGCCTCCATATCGGGCACCGCTCCGTCGGAGCCGGGAATTACGGGAACTCCCGCTGCCTTCATTGCCTTCTTTGCCGCAGCTTTATCTCCCAGCATACTGATAGACTTAGGCTTGGGCCCTATGAAAACGATATTATTTTCCTCGCACAGACGGGCAAAATCTGCATTCTCCGAGAGAAAGCCGAAGCCCGGGTGAACTGCCTCCGCTCCTGTCATTTTGCAGGCTTCTATAATGGCGGCGGCGTTTAAGTAGCTGTCCTTGGTGGCGGGGGGACCTATGCATATGGCTTCGTCTGCGATCTGCGCATGGAGAGCGTGCTTGTCGGCGGTGGAATACACAGTTACGGTGTGTATCCCAAGCTCACGGCAAGCTCTTATTATTCTTACCGCAATTTCTCCACGGTTTGCAATAAGTACCTTTTTAAACATTTTTACTCAGAGCCTTTCAGGTTACTTGATAGCGAAGGTTATCTCCGCAGATACTGCCTTTTCTCCGTTTACGGTGCAGATGCCCTTGCCGTAGCCTACGGGGCCTCTTACCTTGGTTATCTCAACCTCTATGCGGAGCCTGTCCCCGGGAACTACCTGACGGCGGAATTTCGCTTCCTTGATGCCCCCGAAAAAGCCAATTTTGCCCTTGTTTTCGGGGAGGGTGAGCATTGCTGTGCAGCCTGCCTGCGCCATCATTTCAACCATGAGAACGCCAGGCACTACGGGATAATCGGGGAAATGTCCCTTGAACCAGAATTCCTCGGGAGTCATTGTTTTATATGCTACCACACGCTTTCCCGGCTCTAATTCCTCAATCTCGTCAATGAGAAGGAAGGGGTCGCGGTGGGGGATTATTTCCATTATCTGCTCTTTATTCATTAACATGGTGCTTCCTCCTTAACCGATTATCATTATGGGCTGGTCAAATTCCACTGCGTCGCCGTTCTTTACAAGCAGCTTTTTAACTGTTCCGTCGGCGGGGCTTGGGATCTCGTTCATTATCTTCATGGACTCGATTATCATTATGATATCGCCCTTTTTCACCTTCTGTCCAACCTGCACGAAGGGGGGCTTATCGGGTGCGGGAGAGGAATAATATGTGCCAACGATGGGGGATTTAACTGTTTCTCCATCGGGGAGAGAATCTGCTGAGGGGGCTGCTGCAGGTGATGGTGCTGCTATGGGTGCGGCAGGTGCCTGCATAGGTGCTGCCATGCCCGGAGGCGGGGGAGGCAGAGGACGGCTCTTTATTACGAGCTTTGCGCCGATATCGTCGTCCTCAAGGCATATCTCGCCTAAGTTTTTTTCGTTTATAAGGTCCGCAAGTGCGGCAATGTCCTCTATTTCAAGGTCAAAAGGAAGTGTGCCCATTTTTATTCAGTCCTTTCGGGTTTGCTTATTCGGAGTATTTCTTGAAGCAAAGAGTTGCGTTATGACCGCCGAAGCCTAAATTATTGGTGAGAGCCGCATTTACGGTCATATTTCTGTTGCCGCTCACGCAGTTGTCAAGGTCGCACTCGGGGTCGGGCACCTTGAAGCCTACGGTCTTATGAACAAAGTCCTCCTTGCAGGAAAGGGCTGTTACTATGGCTTCCACTGCGCCTGCTGCGCCTAAAAGATGTCCTGTCATGGACTTGGTGGAGTTTACCACTACCTTCTTTGCTGCCTCGCCCAGCGCAAGCTTTATTGCTGTAGTCTCGCACATATCGTTAAGATGTGTGGAGGTTCCGTGGGCGTTGATATAGTCGATATCCTCGGGGGCAAGTCCTGCTTCTTCAAATGCAAGTCTGATAGCTGCGGCTGCGGCTTCGCCTGCGGGGTCGGGAGATGTCATGTGGAATGCGTCTCCCGTTGCGCCATAGCCTGCGATCTCGGCATATATCTTCGCTCCTCTTGCCTTGGCGTGCTCCATTTCCTCGAGAATGAGCATTCCGCTGCCTTCGCCTAAGATGAAGCCGTTTCTCTCGGCGTCAAAGGGTATCGAGCATCTTTCAAGGTCTGTTGAGCGGGAAAGGGCTTTCATATTATTGAAGCCTGCAAGGGCAAACTCATTTACGCAGGCTTCCGCTCCGCCTGCTATGCACACATCAAGATAGCCGTCCTTGATACGTCTGAAGGCTTCTCCGATAGCATGGGTTGAGGAGGCACAGGCGGTGGTGGTGCAGTAGTTTGCTCCCTTGAAATGTGTTTTCATGGAGATGGTTCCTGCTGCCATATTTGCGATCATTGTGGGAATATAGAGCGCCGATACTCTTCCGGGGCCCTTTGTCTGATACTTTTCGTATTCCTGCATGGTAAGGTCAAGTCCGCCTATTCCTACGCCTGCTATTACACCTGCTCTGTAGGGATCTATATCCTCAAATTTGGTTCCTGCGTCTTCCATTGCCTCAAGGGCTGCGTAAACCGCAAACTGGGTGAAGCGGTCAAGCCTTTTTGCATCCTTCTTGTCAATGTGCTTTTCGGGGTCGAATTCTCTGACGGGAGCTCCTATCCTTACCTCGAAATCCTCGCTTACGATATCGTCAAGAAAGCTGAAGCCAAGCTTGTTTGCCTTGATATTGCTCCAGAATTCGTCAATACTGTTTCCTAAGGGGGAAACCACACCCATTCCTGTTACTGCGACTCTTCTCATATATCCGATCCTTTCGTGATTACAATTTGAATATATCCGTTGATTCGGGAGCTTACATTGAGATTCCGCCCGATATTTCGATAACCTGTCCTGTTACATAGGAGGAATCCTCCGATGCCAGGAATGATACCACGCCTGCGATTTCCTCGGGCTCGCCGTAGCGCTTCATTGCGATCTGTGCGAGCATTGCTGCCTTCTGCTCCTCGGTGAGCTTGTCGGTCATGGGTGTATGGATAAATCCGGGGGCTACGGCGTTGCAGGTGACATTTCTTGAGCCAAGCTCCTTTGCTACCGTCTTTGTCATGCCGATGATTGCTGCCTTTGATGCGCTGTAATTTATCTGTCCCGGATTGCCGTAAAGACCTGCCACGGATGCGAGATTGATGATATGGCCGCTTCTCTGGCGCATCATGATATTGCCCACGAACTTTGTCATGTTGAAAACGCTCTTCTGATTTACGGCGATTACCATGTCATACTGCTCCTCGGGCATTCTTGCCATGAGTCCGTCTCTGGTGATGCCTGCGTTGTTTACCAGAACGTCAATTGTGCCGAAGCGCTCCTTCACTGCCTTGACCATTGCTTCACATTCCGCATATTTGGAAACGTCTGCGCAGAATATCTCCGCTTCAACGCCCAGAGCCTTTACCTTATCTATGATATCGTTGTTCTCGAACATTGTCATATTAAGGTCGTTGAATGCGATGTTCATGCCGTCCTTTGCAAGTCTCAGGGCAATTGCTGCGCCGATTCCTCTTGACGAGCCTGTGATTATAGCTGTTTTTGCCATTTTTCATTCCTCCGTGTGTTTAGAATGTTATTATTTATATTGACGGAAAATGGGTATGTCAATCAAAATTCGGTTCCAAGAAGCTTTCCTGCCTGCTCCGAAAGCTCTGCCATTATATCCTTGACGGGCTTTACCTCGTTTATCATGCCTGCGATAAGTCCGCAGAGCATAGAGCCTTCGTCTGTATTGCCGTCAACCACTGCCTTTCTGAGCGAGCCCACGGTGAGCGCCTCGAAATCCTCGGGGGGCGCTGCCATTTTTTCCATTTCCTGGAGCTTCTTTGTATATTTGCTCTTTATGCAGCGGCAGGGGCTTCCCGAATAGAAGCCTGTGATGGCATTGTCGGTGTCCTTTGCCTTGATGACTGCATTCTTGTAGTTTTCGTGTATCTGACATTCCTCGGAGGCAAGGAAGCGGGTGCCTATCTGCACGCCCTCTGCGCCAAGCATGAAGCTTGCTGCGATTCCTCTGCCGTCGGCGATTCCGCCTGCTGCGATCACGGGAACGCTTACTGCGTCAACTACCTGGGGAACGAGGCACATGGTGGTATTCTGACCGATATGTCCGCCCGACTCGGTGCCCTCTGCGATAACGGCATCTGCGCCTATCTTTTCAAGTCTCTTTGCAAGGGCTACGGAGGGAACTACGGGAATTACCTTTATGCCCGCTTCCTTCCATGCGGCGATATACTGTCCGGGATTGCCTGCGCCTGTGGTGACGAAGGACACGCCTTCCTCGATTACAAGCTTTGCAAGCTCCTCCGCATTGGGGGACATGAGCATGATATTTACGCCGAAGGGCTTATCCGTAAGCTCCTTGCACTTTCTTATCTCGCTTCTGAGATAATCAATGGGAGCGGAGCCGCCTGCGATTATGCCTGCGCCGCCTGCGTTCGATACTGCGGAGGCAAGGGTGCTTTCTGCTATCCATGCCATGCCGCCCTGAATAATGGGCTTTTCAATTCCGAGAAGCTCGGTTACTCTGTTTTTCATAAACGATGTTCCTTTCGATATTTATTGTATCAATACTCGATTATTGCAGCGCCTAAGGTAAGTCCTGCGCCGAAGCCTACGAGACAAACCTTCATGCCTCTCTTTAACACGCCCTTTTCTGCGGCTTCATTGAGGGCTATGGGAATGGATGCGCTGGATGTATTGCCGTGCATATCTATGTTTGTGAAGAATTTATCCATGGAAACGCCCAGATTCTTTGCGGCAGTTTCGATAATTCTTATATTCGCCTGATGGGGAATGAAAAGGTCGATGTCATTTATATCAAGACCGATCTTGTCAGCCGCATTTTTCGCTGCGGTGGGAAGCGCCTTTGTGGCGAACTTGTAGACCTCCTTGCCGTCCTGAACGAGGAGTCTGTGCTTTACTTCGGGGTCGGTCTGGTCGTCAACGGTGAAATGCTCCTCTGTGGTAAAGGGGCTGTGAGCGTATTCGTTCTTTGCGTAGAGGAATTTCGCTCCCGTGCCGTCAGCACCCAGCCAGCTTGTAAAAAGCTTGTCCGACTTTTCGAGTATCACAGCCGCAGCGCCGTCTCCGAAGAGGACGCAGGAGGAGCGGTCGGTGAAGTTGGTGATATAGGAAAGATTCTCATTTGCTGAAATGAGTACATATTTAAGGCTGTCGTCCGTTGCAAGGAAACGGCAGGCGGTATCAACGGCATAGACAAAGCCCGAGCAGGCAGCGCCCAGATCGAATGCAGCTGCGTTTACCGCTCCTGTTTCACGCTGGATAAGGCAGGCAGCCGAGGGAGTCACAAAATCGTTTGTGATTGTGGAGGAGATGATAAGCCCTATTTCCTTGGGGTCTATGCCCGCTCTTTCTATTGCCTGCTTTGAAGCCATAGCGCCCATGTACCATGTCGGCTCGCAGTTTGACATTCTGCGCTGTGATATTCCTGTTCTTGTTCTGATCCATTCGTCGTTTGTATCTACGATCCTTGACATATCGTCGTTGGTAACTGCAAGAAGGGGCGCATAGCCGCCTGTTGAAACAATATTTATTCCGCTCATTTTGTTAATTATCAATCCTTTCGGGTCTTTTGACGGATTTTCCGCTCGTTTACTATTGTAATTTACGAAAAAATGTGTTATTATAATTAGTGTGGTCAAAATGCTTTTCCACACAGTACAATACATTATATATTGTAATATATTTTAACGGCTCTTGTCAACTGATATTTCAGTAATTTTGAAAAAATTTTCTGATGTAATGTTCAAGTGACACAAAGATACCTATCAAATTTCGTAATTAGCTACAAATTTGATACTATTTGTAAATTTATATTATAATAATACTTGTTGTAATATCATTGAAATTTCGGAGGTTTTGCAGATGACAGCGGAAAAAACAGTTTTTTTATTCTCGGGACAGGGCTCCCAGTATGCCGGAATGGGCGTTTCGCTTGTTGAGAGATATCCCGAATTGAAGGAGATCTTTGACGAGGCAAGTGATATTCTCGGCTTCGACCTTTTTGACAAGTGCGCCAATGCTCCCGAGGAGGAGCTGGCAAGGACGGTCGTTTCACAGCCTGCTATTATGGCGGTGTCCCTTTGTGCGGCTAAGGCTCTTGAACTGAACGGCATCACCGCTTCTGCGGCTGCGGGTCATTCCCTTGGCGAATATGCGGCTATGGTATATTCGGGAATGGTTTCCCGTGCGGACGGCTTCAGGCTCATCAAGGCAAGAAGCGAGGCTATGCAGAAGGCTGCCGAGGCTAATAAGGGCGCTATGTATGCCATTATCGGCAAGTCCGTTGAGGAAATTGAAAAGGTCTGCGAGGAGACGGATGGATATGTTCTTCCCGTAAATTACAATTCCCTTGCTCAGACCGTTATTGCGGGAGAAGAAGCTGCCGCTGCCGCTGCTGCCGAGACCCTTTCCGCTATGGGAGCAAGGGCTGTTAAGCTGAATGTGGCTTCCGCATTCCATTCAAAGCTCATGCAGAGCGCTGCGGACGAATTCAAGCCCGCTGCGGAAAAAATAACCTTCTCCGAGCCTAAAATAAAGATGTTCTCGAACATTACGGGAAAAGAGCTTGACGGCATTGACAATATGCCCGAGAGGCTTGCAAGGCACATTGTTTCTCCCGTAAGATTTACTGACGAGCTTGCAAATCTGAATGCTCTTGGTTATGATACATATATTGAGTGCGGTCCTAACAAGGTGCTTTCGGGTCTTGTGAGAAAAACTCTCAAGGGTGTTAATATCGCAAATGTTCAGGACGCCGAGAGCCTTGCGAAGATCCTCGGTTAAGATATTTTTACCATATATAGTAAATTGTTCCTGCTATACTATTATATATAGTATTTCAATGAAAGGATTGATATTATCATGAAGCATTACGGTCTGCTGGGCTTCCCTTTAAAGCACACCATGTCTCCCCCAATTCATCAGAGGCTTTTTGAGCTTGAGGGCGTGTCGGATTTTGATTACACATTAAAGGAATATTCCCCCGAGGAACTGGGAGATAAAATCAATGATGTTCTCGCTCTTGACGGCTTCAACATCACCATTCCCCACAAGGTTGAGATAATAAAGCACATTGACGAGCTTGCGGATTCCGCAAAGAGGTATAATTCCGTTAACTGCGTTGTTAAAAAGGACGGAAAATATATTGGCTACAACACCGACTGCGACGGCTTCCTCCGTTCTCTTGAGGCTGCGGGAGCAAGGCTTGACGGCACCGTTCTCCAGTGCGGCTGCGGCGGAGTTGGCAGAATGATCGCCATTGAGGCTGTAAGGCATGGCGCAAGGCTTACGGTATCCGTTCCTCAGGGCTTTGAGGATACGGTGGAGCCTGTTAAGGAATATGCAAGGGCAAACGGCTTTTCCGATGACATAAAGGTGGTTCACCCCGAGGAGATAGAGGGGAAATTCGATTTGCTTATAAATGCGTCCCCTGTGGGAATGTTCCCCAAGGTGGAAAACTGCCCCGTTTCCGAGGATATTATCAGGAACTGCGGCTTTGTTTTTGATGTTATTTACAATCCCGAGAGGACAAAGCTTATGCAGATCGCTGAAAATCATGGCATTAAAACCTGCGGCGGCATGGCTATGCTCGTATGGCAGGCAGTCGTTGCCCATGAGATATGGAGCGGCGCAAAATATAATGACAGCGACATTGCAGAGCTTATTTCCGATATGCACAGGCTGATGGCGGAAAAGGCTTGAGATGGGCAGGGTGAGATTCAAAGGGGGAGCGCTCATTGCTCCCGTTCCTGCGGCGCTTGTTACCTGCGGCAGCGAGGACGGCAAAAGAAACGTTCTCACCGCTGCATGGACGGGTATCGTAAACACCCGTCCGCCTATGGCATATGTTTCAGTTCGTCCCGAAAGATATTCATATAGTATCATAAAGGAAACGGGAGAATTTGTCATAAATCTTACCACCTCAAAAATGGCTAAAGAGGTGGATCTCTGCGGCATGAAAAGCGGCGCAAAGCTTGATAAATTCGCTAAATGCGGCTTTGAGACCGTGAAGGGCGAAACGGTCAGCTGCCCTGTTATACTTGCTTCTCCCTTATCCCTTGAGTGCAGGGTGAGAAGCTTTGAAGAGCTTGGCAGCCACACCATGTTTATTGCGGATATCACGGGAATTACCGTTGATGAAAGGTATATCGACAGCAAGGGCAAGCTCAATCTGCAGCAGGCGGGGCTTATGGCTTATGCTCACGGGGAATATTTTGCATTGGGCAGAAAGCTTGGCGCTTTCGGATTCTCCGTTAAAAAGAAGGGAGCAGTGAAGAAATGAGGATAATTGATTCTCACGCTCATTATGATGACGCTGCCTTTGAGAGCGACCGATATGAACTGCTGGACGGGCTTTTTGCGGGGGATATATGCAAGATCGTCAATATCGGCTGTTCGGTGAAAAGCTCTTATTCTTCGGCAGAATTAGCGGAGAGATATCCGCAGATATTTGCTGCGGCGGGGCTTCATCCCGATTCGGCTGACGAGATCGACAGGCTTGATGATATCAAAGCGCTGCTTGATCGGAAAAAAGTCATTGCTGTCGGCGAGATCGGGCTTGATTATCATTACGAAAACCACAGCAGGGATATTCAGAAGCGTGCCTTCGAGGAACAGCTGAGGCTTGCGGCTGAGGCTTGCCTGCCCGTTATAATCCATTCACGGGACGCATGGGAGGACACTATGGATATCCTGCGGAAATACCGTCCCAAGGGGGTCATGCACTGCTTTTCGGGTTCTGCCGAGACTGCGGAGGAGATAGTGAAAATGGGTATGTATGTGGGCTTTACGGGGGTCGTTACATTCAAAAATGCCAAAAAAGCTCTGAGGGCTCTGGAGGCTGTTCCCATTGACAGGCTTCTGGTTGAGACGGACTGCCCTTATATGGCTCCCGAGCCAAACAGGGGAAAGCGAAATTTCAGCGGAAATCTGCCCTATACCATTGCTGCAATGGCGGCGGTCAAGGGCGTTTCTCCCGAGGATATGGCGGAAATTACGGCGGAAAATGCCGAGAGACTTTTTAATATATAGAAAGGAATTATGAATATGATAGGATTTCATGTTGCGGAATCAACAAAATCGGTTAGCCTGAATGTTGTTCTGGCAGACCTTATCAAGGAAAGACCCGATTATTTCAGAGAGGGCTTCAGAATAGCTTCATATTTCGGCAGCCCTGCCGTTATGTGGAACGGCGGAAGAATGATACTGGGAAATTTCTATCCCGACAGAGCAAAGGCTATCCTTGACGGCTACAATTCAAGAGGTATCCCTTACAGATTCACATTTACAAACCCTTCGATAACCGAAGAAGCGCTGGAGGACAGGGACAGCAATATGCTTCTGAATATTGCCGACAACGGCATGAATGAGGTTATTGTAAATTCTCCTCTGCTTGAAAGCTACATCAGGCAGACTCACCCCAATATGAAAATAACATCTTCCACCTGCAAGTGCATTACGGGCATTGACGAGGTTAAGGCGGAGCTTGCAAAGCCTTACAGCCTTGTTGTTCTCGATTACAATTTCAACAATGATTTTGAGACGCTTGAGAAACTCACTCCCGAAGAACGAAAGCGCTGCGAGCTGCTGATAAATTCTCACTGCGTGCCCGGCTGCCCCAGACGAAAGGAACATTATAAATATATCGGAGATGTGATGATGCGGCTGGGTGATATGAAAACAATGACCGGGGAGGAAAGGGCACAGTTTGCCGAATGGGACTGCCCCTACAGGACTTTTGAGCCTTACGAACAGGAGCGGACAAAGCTTTACATCAAGCCCGAGGATGTATTTGGAAAATACACCGATATGGGCTTTGAGAATTTCAAGATCGAAGGAAGAGGCTCAAATCTTATGGTGCTGGGCGAGCAGTTGATAATGTATCTTGCAAAGCCCGAAAAGCGTGACGCTGCAAGATATGCACTGATGACAAGGACACTGAATTACAGCTATCTGAACTTCTGAAAAAAAATATGCGGCGCTCTCGGACGGCTGAGAGCGCCGTTTTTTATGCATTTAAGAAAATCGGATATACAAAAACAAAGTGAAAAACAAGTGAAAGTTTGTGCATAAAATCAATTGAAATATGATCTTAAATGTTGTATAGTTATAACATACCACGGAACCGAAGAGGAATGCTTATTAAAAAGCTGACCAAAACTGAGGTTTTTAGGCAAAAAGTGTGCATAAAGGATAAAAAAAGAATATTAAATTTGTTGTTTATGTACATTGACATATTTGCCGGCAGGTGGTACAATAATATCGTGATATAACGTGAGCAGAAGCACGGTATCACAGTTCTATTTGATTTCCATACATATTTGGAAATAAATAAAGAAAACCAAAACAAAACAAGGAGGAATTTTTCATGAACATGAAAAAGTCAATTGCTGGCGTAATGGCTGGCGCAATGGCCGTATCTGCAATGGCTGCTGTTGTATCCGCTGATCAGGATGCAATTTCTCTCACCTATGACCTCAAGACCTATGTAAACAACGTAAACAAGAACGCTGCAAAGGTTACAGTAGTTGCTAACTACGAGGGCTCTTTAATCAACAAGGCATCTTGGGATAAACACAAGGATCCTGATAAGGGCTATGTAACATTCGGCGTTGACAACACCTTTGTTACCGGCGGCACTATCTACACTCAGAGCGGCGTAGAGCTCGGTACTGTTAACGCTGGCGCTATGAAGGAATTCGAGTTCACTGCTCGTCCTTACAAGGATATCCCCAATGACCTCGAGGAGAAGTACCAGACATTTAAGGCTACTTCCAAGGCTGACAATGTTGACGGCGCTTACTATGACAAGACCCTTGGCGGTACATCCTACGACATGCCTATCGCTGTTGGCAACAATGTTTACGGTGCATTCGACCTCACAAAGTATGATCTCTACACTCTCGGTTACTCCGTGGCTAAGAATGCAGATGCTGCCGGTCTTCCTACTGTTACTGAGACCACTTACGCTGTAAGAGATGCAGTTGCTAAGATGACATACGAGATTCCTAACACCATTTCCATGAACAAGGCAAATGGCTGGGGCTGGATCGGTGATATCTCCAATTGGTCTAACACTCTTACTGAGGCTGAGCTCGAGTATGCTTTCAGAGAGTTCTTCGGCACTTCCTTCTACGGCGATGTAACAATGACTGCTGAAGTATTTGCTAAGGGCTTCTGGGATGCAAAGGGCAATAAGAAGGGTCTCATCAAGCCTGATACTGCTCTCGCTTCCGAGCCTACAACTGTTGCAGTTGGTTCCTTTACTGCAGGTTCTGCTGAAGAGGCTATTATCCCCTTCAAGTCTACTCTTACCCCCGGCAAGAGCGTTTGGACTGTAACAAACGCTGATGGTTCCACAAAAGATATCGTTACTAAGGAGAACGATGTAGTTTGGGCTCTCGAGAACCGTAAGGCTGGCGGCAACTACTACACCAAGCCCATCGCTGTTATCAACGATGCAATTGCAAACCACACTAACGTAACCTTCACATTCACATCTTATGATGGATATGTTGGTACTTATAAGTCCCACGCATTAAATCAGTGGGTAAATATCGACCAGGGCTACGGCTACCAGACTTCTTCTTTTGACTGGCACAACCCCACCTTCGGTCAGCACCTCTATGCTCCTTCTTTAGACAACAACCTGAACCACTACAGCCTCTTCGATTCTGACGATTATGATATGTATGGTTCTTACTCCTCTGCATGGGGCATCAACCTCTTCACAGGTGCAGTTGTAGTAAACAACGCTATCACAATGCAGCTCTCTGATGTTGACACCTTCAACTGGGGCTCCAACACCCTCACATTTGACTGGTTCGATATCACTGACGACGGCAAGATCACTGACGCTAAGACATTCCTCACCTCCATGCTCCTCTACACTCCTGTAGATTGGTACTGGGATAAGCTCACTGTTGTTGTAACAGATGAAGAGCGCGAGGATATCGACGCTGGCGCTGGTCTCGAGGATGAGCCCGAGGTTATCGAGGACGAGCCCGAGGTAGTTGAGACTGAGGCTGAGACTGAGGCTGCTCCTGTTGAGGCAGCTCCCTCTCCTGCAACCGGCAACGCTCCTGTTGCTCTCGCAGTAATCCCCGTTGCTCTCGCTGCTGCTGCTGTAGTAGCTAAGAAGAGAGGCTAATCTCTTAACCGAGATAAACCGAACTTCGGCGTAAGCTAAATAAGTTCAGCCGCCATCCGTTTTCGGATGGCGGCTTTTTTTATGAAAAACACAGTTTTGGCTAAATTGTATTGCCGGGACTGTGTTTTTTATACGGATTGAATAATTTTATGGGGGTAAGATGGGCGGAAAAATTATACTAAATGTAAATATTGCCAATAACGTAATCGTTTAATTGTGCGAAATTGCCAAATTTGCGCAGGCAAATTATATACAAAAAAATGTAATTCTTATTGACAACAGTTAGCTAAATTGATATAATTATTATACGGGTCCATAGATTTTCATTGTTCTCACTGATTATTTTTGTAGAATTACCATAAAGCTGTCACTTTGGTAAAAAGCAAGTTCGGTGGAAAACGTTTTTATAACGGTCCATAGCTCTCGGTGAAATATGATTGAAAAATATAGGGAGTCCCTATTCTATACGAAAGGTGGTCTATCTTTTGTCAAGGAAATCAAGTCTAAAAAGACTGCTGTCAGGTATGATAGCTGTGATGATCTGCGCGACTGCGCTTCCCGCTTCCGCATTTGCCGACAGCAAGATACTCACAGATGCTGCTGAAGAGTACGAAACTCCTGTTATTACCTACGAAAAGCAGAAAACCTACAGCGAGTATTTCAACGAGAATTCTGACAAGGAACGTCCCAGAGCCGAGATACCGTTCGAGTACGTCTCCTGTTCCGACGGAGCAGAGGTGGAGATCGGAAGCTTCGAAGGCAAAAACGATGTTATTATCTGGTCTAACGAGGACGGCTCTCTTGATTTCACCGTCAATGTGGAGAAATCGGGAGCTTATAATGTGGAGGTCTGCTATTACCCCATCACCGGCGGAAACACTAGCTCCGAAATGTCCATGCTTATCGACGGTGTAAGCCCGTTTGATACAGCAACCCGAATCAGCTTCCCAAGAACCTGGAAGTCTGCTTATCCCATTACCCCCAATGAGCGGGACAACGAGACACGCCCCCCTCAGATCGAAACTCCTATGTGGATAACAACTCCCTTTAACGATGCTGACGGACTTTTTAATGAGCCTCTTTATTTCTATTTCGACAAGGGCGAGCATAAGGTCACTCTGGCTTCGGAAAAGGCTTCCGTTGCCATTGCTTACATAAAGCTCTATCAGTACGAGCCTGCCCCCGCTTATGCTGCTCCCACCGAGGACGAGCTTCGGGCTAATACAGGCGCTGAGCCAATCAGGCTTCAGGGCGAGAATTATATTTATACCAATTCCCAGACCATCTTCCCCACCTATGACCGTGGTACTTATCTCACCGAGGATCATACGGGAAATCAGTCCCACCCCGTCAAGGAGCGCTATAATACCGTTGGCGACGGCACCTGGGACACTGCGGGTCAGAAGGTCACATGGGAAATGGATGTGGCTGCTGACGGCTATTACAAGATAGGCATCAAGGGCAGACAGGATGTTATGAGAGGTCTTTACTCCAATCGCCGTATCTATATCGACGGTGAAGTTCCCTCCGAGCCCTTTGAGCAGGTCAAGTTCCCCTATGATACAAACTGGCTGATGGTATCTCCCACCGACAGCAGCGGCGAGGACGCTTACGTTTACCTCACTGCGGGCAAGCATACCATTACCTTGGAGGCAATCCCCGGCGAGATAGGTGAATCTATGCGCCGTCTCGATGATATTGTCTATACCGCTAACCAGTATTATCTCCAGATCCTTATGATAACAGGTCCAAACCCCGATAAGTACACCGATTATTATGTTCATAAGGAGATCCCTGAGCTTCTCGGCGTATGCGTTCAGCTTTCCGAGCGGCTCAAGATCGAGCAGGAAACCATTGAGACTCTCTCTCAGCAGACAGGCTCCGAGGCGACTGCTCTTGCAAGACTTGCTGACGTTTTGGACCGCTGCGTTGAAAAGCCTAACAAGATTCCTACTTATATCTCCAATTCCTCCATCAAGGACAATATTGCTTCCGTTTCCTCATGGATGCGTGAGTACAGAGATCAGCCTCTTGAGATCGACTATATCGAGCTTATCCCCAAGTACGGCGCTGACGGCAAGGAGAATAAATTCACTCGTGTCAAGGAGAATTTCTTCAAGGCAATGGGCTTCGGAATAAAGGGCTTTATCGGCTCCTTCTTCGAGGATTATACCGTTCTCTCCGATTCCACCTCCGAATCCATCGTTGTATGGTGCGGTCTCGGACGTGACCAGACCACCGTTGTTAAGCAGCTCACCGAGTCAGAATTTACTCCAGAAACAGGTGTTGACGTTTCCATCAACCTGGTTCAGGGTACTATCATGGAGGCGGTTCTTGCAGGCAAGGGCCCTGACGTTGCAATGTTTGTCGGCGGTGAATTCCCCGTTAACCTTGCAATAAGAGATCTCCTCGTTCCTCTGGATGACATGGAGGGCTTTGATGATGTTATAACCCGCTTCCAGGATAAGGCGCTGGTTCATTATCAGTATGACGGCAAGACCTACGGAATCCCCATTCAGAGAACCTTCCCCATGATGTTCTACAGAAAGGATACCCTTTCCGAGCTCGGAATCGAGAATCCTCCCGAGACATGGGACGACCTTATTGATATGCTTCCCGCTCTCCAGCGAAAGTATATGCAGCCCGGTCTTATCCTCCCCGGCAACGTAAACGGTACCGCCGTTGCTCCCTCTACCGAGGTAGGACATACCTTCGCAATGCTCATGCTCCAGTCGGGTCTTAACTATTACACTCCCGACCAGACAGCGACTAACTTTGACACCGTTACTGCCGTTGACGCATTCGATATGTGGACAAGATTCTATACCACATATAACTTCGACCAGACCTACGATGCATTTACCCGTTTCAGAACAGGCGAGGCACCCATTGTAATCCAGAACTACTGCACATTCTACAATCAGCTGAATGTTGCTGCACCCGAGATCAAGGGCGCATGGGATTTCTGCCCCGTTCCCGGAACAAGACGTGAGGACGGCACCGTTTCCCACGCAGCAAACTCCTCAGGTTCAGGCTTTATCGTTCTGAAGGACTGCAAGAATGTTGAGGGTGCATGGAAATATATCGACTGGTTCACCTCTACCGAAACAATGGTTGAATACGGTCAGAATGTTGAGGGCGTAATGGGTCCTCTCGGAAGATTTGAGTCCGCAAACGTTGAGGCTCTCCAGAAGCTCAACTGGTCCAAGTCCGACCTTTCAAAGATCAACGCTCAGCTTGCAGAGCTGGACGAGATCCCCATCATCCCCTCGTCCTACGTTGTAACAAGAAGTATCATGAACGCATTCCGTGCCGTTGTTAATGATTACGACAACGCCCGTGAGACGCTTCGCTGGTACAATAAGGATATCAACGCCGAGATCACTCGTAAGCGCAAGAACTTAGGTCTTGACGATTAAAATGAAGGAGGGCAATTACTTTGGCTGACAATACCGTAAAAAAAGAAATTCTGCTCCCTTCGGAGAGAAAAATGTCAAGAAAGGAAAGGCGGGATTATACCCTCCACGAGATGAAGCGCAATTATATGTGCTACCTTATGCTTGCGCCCTTCATGCTCCTTTTCCTTGTATTTACAATAATACCTGTTGTAATGTCGCTGCCCATGGGCTTCACCGACTTCAACATGGCAAGCTTCCCCAAATGGGTGGGCTTCCAGAATTTCTACACTATGTTCCTTGAGGATGACGTTTTCATCCAGTCCATCAGAACAACACTTATTTTCGCAATATTCACAGGACCTCTCAGCTATGCAATGAGCTTCCTGCTCGCATGGCTCATCAACGAGCTTCATCCCACGCTCAAGACCCTGTTCACACTGATATTCTACGCTCCTTCAATGGCAGGCAATATCTACTTCGTATGGCAGCTCATTTTCTCGGGCGACCAGTACGGTTATCTCAATGCCTTCCTTATGGAGCTGGGTATCACCTCCAGCGCTATTCAGTGGCTTACCGACGGCAACTACGTTCTTCCCTGCGTAATCGTAGTTCAGCTGTGGGTATCCATGGGCGCAGGCTTCCTTGCAATGCGTGCGGGCTTCCAGGGCATTGATAAGTCCATGTACGAGGCAGGAGCTATCGAGGGAATCAAGAGCCGCTGGCAGGAGCTTATCTACATCACAATCCCCGCAATGGGTCCCTCGCTCATGTTCGCAGCTGTAATGCAGATCGTTTCCGCATTTACCGTTGATATCGTGGGACGTATGCTGGCAGGCTTCCCCTCCACCGATTACAAGGTACATACTATTATGACTCACGCCTTCGACTACGGCTGGGTAAGATACGAAATGGGATATTCCTCCGCCGTATGCTTCGTTTTATTTGTGGTAATGCTTGTGTGCAATAAGCTTGTGGGCAAGCTCCTCGGCAAATATGTTGACTGAGTAAAGGGGTGAGCAAATGTTAAAGAAAAACAAAAAGAATCTCAAGCCCTCAGAGCTTGCCGCTTTACAGGCGGAGGAAAATGCCGCCGCTCTCGAAGCGCTCAGAAAGCGCCGTGAGAAGGAGCATAAGAAAATGCTCAAGTCAAAGGGCTCCAATAAGCGGGTTGGCAAATCATGGAAAAATGATATCGGAATCTTCCTGCTGCTTACATTTATGGGACTGTTTATGATATTCCCCATCTATCTGGCAGTAGTAAACTCCATCAAGCCCGTTCAGGAGGTGTTCCTGATGCCTCCTAAGCTCTACGCAATGGATCCTACTCTCAACAACTTCCAGGATCTGTTCAAGATCGCAAACAATTCATGGGTGCCCTTCTCGAGAAACGTTTTCAACAGTATCATGGTAACTGTCGTTGCAACTGTTTTCCACGTTCTGTTTGCATCCACCGCAGCGTTTGTGCTTTCAAAGTGCAAATTCCCCGGAAATGCGCTTCTCAATGAGATCGTAGTCGTTGCCCTCCTCTTTAACTCCACCGTACTCTACATCATGCAGTACATGGTAATGGCAAGTCTGGGCATGATAAACACCTATTCCGCACTTATCCTGCCCATCATCGCAACCTCAATGGGACTTTACCTTATGCGTCAGAGTATGTCAACCATTCCCGACGCAATGATCGAAGCCGGCAAGATCGACGGCGCAGGACTCATGCGTATATGCTGGGGCATTGTAATGCCCAACTGTAAGCCTGCTCTTATGACTATCATCATCTTTGAGTTCCAGACCTCATGGAACCAGGCAGGAGGCGGCCTTGTATATGACGAGGCTCTCAAGACGATCCCTGTAGTGGTTCAGCAGATCGCCGCAGCAGGTATCGCTCGTCAGGGCGCTATTGCCGCATCGGCAGTTGTACTGATGATACCTCCCCTGCTGGTATTCGTTCTGGCACAGAGAAACGTTATGGAAACAATGGCTCACGCAGGTATGAAGGACTGATCTCATGCTGCGAAAACTTAAAGAAAAGGGTGATGATATGAAAGGCTTGAAAAAGCTGATAGCCGCAGCAGGCGCAGGACTTATGCTCGCAGGAACGCTTACGGCTAATGTTTCCGCTATGGAAAGCTACGACCCTTACAGCTATGACAGATGGGGTGACGCAGTCGCTTCACAGGTGGGATATGCCGCAGAGAAATTTGTGGACGGTCAGTCCATAAAGGGTCTTACCGAATATGTATCCTCAATGGAGGGCTACGAGCCTAAGAAAGCGGACTGGAAGGATAAAATGGGGCTTAAAGAGCCTGCCGACCTGTTCCTCATCGAGGATACGGGAGTGCTTTTCAAGGAAAATTCCGAGAAAAACCCCGTAAATTATATGTTCATAGCCGACAAGGGCAACGACAGAATTATCGTGACAGATCTTGATTTTAACATGGTAAAGTATTTCGATAAATTTACCTATAAGGGCGAGGAGCTTACCCTGAAAAAGCCCGAGGGCGTTTTCGTTGATAAGTACACAGGCTATATTTACATCTGCGATACCGAGAACAGCCGTGTGCTGAAATCGGATATCGACGGAAATGTTGATTATATCTTTGAAAAGCCCACCTCCGAGGTCTATTCTCAGGACCTTACCTACAACCCCAGAAAGGTTGCCGTTGATAAGGCGGGAAATGTTTATGTTGTTGTAAAGAGCGTTACAAAGGGCGCAGTAATGTATGACATTCACGGAGAATTCCTCGGCTTCTATGGCGCAAACCGAGTTGAGGCTACCTCCAAGATCATTATGAACGCCTTCTGGAACACTATCGCAACCGAGGAGCAGAGAGCACGTTCCACAAAAACAACTCCTATCGGCTTCTCCAATTTCGATATCGACGACGACGGCTTCATCTATACCGTTACCGAGTCCACCGAGGTTAAGACCGATACCGTTAAGAAGCTTAATCCCAGAGGAACCAACATCCTCGCTTCCATTACCGCAAATGAAGTTACCTTCGGTGATATTTCCCCCGCATATTACTCCATCTATACCAAGGAGTCAACACTTACCGATATCGACATCGGACCCAATGGCGAGCTCAATATCCTTGACTTTGCCCACGGCAGAATTTTCCAGTACGATAAGCTTGCAAACCTTATGTTCGTCCTCGGCGGCACAGGCGAGCAGCTGGGAACCTTCCGCAGCGTGGCTGCCATCGAGAGCTGTGACAATATGCTCTATGTTCTCGATTCAAGAAAGAACAGCATAACAATATTCAGACGCACAGCCTTCGGAGAGATCGTTACCGAGGCAACAAACCTCTATAACGCAGGCTACTACGAGGAATCCGAGGAGCCCTGGAGAAACGTTATAAAGTACGACGGAAATTACCGCCGGGCATATATCGGAATCGGCAACGCCCTTCTCAATAAGGAGGAATACAAGGAGGCAATGAAGTATTTCAAGATCTCCATCAGCCGAAACAGATATAACAAGGCATACGAGGGCTACAGAGGACAGCTTCTTGAGAAATATTTCACACCTGCAATTATCATAATCCTTGTGGTGATCGTGGCGTGGACGGTTCTCAAAAAGCTCAACCGGAAGGGAATAATCACATTCCCCTGGCAGAGAAGGAGAGGTGCGTAAAATATGTTGGATCTCACACAGGGACAGTTTGTCAAGCACGTTATTATGCACCCCTTTGAGGGCTTCGAGGACCTCAGATGGAAAAAAGCAGGCTCAATGAAAATTGCTTTCGGAATCATCTGCCTGCTGTTTATCCAGTCGCTGGCGTACAGCAGAATGTACGGCTTCCAGTATTATTCGGATTACGATAAGATTTTCAACATTGTTCCTTATATCTTCCAGAGCTTCGGAATATTCCTGCTCTATGTGGTTTGCAACTGGGCGATGTGTACCCTGTTCGACGGCGAAGGCTCTATGAAAAATATCTTCATAGTCACGGCGTATTCGCTGGTGCCGTACATAGCAGGCTATCTGATAGGAACGGTCCTGTCCCATTTTCTCATCAGGGACGAGTACATCTTCATTCAGTCCTTCGAGATAATCGGAACAGCGTGGACGGTTGTGCTGTTTATTTCCGCAATGAAAGCAGTGCATCAGTTCTCCTTCGGAAAGACTCTGATACTTATTCTGCTGACGCTGGTGGCAATGGTGCTGGTAATATTCCTGCTGGTGCTTCTGCTGACCCTTTTCCAGCAGGTAATAATCTTCGTCTTTACGATCTATACTGAGCTTTCCTACAGACTGAGAGTTTAAAATTCATAAGGAAAAGTGGTGAAAACAATGCATTCAAAGCTTAAAAAATCTCTTGCGTTTCTGCTCTGCTTCTCAATGCTCCTGACAACGGGCGCTGCAAGCGTATTCTGCGAGGACGCCCCTGCGGAAGAGGCTGCCGCATCTGAGGAAGCTGCTTCCGAGGATGCCGAAAGTGCTGATGAGGACGAAGAGGAAGCTCCAAGAACAGAAGCGGAAGCCTTCGAGCTGATGGAGCTTGTGGATTCAAATAACCGCCTTGCGCTCTATATGAATACCAAAGAGAATACCATAATGCTCGAGGATAAGTATACAGGAGAAAAATGGTGGTCAAACCCCGTTGATCTCCAGACCTCCAACGCCAAGAAGGGACAGAAGGACGAGCTTGCCTCGGGAATGACCCTTACCTATGGTTCTCCCGCCGATCGTGCAACAACGATCCTCAACAGCAAGGGCAAGGGCAAGACTAAGATGAAAAAGTCGGGCAAGAGTATTGAGATAACCTATACCTTCTCAGACCCCGGTATAACCGTTCCCGTAACCATCTCCCTCGAAAGCGACCATATGAAGCTGTATGTGGATACCTCTGCAATAGTCGAGGAAAATCCATCCACCGTCAGCGGAAAGCTTACCACAGACCTTGCCTTCATGACCACCTTCGGTGCGGCAGGGCTTGAGGAGGAGGGCTATTTCGTAGTTCCCGACGGCAGCGGCGCAATAATCAACTTCAACAACGGCAAAACAGGTCTGAAAACCTATTCGGGCAAGGTATACGGCAGAGATATCACCGCCGTAAAGACCCAGAAGCAGGCAACAGTCCAGAATGTAAATCTTCCAATGTACGGCATTGTGAAGGGAAACAGCGCCATGATGGTAGTAGCCGACAAGGGCGATACCTGCGCTACGGTCAACACCTATGTTGCCAACCAGAATAACACCGACTATAACTCCACCTACTTTGATTTTGAGGTAAGAACTCAGGACGAGTATCTCATGGGCGGCGAATCCAGCCCCCTGAAGGTATTCGAGAAGAGAGGAATCCTTATTCCCGAGATCGAGCTTCGCTACTATCCCGTATCCAACAAGGATCAGAGCGAGGTGGACTACACCGATGTGGCAGACAGCTTCAGAGATTACCTTATAAATGAAAAGGGCGTTGAGGATAAGAATCTTGAGGGCAAAAACTCTCTGTATCTTGACCTGTACGGCGCAACTCTGAAAAAGAAGTCCATCGCAGGTCTTCCCGTAACAGTAAAGGAGCCTGTCACCACCTTTACCGATGCCAAGAACATACTTGAAACTCTGAACGGCATGGGCGTTGACGATATGGTAGTAGCATACAACAACTACAATGACGACAATATCGGTGAAAAGATCGCCGATTCCTTCAATCCCTCATCAAAGCTGGGCGGAAAGAAGAAATACAACGACCTTACATCATATGCGCAGTCAAACAATATCCAGTTGTTCCCCGTTATCGACAATCAGCAGTTTAAAACAGGAAACGGCTACTGGAGTATGACAAATACCTCAATCAGAGTATCGAATGCATATTCGAGGATACCCATCTTCGACCTTGCTCACGGTATCGAGAATAAGTATTACAAGCCCCTTTCGCTGTTCAGCCCCGCCTCCTATGACAAGGCGTTCGGCAAGCTTATCAAGAGCTATAACAAGAAGAATGTAACAAACTTCTCCTTCGGCAGCCTTGCAAATACAATTTACGGCGATTACGGCAAAAAGGCAGTTTCCAGAGAGAATGCAAAGGAAACCGTCAAGGAGATCTACAGCAGCGCAAAGCAGACAGGCTCCGTTCTTTCGGATAATCCTGCAGCCTATGTGCTTCCCTACACCGACTGCATCACAAACCTGCCTCTCTGCTCCAGCAAATTCGACATTTTCGATATGGATATCCCCCTCTATCAGATGGTGCTTCACGGCGTGACACCCTACTCCTGCACAGCAGTGAACGGCGACGCCGATCTGGATATAGCTTCGCTTAGGGCAATTGCCGCAGGAAGCAATATCGGCTTTGACCTTGTGGGAACAGAGGCAAGCGAGCTGAAGGATACCAAGCTTGATAAATACTTCTACGGCTACTATGAGAACTGGGTAAATGAAGCGGCAGGACTTTATAAGCTTGCAGACGAGGTGCTTTCACCCGCAGCTGATTCGCCCATCGCATCCTACACCGTTTCGGAGGACGGAAACGAGATCACCACCGTTTACGACAACGGCTACACCACAGTCGTGGATCTTGAAAAGCGCACCGTAAAGGCTGACGGCAAGACATTGAAGCTTACCGATTATATCGGAGAGGAGGTTATCGGAGAATGAAATTAAATCTTTCCTATGAGAAGAAAAAGGGACTTTACGGCTACGGCTTCATAGCCCTGTGGTTCATCGGTTCCCTGATGTTCTTCATCATTCCCGTTATCAAATCCTTTATTTATTCGTTCTACGATGTAAAGCCCGATGTCGGAGCGCTTGTAATGAGCCCCTTAGGACTTGAAAACTACAAGAAGGCATTCATGGTAGACCCCGACTTCCGCAAAAACCTTATGTCGGTTCTGGGAGATACCCTCTGGCAGACACCTATTATCATCATTTTCTCCCTGTTTGTTGCGATCATCATTAACCAGAAATTCAGAGGACGTACCTTCGCAAGAGCGGTATTCTTCCTTCCCGTAATCATCGCAACAGGTCCCGTTTATGCGATCATCACCAACAATCTGGACACCAGCGGAACCGCTGACGCAGACCAGTTCTCCACAATGTTCTCCGCAGACATGGTAGACCAGCTTCTTGAATTCGTGGGAATCTACGGCTTCAACGATAAGCTGACGGAAATGCTGTCCACCATGACCTCGGATATCCTAAACCTTGTATGGAAATGCGGAATCCAGATAATCATCTTCCTCTCGGCACTCCAGGGAATCCCCACCTCAGCAAAGGAAGCAGCAGCCATCGAGGGTGCTACCTCATGGGAATTTTTCTGGAAGATAACCCTTCCCTATGTATCTCCCATGATCCTTGTAAACCTTGTTTACACCATCATCGACACCTTTACCGACCCCACCAACGTGGTAATGGAGCAGGTGCTTTCGGTGCAGGATGACTGGAAATACGGCTATTCCGCCGCCATGGCATGGAGCTATTTCGCCATCGTACTTGTGGCAGTAGGAATCATCTTTGCGATAATGAACCGCATTGTTTACTACGATGACTAATTTAAGGAGTTGGAAAAAATGGCAGAAAACACTTTAAAAGCAACAGCTTCCGACTTCCTTAAAAAGGTCAAGCCGGAAAAGCCTCCCAAGGAGGTAAAGCGTTCCCGCAAGGAGGAAAGGGAGCGTTTCAAGAAGCGTCTTGCGACCCTCACCCCCGCAGAGCAGAAATACCTGAAAAGGAAAAGAGCCTTTGAGACCCTCTGGCCCATCTGCCGAGGACTGCTGGTGTTCGGACTTTGCTTCGTAATCATCTATCCCCTCATCTATATGATAACAGCGGCGTTCCGTCCCCGTTCGGAGATGAACGACCCCACCATCATATGGATATCCAGAACCTTCACCCTCTCCAATATCAAGGACGTAATCAGGGTAATGGACTTCTGGAACACCTTAGGAAATACCCTCTTTATCAACATAGGCTGTTCAATCGTGCAGGTAATCACCTGCGCCATCACAGGCTATGGCTTCGGAAGATTTAATTTCAAGGGCAAGAATATCCTCTTCGGCGTGGTAATCCTTATGATCCTCATGCCCGCACAGATCATTCTTATCCCCCAGTATATGTTCTTCCGCTACTTCAATCCCTTCGGCATCTGGCATATGATCGCAGGCGACTACATCAACCTGATCGACAACGCCCTGACAATGTATATGCCCGCACTTATGGCAAACGGACTTCGTGCAGGACTGTTCATCTTCCTGTTCCGTCAGTCCTTCAGAGGACTTCCCAAGGAGCTTGAGGACGCAGCATATCTGGACGGCTGCTCACCTCTCGGAACCTTCATTAAGGTAATGATCCCCAACGCAGGCTCCACCTTCCTCACCGTATTCCTTCTTTCTGTTGTATGGTACTGGAATGACTACTACATTTCCACATCCTTCTTCACCAACAACAGCACCATAGCACTCCAGCTCAAGAACCTGAATGCGTCCCTTACCCGAGTGCTTTTCAATAACGGCACCGTAAAGGTTAACGCCAGAGAGCTGATCGTATGGATGGAATCGGGCTGTCTGCTTTCCATCACGCCAATTCTGGTAATGTACATCTTCCTTCAGAAGAACTTCACCGAGGGAATTGCCCGCTCGGGTCTCACAGGTATGTAATTGCCCGAATCAAAACGGCGAATAATTTGCTTCGGATATTCTGCGGCGGTAAAAAAGCCGCCGCAGGATAATAATAAAAGTGAATAATTAAGAAGTGCCGATTTGACCGTTTAATTTAGAGAAATTATTCGATTAAACCGGCAGTTCCTTTTTATTCATAATCATCACTTTGGAGGATAAATAAAATGAGCGTTTATGAAAATAAATTTGACCCGTCAAAAGAACTGTGGTATACCCGTCCCGCCGCAAATTGGGACGAAGCACTCCCCGTGGGCAACGGACGAATGGGAGCAATGATATTCGGAGAACCCGAAAATGAGCTTCTGCAGCTCAATGAGGATTCTGTCTGGTCGGGCAGCTTCCGAAACAGAAACAATCCCAAGGCATATGATAATCTTGAGAAAATACGTCAGCTTATAAATGAGGAAAAAACCTCCGAAGCAGAAGCGCTTTGCTCGGAAGCATTTTACGGAACCAATGAAAATCAGCGTCATTATCAGCCCTTAGGCGACCTGCATATATGGCAGTCAGCCCCCGAATACAGCGATTTTACCCGAGGATTGTCTCTTGATACAGCCGTTTCATGGGTAAGCTTTGTGTCGGGGGGAGTTACCTTCACAAGGGAGATATTCGCCTCCCGCCTCGATGAATGTATAATCGTCCGCTTCACCGCCGATAAAAAGGGAAGCATATCCTTCACCGCAGCAATTGACGGCAGAGATGACAATTACGACAAAAACGAAGCCTATGACGATAAGACTATTCTTTTCACCGTTTCCGACGGCATACCCTATGCCTGCGCCATCACCGTAACGGCAAAGGGCGGCGAGTGCGGAACGGACGCAAACCGCCTTACCTGCAAAAATGCCGATGAAGCAATGCTTATCATCGCCGCACAGACCTCCTGGCGCACAGGAGATTATGAAAAGCTCTGCATTTCACAGGCGAAAAGAGCCGCACGAATGACAGGTGAAAGGCTTTCCGAGCGCCATATCGCCGATTATAAGAAGCTTTACGACCGCTGCTCTATTGAGCTTAAAAACGAGAGTGGAGTCAACTCTGCCCTTCCCACCGATGAACGGCTTAAAGCCGTCAAGGAGGAAAATGTCAGCGATAACGAGCTTGCGGCAATGTACTTCAATTTCTCCCGCTATCTGATGATATCAGGTTCAAGGGAGGGAACGCTTCCTTTGAATCTCCAAGGCATCTGGAATAAAGATATGTGGCCCGCATGGGGCGGCAAATATACCGTCAATATCAATACGGAAATGAATTACTGGGGCGCAGAGATACAGAATCTCAGCGAATGTCATACACCGCTTTTTGACCATATCGAGCGCATGAGGGAAAACGGCAGAGTCACCGCAAGAACCATGTATAACTGCGGCGGAACGGTCTGCCATCATAACACCGACATCTGGGGCGATACCGCACCGCAGGACAAATGGCTCCCGGGTACTCTATGGCCCATGGGAATGGCATGGCTCTGCACCCATATCTGGGAGCATTACCTTTTCACAGGGGATAAGGAATTTCTTGCGGAGAAATTCGACACCCTCTGCGAGTCGGCGGAATTTTTCGCTGATTTCCTCACTGAGGACGAAAAGGGACGGCTTGTAACAAATCCCTCCATATCCCCCGAGAACACATATTATGCGAAAAACGGCAGAACAGGCACCCTCTGCAAGGGTCCCTCCATGGACAGCCAGATACTATTCAGCCTCTTCACCGCTGTAATTAACGCATCTGAGATACTTGACGAGAATCGGGAATTTGCGGAAAAGATACGCAGCATGAGGGAACGTCTCCCCAAGCCTCAGATAGGCAAATACGGACAGATAATGGAGTGGGCGGAGGATTATGACGAGGTGGAGCCGGGACACCGCCATATTTCCCAGCTATATGCTCTCTATCCCGCAGATATCATAATCCCCGCAAAGACCCCCGAGCTTGCAAAGGCGGCAAGAGCAACGCTGGAGCGGAGACTTTCCCACGGCGGCGGACACACGGGCTGGTCCAGAGCATGGATAATCAATATGTGGGCAAGGCTCCTTGACGGCGAAAAGGTGGGCGAGAATGTGCAGGCGCTTCTTTCCCATTCCACAAGCATAAATATGTTCGATATGCACCCTCCCTTCCAGATAGACGGCAATTTCGGCGGCGGCGCAGGTATTGCGGAAGCACTTATCCAGAGCCGATATGATGGAGTATCGGACACTGCATATATAACTCTGCTTCCCGCTCTTCCGCCCCAGTGGAGAAGCGGCAGCATAAAAGGAATCAAAGCCCGGGGCGGCTTTGAGGCAGGCTTTGAATGGTCGCAGGGAAAAGCAACGGGCGCAAGGATAATATCCCTGTGTGGAAACAGACTTTCACTCAGCACAGACGGAGAGATAACCGTGACCTGCGAAGGAAAGCCCATAGAAGCAAGATTTGTTAACAACGCATATGAATTTGATACCGAAGCAGGAAAAAACTATATTATTTCGGTAAAATGATTTTACGGAGAAGGCTATGAACGAATTTTATAAACCCGACAGGCATACAAAGCCTGAGCAGGCACCGCAGAGCGAAGCAAAGACCGCATATGCGGAGCCTGAGAATATCCGCATCGTGGTGGATAAGGATACCCCGCCCAGACAGGACACCGTATCCGAGCAAAAGGGAAGCATACCGTCCTATGCGTCGGAGGGACAGAGCTTTACGACCATTGAGGATATCGCAGATACAGCCAAGGCATACGGCGAGCGGATAATGAGCGAGATAAATCCGGGAGGGATGGGCTTTAATAGGAAGCTTAAGAACCGCAGTATATCCCTGTTTCTCTGTGCAGTTCTGGGAATATTCGGGGCGCACAGATTCTACGAGGGGAAAATATTCACAGGAATACTCTGGGCGTGCACAGGAGGGCTTGGACTTATCGGCTGGATAATCGACCTGATAATCCTTATAAATAAGCCGAAATACTACGAGCCGTAAAAAAGTAAGGACGGTGCTGAAAGAATGGCAATGAAAAGCTTTGCGGATTTTGGCGAAATGCACAGATCCGTGCTTCAGGAAATATGCAATATGGGCGCAGGAAACGCCGCCACAGCTCTGTCCGAGATGATATCCTCCCCTACGGACATCTCTACCCCGCAGGTGAAGATACTGTCCGCAGCGGAGGCAGGGAGAATAGCAGATCTGCTGAGCAGCAAAACGGAAGCATTTCTCATAAAGCTCAGCTGCGATATGCAGGGAGCGGTGCTGTTCATATTCCCATATGCGTTCATTGAGCGGCTTGCGGGAACCTTTTTTCCGGGTACTGCGGTGAATGGCAAGGGGGACATGAATGAGATGGTCTCCTCAGTGGTGAGGGAAACGGTGAATATCTGCGCCGCCTCCTACGCCAACAATTTCTCGATTATGACGGGAATGACGGTGGATATATCCGTCCCCGAAAGCACAGCAGCGCCTTCGGGGGAGCTTTTGAAGGTGAATGAGGGAGCGGTGAATGTCTGCTTTGTGAATAATTCTGTCACAATAAACGACTGCGGCAGATCCTTTAATATCCTCTTTTTCCCCGAGCTGAATACAATACAGGACTTTATGGGAAGAATAGGAGTAGAGTGCTGACCTTGATAGATAAATTGTAAACATTTGTGCGGGACATTCGTTTTGTCACTGCGACATTTGATTTTGTATCAGCTCGATAAATCGGAATATATCAAACTGATTAAATGACATTTTCTTAACAAAAGTCAATGCACTTAATGAAAAAAGGTATTACAATCATTACAGAGGTGATGATTATGAATAATACAACAACCAACGCTGAAAAAGCATTGAAAATTACAACTGCATTGACACTCATCATATCAGGATATGAAATTCTACGTTCCTGTCAGAATTACAGGGAGGGTATGAATATCCTTGATATTGCAAGCTATGCAAATGCCGACCTGAATACATATTGTCTGATACTGATACTTGCAAATATAATACTTCTTCCTCAGGCACTAATGCTATATAAGCAAAGCGGGATCAGCCTGAAGAACGAAATATATGACAGTCAAAGCCTTGGCAAGGATATATTTATGGGAATCGTCATTGCGGTCATATCCTCCGCTGTCAGCCTGTTTTCGCTGTTTGTGGCAAAAGGCAGAACTGAGCTTGCATTTTCGGGCTGGGAAAGGCTTTCAGTCGGTGAGATAATTCTAATGATAGTGTCGCTGGGTTTTGTCAGCGGAATATGTAAGGAAATATATTTCAGAGGTTTTGCGAAAAATTTCTGCGGAAGCATCTGGGGAGAAACTGCTGCGCTGCTGATATTTAATGTTCTGTTCGGTATGCTTGATTGGTTCAATATGGGACATTCATTTCTTGTGGGTCTTTTGTGGATATGGGGCTATAAAAAGAGTGGACATCTGATAGTACCGATGATAGCCCACGGTGGAATGAATCTAATATCGGTAGCTTATTATATTATTACAGCGTGAGGAAATGTTTATGGATAAGGAATATCTTGTAGGACTGCTGATGAATATGACATCAAAATACAAGGTGAATATTGATGCCGAGATGCTCGGAAAGATAGTGAATATGTCTGCTTTCCGCATTGTGGAAAAAGGTGCCGTTATCCAGCATATCGGGGACAAAACACTTAATGCAGCTCTTGTTCTTGATGGAATGACAAGGTGTTACTATATAGATGATGACGGAAATGATATAACCCGAGGCTTTTCAATAGAGGGAACTCTTTGTATGGACGAAGGTATGTTCGGCTATCCTGAAAGCTTATGCGAATGGGAAACGCTGGAAGAAACCACGCTTATGATCTTCAATACAGAGGATATGAAAAAAATCATTTTTGAAAATGACAGCCTGAAAAATGTGTATATATATCTTCTTGAAAATGCCCTTAGGTATAAAGTATACAGAGAAAACGGTTTTCTTGTGGAAAATGCGTCCGAAAGATATGTTCATTTCAAAAAACTTTATCCCCAAATATGCAGCAAGGCTGCACAGCGCCACATAGCAACTTATCTCGGAATTGCACCCGAATCATTAAGCAGGATACGAAAAGCTATGAAAGAAAACGTAAGCGAAAACGAATAAACAATTGAACTGCTGACTTAAAATACAAATAACTTCCAATTTATCGAGCTGATATTGTATCTGTCGGCGCGGAAACAAAGCTGCCGTTACACACAAATTATCGGCGCGACCTCGCCGCGGGTCGTCACCCGCACGCATGAAAGGAAAATGAATATGAAGCTACTTGCAATAGACGGAAACAGCATAATGAACCGTGCATTTTACGGAATAAAAGCCCTTTCAAATAAAAAGGGCGTGTTCACCAATGCAATAACGGGCTTTATGAATATCTACCTGAAAACCCTGTCGGAGATATCACCCGACGGCTGCGCAGTGGCATTCGATTTAAAGGAACCTACCTTCCGTCATAAGGCAAGCGCCGCTTATAAAGCCACAAGGCATGGAATGCCCGAGGAGCTTGCAATGCAGATGCCCCTTATCAAGGAGCTGCTAAAGGCTCTGGGCGTGACGGTTCTCGAATGTGCGGGCTTTGAGGCGGACGATATCCTCGGCACCCTTGCCTCCATGGCAGAGGAAAAATCACCCGTTTTTATCCTCACAGGAGACAGGGACAGCTTACAGCTTATAAACGAAAATGTCACCGTCCTGCTCCATACCACAAAGGAGCTTATCACCACGACTCCCGAAAAATTCGGGGAGATGTATGAGGGACTTTCTCCCAAGCAGCTTATCGACCTCAAGGGTCTCATGGGCGACAGCTCGGACAATATAAGCGGCGTCAAGGGAATTGGCGAGAAAACCGCTCTTGCCCTTATCAAGGAATATTCCTCCATTGAGGAGCTTTATAAAAAGCTTGCCGCAGGGGAGGTCACAGCAACAAAATCCGTCCTTGCAAAGCTTACTGCAGGGGAAAAGGACGCAGCTGAAAGCAAATGGCTTGCCACTATCGTCACAAATGCGCCAATCTCCATGTCAATGACGGATTATGCATATGGGGAGCGGGATGAGGCAGCCTTGTCACGTCTCCTCACCGAGCTTGAGATGACAAAGCTCATGGACAGACTTGATGTAAAGCCCTCCGCTGCTTTGGCGGCAGTTTCCGAGGGCGAGAAAATTAAAGCGGTGGATTACAAGACCGTTTCAATGAACGCTTCGGATATCAAGGGGCAGTTTGCCTTTATATTCAGGCAGCATGAGGACAGGACAGCTCTATATTGTGCCTATGATGACAAGCTCTGCGTGTTTGAGAATGAAAATGACATTATCACGCTTTTATCCTCCGAGTATGACAAGCAGACCTTCGGAGCTAAGCCTGCATACAGATATATGCTCTCTAAAAATGCAGAGCTTAAAAATATCGTATCCGATGCGGATATTTCGGGATATCTATTAAATGCCTCCGCTTCGGAATACACCGTCAGGGGACTTTGCGCAGAATACGGCTGTCCCGATTATGAGGCTCTGGGCGAATATTCGGAAATTGCCGCCCTGCCCGCACTCTGCACCCGCCTTGACAAGGAGCTTGAAGCCACGGGAATGGATAAGCTCTGCAAAGAAGTGGAGCTGCCCCTTACCGAGGTGCTTGCCTCCATGGAGCATTACGGTGTTAAGACGGATATCGAGGGCATCAGAAAATTCGGCGAGAACCTTTCTCTGGAGATAGACGGGCTTGAGCAGCAGATATATTTCCGTGCAGGCAAGCAGTTCAATATCTCGTCCCCCAAGCAGCTGGGCGTTATTCTCTTTGAGGAAATGGGTCTGCCTGCGGGCAAAAAGACCAAAACGGGCTATTCAACGGGAGCGGAGGTTCTTGAAGAGCTTCGGGACAAGGACCCCATCATTGATATGATACTCACCTACCGTCAATATACAAAGCTCCGCTCCACCTATGTTGAGGGACTTTTAAAGGCTGTGGGAGAGGACGGTCGTATTCATTCGGTATTCAAGCAGACCGAAACAAGGACGGGACGAATTTCCTCCACCGAGCCGAATCTCCAGAATATCCCCGTCCGCACCGAGCTTGGACGGAATATGCGGAAATTTTTTGTCAGTGAAGAGGGCAGAATGCTCATTGACGCCGATTACAGCCAGATCGAGCTTCGTATTCTTGCTCATCTGAGCGGGGATAAAAATATGCAGGATATTTTCAAAAGCGGCGGAGATATCCATACATCCACCGCAGCGCAGGTCTTCGGAATGCCCGAGGACATGGTGACCTCCGAAATGCGCCGTGCCGCAAAGGCGGTCAATTTCGGCATCGTTTACGGAATAAGCGCTTTTTCCCTGTCAAAGGATATTGACGTTTCCGTTGCAAAGGCGGACAAATATATAAAAAGCTATCTCAGAAATTTCAGCGGCGTTGCGGAATTTATGGACAAGGCTGTGACCGACGCTTCCGAAAAGGGCTACTCCGAAACCATTTTCGGCAGAAGGCGATATATCCCCGAGCTGGCGGCGAAAAACAAGAACATTCAGAGCTTCGGAAAGCGTGCTGCAATGAACGCACCTGTGCAGGGAGCGGCTGCGGACATCATTAAAATCGCAATGGTGAAGGTTTACCGCAGGCTGAAGGAAGAGGGGCTTGAGGCTCAGCTTATTTTGCAGATACATGACGAGCTTATTATCGAGGCTTCGGAAAAGGACGCTGCAAGAGCGGCGGAGGTTCTGGGCGAGGAAATGCGCAGCGCTGTGCAGCTTGACGTTCCGCTCACCGCTGATGTGGAAACAGGCAGAAGCTGGTTTGAATGTCACTAAGAAATTTCAGATATTCATACTAATCTTTAACCAACCTATAGACAAATCCTCGGCTTTGTCTACAGAACGATTAAAGATTAGTATCAGAGGCAGGACCGAAAATCTATTGCAAAGGAATGTAAATAAATGGAAATAAAATTTCATCTTCCCGATTTTATGAGACATTTCAGGCTGAATCTCACCCTGATCGAATACATGAGGAAATATCCTCATAAATTCCGTGAGGGCGTGAAGATAGGCTCGGTTTACGGCTCGTTCCCAAACATGACATGGAACGGCGGACGGTATTTGCAGGGGCAGTGCGACCCCAGGATCCTTCAGGAAATAATGAAGCAGCTCAATCAGCGGGGGATACCATGCAGATTCACCCTCACAAACCCCGTTCTGACCCCCGAGCAGCTTTCCGATCCCTTATGCAATGCCGTTCTCAAGGCGGCGGACAATGGGCTCAACGAGGCTATCGTTTTCTCACCTATGCTTGAGGATTACATCAGGGAGCATTTCCCCTCCATGCCCATCACAAGCTCCACCTGCAAGCAGATTGAGGATTACGATGAGTTGTGCGCCGAGCTTGAAAAGGATTATTCCCTTGTGGTCCTTGACTATAACTTCAACAATAATTTTGAAGTTCTCGAAAAGCTCCCTCACAAGGAAAAGGCAGAATTGCTCATAAATCCCTGCTGCGAGCCTGCCTGCAAGCGCCGTGCCGAGCATTACCGCTCTATCGGCAGGAGCCAGATCGCCCTTACCGAGCATATGATGAAGCGGACGGGCGAGCCCTATTCTCCCGAGCCCTTTCAGTGCCAATGTATGCTCAAGACCCTTTATCAGACGGTGGATTCGCCTTTGCACATTTCTCCCGAGGCGCTTTATGAGAAATATGTTCCCATGGGCTACAGCAATTTTAAGATCGAGGGCAGAAGCGTTCCCGATGTGAATGTGCTGGAAAATTATGTTTATTACATGGCAAAGCCCGAGTTTAAGGACGAGGTCCGCCTTGATATCCTTTTAAAGCTTACCCGTGAGAAAAAATATTTCATGTGATTTTATTGCTTTACTTTGGTGATATGATGAAAATGAATATATTTTTACCTTTTTGGGAAAATTAAAATATGATTCTGTTAAATTTACAAAAAAGACATAATATAGACTGAAAAAGTTTATAAACTGTGTTGCCTTTTATTATATAATAAAATTATATTATGTACTATTATTTCGGACAATTTTTGCAGACGCAGCGTGTGCAGGATTCCGAGAATTTTAAACGGGAGGAATTTCGATATGTCACTTGGAAAAGTTCTTGTTGTTGACGACGATAATAACATCTGCGAGCTTTTGAAATTATATCTTGAAAAGGAAGGCTACGGCGTTATGGTCTCCCATGACGGCGATGAGGCTGTTGTTAAGTTCAATGCCCTCAAACCCGACATCGTTCTTCTCGATATCATGCTTCCCGGCCTTGACGGCTGGCAGGTTTGCCGTGAGATCAGAAAGAAGTCCAATGTGCCTATTATTATGATAACCGCCAAGAGCGAGACCTTCGACAAGGTGCTGGGTCTTGAGCTGGGTGCTGACGACTATGTTGTCAAGCCCTTTGATACCAAGGAGGTCATTGCTCGAATCAAGGCTGTTTCCAGAAGAATCGGTCAGTCCTCCTCCGAGTCCGAGATCAGAGAGGTCAAGTATGACAAGCTGGTCGTTAATATGACAAGATACGAGCTGAGAGTTGACGGTAAGGTGATGGATACCCCTCCCAAGGAGCTGGAGCTTCTCTTCTATCTTGCTTCCAATCCCAACAGAGTTTACACAAGAGATCAGCTTCTTGACGAGGTATGGGGCTTTGAGTATTACGGCGATTCCCGTACCATCGACGTTCATATCAAGCGCCTGAGAGAAAAGCTTGAGGGTGTTTCCGACAAGTGGGCTCTCAAGACCGTCTGGGGCGTAGGCTACAAGTTCGAGGCTGAAGAAGACAATGCGTAAAAGCATTGCCGCAGAATATTTCAGCTTATCGGCAGCGCTGGTTGCGGCGTCGCTCATATTCATGTCCACGCTTATTATCAGCTTTTCCGTGTCCACCTACAAAAGAGACAGGAAGCTTATGCTTGAGCAGCTTACCGAGGATGTAAGAGTGAGCATTTCTTCTTATCTTGCAGACGGTGAGGAAGGCTTATCCGTTCTCAGGGAGGCTCTTCCCCAGTTTTCGTCAGGCAGGGCTTCAGATTATATTTTGTTTGACAGTGAGGGTGATGTTTTGGCTTGTTCCGAGGCATCACCTTGTTCGCATACGGGCAGGCTCAGCCCTCAGTCCATGAACAGTGCTGCTCCCGAGGGAACCTTTGCTATGGACACCATGAACGGCTTCTATCCCGTATCCTGCCTTTATATGCTCTATTCCCTGAACTGCGGCGGGGAGAAATATTATTTTGCTGCCAGCATCAGCGCACAGGGCTTTGCCGATTATCTCAAGGCGATGGTCATTCTGTTTGTTGTCGCCTTTGCTGTGATAATGATAATGGTGTTCCCTCTTCTGAAATATACCATCAACCGCATCCTCACTCCTCTCAAGGAAATGACTCTTGCGGCTAAACGCTTCGGAGAGGGTGATTTTTCCGAGAAGGTCTGCATCTCCGACCAGAATGAGATGGGCTTCCTTGCCAACACCCTGAACGATATGGCAAGCTCTCTTGAGGCTATCGAGGAAAACAGAAAAAGCTTTATTTCCAATGTTTCCCATGAGCTGAGAACACCTATGACCACCATTGGCGGCTTTGTGGACGGCATCCTTGACGGCACTATCCCGGAAAACAGGCACAGGGAATATCTGAGGACGGTCTCCGAGGAGATAAACCGTCTCGCTCGTCTTGTCCGCTCCATGCTGAATATTTCCAAGTATGAGGCGGGTGAAATGCAGCTCCAGACAGAGGATTTTGATATCACCGAGCTTACGGTCAAGACCGTTCTGCTGTTTGAAAAGCGAATTGAGGGCAAAAATATAGATATACAGGGGCTTGACGCCGACAGGCTCTATGTCAATGCGGACATGGATCTTGTTCAGCAGGTCATTTTCAACTTAACGGAAAATGCGGTGAAATTCGTTAACGAGGGCGGATATATCTCCTACAGCTTCCGCTGTGAGGACGGCGCTGCGGCGGTGGTTATCCGAAACAGCGGCGAGGGCCTCAGGAAAAATGAGATCAACAAGGTCTTTGACAGATTTTACAAGACCGATGAATCCAGAGGAAAGGACAAAACAGGCGTGGGTCTGGGTCTGTCCATCGTTCGCTCCATCATTAAGCTGCACAACGGCTCTGTGCTGGTCCGCAGCAAGACGGGGGAATATACGGAGTTTGAATTTACTCTTCCCTTGGGAGAGCGTCCGTAACTACGGGGAATTTTTACCTTTCGGAGGTTTGCATGGAAATGTTTGAGAACGGGCAGTCGCCCGAAAATAAGAATAATGAGCCTGAACAGTCCCTTGATCCCGATCTGAACAAGGACGGCGGGGTTTTTGCCGAGAAGGATTTCTCCAATGTGCCTTCCCAAGGTGCGCCCATCCCTCCGTATCAGGCTCAGGGCAGCCCTTACGGCGGTGGCTATCAGTCTCCTGCGGATAATGCTTACAGGCAGATGTATTCGGGCGCTCCCGATTACAGAGGATATTATAATCAGGCTCAGAATGGCTTTGTGAACGGCGGAACAGGCGGTCAGATGGGCGGCGTACAGCAGGAGGGAGCTTTTTCGGAAAATATCCCGCCTCAGTCGGGCTATTCTTATTCTCAGAATGGCTATGAACAGCCTCAGAGAGGCTATACTCAGAACTCGGGATATTATTATCAGCCTCAGGTGGGCGCAGTTTCTGCCGGCGCTCCGCAGACGGAACTAAAAAAATCCTCCAAGGGCTGGATAATTGCAGTCATTATAATAGTTATACTCATGTTCACGGCGATTATGCTGCTGCTTGCATACGGTCAGAAGATGGGCAAGGATTCGCCTGCCGATGGCTCGGATACGGCGTCCCAAAGCGCTTCGGCGGGAGGCGTGACCGTTAATATCAGTGTGGCGCCCAAGCCTGTGGAGGATGAAAGCTTTTATCAGAACAAGGAAACGGGGTTGCTGACTCCTGTGGGTGTGGCAAATCAGGTGCTCCCGTCCGTTGTGAATCTTTACGGCTATGCGGGAACTACTCTTGTGCCCGTTAATATGGCTTCGGGAATAATCATTTCAGAGGACGGCTACATTATCACCAATGCTCATGCTACCGAGGAGGTTTCCCGCTTTAAGGTCAGACTCAGCGATGACAGGGAATTTGAGGCAAAGCTTGTTGGAGCTGATACGCAGACTGATCTGGCTGTTATGAAAATTGAGGCGGACGATATCACCCCTGCTGTTATCGGCAGCTCGTCGGATATGCTCCAGGGCGAGGAGGTAGTTGCTATCGGCAATGCGGACGGCTACAATAATACCGTTACGGTGGGTCATGTGTCCTACGTTGACCGTGAAGTCACAAGCTACACAGGCTATCCCGTTAAATGTATTCAGACTGACGCTGTGCTCAATTTCGGCAATTCGGGAGGCGCTCTGGTCAATATGTACGGTCAGGTGGTCGGAATTGTCGTAAGCAGGTACAACAAGGTCGGCGGAGAAAATATCGGATTCGCCATTTCTTCGGATTTTGCCGTTCCCATTATTGAGGATATAATTGAAAAGGGCTATGTTACGGGCAGAGCGAGGATAGGTATAATATATACCTTCATCTCTCCTGATAATGCGGAGGCTCTGGGCGTTAAGCCGGGGCTGATGATCAGTGATATTTCCGAGGACTGCGATGTTGCGAAAACCGAGCTGATGCCTGATGACATTATCACCGAGTTGGACGGCATTTCTATGATCACGGAAAACAGCATCAAGGAATTTCAGAATACCCACAGGGCGGGAGATGTTATCACCGCCAAGGTCTATAGGGTGGGATTTGAAGGCGGCGAAAAGGAATTTGAGATAACCTTCAAGCTTGAAGAGATGAAATAACAGAATGGGTGGTGCGGCGGCACCACCCTTTTTTATGGATAATATGTTGTAAATACACAATTATTGATGATATAATTTCATTTTCGACAGCAATCTGCCGAAAATGAAAAAACCGCTTGACAAAGTAAAAATAATATGGTAAGATAATAAAGCTGTCGGTGATGGGAAGTCGCTGAGAGCGGCACTCAAAAAAATTGAAAAAAGATTTGAAAAAGGTCTTGACAAATGAAAAAGAGTGTGATATAATAAATAAGCTGTCTCGAAAGAGAGAGCTACTCAGAACCTTGAAAATTGAACAATGAACGACCAAAGAAACCCTTGAAATTCCGAGCGAACCGAAAGGTTTGTGAAGAGTAAAAAGAAGTCAAGGAAAGACTAAAAAACCAAAGAAGTCAGTTTGAAAGAACTGGACAGGATAAGATTTAAAGCACATCAAGGTGCATTAAATACAAACTTACTAAAGAGTTTGATCCTGGCTCAGGACGAACGCTGGCGGCACGCTTAACACATGCAAGTCGAACGAGCAGAGGGAGCTTGCTTCCAAAGCGAGTGGCGGACGGGTGAGTAACACGTGAGCA
>JALFVE010000021.1 GCA_022787085.1 Oscillospiraceae bacterium | reverse complement strand
ATTGCGACAACCCCACTTTATTATTGTCACTTGCAATATTGTTCAATATAGTTGTCGATTGCGTCGGAAACAATTTTGACGGCAACGCCTCGTTCGCTGACCTCATTAACTGCAGTTTCCTTGTTCTCAAGCGTTTTATATACCGAGAAGAAGTGGCGCATCTCGTCAAAAATATGCTTGGGGAGCTGGTCGATGTTCGTATAAATATTGTAGTTCGGATCGTTGAACGGAATTGCGATTATCTTTTCGTCATTGTGTCCGTTGTCGATCATCGAGATAACACCGATCGGATAAGCACGGCAAAGCGTTAGCGGTTCAAGCGGCTCGGAGCAAAGCAGGAGCACGTCAAGCGGATCGCCGTCATCGCCGAGAGTTCTCGGAATAAAGCCGTAGTTTGCGGGATAGTGAGTAGAGGTGTAAAGCACTCTGTCCAGCTTCAGCATACCCGTTTTCTTGTCAAGCTCATACTTCATTTTGCTGCCCTTGGGAATTTCTATAACGGAATAAAAATTGTCCCTTACAATTCTGTCGGGCTCGATATCATGCCAGATGTTCATAGAATCATTTCAGTCCTTTCGGAAAATTTTTGCGCACATTGCTGATATTGCGCCTTGTTTCTTCTGTCTCCTTGATAATGTAGCTGGGTCTGCCCTTGATCTCGGTGTACATTTTGGAAATATACTGTCCCGAAACGCCCATGCAGAAAAGCTGGATACCTCCGATAAGGCAGACAAGAGCGATAACCACAGGATATCCCTCCATAGGCTCACGGAAAATAAGCGTCTTTATCACCATAGCAAGAGCAAGAATAATAAATATTATCCCCATAATAAGCGAAAGCCATAAGGGGGCGGTGCTGAATGCAAAAATGCCGTCCAGCGAATAGAGGAAAAGCTTTTTAAAATTCCATGTGGTTTTTCCTGCGGCTCTCTCGGTGTTCTCCACCTCGATAAACTTTGTCTCAAAGCCCACCCAGCTGAAAATGCCCTTGGAGAATCGGTTTTTCTCGGGCATATCCAGAATGGCGTTCACCATCTGACGGGTCATGAAGCGGAAATCCTGAGCGCCGTCAACTATATGGGTTTGAGAAATGCCGTTGATGATCTTGTAAAAGGAGCGTGCAAAAAAGGACAGCGCCTTCGGTTCGCCCTTGCGGGAGATGCGCCTTGTGGCAGCGCAGTCGTATTCGCCGCTGCGGACATAATCATACATCTGAGGAATGAGCTTGGGGGGGTGCTGCAGATCGGCGTCAAGGATAACGCAGTAATCCCCACGGGACTTTTCAAGCCCCGCAAGCATAGCCGCTTCCTTGCCGAAATTCCTTGAAAAAGAGATATAGCGGACCCTCTTATCCGACTGAGCAAGCTCTCTGAGGAGCTTCAGCGTGTCGTCCTTTGAGCCGTCGTTTACGAAAATAAACTCAAAGGCAAGCTCGGATATATTCTCATTATAGTATTTTTCCTTCATGCCGTCCGTTACGGCGGTTATCTCCCTGTAAAAAAGGGGGAGGGATTCCTGCTCGTTGTAGCAGGGAACGATCACCGAAATAAGCTCCATTTTTTTAACGAGTCCTTTTATTATTTTGTGCCGTACATTCTGTCGCCTGCGTCTCCGAGACCCGGAACGATGTAGAGCTGATCGTTAAGCTCGGGGTCAACCGCAGCGCAGTAGATCTGAACGTCGGGATGAGTCTCGTTCACCTTCTTAATGCCTCTCTCGTTGGCAATAATGCACATGAACTTAACATTCTTAGCTCCTGCCTTCTTGACGAGATTTACCGCCTCGCAGGCAGCGCCGCCCGTTGCAAGCATAATGTCGGCAATGATAACATCACGGCTCACAATATCCTTGGGGAGCTTGCAGTAATATTCCACAGTGCCTGTTGTCTCGGGATCCCTGAAAGTGCCGATATGACCCACCTTGGCGGCAGGGATAAGGTTCATAACGCCGTCTACCATGCCAAGACCTGCACGGAGAATAGGAACATAAGCAAGCTTTCTTCCCGAGATCACCTTTGATCTTGCAATTCCCAGAGGAGTCTGAACGTCAACCTCCTTAACGGGAAGATCTCTCATTGCCTCATAGCACATGAGCATGGAGGTCTCGGAAACCAGCTCTCTGAACTCCTTTGAGCCTGTTGTAACGTCTCTCATAAGGGAAAGCTTGTGCTGAACAAGGGGGTGGTCGATAAGAGTAAAGTTAAGATTTTCCATAAAAATATCCTCCGATATCCGATATATTATGAGTTATTCGTTTTCGATAGCGGTTATCTGGTCAACTCTGCGCTGATGTCTGCCGCCCTCGAAGGAGTTTCCGAGAAATGCGTCAACTATCTCGCAGGCAAGACCCGGTCCGATAACTCTGCCGCCCATGCAGAGCACATTTGCGTCATTGTGAAGGCGGGTGTATTTAGCCATGTAGCAGTCTGTGCAGACAGCCGCACGGATACCCCTGCACTTATTTGCGGCAATGGATATGCCAAGACCTGTGCCGCACACAAGAATTGCAAGCTCAGCCCTGCCCGATGTGACCTCAGCGCAGACCTCCTTTGCAACCAGGGGATAATCGCAGCTTGAGCCGTCCATGCAGCCCATTTCCTTGATATCAATTCCCTTTTCCTGTAAATATTTCACAATCTCCCGTTTAAGCTCAAAACCTGCATGGTCGCTTCCGATAGCAATCATCACGATCAATCCTCCAAAATAAATTTGAATATAAATTTATTATATCACATCAAAAAAATATAATCAATAGTTTTTAAATAAACTTTTGCATGACATGAGCATAAAAAAAGCCCTCCCCGTCATGGAGAGGGTCTGTATTACCAAAAATTACAAAGCGACCTTACGAACCGAGCTGCCCGGAACGGTCTTTTTCTCGATATCCGCACCCAGAGCCCTGAGCTTCTGCTCGATGTCCTCATAGCCTCTTTCAATGTGGTAAATATCCTCGATCTCGGTAACGCCGCCCGCAGCAAGCCCCGCAATAATAAGAGCAGCACCGCCTCTCAGGTCGGGAGCAACAACAGGGGCACCCATAAGCTTGCCCACTCCTTCAATAACAGCGACCCTTCCCTCAACGGAAATGTCAGCGCCCATTCTTCTCAGCTCATCCACATAGCGGAAGCGGTTGTTGAAGATCTCATCGGTAACAATGCTGGTTCCCTCGGCAAGGCAGAGAAGAGCAGATATCTGAGGCTGCATATCGGTGGGGAAGCCGGGGTGAGGCATCGTCTTGATGCTTGTCTTTACAAGAGGACCGTCAACGGATATCCTCACACTGTCATCAAATTCCTCCACATTAACGCCGATCTTTGCAAGCTTGTGAGTGATGGATTCAAGATGCTTGGGGATAACATTTTTAATAAGAACATTGCCCCTTGTGGCAGCAGCGGCAACCATATAAGTACCCGCCTCGATCTGATCGGGGATAATGGCATAGCTTGTGCCTTTAAGGTGCTTGACGCCCCTTATCTTGATAACGTCCGTGCCTGCGCCCATAATATCCGCACCAATGGAATTAAGGAAATTGGCAAGGTCAACGATATGAGGCTCCTTCGCCGCATTTTCGATAACGGTAAGACCTGTAGCCCTGACAGCCGCCAGCATAGCATTAATTGTAGCGCCCACAGTGATCTTGTCAAAGTAGATCTGCGAGCCGATAAGAGAATCGGCGCAGATGTCGATCATACCGTTGTCAAGAGTGCAGGTAGCGCCCAGAGCGGAAAAAGCCTTGAGATGCTGGTCAATGGGACGGTCGCCCAGATTGCATCCGCCGGGCATGGGAACCCTTGCTCTGCCGAATTTTCCGAGGAGCGTTCCCAGAAAATAGTAGGAACCCCTCATATGACGGGCAAGCTCATAGGGAACGACGGGGTCCTTGATATTACCCGCATCAATGCGATAGGTGTTCTTATCAATTCTCTGAACATCAGCACCCATCTCATAAAGGATTCGCAGGGAAATGGAAACGTCGCTGATGTTGGGTATATTTTCAATCAGGCAGGGACCGTCTGCAAGGATAACAGCGGGGATAATAGCCACAACAGCGTTTTTGGCGCCGCTGATCTCGACCTCGCCCTCCAGACGTCTGCCTCCCTTTATAATAAACTTCTCCAAATCAAAATCTCCCGAACCGCAAAAACGAGTCTGCGGAATTTTTTATTGCATTAACTATTATAGCACATTGAGTGGCAAATTAAAAGCATTTTTCTCTATTAAATCTGACGGAAATTTTCTGTGAAGCTTTGAAATTAATGACATTCTGTACAAAAAAATCCCCGAGAGAGTTTTTTATGTAAAAACCGATAGGGAATTTTTGTTACCATTTTGTAATAATTGCCTGTTTTAGTAACCCTTTTGTAATAATCTCCCGTATTGAATAATCAGACTGCCGTATTTCATATTAATATGTATAGCAAAAAGGGAGTGATATCCATGAACAGCGGCATAGATTTTTACGCAAAAGGAATACGGATAAGAATGACCTTCGGCTTTCTGTCGGTCTGGGCAATGATACTGCTTCAAAGCGCTTTTTCGGAAACAGCCGCAGCGGCAATGGCAGCCTGCCTTCTCCATGAGCTGGGGCATATGGCGGCAATGAAGCTTTCGGGAGTAAAAATACGGGGACTGACCTTTTACAGCGGTGGGATAGGGCTGAAAAGCGAGCCGTTATCCCTTCTGAAAACGGGCAGGGAAATATTCATCCTTGCTGCAGGACCTCTTGTAAATCTGTTTCTTGGGGCAATATCGGGTGCACTGGGCTTCGGGATCTTTGCGGGGGTAAATCTGTCGCTGATGCTGTTTAATTTATTGCCTCTCTCCATGCTTGACGGCGGCAGGATAATGGCGGCAGTCCTTGAGCGGATATGCCCTCTCAGGGATATCACATCGGCTCTGCGGATAACGGATATTCTTTTCGGCGGAGGACTGACGGTATTTTTCATTCTCTCGGGAAGCGCAGGCTTTACCCTGCCCCTGACCATGGCGCTGATCACTGTGGAGGGGTTATGGGAAAGGAGCATAACACCCGTTTGACATTTCCCGCAAAAAATGATAAAATATGGAAAGAACAAAGCCGAGGGAGATGAACCGAATGAATAATGATCCCGAAATATCCGAAGCCACCCTGCGCAACTGGCAGCGGCTGGGAACATCACCCGAAAGCAGGCTCACAAGCAGAGCAAACAAAAAAGGGTCAAAGAAGCGATTTATCCCCTTGGAATATCTCCGACACAAGGAAAGCGCTGCGGTGCTGCAAAGCTTTTTAAATCTCTCGGAAAACAGTTCTGTTCCCGCCGAAAATGCGGTTTATTCCCTCTGCGTAAATTATCTCCGCCAAAAGGGTATCATAAACCTGCCTCATGTGAAAAGGGTTATGGCGGAATATGATAATATCTCCTATGCGGAGGAGCTATGGGAGCTTTCTGTTCCCGAAAATGAGTTTGACTTTATCGGAGCGGCATATCAGTCCCTGCTATCCGAGGGTAAAAAGAACACCATCGGCTCCTATTACACCCCCGAAAAAATTGCGGCTGAAATGACAAAAGAGGCATATACTGCGGAAAACAGGCTTTTTCTCGATCCCTGCTGCGGCAGCGGAGCCTTTCTTCTTGCCGCCCATGCAGAAGAGCCGTCATATCTTTTCGGCTGTGACATCGACCCCATAGCCGTAATGATAGCAAAAGCCAATCTTCTCTGCCGATATCCGAATAAGGAATTTGAGCCGAATATCCGACACGGCGATTATCTGAACGAGGATATTTTCCCCGGAATAAAATTCGGCTCAATAGCCTCAAATCCCCCGTGGGGAGCTGTTCCTGAGCAAAAGACCAATGAGGGAGCCATATCCTCGGGAGAAAGCTTTTCACGATTTTTTGAAAAGGCATATTCAGCGCTTTGCGGAGGAGGGGTGATAAGCTTCCTCTTTCCCGAAGCTATACTTAATGTCCGCACCCACAGGGATATCAGGAAATTTATCCTGAATAACTGCCGAATCCGCCATATCAAACGCTATGACGGAGGATTTTCGGGAGTGGCAACGGGCTTTGCGGAGCTGTGCGCAGAAAAAGCGCCTTCCTCGGACAGCCTTATATATTCCGACAGCAGCGGAGAGCGTGAAATAAGCACCTCCGCATTTTACGAAACCAAAAATAATAATTTTCTTCCCCTATCCCAAAAGGAAACGGATATAATCCGCAAGGTAAAAAATGCGGGCGCATATACCCTTGCCGCCTCTGTGTGGGGGCTTGGCATAGTAACGGGGGATAATAAAAACAAGCTGCTTTCGGAGCAGATCTCAGGCACCGAGCCTGTATTCACAGGCAGGGAGATCTTCCCCTACAAGCTGAAAGCGCCCGCACATTATATCAGATATGACCGAGCCTCCTTCCAGCAGACAGCAAGGGAGGAAATATACCGTGCCCCCGAAAAGCTTGTCTACAGATTCATTTCGGACAGGCTTGTCTTTGCCTGCGATACCTCGGGGAGCCTGTTTTTAAACAGCGCCAATATTCTTATCCCCAAAATCCCCGATATGTCTGTAAAAACAGTCATGGCGTTTCTGAATTCGCCGCTGTATTCATTTTTTTACGCAAAGCTTTTCGGTGAGATAAAGATTCTTAGGGGAAATCTGTCCCGGCTGCCGTTTCCATGCATATCTCCCGAGCTTGACAAAAAGCTGAACTTCCTTGCGGAAAGCGCCATGCAGAACGGGAAATGCATCGAGGAAATAAACAGGATAATTTACGGCATTTTCGGGCTGACCGAGGAAGAGATCCGATATATAGAAAAATGAGCCGCTCCCCGCATTTGCAGGAAGCAGCTCGAATATTTAAACCAAAAATTATCTTATGCCATACTTTTCAATAATATAATCCATATCCTTGTCGCCTCTGCCTGAGAGATTGATAAGGATAGAGCCCTTTTCCATCTTCTTGGCAAGCTTCATTGCATATGCAACGGCATGAGAGCTTTCAATTGCAGGGATAATGCCCTCCATTCTGGAAAGGGTGAAGAAGGCGTCAATAGTTTCATCGTCGTTTACAACATCGTATTTTACTCTGCCGATATCTCTGAGGAATGCGTGCTCGGGACCCGAGGAGGGATAATCCAGACCGCTTGCAACGGAATAAACGGGCGCAGGCTCGCCATTTTCATCCTTGAGCATAATGCTGTTGAAGCCGTGCATAACGCCCTCAGTGCCATAAGTAAGGCTTGCCGCATGATCGCCCAGAGCGGTTCCTCTGCCCAGAGGCTCAATGCCGTAAATATCAACAGGGTCGTTAAGGAAGCCCGAGAACATTCCCATAGCATTTGAGCCGCCGCCCACGCAGGCAACCACAGCGTCGGGAAGCTCGCCCGTCATCTCAATAAACTGCTCTCTCGCTTCAATGCCCACAACGCTCTGGAAATCCCTGACCATCATGGGGAAGGGATGAGGTCCCACAACGGAGCCTATGCAGTAGATACAGTCCTTGTATTCCTTCATATATGCGGCAAATGCTGCATCAACGGCTTCCTTGAGGGTTGCAAGACCGTCCGTAACCTCTACAACGTTTGCGCCCAGTATCTTCATTCTGGCAACATTGGGAGCCTGCTTTTTGATATCAACAGCGCCCATGTAGATATCACATTCAAGTCCGAAATATGCAGCGGCTGTAGCAAGGGCAACGCCGTGCTGACCTGCGCCTGTTTCGGCAATGACCTTTTTCTTGCCCATGTATTTGGCAAGGAGCGCCTCGCCCATGCAGTGATTGAGCTTGTGAGCGCCTGTGTGATTAAGATCCTCACGCTTAACATAAAGCTGAACGTTTCCAAGGCTGCCCGAAAGGCGCTCCAGATAGGAAACAGGAGTGGGTCTGCCCTGAAATTCCTTTCTTATCCTGCGAAGCTCGCCGATAAATTTGCTGGATTTGCAGATGGTGAAATAAGCCTCGGTGATCTCGTCCATAGCCTTTTTAAGCTCGTCGGGGATGTACGCACCGCCGTATTTTCCGAAATATCCGTTTTTGTCGGGGTAATTCTTGAAGTAGGTATCAAATTCAGTTCCGCCAAAGTTCATAGCCGTTTCCTCCGTTTAAATAAAATATTATTTTTCTTTCCGCCAAAAACAAAAACGCCCTTGACGAAAATATCTTCCGTCAAGGACGAATAAAAAGCTTATCCGCGGTACCACCTTGATTCACAGCAGAGCTGTGCACTTGTCAGGATACAAGCATATCCCCGGCAACTAACGTATGCCATACGTCTTCGAATACTCGACAAAGGCTGTCTTTCCTCAAAGCCCTCAGCGGTCCATTTGACAAGCTGTTTCCTACCCGAATCCCAGCACCTCGGGCTCTCTGCAAGGGCATATTTGCCGTTATCTCCGCTTCTGCGGTTTGATTTATTAAATTACTGACAGTATATCATATATTTTTTCATTTGTCAAGTGCATTTTCAAATTTTTTCGCATATTTCCCTCCATTTGCGGTTTCCCGCTTGCCGTTATGAGGCATACGCCCATGCTTTGATACTGATCTTAAATCGTTCTGCAGACAAAGGCGGCAGATAGAACGCTGCCGATCTGGGAAAGCGACCGCAGGCGGCATTTATGCATGGCAAGAGAAGCTTGACGACGAGTGGCTGCGTTATAGCTGTCGAATTTGTCTATAGGTTGGTTAAAGATTATTATGAAGGGTTTGGAGTGGGGATTTGTTCGTTTGAACGGTACCGAGCCGCAAATGAGAAGTTTCATACAAAACACACCAACGAGAGCGCCGCGGGTCGTCACCCGCCTGAAAACCTGCTCTGGAATATTTTCAGGTCGGAATTCAGCTGCTTGGCAAGCTTTATATCAAGCAGCCATGAGAAAAGATGAACAAGTACAAAAATAACCAATATGGATAGTGCAAAGCTTGCGGTAAGCGGCAAATTTTCCGGATTCAGACACTGTGCCCCCAGACCGAAACCAATGAGTATCACCTCGATGGAAACAAGCTGGAGCAGCTCTCTGAAAACGAACTGCTTCATAGTAAGCTCCTTTTTTGAGTACATACACAGCATGGGAATAAGAGCAATGGCTGCATATATAAGGGGCGAGAGAAAAGCGTCATATCCGAAGCGCTCCTCGGGTCGGAACAGCTCCCCCAGAACAAACGTTGCAGCGTTTATCAGCGTGGCTATGATAAAATAAGATGACAGCACCGACCTCAGATGTTCCTTAAAGCTCATTCAATATCCCCCCTCAGCGTTTTTTTAAGCACGGGCACATATTTCCGTGAAATAATGATCTCCTCGCCGTTGGACAGCACAGCGCTGAAGCGGCCTCCCAGCGCGGGCTTGACCGAGCTTATCTTCATAAGGTTAACAAGAGAGGCTTTTGATATCCTGAGAAAATGCCTTGATCTCAGGGAATCCTCAAGCTCGTATATCCTCTGCCTTGATTCAAAAACCTTTGATGATGTATAGATAAACGTCCTGCTGTCTACAGACTCGATGTACATAATATCAGACAAAGCTATCCCGTACTGCCTGCCCTCAAGACTCCCCGAAAGCTGTCCCTGCCTTGATCTGACAAAAGCGGCTATCTCACGGACAGAATCCGTTTCGCTGTGGCATCTGATGTCCACAAGCTCCTCTTCCTCCTCGGGTATCCTGCTTATCTTAACGTCCATTTTATGATATTCCGATACATTCCTGTACAATAAAGTCACCCTCGCCTTTTAAAAAGCTGTTGAAAAATTCCAGACATATCCTGTTTACTGTGAGCATACATTCCGAAGCGTCCACAGTGCCTGTACCGAGCATCGAGGCAAGGGGCGGCGAATACAGCGGAAGATCGGTATAGTTCATATGACCTGTTCCCTTGATATATGTTCTGAAGCCCGTCAGAGCATTGTCATGGACGGTGTTGTTGGCATAGGGCATATTTTCCGCTCTTGCCTCCTCTGCCGCAAAATGATGCTCCTCATTGTCAAAGGAGAGAAGCGGCACGGTGTATGGGTCATCTCTGATGATATCCCGCTCATTCTCAACACCTGTGATCTCGCTCAGCATTGTTCCGTCCAAGTCGATAACTGCGCTGATGTCATTTCTTGTTCTGCCCATAGCCACTGCTGCCGCACCGCCCAGAGAATGTCCCATAACTCCGATCTTATCGGTATTTGTCTTGGAAAGCGCGGTGATGATATTCTCCATTTCTCCTGCCTCGGCAAACCAGCTGTCGGGAAGCCCGCTTCCCCCCGCTGCCCCCTTGACCGAATCAATTACATAGTTCAGATCATCGCTGCGGAGTTTCAGCCATTCCGAGGATAATTCAAATATTACCTCCTCGGATACATCCTCCGTATTGATGGTCATAATGCCGTTCATAAAGGATGGGTCAACGGTAATTGTATTGCCGACGGTATCCGTTGTAAAGAGAGAATGATAGGGATGCTCGGTGCTGATGACCACATAGCCGTTTGACGCAAGCTCTGTAAATGTGGAATAATTGCTCTCGTTATAGCCGAATGCGCCGTGAGAAAAGATCACAAGGGGGAATTTCTCGTTCTCTGCGGCATTGGCGGGATAATAAAAATAAATGGGTATCTCACGCTTTGAGCCGTCCGATTCAAACTCCTCAGTCCTGCTCTCGTCAATAAGTATGGCATTTGTCTCAGCCACATCGTATGCTCCCGAAAGGGGCAGCCCGCTGTAGTCGGTGAACACGAACGAGGGTATCATGCTGCCTGTGATAAGCGCTGCGGATAACAGTCCGCTGAATATTATCACAGCAGGGTGCTTTCTTTTTTCCTCCTTGTTTCTCACAAAGCTCATGCCGATAAAGGCAATTAGGATACGAAGCAATAAAAGAACAAACAGTCCCATAAAGCGGAAGCTCATATCTATCCCGGGAGCAATGAGCATTATCAGAAATAAGCACAGCTGTCCGCCATTGCAGATAAGCCTGCCTGTCTGCCAGCCCTTTTTATCTGCACTGCGGCTGATCGCCGTAATTGCAAATGCCGCTTCAAATACGCACAGTAAAATTAGCAATAAAGTATTCATTGACAGATCTCCTTTTCTGTTGATATCACGATTATATCAGCAATACCACGGAGATTCAAGCTTTTTTGCTGTGAAATACATTTATCCGCTGTGAAATGCATAAGGCTTTATTTTATTATAGTTTATCGGAGCGGGTTTGTCAAATCAATACAGAAATGCCGCACCGTTCTTCTTAAAACAGTGCGGCAGATCATCTTTATTTATCGGGGAAATATTCGGCAAGAGATCTCTGAGCTTGCTCACTTCCCTTATCTGCGGCTTTTTTCAGCCATTCGTATGCCGCTTCCTTATCCTGCTCAACGCCTGTGCCGTCATAATAACATTCTCCCAGGCAATATTCTCCGTCGGGATTTCCCTCTTTTGCTGCTTTTCTGAACCGATTTACAGCCTCAGTATCGTCCTGCTCAACTCCATATCCGAAATAATAGCACCTTCCTATCATACATTCGGCGTCGGAATCGCCCTTTTCTGCAGAGCTTCCGAACCACTTCAATGCCTCGGTGTCATCCTGCTCCACGCCGTTTCCGTAATAATAGCACTTTCCGAGCATACATTCAGATTCGGCATTGCCCTTCTCCGCTGCCTTTCTGAACCATTTCACAGCCTGATAATAATCCTGCCCGATGCCGTCGCCGTAATAATAGCATAAGCCGAGTGTATCCATAACCTCGTCATCTTCAGTTTCCGCCGCCTTAATGAGCCATTTTACCGCTTCGGCATGATCCTGCTCGGTCCCAAAGCCATCATAACAGCATAGCGCAAGAAGATTTGCCGCATGGGGATTTCCGCTTTCTGCTGACTTCTTCAGCCACTTTGCCGCTTCGGGATCATTCTGCTCATAATATATCAGTCCGATAAACAGCTCCGCCTGTTCATTGGCGTTATTTTCATCCGCTTCCTTGAACCATTTGACTGCCTCGTCACAATCCTTTTCTGTGCCTTCACCGTAATAGCAGCACCTTCCAAGATAGAATTTTGCAGCAGGCTCTCCATGCTCAGCCGCCTTCCTGAACCACTTTATTGCCTCGTCACAATCGGTCTCGGTGCCGTCTCCGTAATAATAGCATTTTCCTATATTAACCTCAGCCAACGAATTGCCCTGCTCTGCAGAGCTTTTATACCACTCCAGCGCTTTCTCAGAGTTTTTCCCGATGCCTCTGCCGAAATTCAGACATTCTCCAAGCATATTCTGAGCAAAGGGATTTCCCTTTTCGGCTGACATCCGAAAAAGGCGGGCGGCTTCATATTCGTCCTCTCCCGCTCCATCGCCGTAATAATAGGCTATTCCCAGCTGATATATTGCCTTATCATCGCCCGCTGCCGCCGCTTTTCTGAAAAGCTCCATTGCCTCGGGATAGCTCTGCTCTGCACCCAAGCCGTAATAATAGCATCTGCCAAGCAATTCTTCGGCACTGTGATCTTCCTGTTCGGCTGATTTTCTGAGCCATTTTACTGCCTCTTCATAGCTTTGCTCTACTCCTGAGCCTGTATAATACATATCTCCGAGCATATATTCCGCTGCACTGTTTCCCTGCTCTGCCGACATTCTGACCCATTTCTCTGCCTGTACGATATCCTCATCGACTCCCTCGCCCAGACAACAGCAAATGCCCAGAAGCACCTGAGCACGGTCCTTTCCGCACTCTGCCGCCTCTCTCAGCCATTTAACCGCTTCTGCATTGTCCTTATCTGTTCCCTCACCGAAATAATAGCATTGACCGAGCATTTCCTTTGCATCGGCATTTCCCTGCACGGCTGATTTTTTAAACCATTTTACCGCCTCGCTGTAATCCTGTTCGGTATCCTCGCCGTCGTAACAGCACATTCCCAGCTCATACATAGCTTCGGCATCTCCGTTGTCTGCGAGGGTAAGATAATCGTTCATGGTCATTGTTTTTCTCTCCTTTAAGCTTATGATAAACATATTTAGCAGCAATATAATAACACCATATGGTGAATTGTTCTCTATATTATAACACCAATCAACAAAAAATGTCAAGAATATTAGAAATTTTATGTTATAATTTACAAATAATACTTTTACGGTTGTACCAAATTAACATCTGAACGGAGTGATACAAATGTCAAAATTCGACCGTATCCGAGATCTGCGGGAGGACGCCGATCTTACTCAGAAAAACGTTGCGGACAGCCTGTATATGCACCTCACCCAGTACCGCAGATATGAGACGGGCGAGCGGGAGATACCTCTTTCCGTGGCTGTGAAGCTTGCCGAAAAATATAATGTTTCTCTTGATTATATTTCGGGCGCAAGCACTGTCAAGGACCCTAACAGGTTCGGGCTCAATTCCGAGGAGCAGGGTCTGATCGAAAGCTTCCGCAGCCTTAACGACATTCAGAAGGGCAGGCTGCTTGAACGGCTCGATGTGCTTCTTCATTCGCAGAGCAGGAAATCAGGCAAAAAATGAGTCCTATCGTTCTTTAATCATTTTAGCGGATAATAACGGAAAAATCTACAGCTGTCAGCTGAAAAAAATGCTTTTATCCTTGAAATCCGCCGAAATTTGTGGTATCATTATATTTATGGGAGTGATGCGAATGAACAGGCTTGGCATCCGGAAGCTTAAAGCTGCCTCCGCCAAGGACACCGAGCAGCTGACTAATGAGATCCTGAGCACCGATGATATTGACGATTATCTCGAAAATAACAGCAGCCATCTGGGCGAGATAGCCCTGTCTGACGAGCTTTGCCGACTGCTTGCGGAAAAGGGACTGAAAAAATCCGAGGTCATTGCGGCAAGCGGCATCACCGTTACCTACGGCTACGATCTTTTCAGCGGATATAAAGAAAAAAAGCCCTCCAGAAACGTTATTCTCGCTCTTTCCTTTGGTCTCAGGCTCGACATAAACAGCACCCAGAGGCTTCTGAAGATCTCAGGCAACGGCGGGCTTTATCCCCGTATCCCCAGAGATTCTGTCATTATGTTTGCTTTAAAAAACGGTATGACTCGCTGCGATGCTGATGATATCCTCCACAAAAAGGGTATGGAGACAATTATTTAATGTGAAAAAAGCTTTCTTATCTTTGGCGGATAAGAAAGCTTTTTTATTGCCTTATTATTTCGTATTTCTGCTCTGACAGGCTGTCTGTAATTACAGTGCTTTCGGGAAGATACAGGCTGAATATACAGTCATGCTCCACCTTTTTCTCATTTATCCAGACATGATCCTCCATGGGACAGCTGTGAAATGCCTCTGCGCTCACCGCTTCCACTCCCTCGCTTACAATCACTTTTTCCAGCGACCTGATACCCGAAAAGGCATCATGCTCGATCTTCCTGACGGTTGAGGGTATGATCAGCTCCCTTATTGTACTGTTTTCTGTGATATTCGTCGGGAGATAGATCGTATCGGCGCCATCATCCTCCGAATAGAGCTTTCCGTTAAAGGTGTAGGGCTTTATTACAGTGACGCCTGCGGGAATATTGAAATACCTCAGATTGCAGAGCAGGAAGGCTCCCTCGCCCAGATATTCCACCGTATCGGGCATTATTATCTTTTCAAGCATTGCGTCTCCCGCAAAGCATTTTTCTCCGATATACCTAACCCTTTCGCCCATATTTACCGTTTTAAGCTTCTCGCAGTTCATAAATGCGCTCTCACCGATATATTCGACGCCCGCCCCCAGTGTTACGCTTTCCAGCGATTTGCACCCCATAAATGCGATAGGCTCGATAACCACTACGCTGTCGGGAATACTTACGCTTTTTATATTGTCCGATACAAATGCCAGTGAGCCTATTTCTGTGACGGGAAGTCCTTTTATTTCGTCGGGGATAACTACGTTTTCTTCATCTCCCGAATAACGTGTTATCACGATACGGTCGGTATATATATCATACTGAAAAATAAAGCCCTCGCTGAGGCCTGTATATTCCTCGGCGGGAAGCGCATATTCGGCTTCGAGGGCAAGGCGCAGGTCTTCGTTATCATAATCGTAATCGGCGGCTATGCCGTTTTCGTTTATGGCTATTGTCTGTTCCTCCGATACATTTTCTGTCATTTCAGGCGCATCTGCGGAAGCGGGCTGCGCTTTATCTCCCAAATTCATTCCCGCTGCTAAAATCACTGCCGCAAGCATTGCTGCGGCGGCTATTGCTTTCCCCCACCCTGACATTCTCAGCAGAAGGAGCATGGGCTTGCAGCTTCTGAATCTCTTTTCGGGGTCAAAGCAGGTGCAGCGGCGGATGATATAGCTTACGGGGAATTTTTCGCTGCCCTCAAAAATGAGCCGAAAGCTTTGCCCCACTGCGTAAATATCCGTTCGGAAATCCGTCTGAGAAAATCCGTACTGCTCGGGTGCCGCAAAGCCATGGGTCCCGATACATACGGTGTCCCTGTCCATCTCCTGTCTGAAAAATCGTGCTGAGCTGAAATCTACTATTTTAAGATTGCCGTTTTTGTCAAGCATTATATTTGAGGGCTTTATATCCCGATGTATTATCCCGATCGAGTGTATTTCCTCCACTGCCCTGCACAGCTGCACTGCGGCGTAAAGCGCTTCCTTATATGTGAGAGACTGCTCCTGAAGAGTTGCACCGTCTATGTATTCCTCGAATATCTCTATTTCATTTTTTCCGTCCTCCGAGGGATGCTCATTTATTTCATATATCTGAGGGATATAAGCGCTTTTTTGCTCCATCAGCCTGCGATATACCCCGGGTGCTGCCCTTACCCGTTTGCAGACCGCTTTTCTGCCGCTTTCATCCTCGCAGAGCCATACGGTGCTTTGCTGCGATCGCTTTATTTCTGAAAGCTTTTTATACAACAGGGCTTCACCTTCTTTTTCTGATATGATATGCTTATTTTATGAGCTTTTCAAGCAGACCTTCACAGCCCTGCTTCACATCCGCATAGGTTGCGGCAAAATCTCCCGTGTACCACGGGTCTGCAACGTCCTTTTCCATTCCTGCAAAGGTCATGAGCTTATAAATCCTTTCACTGCTGCCAAGGAGCCTTTGCATATTGCGGATATTGGCGGAATCCATTCCGATCATATAATCAAAACGGTTCCCGTCCGCTCTTTCAAGCTGTCGGGCACGGTGAGGTATTACGGGGATATTATGCCTCTGAAGCTCCTTTACGGTGCCGTAATGTGGAGGATTTCCTATCTCTTCTCTGCTTGTTGCTGCCGAATCTATTTCAAAGCCTTCGGACAGCCCTTTTTTATCAACCATATTCTGAAACACACTCTGTGCCATTGTGCTTCGGCAGATATTTCCATGGCAGACAAACAATATTCGTATCATCGGCATTACCATCCTTATTTTTCTTTTTTCTGCGCTTCTTTTTTTGTCCGTTTTTCTTTTTGGATACGGGCATTTCCTCCTCGTCATCATCCGCATACGCCGAGGTGTAAATTAAAACAAATACGATCAGAAGCACAATTATCCATATTATGAAAATGCCTCCTATATCGCTTGTCTGCATTACATAGATAAGGTCGGAAAGCTCTCCGTTCTGCACCACAGTGTCCGCACATAGCTTTCTCCGATTTCTTCCGAGCTGTACACCGTTACCTCATTATCTCCCACCTCTGCTATAAACGACAGCCTTGCGCCCGATCTCAGCAGGGATATACTGTATCGGGTAAGACCCGCATTATCCCTTAATGAATCGGGGTCGCCTTTCATTTCTTCGGGATAATAGTAATCTGCTCCGATATTTACAAACCCCGTTGAATTTTCGGGCAGCTTTACCTGCGCTCCCGGGACATCGTCATAATACACCGAGAGTTTTATTTACTCGCCCGAATAGTTTATATAAATATATTCATCTGTCAGGATATCAAAGGGGTCTTTGACGGGGGTGCCGCTTACGGGAGCATTCAGAACGGCATATATCTCCTTCGGACGGCTGAGCGCTTCTTTCATTTCCTTACGGCTTGTTATCTGCGGCAGCGCTTGGGCATCTTCTTCGCTTTTCCCTATATTATAACATCTGCGAAATGAAAATATTACGGCAAACAATATTAAGCCTATGCCGATCATTTTCTTTATCGAGGGCATATATTCCTTGAGCTTTTTCATAAATGCTTCCTTTCAAAGATTTTTCTTTCATTATACCACAGCTTTTTAATTTTGCATAGACCTATCGGGCAAATAATAAAGCGGGAGCTGCATTTTTTTGATGCTCCCGCCTTTTTTATGATCAGCAGCTTGCGCCGCCTGTTACCTTTCTGCCAAGGATCTCATTTTTCCGTTTCAGCAGCTCGTCTCCAAGCAGCTGCGACTGAACATTCTCAAAGCCCATTCGCTCGATGGTATCTGCAAAACGCTCGCCGGGTATTCCCTGATCCCGAAACAGCAGTATTGCTTTCTCTACTGTATCAAGCACCTCTTCCTTATCGGTGAAAAACTTGTCCAGAAGCCTGCCGTGCGCCACCTGCTTGCCCCAGCGGCCGCCTACATATATCTTCCAGCCGTATTCGCCCTCATCATTGCAGTGGAAGGGACATTTGCCCACGCAGCGTCCGCAGCTGTTGCATTGGGTCTTATCTATCTCCAGCTTTCCCTCTGACATTTTTGCCGCATTTATGGGACAGGCTATCTCTACCTGACATTTTTTGCAGCCTCTGCAATTCTCGCTGCTGTAGCCCGGTGCTCTTGCGCCGATAACTCCAAGATCGTTCAGATCGGGCTTTACACAGTTATTTGGACAGCCCCCTGCCGCTATTTTGAATTTATGCGGCAGAGTTACATCCGCATAGCCCTTGAAAAAGCGTTCGTGTATCTCTCTGCTCAGTGCATATGTATCGTAAAGTCCATATTGGCAGGTAGTACCCTTGCAGGACACTACGGGACGCACCTTGCTGCCTGTGCCGCCTGTTTCAAGCCCTGCTTTTCCCACATATGCACGAAAGGCGTCTATATCCTTATAATCTATCCCCGATACTTCAAGGGTCAGACGGGTAGTGAACATCATATAGCCGTCGCCGTATTTTTCGGCTGCTTCTGCAATGGTTCGGCACTCCTCGTTTGTTATCCTGCCGTTTCGGGTTATGATCCTGCCGTTGAATTTATTCGTTCCCTTATGATGCAGAAAGCCGATCGCCTTGACACGCTTTATATCCTCGGGGCTCAGGGTGCAGCCTTCCTCGGCGGGCAATGTTATTTCTCCCTCAAGCCTGCCGATATATTCTCCAAGGACCTGTGCTGCAAGCGTTACTGCGCCAAGGCAGCGGACTGCTTCGGTCTTATATCGGGCTGACAGCTCTGCGCAGTCGGTGGAACCGCAGGCAAGCTTTTCCTCAAACTCCCTGACAAAGCCTGCGCAAAGCTCCTTTATATCCTCACGTCCGCTGTATTTTCGGCTAAGAACACCCATTGCTCCCGACAGACAGCCGCAGGTGCTCCCGCAGCCCATTCCTGTGCGAAAGCCTGCAAACAGCTCTGCCTCCTTCGGGGTTATTCCAAGGTCATATACATCCCCTGCTGCCAGCAGGACTACTTCGGCACAGCCCTTATTCTGCTCGCTGTAATAATAGCCTGCTCTTTCCTTTATATCCATATGATTCTCTCCATGTAAATTTATTTATCCAAAAAATCTGAACATATTATATACGCTTATTCCCATGATAAGGAGCATCGCTCCCTCAAGGCAAAGGGTGGACTGCCGCTCATTCAGGCGGCGATGTATCCGTCTTCCTGCCTCGCCCGCTGCCACTGCCGACACCATCATTCCTATCAGCATAGCGGCATCAAGCTCGGGCGCTCCTGTTGTTAATATTGTCTGAATAGTGCTGGAAATCTGGCTGAGCAGCACGATAAGCAGGCTGTTCTGGGTCGCTTTTTTTGTGGGCATTGAGAAAAAATAACACAGCACTGCCACATTGAACGGACCTCCGCCGATCCCCAGAAAGGCTCCCAGCAATCCCAGCATCAGTCCGATAAAAACTGCGGCGCCATGTGAGCTTATCTGCCTGCTTTGAACCCTTTCCTTTCTGACTGTATAAATCAAGGTCGCAAGGGTGGCTGCAAGCAAAAGGCAAGCCTGCACTCCGCCCGCTTTATCGGGGTATGCAAGCTGCGCTGCCGCAAGACTGAAAAGCTGCTTGCCTCCTATCCCGCCCAAGGCTGCTCCCACTGCAAGAAGCGGCGTTATGCGGAGATCAAGCTCCGATTCCTTCTTTATGGCGGTCTTTCCCACGTTCCAGCACGACATGGCGATAACTGTACAGCCTGACAGGAAGGTCCCCGCCGCTACAGACATTACTCCCGCTGCGTCCAGTACGGGCTTGATTATTATTCCGCCGCCCATTCCGCAGACAGTTCCGATAACGCAGGCTGCGAATGTTACCAGATAGCAGATTAGATTCAACATTCTCCAAGGCTCCTTATTTTTCCGGGAATGCTATTTAATGGCAGGTATGTCCGCCGCAGGATGAACCATGCTCATGGTGTGAGCACTGCACATTGGCATTAAAGCTAAGTGTGCCGTTCAGGAACGCTTCTGCCGCTTCATCGGCGCTGCCTGTTACTCCGCCGTACACCCTTATCCCTGCCTGCGCAAGCGCTGTCTGCGCCCCGCCGCCTATTCCTCCGCAGATAAGCACGCTGACCCCTTTATCCGCCAGAAAGCCTGCAAGTGCGCCGTGTCCTTGTCCGTTTGTGTCCGTTATCTGAGTATTCACGATACTGCCGTTTTCTATGTCGTACAGCTTAAACTGCTCCGTATGTCCGAAATGCTGAAATATCATTCCGTTTTCATATGTTACTGCTATTCTCATAATGATCCGTTCCTTTCATTTTTCAGAGTTTCTGTCATATGTCATAAACATTATACTCCTGTCAGTGCCAAATTGCAATATGCTCCCGGAAATGTAACAATTATTTTACCATTATTAATCATTGGCAAAAAAATTTTTTCTCCCTCCTCCCTGCCTGTCTTTTTTTTATTTTATCTGCATATATATTGAGTATCAGCTGCCCTGCGGGGTAAATTTTATTACATGGAGTTGCATTTTTTATGAGCAGAGAATATTCAGGCGGACGTGAGAACGGCAGAAAAAAGGGCAGGGGGATATTCCTCGCTGTGGTGTTTATTATTCTCGGGGGACTTGCCTTCTTTGTTCTGACTGCCAAAAAAGAGGCTGAGAGCGAGAAGCAATTCACCTTTGAGTGCAATGCGGAAAGGGTGGAAATGCTCAACAAATGCGGTCTTATTGTTGAGCCCGACCCCGAAAGCAAGGAGGTGGAGATCCCTACGGAATTTAACGCCTCTTACAATGAGTACAACGAGCTGCAAAAGGCTCAGGGCTTCGATCTGCTGCCATATTCGGGCAAAAAGGTTACTATTTACACCTATAAGATACTCAATTACCCCGATCTGCCCGACAATGTGGTGGTGAATCTCCTTTTTGACGATCATCTGATGATCGGGGCGGACATTACCTATAATGACGCCGAAAACGGCTTCACTAAGCCCCTTATGAGCGATACCATCCAATCGGCTCTGGAATGACAACTATATTAAAAAAATCCGCCCCCGAAAGATATCGGGAGCGGATTTGCGTTTGCGGTTTATAAAATTACTTGAAGTATCTGTTAAGAAGTCCCTCAAATGCCTTGCCGTGTCTTGCCTCGTCCTTTGCCATCTCATGAACGGTGTCGTGAATAGCGTCAAGGTTAAGCTGCTTTGCTTTTACTGCAAGGTCAAGCTTGCCCTGTGTTGCGCCGTGCTCTGCCATTACTCTCATCTCAAGGTTCTTCTTGGTGGAGCTTGTAACAACATCGCCCAGAAGCTCAGCAAACTTTGCAGCGTGCTCTGCCTCTTCGTAAGCAATTCTCTTATATGCTTCTGCTACCTCGGGATAGCCCTCTCTGTCGGCTACTCTGGACATTGCAAGGTACATACCAACCTCGGTGCACTCGCCCATAAAATTCTGGTTGAGACCCTCGATGATATCCTTGTCCTCAACGTCCTTTGCAATACCTACGATATGCTCGCATGCAAACTGAAGTCCGCCGTCTTCCTTTACC
>JALFVE010000014.1 GCA_022787085.1 Oscillospiraceae bacterium | reverse complement strand
CCCGGACAAATAGTCGTTCACTGCTTTTAATTTCAGTTCTACAGAATATTTCTTATGTATTCTTTTTGGCATAAATTAACCCCCTTAGTGTAGTCTCGAATTTTTGTTTTTTCGAGTGTCTACTCTAAGGGGATTATATCAGTGTTCTTGTTCCTACGCCTTCTGTTTTATCAAACCAATATAATTCGTATGGGCAGTCATTTCTCAGTGCTGCCATAACTTTTGACAGTGAATTTGTGTCAGAGCTGTTCTCACGGGTATATGAAACAGTAATGCTTGATGAAGCTCTGTCTCCCGAGGCAATTTTCTTTATTTCGGGAAGAAGGAGATCATAAATTTTCAGATCCTCACCTCTGAGGGAATCTCTGCCCGCATCATTAAAATTAAACGGTGAAAATGAGGGATACCCCAGTCCTTCCATAACATAATGGTCAATATAGGAGTTAAGAAGCTCGGCGCTGTCATAATCGTCATATTCGGGAGCGGAGATAACGCTGCTGATAATAGGATCCTCAGCAAATGCCGTAATACCCACGGGAACACAGCTGAATGACGCCGCTATCATAGCAGCGGAGGTAACTGCTGCCATTGACCGCAGAGCGAGCCTTTTTCTTTTGAAATGCTTCAAAATAATTTACACCCTTTCTATCTCTGGTTGAAATTGTCGGAAATGGAATAATTTGCCGACAATGATACAGGATAATTATAACACTTATCCGCTCTATTGTCAACTGCAGATTTAACAAAAATGAAAACAGTATCTTAATATATCGCACAAAATATATAAAAAATGTCCCGCCGAAAACAGGGCGGGACGAAATATCATCTTCCGAGCATTTCCTCAATGCGAAGAAGTCTGTTGTATTTTGCGGTGCGCTCTCCCCGTGAGGGAGCGCCCGTTTTGATAAGTCCGGTGTTAAGAGCGGCGGAGAGGTCTGCAATGAATGCGTCCTCCGTTTCGCCGCTGCGGTGGGAGATAATAGCGTCAAAGCCGCTGTCTCTTGCCATTCGCACAGCGTCAAGGGTCTCGGTGAGGGTGCCTATCTGATTGAGCTTGATAAGGATAGCATTGCCGCAGCCTCTTTCAATGCCCTTTGCAAGGCGTTCGGTGTTTGTAACGAAAAGGTCGTCACCCACAAGCCTTATCTTGCCGCCAAGCCTTTCGGTAAGCTTTTCCCAGCCGCTCCAGTCCTCCTCGTCAAGAGGGTCCTCAATGGAAAAAATGGGATATTTGGAGCAGATGTCCTCCCACTCGGAAATAAGCTGCTCGGAGGTTCGGGCAACCTTTTTTTTCGGCATGAAATAACCGCCGTTCTCGCCCTTCCATTCGCTTGCCGCAGCGTCAAGGGAGATAAGAAAATCCTTGCCGGGCTTATATCCCGCTCTCTCCACCGCCTCAAGGATAAGCTCCAGCGCCTGTCCCTCCGATTCAAGCTCGGGAGCAAAGCCGCCCTCGTCGCCCACAGCAGTGTTAAGCCCTTTTTCTTTCAGCAATGCCGCAAGGTTGTGAAAAACCTCGGAGCACATTCTGAGAGCCTCTTTAAAGCAGCAGGCGCCCTTGGGGAATATCATAAATTCCTGAATGTCAAGATTGTTTCCCGCATGAGCACCGCCGTTCAGAATATTCATCATGGGAACCGGGAGCTTTGCGGCATTTGCACCGCCGAGGAATCTGAAAAGCGGCATATGATAGCTGTCAGCCGCAGCGTCCGCACAGGCAAGGCTTGCCGCAAGGATCGCATTTGCGCCTAAATTGGATTTGTCCCTTGTGCCGTCAAGGAGAATAAGCCTGCTGTCAATGCCTCGGGTGTCGGCGGCGTTCATTCCCGCAAGCCCCTCTCTGATGATGGTGTTAATGCTTTCCACAGCCTTTAATACGCCCTTTCCCATATATCTGGGACCGCCGTCACGAAGCTCAAGAGCCTCGAATTTTCCTGTGCTTGCGCCGCTGGGAGCACGTCCGAAGCCGACGGAGCCGTCTGTAAGAGTGACCTCCGCCTCAACAGTGGGATTTCCTCTGGAATCGAGTATCTCTCTTCCCCTGATGTCCGCAATCTGCTTTGATGAATACATAAAGTTCACGTTCCTTTCGGGTTTATTCGGGAATAGTATGCACAAATTCCCGCAGCATTATTATTTCAAAAAAATATTTATAAAATAAAATGTATGGAAATGCTTGATTTATTTCCGGATATACAATATAATAAAATATAAATACATAACCATCCGACAAAATATTTTCATGGAGGAAACTTATGAGATACAAAAATCCCGTAGTAAAAGGCTTTTACCCCGACCCGTCCGTATGTGAGCATAATGGAAAATACTATATGGTGTGCAGCTCCTTTCAGTATTTCCCGGGAGTGCCGCTTTTCGAGAGTGAGGACCTTGTGAACTGGACTCAGATTGGACACGTTCTCACAAGAAAATCCCAGGTAGAGCTTGAAAAGATAAACAGCTCGGGCGGCGTTTTTGCTCCCACCATACGATGTCATAACGGCAGATTTTATATGGTTACAACCAACGACACTACCCACGAAAACTTTTATGTTTATACCGATGATATTTACGGCGAATGGTCGGAGCCTGTCACCGTAAAGCAGGGAGGAATAGACCCGTCCTTGCTATTTGACGATGACGGGAAGGTTTATTTTATCAGCAACGGCACCGATGAATACGGCAAAAGCGGCGTGTGTCAGTGCGAGATAAATATTGAATCGGGAGAGAAGCTCACCCCCACAAAATGCATATGGCAGGGTTCGGGAGGCAGATATCTGGAAAGCCCTCATATGTATAAGATAAACGGAGAATATTATCTCATGGCGGCAGAGGGCGGCACCGAGTACGGACATATGATAACCTATGCAAGGGGAATGTCCCCATGGGGCGAGTTTGAAAATTACCCCAAAAATCCCGTTCTCACAAATCGGAACAAAGCCCCCTTTATAATTCAGGGAATCGGACACGGCGACCTTATCTGCGATAAAAACGGCGAATGGCATATCCTGTGTCTGGGGTTCAGGCAGATACATATGTGGATGCCCTATCATCATCTGGGCAGAGAGGTTTTTCTGATACCTGCAGGGTTTGATAAAAATGGCTGGTTCACTGCAGGCAATGACGGTACCTGCGACGGGGAATATGATATTGAGGGCGATTTCACGCAGAATGAAAAGCTGCATTACACGCTCTCTGATATCAAAGAAAATATTTACCGCTGCTTTCTCCGTCACCCCCATGAGGAAAGCTATGATTTTTCGGGAGAGAGCCTTATCCTTCACGGAACGGATATCACCCTTGACGATGTGGATTCACCTGCCTTTGTCGGAATACGCCAGCGGGATTTTGACATGGAGCTGTATGCCGATATCACTCTTTCGGAGGGCGAGAGCGGCGTGACCGTATATTCCTGCGAAAACGAGCATTATGACATTGCCGTGAGAAAAACGGAGGCAGGCTTTGAAGCGGTGCTGAAGCTCAATATCGGCGGCATAAAGCATATTCAGAATGTTGTTTCTCTTGAATCGGGCAGCGCAAGGCTCATTATCCGCTCGGACAGCATGAATTATTATTTCTATGCCTCGGAAAAGGGCAGGGAGATCTGCCTCGGCAGCGGACAGTCGAAATATCTCTCAAGTGAAGTTTCGGGCGGCTTTACGGGAGTTGTTCTCGGATTATATGCGATCGGCGGAACAGCGGAATTTACCGCTCTGGATATTTCGTATAACTCATATAGATTTGTTCCCGAAAGCAACTGACTGAATAAAAAAATGATATGAAAGGAAAAAATATTATGATAAAAACATCACCCATGGGCTGGAACAGCTGGGACTGCTACGGCGCAGCAGTTACCGAGGATATTGTAAGGCAGAACGCCGATTTCATGGCAAAGCACCTGAAAAAATACGGCTGGGAATATGTAGTCGTGGATATCCAGTGGAGCGCACCCAACGCAAAGAATCACGAGTACGACCCCTTTACCGAGCTTTGCATGGACGAGTATTCAAGGCTTATCCCCGCAGAGAACCGTTTCCCTTCATCGGCGGGAGGAAAGGGCTTTGCGCCCCTTGCCGAATATGTCCACTCTCTGGGACTGAAATTCGGCATACATATCATGAGAGGAATACCCCGTCAGGCAGTCCACAGAAACACTAAAATAAAGGGCACCGACAAGACCGCCCGTGAAATCGCAAAGACCGCAAGCATCTGCACATGGAATACCGATATGTACGGCGTTGACCCCGATAAGGAGGGCGCAAAGGCTTATTATGACAGCATTTTCGAGCTGTATGCGTCCTGGGGAGTTGACTTTATCAAGTGCGACGATATCGCAAGAGAGCTGCCCCATGAGGAAAAGGAGCTTGTTATGCTCAGCGAGTCTCTTTACGGCTGCGGTCGTGAAATGCTTCTGAGCCTGTCGCCCGGACCCGCTCTGCTTGAAAAGGCGGAGCTTTACAAGCAGGTTTCAAATATGTGGCGTATAACCGATGATTTCTGGGATAAATGGGAGCTTTTATATGCAATGTTCGAGCGTGCGGAAAAGTGGTGTACCCATTCGGGAGCGGGACACTGGCCCGATGCAGATATGCTGCCCATAGGACCCATCCTGCAGGATTACGACAAATCGACCCGTACCAAATTCACCGAGAATGAGCAGATAACCATGCTCACTCTCTGGAGCATATTCCGTTCACCGCTGATGATAGGCGGCGAGATGACAGGCTTTGACGATTTCACCATGAGCCTGCTCACAAACGAGGGAATACTTAAAATGCATAAGAATGCCCGTCATTCCCATCAGGTGTGGAGACGTGTGCAGGACGGAAATGAGTATATCCTCTGGACTGCCGCAGACAGCGAGGGCGGCGGATATTTTGCCGTATTCAACGCAGGGGAAAGTGAGGGCAGCGTAAAAATTGACCTTTCAGACCTTGAAGCGGGAGATGTTCTTTCCTGCACAGAGCTGTGGAGCGGCAATAGCGTCACCTTTGACAAAACGGCGGAAATCACTCTGCCCTCACACGGCGCAAAGGCATATCATTTCAAATCGGAATAATTATCATAGGCGCTGCGGCAATTATTCGCAGCGCCTTTTTTAAAGGAGACTGCAATGGCACAAAAGGAATATATTTCCCCCATAGGGAAAATGATAATTTCAGCGGATGATAATGCCCTCACCGAGCTTTCATTTTCGGAAAGCCCCTGCGAAAATTCGGAAAACCCAATAACTGAAATTACGGAAAAATGGCTTGATATCTACTTCTCGGGAAAAATCCCCGATTTCATGCCGCCCATATCGCTGTCGGGAACGCCCTTTCGGCTGATGATATGGGAAATGCTCAGAGAGATCCCGTACGGACAGACCGTGTCCTACGGAGATATAGCAAAGCAGGCGGCAGAAAAGCTTGGAATTAAAAAAATGTCCTCACAGGCGGTGGGGGGAGCGGTGGGAAAAAATCCCATAGCAATAATTATCCCATGCCATCGTGTAATAGGAGCGGACGGCTCTCTCACAGGCTACGGGGGAGGAATTGAGAAAAAGGAATTTCTGCTGAGGCTTGAAAAAGAATACAGGTAAAAAGTTCGTGAAAAATATAGACAAATGCAGAACAAAGGAGTATAATGTAATATATACTTTTTTACATGGCTCGGACGGGGGATGTGAATAACCAAAATGAACCTTCAGCACTTGAAAAATATAACCGAGGTGGAGCGTGCAGGCTCGGTAACAAAGGCGGCGGCAAATCTTTTCATGGGTCAGCCGAATCTCAGCAAATCCATCAAGGAGGTGGAAAACGAGATCGGCATAACCGTATTCAGACGCAGCGCAAAGGGGGTATATCCCACTCCCGAGGGAGCGAGATTTCTTGCCCGTGCGAGAGCCGTCCTTGAGGAAATGGACAAGCTTGAGGCGCTTTACAAGCAGGGAAATACTGCCCGCAGCCTTTCGGTATGCGTTCCCGAGGGAGATAACGCCGCCCTTGCGGCAGCGGAATTTATACGCATCCTTTCCGAAAGGGAAAGCATATCTCTTGAATGTATCACAGCCTCACTATCCCGAGCCGCAGCAAATGTCTGCCAGGGAGCTTGCAGCATAGCGGCAGTCCGCTGTCCCCATTCGGAGGAGGACTATTTCCGCACCTTGCTCAGAGAAATGAAGCTGCGCTCCGAGCATTTATTTACAGGGGAATACAAAGCAATACTCCCCGAAAACAGCAGGCTGTCGGAGCTTGACAGGATAACTTCCGAGGCTCTCTGCGGATATACCGAGCTTATTATGTCGGAAGGCTGCCGAAGCGGTTTTGCTGCCGAAGGGAAAATCATGCTGAGCGGCACAGAGCCGTTATTGCTGCTCTCCCGTCTCCCGCAGGGGTATATGATATCTCCTGCGCTTTCCGAGGATACCCTGAAATGTATGGGGCTTATTCAAAAAGAATTTGAAACGGCGGAAAAATATTCGGAATATATCATATATCCCGAAGGCTCAAAGCCCGATGAATATGCAGCATTATTTATAAGCTGCTATAAAAATGCAATATACAATAAATGAACGGAGATCAAAAATATGGCAAAGGATAAATTTGAACTTGTATCCCCCTATCAGCCCTCGGGAGATCAGCCTCAGGCGATAGACAGGCTTGCAGAGGGAATAGAAAAGGGCTTTCGGGACCAGACCTTACTCGGCGTAACAGGCTCGGGAAAGACTTTTACAATGGCAAACGTTATCGCAAGGCTCAACCGTCCCACTCTTGTGCTTGCTCACAATAAAATACTTGCGGCGCAGCTCTGCTCGGAGTTCAGGGAGTTTTTTCCGAATAATGCCGTAGAATATTTCGTTTCCTATTATGATTATTATCAGCCCGAGGCGTATATACCCTCCACCGATTCATACATCGAAAAGGACAGCTCCATCAATGACGAGATAGACAAGCTCCGCCACAGTGCGACCCTTGCCCTTGCCGAGCGCAGGGATGTTATAATAGTTGCGTCCGTTTCCTGCATATATTCCCTTGGCGCTCCCGAGGATTACCGCAATAACGTTATATCCCTCAGAAAGGGAATGGAAATATCCAGAGACGAGCTTTTAAAAAGACTTGTTGAGATTCAGTATGAGAGAAATGACGTTAACTTTGTCCGCAATAAATTCCGTGTCAGGGGAGACGTGGTTGAGATATTCCCCGCAGGCTCAACGGAGAATGCCATCAGAGTCGAATTTTTCGGGGACGAGATCGACCGCATTTCCGAAATTCACGTTCTTACGGGAAATGTGATAACCACCCTTGCCCATACAGCCATATATCCCGCCTCGCATTATGTTGTGTCGAGAGATCATATTCACAAAGCAGTGGAGGAGATCGAAAGAGAGCTTGGGGAGCGGGTGGAATGGTTTGAAAAGCAGGGCAAGCTTGTGGAGGCGCAGAGGCTGAAGCAGCGCACCCTTTACGATATCGAAATGCTTGAGGAGATAGGCTTCTGCAAGGGGATAGAAAACTATTCGAGAATACTGTCGGGCAGAGAACCGGGAAGCACTCCCTACACCCTTCTTGACCATTTTCCCGAGGATTATCTTCTTTTTGTGGACGAGAGCCATGTGTCTCTCCCGCAGGTTAGAGGAATGAGCGCAGGCGACAGGGGACGAAAGAGTGTGCTTATAGATTACGGCTTCCGCCTGCCCTCCGCATACGACAACCGTCCTCTGAATTTCGATGAATTTGACTCGAAAATAAATCAGGCAATATATGTTTCCGCAACTCCCGGATCTATCGAGAGAGAAAAATCCGCTCAGATAGTTGAACAGGTAATTCGTCCCACAGGACTTGTTGATCCCGAAATAATCGTCAAGCCCGTTGAGGGACAGATCGAGGACCTTCTCAGCCAGATAAATATAAGAGCCGAGAAAAATGAGCGTGTTCTTGTCACCACCCTCACAAAGAAAATGGCGGAGGATCTCACCGCATTTCTCACAAATGCAGGCGTTCGGGTGAGATATCTTCACCATGATATCGACACCATCGAGCGAATGGAAATAATCCGTGACCTTCGCCTTGGAGAATTTGACGTGCTTGTTGGAATCAATCTTCTCAGGGAGGGACTTGACATTCCCGAGGTGTCTCTTGTTGCCATACTTGACGCCGACAAGGAGGGCTTCCTGCGTTCCGAATCCTCACTTATCCAGACCATCGGACGTGCCGCACGAAACAGCGAGGGCAAGGTAATAATGTACGCCGACAGCGTAACTGGCTCAATGGAGCGTGCCATTGCCGAAACAAACCGCCGCCGTGAGCTTCAGCTAAAATACAACGAGGAGCATGGAATAATTCCCAAAACCATCATCAAGGACGTAAGAGACGTTATCGAGATATCCACCAAGGATGAGGTAAACGGCAAAACTGCCGAAAAGAAGCTCACCAAAAAGGAGCGTGACGAGCTGATAACAAAGCTCACCGCCCAGATGAAGGAGGCGGCAAAGCTGCTTGAGTTTGAGCACGCCGCATATCTGAGAGATAAGATAAACGAGCTTAAGGAGCAAAAGTAAATGAAGGATAAAATAAAAATAAACTGTCGGCGGCTGATAGTAAACAGGATATTCATAACCGCACTTTTTCTGATATTGCAGATAGCATGGTTTATTCTCTGCATAATCAAGCTGTCGGCATTTTCGGCATGGATAAGCATAGCTCTCAAGGTGCTGAGTCTCCTTATCGTGCTGTACATCATCTGCAAGGACGACAATCCCGCCTACAAAATTGTCTGGATAATCCTGATAATGGTTCTGCCCATCTTCGGAGGACTGCTTTATTTATTCGCAGGAAACAAAAAGCCCTCAAAGCATATGCATGGCAGGATAAGAGCCGCCAAGGAAAAATATATCCCCATGCTCAAGGATTTCGGTGAAAAGGGTGAGGCGCTTTCCGAAGCCGACCCCAGAGCCTATTCGGTCTGCCGATATATAAATAATCTCAGCGGATATCCCGTTTACACCAATACTCAGGTGAAATATTATCCCGTAGGCGAGCTGATGTTTGATGACATGATAAAGGAGATAAAAAAGGCGGAGCATTTCATCTTCCTTGAGTATTTCATCATCAGCATGGGAAAAATGTGGGACGAAATGCTTGAAGCCCTTGTTGACAGAGCGGAGCATGGCGTTGAGATACGCATTATCTATGATGATATGGGCTGCGTTGCACTGCTGCCTCCAAAATATTTCAAGGTGCTTGAGAGCCTGCATCCTAATATAAAATGCCTTGCCTTCAATCCCGTTGTACCTGTGCTTTCACTTGTGATGAACAACAGAGATCACCGCAAGATACTTGTAATTGACGGACATACGGGCTTTAACGGCGGAATAAATATTTCCGACGAATACATCAACGAAACAGCTCCCTTCGGACATTGGAAGGACACAGGAGTAATGCTCAGGGGAGACGCTGTTATGAATCTTACCGAAATGTTTCTTGAGCTGTGGCACAGCTTCAAGGATACGGGCGTCAAGGCGGATATCATAAAATATGCCCCTGCGGTGTACGGGGAGAAATACCCCTCTGACGGCTATGTTCAGCCCTTTTACGATACCCCTCTGGACGATGAGGCACTGAGCGAAAATGTCTATATAGAGATACTGAGCAGAGCCGAAAAATATGTATATATTTACACTCCCTATCTTATCCTTGACGATATAATGAAATCCGCACTCTGCCTTGCCGCAAAAAGGGGAGTAGATGTTCGTCTCGTTACCCCGGGTATTCCCGACAAGAGGCTGATATACCGCATGACAAGGGCAAATTACACCCCGCTTCTCAAGGCGGGCGTAAGGATATTCGAGTACACCCCGGGATTTATCCACGCCAAAAGCTTTGTGAGCGATGACAAAATAGGCGTGGTGGGAACCATCAATCTGGATTACCGAAGCCTGTTCCTTCATTTTGAATGCGGAACTCTAATTTACGGCAGCAAGGCAGTTCTCGACCTCAAGGACGACTGCCTGAAAACCTTTGATAAATGCCGTGAGATAACAAGAGACAATCTCAGGCAGATATATCGCGGAACCATGTTTGACGCACTTCTGAGACTAATCGCACCTCTTCTCTAAAGAAAGGAGAAAATTAATTATGAACGAAAGAGATAAAAAACGCTTCAAGCGTTTCCTGCCCTTTATGGCTGCTGCCACAGCGGCTGTGCTGCTGATAATATATTTCGGCAAGGTAACGGCTGCTCTGGGAGCGGTGCTTAAAATAATCGCCCCGCTTATAATCGGCTGTGCGCTGGCATACGGACTTAATATAATCATGCGCAGGCTTGAAAAAATATATTTCCCGAGATCGCAGAAAAGAGCGGCGGAAGTGACCCGCCGTCCCGTCTGCCTTGTGCTTTCGCTGCTTATCGTGCTCCTTGCCATCGCCGCAATTATTATGGTAATTGTCCCCGAGATAGGAAATATTTTTCGGGTGCTGGGAGAATCCTTCCCCGTATATGTTTCAACGGTGCAGCAGTGGCTTGCCGAGGTGCAGGAAAGACTTCCCGAGGCATCTGCATTTATAAGCACAAGCATTGACATAAAAAGCTTTGACTGGCAGAATTTTTCCGCCGCAGTGATAGATTTTGCAAAGAACGGCATGGGCGGAGCGCTGACTTCGGCGCTCGGCATAATTTCCTCCGTATTCGGCGGGATAGTGAATTTTGCGGTGGGACTTATCTTCGCCATTTATATTCTTTTCAACAAGGAGAAGCTTGCGGAGCAGGCGGGCAGACTTATGAAAAGCTACATGAAGCCCGAAAATGAGCGCCGTTTCAGATATTTCTGCTCTACAGCGGATAAATGCTTCTCAAGCTTTATCGTGGGACAATGCACCGAAGCGGTAATTCTCGGAGTTCTGTGCGCTCTGGGAATGACCGTACTGCGCATCCCATACGCCTCCACCATCGGCACGCTTATCGGAGCCACCGCCCTTATTCCCATTGTGGGAGCATATCTCGGCGCAGCGGTGGGCGCACTGATGATAGTGGTAGCAGACCCCATAAAAGCATTATGGTTCCTGATTTTCCTTGTGATACTCCAGCAGATAGAGGGAAATGTGATATATCCCAAGGTGGTAGGCTCCTCCGTGGGACTCCCCGGAATGTGGGTTCTTGCCGCAGTTACCGTCGGCGGCGGACTGTGCGGGATCGGCGGAATGTTAATAGGCGTTCCCATGGCTGCAACGGTATACAAGCTCCTTGAAAATGACGTTCATCGCCGTCTTGATATCGAAAGCACTCCCGAAAATACGGAAGAAGCTCCTCCCGAGGAGAATGAAGCTCCCCCCGAAGCTCAGTCGGAAAATAATTCGTCCGAAGCCCGGAGCGAAGACACCGAATAAACAAAAAAACACCTCTCCAATTGCCCGATAAAAAGCAAATGGAGAGGATTTTTTTAATTTATCTTGCCGAAGCAGTGGTCTGAGTAGCGTTGTCACGCTCGCCGGGGGTGATATCGTCAATGATATCCTCTGCGCCGCCAACGATGTCCTCCGCACCTGTAACGATGTCCTCGATAAATCCGTCGCCGTCAATATCGCCTGTTCTTGCATTGTTATCGCCGATCACAGAGCCTTCGCCGTTTCCGGGATTTGTTCCGCTTGTGCCATTCCCGTTCATGCCGGTGCTGCCGTTTGTGGCGCCCTGATTTGCCGAAGTGCCTGAATTCTGCCCGTTTTGTCCGTTCTGTCCGGTTGTACCCTGATCTGCATTGCTTCCGCAGGCGGTGAACATGATGCCCAGACCGAGAATAAGGGGCAGAAGTGCCGCTGTTTTCTTTTTCATAAGTCTTGCTTTCCCTTTCCCGCAGAGCTTGTGCCCCCTGCGTGTTAAGTGTCCGATAATGCGGGAACGGAAAAAGCTGCAAACCCTTGCCGTTATTATTTATCAGCCCTCATCAGCCTGCAACATAGTAATCCTCATAGACCTCATATGCTTCTGTATAGTCCGGATAGATCTCAGGTTCTTCTGTTGTAATCTCACTGTCGGTATCACCGAACTGATCGTAAAAATCCGTATTGGTCTTTGACCATTCTGTGAGATCGGCATAGGTCTTTTCCGCAGTTTCGCTGTCATAGTAGAAGCTAAGCGCAGAAATTATCTTATCCCTGCCGTAGAACTCAAGGAAAGCTCTGAGATATTCGGAGTATCCTCTGTATTGCTCACCTGTGGTATTATCATACTCATAGGGCGATGACCAGAAGCCACGCTCATTCATATGATTTGCCTTGTCAGCAGTCATTCTGATGAATACTCTTTCCGCAATGTCGCTGTACTCTGAGGGTATAACGGCGCTGTTTCCGCCCGCGGTAATAGTATAACAGCTTTCGTCTGTTTTATACGCTTTATAGCTGTGGGTGAAAAGAGTGTAGATATCATCGTAATATTCGTATGCAGATGAGAAGCATTGTGAAAATATCCAGCCGTTTTTGTATTTGAAATAACCTGCATTGCCGTTATAAACGGGAGGATTTACGTTGCCTATATCCCTGCCTGTCATATATCCGATCAGGGGATTGCTGATAACAGAAAAGCTGCCGCTGCGGTTTTCATAAGCTCTCAGTATCCTGCTGACGCCCTCCTCGGTAACGACGGGAAGCTCCTTAAAGCCGCAGGACGCAAGGAAGGAAAGGGTATTCTGATAGCTGTCCCTTATGAAAAACGTTCTTGTTTCAAATATTTCTATCTGGTAAATATTTCCTGTCGGTGTATAATATTCCCCGGAAGTCTGCGACATAATGTCCGAATACATACAGTCGGCAAGCCTTTCGATGAAATCCTCGGGAAGCTCATTGATGCCTATACTGTAGGAGCCGTCATAATCCTGACCTCCCGACGAAAATCTCCACTGAGGAGAAAGCTTGACATAAACGTTGTTTTTATCAAAGCTCTTGTCGTATTCCTCCCTGTATTCCAGAGTGTCTCTGATATCCAGAATAGTTCTCTTCATTCCCTCCGCACGGGATTTTTTTACGCCCTCTGCCATATCGAGACTGCAAATCAGCTCTACTCCCTTATCGCTGAAGCTGCTGCCATAGCTTCTGTAAATGGTTCTGCCGGATGAAAGGGTGTACTTTACGCAAAAGCCCATCGGCAGCTGCAGATCGGTAAGTTCTCCGTTGCTCACATTGTCATTGTAAACTCTGAGTATCTCGCTGTGAAGCTCGGTGAGCGTCTCGATAAGAGCGGGGTCGGTAAGCTCTGCGGGCGCATATTCAATATAATCGGAATTCAGGCAGCCCGCATAGGTTATCTCCGCCTTTTTGACCTTCTGTGGGTCGGGGATAACATCACCCGCACCGAATGCCTTTGTGTTATGGATAACAAGGAATGAGCCTATTGAGCCGAGAATAGTGAAAGTGCATATCACAAGTCCCGAAATAATTTTTCCAAAGCCGCGGTTTCGGATAACGTGCATTACCATGTAAATAATAAATGAGATAATGATTATGGGCATATAATTTTCGGTTCCGTCCATCATCATAAGGTAGCAGAGGGAGAATATTCCCATTGTCATGATGATGTGATGGAAAATGCCGAATACAACAGGCTTTCCTGTGTCCTCCGCCTTTCTCTTTCGGTAAATGAGATAAGCTCCCGCAATTACCAATGCTGTGCAGAGGGTGAACAGGATAAACCATGTCCCGAAATGAAGCGGTTCATAAAGATTTGTACGGATATAGCCGTTTGACTCTTCGATCATCGGCTCAAGGGACGCTATAACACCGTATGCTCCTCCGAAGGGACCGCAGAAGGGTAATATTCTTAAGCCGTATATTTCCTCGTCAAGTCCGTAAATGTTATTGCAGACGGTGGTGATGCCGAGCAGTACCGAAACGGGGACAAGAGCATTCAGAAGAATATTATATGCCGCCGCTTCAAAAATATTTCCGCAGCAGGCTGCCGCAAGCACTGTAACTGCATAGAACATCACCATTAGCATAAGTCCGCCCAGCATACCTCTCCAGAGAACGGGCGCAGTATCCTCAAAAATGGTGCACACCCAGTCATAGGACAGCATCTTCCCCGGAATTGAAGGGTGTTCCGTGGTATAGGTAAATGTCTTACCGTCGCAGAGAATATGTCCCGCAAGCATGAGCAGCCAGCTTATAAGCTCCGCCGCAAAATATGGGATTATATAAACAAACAGTCCTGAAAGAAAATCCGAAGCGAATCTCTGCCCTGTGGTCATTGGCAGGGAAAGCCGCATATCCACCGCAGATTTGTTGTAAAGATATTTGAAAACGGTCAGTGCGCATAACATTCCCGAAGCCGCCGCAAGACCCGTTCCGATCACAGCAGTGACCATAAAGCCCTCGTCAATGGTTTCCGTTGAGCCTTTTGAAAAAATATCCGCAAGAGCAGTGATAAGCAGCATGGGGACCGCCGCAAAATGCAGAACGAATATAACGATCATCAGCTTCATATTGTCCCTGACATTATAGCAGAAATTATGCCGCATCGCCGCATTTGCGAAGCTTTTATCCTTTTTAGTCGAGCTGACCTGCGTCATAGCCCATTCCCTCCATTTCGTAGATAAATATTTCCTCAAGAGAAAGGGGAATGAGGTCGAGAACTATCGGATTTTTCTCCGAAAGCTTCTCCCTTATTTCCTCCTCCGAGCCTTTCATTATGATATAATGGATACTCTGGCTGCGGCTGTAATGGAGGATACCGTATTTCTCGAAATCCTCCTTGGAATATTCCTCGTTAAATGCCGCCTGAACCTTGTGTATGCTGCCCTTAACGCTGTCAAGGTCACGGTTAAAGAGCATTTTTCCCTGATGTAAAAGCGCAACGCTGTCGCAGACCTCGTTTATCTCCTTTAAATTGTGAGATGAAATAACGGTGGTGAGCTGCCTGTCGAGCATTGCGTCCACAAGCATACGCTTGACGATAATTCGCATGGTGGGGTCAAGACCGTCAAATGCCTCGTCAAGCAAGAGATAATCGGTTTTGCAGGCAAGACCTGTAATAACGATCGCCTGCCGCTTCATTCCCTTTGAAAAGCGGTCAAGCCTTTTGTCAAGGGGAAGCTTTACGGTATTTCTCAGCTCCTCGAAAAGCTCCTCGGAGAAATTCGGGTAAAAGCCCTTGTAATAATCCCGCAGACCTTTCAGAGTAAAGCTGCCGAACTGAACCGTTTCATCATTTATGAAAAATACTCTTTTCTTGATGTCCGTATTGTCAAAAACATCTTCGCCGTCGATCTGAACGGTGCCGCCGTCATTTTGATATATTCCCGAAAGCAGCCTTAATATGGTGGATTTGCCCGCACCGTTTGAGCCTAAAAGCCCGAAGGATGTACCCTTTTGAATGGTCAGGTCAACGCTGTCGAGAGCGGTGAAATCACCGAATTTTTTGGTAACGCCTGTAAGCTTTATCAAACCTGATTCCCCCTGTCTGAATTTATGGAATTTATGATATCAATCATTTCCTCCGCCGAAAGTCCTGCGGCGAAGGCTTCCTTTGCCGCAAGAGTAAACTGCCCGGCGATATTCTGCTTAATGGCAGCGCCGTTCTTGTCGGAAATAAAGCTGCCCCGTCCCGCAAGGGAATAGATTATCCCGTCCCGCTCAAGATTCTGAAATGCCTTTGAAACGGTGTTGGGATTAACTCCCAGAGCCTTTGCAAGTTCTCTCACCGAGGGAAGCTTGTCTCCGGGACGCAGCTGCTTTTTCACCGTCAGCTCCACGACCCGCTTGTAAAGCTGCTCGTAAATGGGGATCCTGCTCTGAAGATCAATGTCGAACATTTAGCTGCTCCTTTCCTATGAAATAGCTCTTTCCATCTTGTAGCCCACTCCGAAAACCGCCTTTATGTAGCGGGGATTGTGGGGGTCGGGCTCTATTTTGCTTCTTATCCTCCTGATGTGGTCAACCACAGTCCTGTGAACGCCGTAGGGAGTTTCCTTCCAGACGCTGCGGTAAATATCCTCCACCGAGCAGACCCTGCCGCAGTTTTCCATAAGATATTCCACTATCCCGAACTGTGTGGATGTGAGCCTGACTGCCTTTCCGCCCGCATAAAATTCCCTGCTTCTCCTGTCAACGGCGAGACTGCCGTTGACGATAGTGTCGGGAACGGGTGTGGGTCGGGGAGCCGTATAAAGATATCTTCTGAGCATTGCCGCCGTTCTTGCGGTAAATTCATTCCTGCCGAGAGCTTCGGCAGACAGGCAGATGTCCGCACCCTTGTGGATAGCCATGGTGCTGTAGATCTCGCCGCAGGAGCGTGATACGGTCATAATGGGAATATCGGAAATATTTCTTATCCGCTCGATAAGCTCAAATTCGGGAGCCGTGACCCCGCCGTCGCATATCACCGCCATGGAGATATTCTCAGGCTCTGCGGGGAATATTTTCCCCTCGCAGGTCTTAATATTTTCACTGCGAAGATATGCCGAAAGCTTTGTCCCGAGGCTGCTTTCCCTGCCCGAATATATCCAGACCACGGGACGGAGAGGCATATTCATATCCGTCATTGTCGTTCCTCCTTGCTGTATTATCTGTATTAACTGTATTAGCTGTTATAATACAGTTATAACACATTGGAATATTTTTGTCAAGGACTTAACGAAAATTAATGGATTACAAAAGGTTACAAATTGGTAACAATAATCTGTTAACAGTTTGTTTACTTTTATAAATCATCGGAAAATTTCAATATCCCTTGAAAAAAATATCAAAGGGTGTTATAATATTAACATGTATGCCGATTTTGTGATTTGGAGGGTTATTATGGCAGAAAAGAAATTCAGCGTAACACTAAAGGAGATCATTGACGAGTTCCATCTTGAAACTATCCATCTTCCAATGGACGCTTCAAAGCTCCTTGTTATCGAGACGGAGATAAACCGTCCCGGGCTTCAGCTCTCGGGATTTTACGAATATTTTAACAATGAGCGGATCCAGATCGTGGGCAAGGCAGAGTTTGCCTATCTTGCGACAATGGAGGAGGGCGTGAGAAGGGAGCATCTTGAAATGCTCTTTGCACAGCACGTCCCCTGCATCATCATTACAAGAGAGCTGCCCTATTTCCCCGAAATGCTTGAGCTTGCCCAGCAGTACGAAATACCCCTGCTTCGCTGCAAGGACAGCACCTCGAGCTTTATGTCTGCGCTTATCGCATATCTTAATCTTCATCTTGCTCCCCGTATCACCCGTCACGGCGTTCTCATCGAGGTTTACGGCGAGGGTATGCTCATTCTGGGCGAAAGCGGCGTCGGTAAGAGCGAAACTGCCGTTGAGCTTATAAAGCGCGGTCACAGGCTTGTTGCCGACGATGCCGTTGAGATAAGAAAGGTTTCAAATATCAGTCTCGTAGGCTCGTCCCCCGAGAATATCCGCCATTTCCTTGAGCTTCGAGGAATCGGTATCGTAAACGCCCGCCGCCTGTTCGGTATGGGTGCCGTTAAGGTAACGGAAAAAATTGACATGATAGTCGAGCTTGAGCCTTGGGATTCCGAAAAGGTATATGACAGAATGGGCGTTGACAGCGAATATACATCAATTCTCGGCGTAAAGGTGCCCTGCTCCACCATCCCCGTTAAGCCCGGACGTAACCTGGCTGTAATTCTTGAGGTCGCTGCCATGAACAACCGCCAGAAGAAGATGGGCTACAATGCCGCTCAGGAGCTTCTTGACAATCTGGGTCTTGAAATGGAGCACAAGGATACCATCAAAAAGTGGGATATTTATTGATAATTCCATGATCCGGGGGTCAATATGAACGACAGGGACGAACAGAGAAAAAAGGATATTTTTGCAATTCTGCTGTGGGTGGGGATATCGCTGTTAAAGCTCCTGCCCATAGCAGCGGTCATTGCTCTGATGATATGGCTGATGGGTTCGCTCTAATACTATGCCCGAATAAATATTCTCAAAAAAGGAAAAATTCAAATGAAGCTTATCGCCGATATGCACACTCACACCGTTGCCTCCACCCATGCCTATTCCACCGTAAAGGAAATGACCGAGGCGGCAAGGGACGCAGGACTGGAATTTCTTGCCATAACCGACCATACCCCGAACTCCACCGACGGACCTCATATATGGCATTTTCACAATCTTCACAAGGCAATCCCAAGGGAGCTTTTCGGGGTCAAAATAATTTACGGGGCTGAGTCAAGCGTTACCGATTATGAGGGGCATTTGGATCTGCCACATGAGGAATGCTCGGCTCTGGACTGGATAATCGGCTCGGTGCATACGGATATCCTGCCCTCGGGAACAATAGAGCAGAACACAAATACCTATCTGAGACTGGCTGAGAATCCGCTTGTGGACGTTATCGGGCACTGCGCAAACACAAAATTCCCCTTTGATTACGAAAAGGGGATAAAAGCCTTCAAGGAGCAGGATAAGCTGGTGGAGATAAACGAAAGCACCATTCTCTGGAAAAATACAGAGAAGAATTATCGGGAAATTATCCCGCTGTGCAAAAAATATGAGGTCAGCGTTATTGTAAACACCGACGCTCATTTTTTCACCGCAGTGGGGCAGGCAGAGCGCTCCCTTTCGCTGCTCAGGAAATTTGACTATCCCGAAAGGCTTATCGTGAATACGGACAGAGAGCTGCTGCTTGAAAGGATAAACAGAAAAAACGGCATTATTTTCAGATGATATGCGGCATAATTATTATGGGTGATGAATATGACGACCGAACAGATAAATAAAATAAAAGAGCTTGCCATAACATATGGCTTTGACTGTTCAGAAAATGTTCCTCTCAGCAGATATACCACCTTCGGGATTGGCGGCTGCTGTCCGCTGATGATAGAAGCGGGGAGCGAGCAGGGAACGGCAGAGCTTGTCAGGAAAATGACTTCGCAGAAGCTGCCCTTTTACATTATCGGAAAAGGCTCAAATCTTCTTGTGGAGGACGGGGAGATCCCAATGATATTTCTTCACATGGGGCATGGAATGAGTGATATCTCCGAGGAAAAGGGTGTGATAACCTGTCAGGCGGGAGCTGCCCTTTCGGCGGTCAGCGCCTTTGCAAGGGACAGGGGGCTTACGGGGCTTGAATTTGCCTACGGTATCCCCGGAAATATAGGCGGGGCTGTTTTTATGAACGCAGGGGCATACGGCGGCGAGATGAAGGACGTTATCGAAAGCGTCACCGCCTGTGATATGCAGGGCTTTATCCGTGAATTTTCCGCAGAGGAGCTGGATTTCGGCTACCGTCACAGCGTGTTTTCGGGCGGGGGATATGTTATCCTCTCCGCAAGGCTGAAGCTTGCCTTGGGAGACAAGGAAGCCATATCCGAAAGAATGGCGGAGCTTACCCGAATGAGAAAGGAAAAGCAGCCTCTTGAATACCGCAGCGCAGGCAGCACCTTCAAGCGGCCTCAAGGGGCATTTGCGGCTCAGCTTATCGAGGAGTGCGGCTTAAAGGGCTATTCCTGCGGGGACGCCATGGTAAGCGAAAAGCACAGCGGCTTTGTGATAAACAAGGGCAATGCTTCCTTTGAGGATGTTATGAACGTTATCCGCTGCGTTAAGGAAACAGTTTACCTGAAAAAGGGGATAAGCCTTGAGTGCGAGCCTGAAATAATCAGGCGTAATACTAATCTTTAACCAACCTACAGACAAATCCTCGGCTTTGTCTACAGAACGATTAAAGATTAGTATAAAAACTAATCGTCCCTCATTTTTTCAATAACTCCGCAGGCGATCTTTTCTCCCGAATTGCCCGATGGCTGGGAATGAAGATCGTCTGCTTTTGCATGGATAATAATGGGTTTTCCGATTATTTCCTCGGGGGTGAATCTGCCTGTGATAATTGCGGCATGAGCGGAGCCGTCATCGGCATAAAGAGGAGGCAGATCTCCCGCATGGCAGGGGTGAGGGCAGCCCTCGGTATCGTAATGGGCTTTTGCATCTGCAAATGGGTCATCGGAATTTCCTGTGCAGCTTCCGCCCTCATGGATATGCAGGGCAAATATTTCACATTCGCATTTTTTTCCTCTCGGCAGACCGTAGACAGATATCGTCACCATGGTTTTTCCGAAATAGGGGACAAAGGCGGCATAACCGTGGATATCGGGATATTTTCCGCTGCCCCGGATAATGGCTTTAGCATAAGTATCTATAAAAACACCTCCCAACAGCGCATTATATGCTGTATGGGAGGCTTTTGTTATTGCGAAATTATTTTTTTGCCGTATCGGGCTGAATGAACGCCTTTCGTACAAAGGGAATGAAAATACCGCCAACTGCATTTCCCAGCGTCATAACAAGGAGATATATCACCGTATTGAGCGACCAGACCCTTGCCACTGTGAAATAAAACATATTTGCAATGCAGTGCTCGTAACCGCTCAGGATAAACGCCATAACGGGCAGGAATACCGCAAGCATCTGACCCACGGGATTTGAAATTTTCTTGTAGCCGTCTGCTGCGATGAACATGAGCATACCACAGAAAAATGCAAGAATGAAAATGCTCAGCAGATTATCGTTAAACTTGACCTCGCATATCTGCGCCGCCTTTTCGCCTATCCCTGCGATTCGTGTGCAGAGGAGCATACCGCCCATTGCGGCGGTTCCAACAAGATTTCCGAGCCAGATTATTATCAGATCAATTATGTAGGAGGGCTTGTTTTCAACGGCATAGCCCACCTTTCCCGTAAACAGATTGAAGCCGAAGGAAAGTATCACGAAAAGTCCCGTTCCGAAAAGGAAGGAGCCTAAATATTTGCTGTCGCAGGAGAGAAATACCGCTCCGCCGATTCCGATCGCAAAGCCCGTCAATACGGCACGGAGGAAAATGTCAATTACACGTTTCATATAAACACCCTTATGTAAAATATTATAACCGAAAAAATATGCCGACAAAAAGTCGGCATATAAAGGCTCTTATGTAATCAGAAAAATTACTCGTCGTCAAAGTTACCGGGAATATGCAGCTGCTTAACGGGGATCCTTTTCAGCGGGGAATACGAAAATTTATTGCATGAAGCGTCTCCGTTAACAAGACCTCTTTTTTCGCAGAGAACCTTTCCGCCGTCCTTTGCTCTTGTTCCGAAAGCGCAGTATTGGCACTGTGGCTCTATATCGTTTCCGAAATATTTCTTCTTTGCCATATAAACATTCCTTTCTTAAAAGCAAGATACGTCTTTTATATATTATATCATATTTTTTTTGATTTGGCTACATTTTTTTGCGATAATATCAAAATCGTCATTATCAACAAAATTATTGAGAGTAATGGTGAATAATCACTAAATCTCACTTCCTCATAAACGGGAGCGCTAACTGAAATAACGCTCACCACGCAGAATTTCGGAATGAGACTGCGGCAGATCAGATATGCGGCGGCGGCAGACGGACCACGCCATATAAACGCCTTCATCGGCGAAAAGCCCTTGCACACCGCACTGATCTGCATATGAACGCACAGTCCTCCGAAGGAGAGAAATGCCGCCGAAAGGGGCAGTATTGCCGTGGAGTCACCGAAAACGCCGCACAGATTGCTGATCTCGAAAAATGACCTTGCAAAGGGATAGACCTGTGCAGGGGGAGCGCCTGTGAGCCTTGAGATGAGCATTGATAATCCCGAAAGCAGCCCCGCTTTTGTAAATATCCCCATGAGAGCCGCCATAAGCAGCACCATTGCGCATATCATGGTCATGCTTTCCGAGGCGGAGCAGGCGGCGGCAGTGATATCCTCGGCAGTGAGCCTTGGGGATATCCGTTCGCAGCTCTTTTCGGGTATCTTCCGAAAAGGAGCGGTAACGAGAGCTGCAGCGAGATTTGCACCCGTCACCCCAAGCATAACGGATATCCATGCCTCGGAGCTTTTGGGAGCTGCCGCCGAAGCTACCGCCATTATATATGCAGGTCCGGGGGCAATGCAGAAGCAAAGAAGCTCCTCAGCCATTTCCCTTGTGAGTCGTCCGCTTCCCCTCATTTCGCTGATGAGCGCCGCTCCGATGGGATAGCCCGCCAGCTGGCTTATGAGAAAAACGGGGAAAAATTCCTCGGGCATTCGCAGTACATACCTTGAAAAAAGGGAAAAGGGTCTGCCGAGAAGCTTATAGGTCTCCGTTGAGATGAGCAGCTTTGAAGCGGCAGTGAAGGCAAACAGCGATGGGATAAGCACCGAAATGCACAGTGCCGCCGCCTTTGCACATTCCTTTGCGGATTCCCGCCCTGCCCATATAAGTGCCGCAGCGATCAGAAAAACTATAGCCCCCGGGCTTATCCGTTTTAAGGTTCTCAGAAATTTCTCCATATAAACCGTCCTTTTTACCGAACTGTCCCCTTGCATAAAGCTAAGCGGGGCTTAATATATATAATTACGGGGACGGGGAAAATATTCCACGCTGAAAGGAAAGATATGAATGGATCTGAGATCCCGAAGTTCACAGATAGTGATCTGCGGAAATTCCTACCTTGAGGTGGAAAATTGCAGGCGCATCATGGAGTATAATGACATATATCTCAAGGTTAAGACCTTTTCGGGAATGGTTATAGAGATATGGGGCAGCGGACTGATGCTGTCGGATTACAATACCGAAGGCATTGCCGTCAGGGGAAAAATATCCTCGGTGGAGCTTCACGGCTCGGAATAGTCCAGATTGAAAGGAGTCGGAAAAATGCGGCTGTACAGGCTCCGAAGCCGAACAGGCTTCCTTATATATTCGGAGCAGGGGAGGGATACGAAAAAATTCATAAATGCCCTGAGAAACAGTCCCATAAAGTTTTTCGGGCTTTCGGTGAGAAACGAAAGGCTTTACGGATATGTGGGCACAAGGGATTATCCTGCTGTGAAATATCTGGCGGAGCAGCACAGGCTAACCTGCGAGAAAATAGATGAAAAAGGGGCGGCAAAGCGGCTTTCGGGGTACAAGCGGCGGGTGGGGCTTATTATCGGAGCGATTCTGTCTGCTGCAATGGTTATGAGCCTCAGCGACAGGGTGATGATGATCGAGGTGGGCGGAAATGAAAATATCCCCACAGACAGGATATTATCCCATCTTGAGGACGCAGGGATATTTATCGGCAGCAGGATATCCTCGGTGGATATGCGGCTTGCGGAGAGGCAGGTCGCCGCCATGGACAAGGATATCGACTGGGTGGGGATAAAGCACATCGGCAGCAGGGTAACGGTGGAGATAAACGAGATAAAGGCTCCCCCCGAAATGGAGCGGAAAAATACCCCCTGCAACATTGTCGCCGCCCATGACGCACAGATAACAGGGGTGAAGCTTTACAGCGGGATGCTCATACCAATGGTGGGGGACGGGGTGAAAAAGGGGGATATAATCGTAAGCGGGGTGGTGGATACCAAGTACGGGCGGAGCTTTTTCGTCCATTCCATGGGGGAGATAACGGGGATATATAATGAGAAAATGACCTTTTCCCAGAGCCTTGTCACCGAAGAAAAATACTGCACAGGGGAGGAAAGCTCAAAGGCACTGAAAATATTCGGGACAAAGCTTGCATACAGCCCCCCGAAGCTTCCTCATGAGGATTACGAATATTACGAAACGGAGGAACGGCTGAATTTTTTAGGGCTGCCGCTTCCCGCTTTCAGGATAACGGGGCATTACAGGATAATGGAGAGCAGAAGCATTTCCCTCACTCCCGAGGAGGCGGATCAGATAATCAATGAGAGAATCGAAAAATATGAGAAGAATTTTCTTTCGGGCAATGCAAGCATAATTGACAGGGAATTTACAAAAACCTCCGATGAAAAGGGGCTGACCGTAACCGTTAACTACACCCTTGAGGGGGATATAGGCGAGGAAAAAGCCATTCTTGCAAAGTACGAGCCGCCGCAGCCCTATGAGGAAAAGGAGAAAAAATGATCGGGCAGCCGATTTTTTCGGCTGCCCGCATTTTTTTTAATTACTTTTTCTTGCCAAGCTCTTCCTCGGCGTCATGCTTTGTGAGGTTTTCCGAAACTGCCCATGTCTTTACACGGATCTTGCTGCGGTCGCCGCCTGTTTCGATAACAACGGTGTCCTCGCCCTTGCGGACGATGATCCCAACGATACCGCCGATGGTAGTTACCTCATCGCCGATCTGGAGATTCTCACGCATTTTCTTCTGCTCTTTTTCCTTCTTGTTCTGAGGACGGATAAGCATGAAGTAGAATACGAGAATGACAACGACCATCATTCCTATTGAGGAAATGAGCTGACCTGTCATAGCAGCTTCATCGGGGGATGCGGTCGCAGCAGCGGTAAGCATTAAATACATATTTGACATATCTGAAATTTCCTTTCCTTTGAAAAATAGTGATACATTTTAATTATACCTCATTTTCCCAAAAAAGCAATAGCATTAACAGAATTTTAAGAATTGCCCCTTAATTATATCCCCCAAAGCATTATTGACAAAATGTAAATTTTTATGCTATTATTTAATCAGATATCAAAAACCTGCCTGATGCTGTCATAATGCAGGAAAATCCCCTGCTCTGCAAGCGCCTTTATCTCCTCGGGGGAGGCAAGCGTGTAGCCCAGAGCCTCCTCCTTCTGAATATGGATATCGCTCTCATCAAAATCCATTACAAAGCGGTAGATATCCACAAAATAATTGTCGCCCTCGCCGGGATTTTCTCTGTGATAGGAGAAAACATAGCCGCCGTCCGCATTTGAAACATCAAGCCCCGTTTCCTCTCTGACCTCTCTTTTAACAGCCTCAAGAGATGTCTCGCCTGCCATTGCAGCGCCGCCCGAGACCTCCCACCAGCCTGCCGCCCATGCCTTTGTCATTACCCTCTGAGTGATGAGGAATTTCCCGTCGGGACGCATGATAACGCCCAGAACGGTGAGATGATATTCCCCGTCCTTGAGGCACCAGTCGTTTTTCTTCATGGTTCTGCCTGTAGGCTGTTTGTTTTTATCGTAAATATCCCAAAGCTCCATTTTGACCTCCGCAAATCGTTAATATACAAGGTAATATTACCACTTTATCCTGATTTTGTCAAGCGGAGGAAAGGTTCAAAAAAATATACGACAACGGAATGTTATACCGTGCCAAGGCAAAGCGGAAGAAGGAGATCTGAACGAATATTCATAAAAATGCCTTAGCTCTTATTAAGGAGCTAAGGCATTTAATAATAATATCAGAGCAGATCGTCCTTTTCCAGCACGTCAAGGTCTGCCACATAATCCGTTTCAAAGGCAGTCTGCTTGTCAGCCTGCTTTTTGTATCTGTCAATTGCAATAGTTGCCTTGTTTACGGCGCAGAGCGTGCCTGCTCCAGCAACGCAGCCTCCGGGACAGCCCATTCCCTCAAGAAGATAGCCCTTGTATTTGCCTGCCTTTGCAAGCTGGAGCATTTTTCTGCACTCATGAAGTCCCTGTGCAGAAGCGACCTTGACCTCTCTTTCGGGAGCGATACGCTTTATCTCCTCGGCAACTGCTCCCGCAACTCCGCCGCTTACCGCAAAGCCTCTGCCTGCACCTGTGCCCTCATTGAGAGGAACATTTTCACTGTCGGGGATATTTTCAAGGTCAACGTCCTTTGCGGCAAACATTCCCATAAGCTCCTCAAAGGTGAGAACAAAATCTACATGGCTGCGGATTGTCCTGCGGCTTGCTTCCAGCTTCTTTGCGGCGCAGGGACCGATAAATGCGATCCGGCAGTCGGGGTCCTTTTTCTTTTCAAGCCTTGCGGTGAGGACCATGGGAGTGAGCGCCATGGAAATATTTTTTGCAAGCTCGGGGAAAAGCTTCTTTGCCATCACCGACCATGAGGGACAGCATGAGGTTGCAAGGAAATCAAGCTTTTCGGGAACATTTTCCACAAAGTCCTTTGCTTCCTCAATGGTGCAGAGATCTGCTCCCACAGCAACCTCCACCACGCTGTCAAAGCCCAGCTGTCTCATGGCATAGGTGAGCTTTTCGGGTGTCATTTTTGGACCGAACTGTCCGTAAAATGCGGGAGCCACAATGGCAACGACTCTCTTGCCCGTTTTTATTGCGTGAATGAGCTGGAAGATCTGTCCCTTGTCGGCAATTGCGCCGAAGGGGCAGTTCACAAGGCACATTCCGCAGGATACGCATTTGTCATAATCAATTTTTGCTCTGCCATGCTCGTCAACGCCGATAGCGTCCATTCCGCAGGCTCTTGCGCAGGGCCTTTCAACCTTGAGAATGGCATGATAGGGGCAGACATCCTTGCATCTGCCGCATTTTATGCACTTATCCTGATCTATCTTGGATTTTCCGTGGCGGATATGTATTGCGCCCTTGGGGCAGACCTCCTTGCAGGGATTCTCAAAGCAGCCCTGACACACCTCGGTGACATGGTAATGCATGGTGGGGCAGGCATTGCAGGCAAAGCTGATGATATTGATAAGCGGGGGGTCGTAATATTTCTCAGCAATTGCGCTGGCGTCCACGCCCTTGGAAACGGGAGCGTGCTCGCTGACGCTTCTGAGAGGAAGCCCCATGGCAAGCCTTAAACGTTCCTCAACAATGGCTCTCTCAAGAAATATTGATTCCCTGTGGATAGCCACGTCTCCGGGGACTATCTTGTAAGGAAGCTCCTCCATCCTCGTATAATCGCCGCCCTCGTAAGCAAGCCTTGCCACTTCTGTAAAAACCTTGCGTCGCATATCCGTTACAGATGAATAAATTCCTCTCATAATCAGCTTTCCGTTCCTTTCTGAAAACTATTATTATTTTACACCGATTTTGTATAAATGTCAAGCATATAAAATTTTTGAAAAATTATGTTCTTTGAGAAATTTTGTTTATTTTCACAGAAAAACTATTGACGAACGGAAGAAAACCTGTTAATATGATAATATAAACCATTTGTGAGGAAATAAAATGAGCATAAATTTTCATCTGCCCGATTTCTGCGGGAATTATAAAATGAATCTGACCTTTGCGGACGCACTCAGAGAGCGCCCCGAGTATTTCTATGACGGGATAAAAATTGCCTCCTCCTACGGCTGCTTTCCCCCTGCCGCATGGAACGGCGGACGTGCTGCTGTGGGCGCAGTACGGCGGGAATTTATCGAATTTATCATCAAGGAATATAATGCCAGAGGTATCCCCATCAGGTACACCTTTACGAATCCCCTTGTTACCGAAAAGCACCTTTCCGACCCCTTCTGCAATATGATCGCAAGGCTTGCGGAAAACGGGCTGAATGAAATTATCGTGAACGTTCCCGTCCTTGAGGAATACATAAGAAGCAAATATCCCGCATATCCGCTTATTTCCTCCACCGTAAAGCAGATCGAGGACAGGGAGGCGTTACTCTCGGAGCTTGAAAAAGATTATAAGCTTGTAGTACTCGATTACAACTGGAACAACCGCTTTGAGGAGCTTGAATCGCTGCCTCACAAGGATAAGATCGAGCTGCTGATAAATTCCTACTGCACGCCTCATTGCAGGCGAAGAAAGAAGCATTACGAGTTTCTGGGCGAGCGGCAATTTGAGCTTAACAGGCAGGTTTTCGGTTCTGAGAGCGATATGATAAAGCCCATTCCCGACACGGAATTTCCCTGTCCCAATACCGACCTGAATTTTTATGACACGACGGGCTTTGAGACTCATATCTCTCCCGAAGCCATATTTGAAAAATATGTCCCCATGGGCTTTGAGAATTTCAAGATAGAGGGCAGGCTCATGCACCCCGTTAATATTCTTGAAAGCTATCTTTATTATCTTGTGAAGCCCGAGCACAGGGACAGGCTCAGAGTTGATATGCTGAGAGCTTTGCTCGGAAACAAAAGGTGATGCTATGGGATTATTTGATATTTTTAAGAAAAAGGCTCCCGAGGAGCAGCCCCTTAAAAAACGGCTTGCCTCCATGAAATGCAAGCTTGTGAATTACGTTTCCGAGGACATGGAGGTCATCTGCTCCGAAATGGAGCGGTCGGAGGAATTTTTATGCAAATTAAAGCCTGTGAATTATTACGCCCTCAAGGAGGAATATATCGAGGCGGCATTTTACTCCGATGATGACCATGAGGAAAATTATGTGATTTTCCGTCTGATGAAGCAGGACAGACCTGTTAAATCAAGCGGTATTTACAGGGTCTCGAAGGACGTTCTCCGAAAAGCTTATACAAAGCTGGGAGCGGTGAGCTTCTGAATTAAGCATTTTTCTGCGATTTTTTTATAGGATTTTTACAAAATCCTCTTGACAAGAAACCGATTACAATGTAAAATATATTTAAATGGCAGAGATGTCTCCGAATACTCCGGAGAAGCTCTGCGGTTAAATCTGTTTTTTATAAAAATTTACATATGGAGGAATTAACAATGAGCGAATTTTTCAAAGGCATAGGCAAGATCCCCTTCGAGGGCAAGAACAGCACAAATCCCCTTGCATTTAAATACTACAATCCCGACGAGGTAGTAGGCGGCAAGACAATGAGAGAGCAGCTTAAATTTGCCCTTTCCTGGTGGCACA
>JALFVE010000011.1 GCA_022787085.1 Oscillospiraceae bacterium | reverse complement strand
GGACAAATAGTCGTTCACTGCTTTTAATTTCAGTTCTACAGAATATTTCTTATGTATTCTTTTTGGCATAAATTAACCCCCTTAGTGTAGTCTCGAATTTTTGTTTTTTCGAGTGTCTACTCTAAGGGGATTATATCACAGAGGATATAACGCTTGCTTTTTGTACTATTATAGTTATAGTCCGTTGGGGTTATTCTTTATGAATCTCCAGCTGTCCTCGCACATTTCGTCAATGCCTCGCTCTGCCTTCCAGCCAAGCTCGTTCAGAGCCTTTGAGGGGTCTGCGTAACATTCGGCAATGTCTCCTGCTCTGCGATCCTTGATCTCATAGGGGATATCCACTCCGCTTGCCTTGATAAACGCATTTACCACGTCAAGGACGGAATAGCCCTTGCCTGTGCCCAGATTCCATATTCCCACGCCTGTCATGCTTCTGACCTTGTTTATTGCCTTTACATGACCCAGAGCAAGATCCACAACGTGGATATAATCTCTCACGCCTGTGCCGTCATGGGTGGGATAATCATTTCCGAATACGCCCAGGCAGGGAAGCTTGCCCACTGCTACCTGCTGGATATAGGGCATGAGATTATTGGGTATGCCGTTGGGATTTTCGCCCAGCCTGCCGCTTTTGTGTGCGCCGATGGGATTGAAATATCTGAGCAGGGCTACGCTCCACTCGCTGTCGGACTTGCAGATATCCTGCAAAATTCCCTCGATCATCAGCTTGGTTGAGCCGTAGGGATTGGTGGTGGAAAGGGGAAAATCTTCTCTGATGGGGACAGATTTCGGAGAGCCGTATACCGTTGCGGAGGAGCTGAACACTATCCGCTTGCAGCCGTGCTTTCTCATTACATCGCAGAGGATAAGCGTTCCTGTGATGTTATTGTGGTAGTATTCGATGGGCTTTCTTACCGATTCGCCCACTGCCTTGAGCCCTGCAAAATGAATTACGGAGTCGATCTCATTCTCCTCGAAAACCTTCTCCACTGCCGCTCTGTCAAGAAGATCTGCCTCGTAGGATTTGAAATCCTTTCCCGTAAGCTCCTTTACAAGCTCAAGCGCTCTGGGCTTTGAGTTTGAAAAGTTATCGAGAACCACTATGTCCTCTCCGGAATTTAAAAGCTCAACGCAGGTGTGAGAGCCGATATATCCTGCTCCACCTGTTACAAGTATTGCCATTTTTATTCCTCCCGTTTCGTTTTATTTGATTATATTATACATTATTCCAAAGCTTATTTCAATAGATTTTTGCTTCTTTGATATGCACTTTTGAAGCAATTGTTATTTGAAAAAATTCGGTATGAGGGCGTAAAAATATTGACATAAGGGGAAAAGTCTGCTATAATGATACTGTATTGCGGCAAACTGCTGTGAAGCACATTGCCATAAACCGAAATAATCATCGAAATGAGGAATTTTAAATGTCTGCTAATATCGTTATCGGCACCCAGTGGGGAGACGAGGGCAAGGGAAAGGTCATTGATATCCTTGCTTCCCGTGCAGATGTTGTTGTCCGTGCTCAGGGCGGAAACAATGCAGGTCACACCGTTGCCAGCGGCGGCGAGACCTACAAGCTCCATCTCATTCCCTCGGGTATTCTCTATAAAGATACCCTCTGCCTTATCGGTGCGGGTGTGGTTCTCGACCCCAAGGACCTTCTGGGCGAGATCGACTCTCTTTCCGCAAGAGGTATTTCCTTCGATAATCTGAAGATCGACCCCAGAGCGCACATTATCATGCCCTGGCACATCGCTCTTGACGGTCTTTCAGAGAAGTTCAGAGGCAATAAGGACATCGGAACCACTCACAGAGGCATTGGTCCTACCTATATGGATAAGTACGAGAGAAGCGGTCTGCGCTTTTATGACCTTGTTCATCCCGATATTTTCAGGGAGAAGGCTAAGAGCGTGGGCGAGCTGAAAAATGCCATCATCACTAAGGTTTACGGCGGTGAGGCTATTGACCTTGACAAGGTTATTGAGGAATACATCGGCTACGGTCAGCGTCTTGCTAAGTTTATGGATGATGTTTCTGTTCTTACCTATGAGGCTAAGAAGGCAGGCAAGACCATTCTTTTCGAGGGTGCGCAGGCTACTCTCCTTGACATCGACTTCGGAACATATCCTTATGTTACTTCCTCCCACCCCCTGTCCGCAGGCGTCTGCACAGGCTCGGGCGTCGGTCCTATGGTAATTGACGGCATTTACGGCGTTGCCAAGGCTTACACCACAAGAGTGGGCAAGGGTCCCTTCCCCACTGAGCTGAATGACGAGACAGGCGACTATATCCGCAACAAGGGCGGCGAGTTCGGCACTATCACAGGCAGACCCAGAAGAACAGGCTGGTTCGATTCGGTTATTGTTCGTCATGCGGTAAGAGTTAACGGTCTTTCCTCTCTCGTTATCAACAAGCTTGATACTCTTGCAGGTCTTGATACTCTGAAGATATGCGTTGCATACAAGAAGCCCGACGGCTCTGTTATCAGGGATTTCCCTCCCACGCTTGAGGGTCTTGAGGGCTGCGAGCCTGTTTATGAGGAATTCCCGGGCTTTACCGAGGATCTTTCCGCTTGCAGAAAGTTCGAGGAGCTTCCCGAGATCTGCCGCAAGTATATCGCTCGTCTTGAGGAGCTTTGCGAGTGTCCTATCAGCATGGTTGGCGTTGGTCCCGACAGAGAGCAGGTAATTGAAAGATAAGCTGAATTTTTCAAATGGGGCGAAAGCACGTCTTTCGCCCCGTTTTTATGAAAGGCGGTTATTTTATATGTATGAAAATCTGAAATATATAGACCTCCTGATGAGCGAGGCTGTTGAAAAGGACAGCATTGCAGGCGGCAGTGTGGCGGTTATCCGCAAGGGCGAGACAATATTCAAGGAGCATTATGGCTATGCCGACAGAGCAAGCGGCAAAAAAATTGACGGCAGTACAATGTTTCGGCTGTTCTCCCTAACAAAGCCCATTACTGCCACAGCCGCAATGCTGCTTCTCGAAAGGGGAAAAATTGAGCTTCGCTATCCCTTGAAATGGTTCCTCCCCACCTTTGAGAATCCGCAGGTGCTTGATGAAAAAGGGCTTCGTCCCGCAGAAAGAGATATCACCATCGGCGATCTGCTCACTATGACCTCGGGTATCTCATATCCCGGCGGCACTCCCTCGGGAATGAAAATGGGCGAGGTATGGGGCAGGCAGAGCGAGAATTACGAAAAGGGCGGCAAGCCTCTTTCCACCCGTGATTTCGCTCTTGAAATGGGAAATGTGCCTCTCGCCTTCACTCCCGGAGCTAAATGGGAATACGGCGCTTCTGCGGATATTATGGGTGCGGTTATCGAAACGGTCAGCGGAATGAAATACAGCGAATTTCTCAAAAAGGAGATTTTTGTCCCGCTGGGAATGAATGACACGGGCTTTTTCATTCCCAAGGAGAAGCAGCACCGTCTGGCGACTCCCTATGTTCAGACTCCCGAGGGAAATGCGGTTTATACCAATCACGATCTCTGCACTACCGATTTTATGGCTCCCCCTGCCTTTGAATCGGGCGGTGCGGGACTGGTTTCCACCCTTGAGGATTATTCAAAATTCGTGAAAATGCTTCTGGGCAGAGGCTCGGCTAACGGTGTGCGTATTTTGGGCAGGAAAACCGTTGAGCTGATGGCATCAAACGGTCTTACCGACGCTCAGAGAGCCTCCCTCAACTGGGACAGCATGATAGGTCAGGGCTATGGCAATTTCATGCGTGTGCTTATGGATCCTCATGCGGCAGGAATCAACGGCTCTCTTGGCGAATTTGGCTGGGATGGTATGCTGGGCTGCTATTTCTGCATTGATCCCAAGGAGGAGCTTGCTTTTATGTACTTCGTTCAGCAGGCTTATACAGGCTGCACCGATTTTACAAGAAGACTTCAGAATGTTGTCTGGGGTGCAATTGATTGATACCGTTTTCTCCCCGAATTGTAACCTTATTGTTGTTGATTTATTCCGTTTTTCTGATATAATGGTAATATGCAGTTCTATAATTAAAATGAATGGAGCGTTTACATTATGAATAAGTTTATGACGGTCGTTACCAATAAATGGTTTCGTATCGGCGTGAGCCTTCTGGGAGTGATCTATTCCATTGTGCTGGCATATTTCGATTACAACGTTTTTTTCTACGATATCGAATATGTGAGCCAGAAGGAATTTGCCATTGTCGGATCTGTTTTCTCCGCACTTATCTGCCTGCTGTTTCTTTACACGAGAAAATCGCCCCTGACCTGTATTTACGGCATGGTGAACATGGTTCTCTTCTTTCCGCTGCTGCTGCTTGACTGGGGTAACTGGCCATTGCTGCTGCCTGCGGCGGTGGTTACGCTGTTCGGCTTTTTCTGCTGCCACATGAACGAGACGGCTAAAACCATATTCGGAACAATTTTCCTGCTGATGTACATACTGGGCGGAATTGCCTTTTTCCTTGTGATGAACGTGTTCAGGGTGACGACCACAGATACTCTTATCGAAAGGGGTGTTTCCCCCTCGGGAGCCTTCAGGTATTATATCCTTGATGTTCAGAACAAGTCCACGGGAAAGCTTTGCGTTTATGTTCAGCCCAATACCCTTGATGTGGACAAGGGCTTTATCAGGATGGACACAACCATCAAAAAGCTTGTAAAGCAAGCTCCCAAGCCCACCGAATTTGACTGTGAGTGGAGCGGCACCAAGATGATCATTAACGGTGAGGTTTATTTTGACGAGGCGAAAAATCTCACCGAGGAGAACGGACAGCTTGTGTATGACATTACCGACGGCAGCTGGAGCTACACCTATTTCTCCATCGAATATCCCATTTTCAAGACCATTGAGGACGCTAAGGAAAAGCTTGACAAGCTCTCCGACAAGCTTGCGGAGGAGAAAAATTCCGATTCCGAAAGCTCTGAGGGCGATATTGAAGAGACTGAAAGCGAGACTGATAACACATCCGAATCCGAAACAGAGTCGGAGGATACCACAGAAGAAGCTTCCGAAAACTGATTACATTTACGTTAAAATTTCCCTTGCAGGTATGATGCCTGTTAGGGAGATTTTACTATACTCTATTTGAATTATGGAGAAGAAATCGCCGCAAAATCTTGCGAATATGGATTTTGCGGCGAGAGATTCTATAATTTGAAATAAGATCTTTTCACAAAAAACTCCCGCAGGAGCGAATCCTGCGGGAGTTTTGTACTTACTATTACTGTCTTCTGAGCTTGAAGCCGCCCACCAGCTTCTTGAGAATGAGTGCCTGTCCCGAAAGTTCTTCGGATGCAGCGGCGCTTTCCTCTGCGGTAGCGGAGTTTGTCTGGACAACGCCCGAGATCTGCTCCATGCCCTGAGTTACCTGTGCGATCATATCTGCCTGAACTGTGCTTGCCTCGGCAATCTGTGCCACAATGCTTCTAACCTCCTCGGAACGCTTTGCCACGTCGGAAACCGCACGGGCGGTCTGCTCGGTGATCCCTGTTCCGTTTTCAACGGCGCTGATGGCTCTTTCAATGAGAACCGTAGTCTCCTGAGCTGCATCGGAGGACTTGGAGGCAAGATTTCTTACCTCGTCCGCAACAACTGCAAAGCCCTTGCCTGCGTCTCCTGCTCTTGCTGCCTCAACAGCTGCATTGAGAGCAAGGATATTTGTCTGGAATGCGATATCCTCGATTGCCTTGATGATCCTGCTGATCTCGTCGGAAGCCTCGCTGATGTCACGCATAGCCTCGGTGAGCCTGTCCATATATCTGGACGCCTCGTTTATGTATTCTGCGGATTCTTCTGCAAGACGCTTGCCGTCTGCGCAGTGAGCGGTAGTGTCGGAAACCTTGTCGGAAATGGTGTGAATGGTGGAGGTGAGCTGCTCGATTGAGGATGCCTGCTCTGTTGCGCCCTGAGAAAGGCTCTGTGCGCCGCCGGATACCTGATCCGAACCGCCCGATACCTGATCTGCGGAGGTGTTGATCTGGTAAAGGGTATGGCTGAGCTTTCTGTTGATCTCGGAAACCGAATCAATAAGAATGTGGAAATCGCCCTTGTAAACGCCCTCGCCGCAGGAGGAATTAACATTGAAATCGCCGTTTGCCATGGAGCTGAGCATACTGCCGATATCGCTCATTATGCTGTTCAGGTCGCCGACTAACCGCTCGGTAGCATCGGCAAGCACCTTAGTCTCATCATTGGTATTGATATGTGGCACAGGGCTTGAAAGGTCGCCCTCGGAGAGAAGCTTTATTCTCTCGGCGCAGAGTGCAACGGGATCGCCGATTTTGTGACCCATATTGCCCGAATTTATTGTGGAAACAACAGCAGCGATAACTACCAGAACAATGGCTATTACCATGCAGATAATGGTTGTTTCCATAAAGTCCATTGAGGGAGCTGATACAGCTACAGACCAGCCGTTATCACCCTCAATGGGGGCATAGCCGATGATGGTGGACTGTCCTTCCGCTTTTATGGAAGCAGAGCCTGATTCTCCTGCTATCATAAGCTTATGTATCTCTGCAAGCTGTTTGAGACTATTGTCATTTTCAGCCATGGAAATGACACATTCCTGATTATTAACGACCTCAGAATCCGGGTCTGCGATGTTAACGCCATCCTTGCTCAGAACGTAGGCAGTGCTGTTTTCGCTGACAACAAGATCTCTTACAATGTCATTGAGAAATTCTTCGTGGGGAACAAAATAAACACAGCCCACAGCCTTCTTGCCCGCAACGCCGTTATCCCAGATGGGAGCGGCAACGATTATTGCCATCTTGCCTGTGGATTTTGCAAGAGTGGGCTCTGTGATGGTGGTCTTGCCGTTCATTGCGTTCTTGAAGTATGCACGGTCACTGTAATCAATACCGTTTGAGCCCATGCCATCGGCATTTATTGCACAGCCTCTGTCCATTACGCTGTACTGAGCCACCTTCAGATCAACGATCTCCTGCTTGCGCTTGTCGGTGGTATTAGGATTGGAAAGCTCGGTGTTGCAGCCGGTTTCGGAGGTGATGGTCAGGAAATATTCCAGCTCCCATTTCACTCGCTGGGCGGCAAGCTCAGCCGATTCCTTCATGCTGCTCTGCGCAAGCTGTGTTGCCGAATAATTGTTTGATGTGCAGCAGAATGTTCCTAAGATAACAAGCGGTATCATTACGATTATCAGAGTGATGATAATGATATGCTTTTTAATTGATTTGATTGGGTTCATTGCTCCATACCCTCTTTTATATATATATATTTGTAGAAATTATACCATATTGTTACATAAAATACAAGAGCTTGGAAAAAAATTCTCCACAAATGTAAATTTTTTTATACTTCTCTTGTACAAGCCGTACAATGGAAGAGAAAAAATTTATATCAACCTCCTCATATCCTCGGGAATGGGGGATGAAAGCTTGATTTTTTCGCCGCTGATCGGATGGATAAAGCCCATCTCCCCGCAGTGGAGAGCCTGCCTGTTTATATCCGACATATATCCGCCGTAAAGCCCGTCTCCCGCCAGCGGAAAGCCCGCATTGCTGAGATGCACTCTTATCTGGTGAGTGCGCCCTGTTTCGAGAATTATTTTAAGCAGGGTGAATTTTTCGTTTCCCTCCATGGGAAAGACATTTGTAACAGCCTGCTTTCCGTCCTCTCTCACCGTCCGCATTATGGCGGAGCCGTCCGCTCTTCCGATGGGCATATCTATCCTCATGGGGGAGGGGAATTTTCCGCAGCAAACGGCATAATAAACCTTTTCGATATTTTTTGCGGGGATATTTGCTCCGGGCCTGCTTTTCGCCGCAAGGCAAAGCCCCGATGTATCCTTATCCAGCCTGTTGACGGCACGAAAGGCTCTGTCGGGAAAACGGGCGGCAAAGGCATTTGCAAGTGTATCTACGTAATGCCCCGGGGACTGATGAACGGGTACTCCGAAGGGCTTATCATAGCAGATTATATCCTCGTCCTCGTAAATTATTGGGATATCAAGCTCGAAATTGGGCGTTATACCTCCGTCGCTTTCGGGGATTCGGAGAATTATTTTATCCCCCTTCTGAAGGATATCCACCGAGCGGCAGAGAACGCCGTTTCGTGTTATCCCCAGGGGAGTGCGCTTCAGTGACACAAGTGTGCGGCGGGATATCCCCTTTTTCCGAAGATAATTCTCCGCAGAAATGCCCTCCTCATTGCAGAAAAGCTCAAGGATCCTTTCTATTATCCCCACCTCTTTTCAGGCAGCTGTCCCTGACCAGAAGCCATGAAAGTACCTTGCCCAAAGCGTTCTTTTTTTCATAAATCAGCCTGAGCGCCGTTTCCAGCGCCTCAGCTTCCAGCTTCGCCTCATGGACGGAGATCCCGCCGCCGAAGCGTGATTTCATGGCGGCGCTCACCACCGTTTCCGAAAGCTCTCTCGGGATATCAGCGGCTTCAAGGCGTTCTGCGAGCCTTTCGGGGACGTTATCCTCGCCTGAGGCGGCGAGCAGCAGCCTGTACATATCCGCCGCCGCCCTGTCGGGTGCATAGCTTATGCGCCTGCGCCTTGCAAAAAAGACCGCCTGCCTGCCCGCTATGGGAATAAATACTATTGCCGCTGCGGCAAGGATAACGGCAAAAATCCGCCCCGACCCGGGGGAAGGCTCCTCTCTCGGAGCAAGCTCCTCGCCGATAGCGGTCTGCACCGTTTCGGAATATTCCGTCACAATGCCGCTGTCTGTTCCGACAGCCTCGCCGTCATTTTGGTAGGATATCTCCGCTGCTGTTTCCGCTGTGCCGCTTTCCGCCGTTTCGGTAATATCTTCATAGATAACGGTGGTGTCGGTGAACTCGCTTTCGGAGGCAGGCTCTGTTTCCGTTTCGGTAATATTTTCCTCTTCCGAAGCCGTTTCTGAAATTTCCGTTCTGGCGGCGGGATTTTCCGAATATACGGGAGCTTCGGTGGATACCGATGTCAGCTCCGAAGCGGGAGGCTCTTCAAAGCCCTTTTCCATGCTGTAGGGCTCGGTTATCATATTTCCGTAGCCCGGGGTGGACTCAAATGACATCCAGCCGAAGCCGTTAACATATACCTCCGCCCATGCATGGGCTCTGCTGTCGGGAACGCTTACGGTGGTGAAGCCATCTGTTTCGGGGAATTTTTCGATATCCTCCGCCTTTATCACAAAGCCCTCGCAGTATCTTGCGGGTATTCCCATGCTCCTGCAAAGCAATACTGCCGCCGATGCAAAATGGGTGCAGCTGCCCTTTTTGTTATCCGTTAGGAACCACTGGGCAAAGTCCGCTCCGAAGGGCTTTTTGCCCGATTCAAGGGAATATTCGCAACGCCTTGCCAGCTCTTTTCTGATAAATATGAGTGTATCTGCCTGCGTGCCGCCTTCAAAATCCCTGAAGAAATCCTCCGAGGCTGTAAATGACGGGGGAACGTCAAGGCAGTATTTATAGGCATATTCACGCATTTTCAGCTCATCTGCGGCAAGCTCAGGGTCAAGGGAGGCGTTCTCAGCCGAGGAAAGTACGGTGCTGCGCCAGTCACCTTCAGGGAAATACACTCCATACCGCCGTCTTACTCCGTCAGTTTCAAGCAGTCCTGCGCCGTTTATGGGGAAATATCTTACCCCTGCGCTTATTCCCACATTCCTTGTGATAACGTCCTTTGCCCTGAGACTGCCGAAGCCGTCCAGCTGCTTTAATATCCTTCCGCCGAGAAATTCGGGGGAGGTGAGATTTGATTCAAGTCTGGGGAGAGCCTCACCCTTGCCCCATTCAGAGCCTGTGTAGCTCACTCCCGTGAAGCCCTTGAGATACAGTCCTTCACAGTCCGAGGGGAGTGTTACCTCAAGCATATTCTTTCCCGAAAATTTCACGCTTTCGGTGTTTCCAAGCTTTCCGTCATGGGTGAGCCTGCCCTTGCTTTCGGTGGAAAAGCTGCTGCGCAGATCGCCCATCAGCTTATCCCATGAAAAATCCTGCATATAGATAACAACGCCGTTTCTGAACTCCTTCACCGAGTCGGGACGCTTGAAATGGGCGGCATTTACATACAGATTCGCTCCCGCAAAGCTCATGAGCATAATGACCGCCGCCGCAAGTCCGCTCTGGGCGCTTGCCTTTGAAAATATCCGCTCAGCACCCTTGTCGCTGAAGCTTCCGAGCCTTGCGATATCCGCCGCCGCCGCACCGCACCAGCCTGCAATGAGCAGTCCGAATATGAGATAATCGGGCACAAGTCCGAAATAAAGGCATAGCTCGGGCAGGGGGAAGGTGGCGCAGATAAAAATGAGTATATTCTGACTTCTGACAAAGCTGCAGGCTCCCAGAGCCATTACTGCAATAATGCATATGACCGCAATTTTTGCGCAGTATTCATTTTGAAAATATTTCCCGTCATGATAGAAAAATTCCGAAAGAAAATAAAAGGGCTTTTCCGAATATTGTTCAAAAACGCAGCCCATAAAGCCGTTTGCAAGATACTGAAAGCCCCTGACAAGCAGTGGGAGCTTAACTGCGCAGAAGGCGGCAAGACCTGCTGTCAGTATGACCGCCGATGCACCCGATGCCTTGGGGAAACGGTGATAAAGCGCAAAAACTGCCGTGAATATCACAAAGCAGATAAGGGTAACTGCGGCGGCAAAGCTTTTCGGAATAATTACGCCTCCTGCCCTTTCGCAGGCGGTGATAAAGGTAAGCACCGAGCCGAAAAGTCCGAGAAGTGAAATCAGGCTCAGCATTATAATATATATTATCCGAAGCCTGCGGACTTCAACGTGCATACCCGCAGAAACACTCAGCGGAAAGGCTTCGCTGCCTCTGCGGAGCATTTTTTTATTCAGTTTCACAGCTCCGCCTCCAAATATCTTAGTTCTGCGACAGATCGCAGCAGATAAAGTCCCTGTGATTTTCCGCTGCAGGTATATTCGCCCCGCAGAGAGCCTTTGCGGCAGCGAAATAATCCGAGCCGCTGCAAAGCTTTATGGCAAAAAGCTCCTCATTTCCCGTTCCCGAAAGCACAGGCAGACCGAAAGTGTCCTTTCCCGAGGGAGCGGCAATGTAAACCTCCGCATTTTCTCCGCAGAGGTAATATGCCACGCTCATAAGCCGTTCAAGGACGCCGTCACGTTCATCGGGGGAATCCGATGAAAGATCGGCGGTGAGAAGAAATCTTGCGGCGCCGTTTACGCTCAGAATTTTGACGATATCCCTGTCAAATCTTGCGCTGAGCTTATAATGCATAAGGCTCAGCCTGTCTCCGGGGAGAAAATCCCTGAAACCGCACACGTCCCCGGGAATACCGTTTCCACGTTCTCTGAAATTATCAGAATCTGTATAAGCGCTGTCCGCCGAACGGGCGGCAAGCTCTCTTGCCTCGTCCATATAATGCTCCCTGAGCTTTGGGATCACAAACAATGAGCAGTGAAGCCTCCTTTTGCAGACCCTTGCGGAAAACAGCCGCAGCAGATCGTAAAGCTTGATATTCTCCACGGTTATATCCACCCTGCTGCAATGCTCCGAGCCGAAGCCCAGCGTAACCGTGCTTGTCTGAAGCGCAGGGACGGGAACCACCACATTTGTGATCTTCACCGTTTCCGAGGGATGGCAGACGGAACGTATCCGAAGCCTTGCGCCGCACAGAGGGAAAACCGAATTATTCGTTATCCGAAAGGCGATTTCGCAGGGCTCGCCCCGAAAGGCAGTTATCTGCTCCGCCTTTACCGAGCATCTGAGAAACAATGCGCTGATGATAAGCTGCAAAAGCATTATCACAGGCAGGATAAGCAGTGCGATAAGAAGTATAAACGAAAGGTTATCGGCAAACAGCAGATAGAATGCCGCTGCGCCGATAAGGATAAAAATATAGAGAAATCTTGTCATAGCTTATCCCTTTTAAAGTCTGGGAGCGGAAACAGAGCCGCAGATGCTTTCGATGATACGTCTTGTTTCGCTGTCATCGGGGAGCTTGCCTCTGACTCTTGCGGGAATGACCCTGTGGGCGCATACATCGGTGTAAACATAGGAAACGTCCGAGGGGATAACATAGCCTCTGCCGTTGAACATTGCGGAAGCCTTAGCCATTGCGGTAACTGCAAGCGAGCCTCTGGGACTTACCCCCAGCTCAAGGCGGGGATCGCTTCTTGTAGCCGCAGAAAGCCTTGCGATATAGTCAAAAAGCTCGTCGCTCACGAATATCCTGTCAGCGGCAATGCGAAGCTCACGCAGATCCTCGGCGGTCATAACGGGATTTACCTCGGGAAGCTCTGTTTTTGAGGATTTAGCCTTCAGTATTGCCGCCTCGTCCGAGGCTTCCGGATAGCCCATGGTCAGGCGTATCATAAATCTGTCAAGCTGGCTTTCGGGCAGATTCTGAGTGCCTGCGGAGCCGCAGGGATTCTGAGTTGCAAGGACGATAAATGGGTCGGGCAGCTGCCTTGTTACGCTGTCAACGGTAACAGCCCCCTCCTCCATGGCTTCCAGCAGAGCGGACTGTGTTTTACTGGAGGTCCGGTTTATCTCGTCTGCCAGAAACAGATTGCAGAAAACCGCTCCCGCTTTAAATTCAAACTCCCCTGTGGAGCGGTTGGGGATATAAAAGCCCGTCACATCCGCAGGCATAACGTCGGAGGTGAACTGCATACGGTTATATTTAAGGGACAGCGCCTTGGAAAATGCCACAGCCATGGTGGTCTTTCCCACACCGGGGATATCCTCTAAAAGGATATGTCCCCCTGCGCAGGCGGTCATCAGGACCTTGATAATGATCTCGTCCTTGCCGATGACCGATTTTCTGATCTCGTCGGCGGCATTTTTCAGCAGTGAGATAAGCTTCTTATTGATGTCCATTCTTTTAAAACCAACCTTGTTTTATATTTGCGACGACAAAGCGGCAAGAGTAATGCTCCCGCCGCCTGATGAATTTAATGAATATTTTTCCGAAGAGATCAGCTCATGGAAAGAATTGCCATATCGCCGTTTGTGGCAAGACCCTCCTTGGCATTTGCCGCAGCAACCAGCTTTACGATGCTGCCCTTTGTTCTTCTGAGAGCCGAGTCAAATTCGGAAACAGCCTCCACGAATGCCTCGTCCTTGTCATCCGCAATGTAGGTTGCAACAGTAATAAGCACCTTGAGAGTGTTGAAAAGGGTGTTGAAGAAGATGAAATTATCCCACAGGTTGGAGGTGCAGTCTGCATAGGGCATACAATAGGTCCATACATAATTTACCATTACCTGCTCGATGTAATGCTCTCTGTCCTTGAGGAAATCCTCGTAATAAGCCTTCTTCATGGGCATATAAATTTTCTCGTCGAACCTGAACTCCTTCATTGCACGGTCGCAGTTCACAGCGGCGAAAACCTTGTCAAGGAGCTTGTTGTATTCCTCGGAGGGAGGAAGCGCGCGGAGCAGAGAAAGTGCGTCGCACAGGCTGTAAGCAAAGTTGGGGGTAATTGTCTCGAAATACTTCATAATAGCGTCGTGGTGCTTGGGAACGGTCATATCACGCAGAAAGGCAGCGATATACTTATCCTGCTCCTCGCCCTCGGTCTTGTCGAGCATACCTTGAAGGGTCTTATAGGCATAGTTGAGCATAAGCATACGCTTTTCAAATATGAAATTTCTGTTCTGAAGGATCTGCATGGTGAGTACCTTGAAATTCCAGTAATGCTTGAGATGAGGATACTTTTCCACCAGCTCTGCGCCCTGCTTTGCAAATTCCTCCTCATGCTCGGGCTTGAGGTTAGTCATTTTGAAGCTGAGAACGTCCTTAATGCTCATAAGCTTTCTTATCAGGGGCTTCTGATAGATAGGAAATGTGTATTCAATTGCGCTGGGAGAAGTCAGCACGTTGTACAGGATCTTCTCCTCCTGAGTATTGTCCTCGGCAAGCTCCTGAAAATATGACGGTGTAATGATAGGATATGGCATTATATTTCCTCCAGTCCGCTGCCCTTGGGCTGCGGTTAATTTCAAAGTCAGGCTGTTTTGATTTAAAAACAGTATGTCCTAATAAGTATATCACACATTCAACAAAAAATCAATGGTTTTAGTAAAAAATACTATTTTTTGCACTAAAATTATTTCCCCGAATTGGCAATTCCGTAAGAAAGCAGCATGAGGCTGTCCCCCAGATGGACGTTTTCCACGGCGATATCCTTGTATTTTGCGGTGAGATCGTAGTGGGAGAAATTCCAGAATGCCTTTATTCCGCAGCCCACCAGCATATCCGCACATTCCTCCGCAGACTCCTTGGGGATACAGAGTATGGCTATCTGAGGGTTTTCCCTGAGAATGAATTTCTCCATATCCTCCATGGGGAGTATCCTTATCCCCGCCACAGTAAGCCCTGTTTTGCTTTTGTCGCAGTCGAATATCCCTTTCAGCTCCATGCCGAATTTTTCAAAATCCATGTGTATGGCAATGGCTCTGCCTAAATTTCCCGCACCGATAAGCACTGCTCCTCTATGCCCGTCAAGCCCTAAAATACGTCCTATCTCCGAATGAAGCTCGGGGAGGGAATAGCCGCAGCCCGGCTGACCGAAGCCGCCGAAGCAGTTTAAGTCCTGTCTGATCTGTGAGGCTGTGAGAGACATCTGAACCGCAAGCTCGGCTGAGGATATCCTTGTTTTTCCCTGCTTGATAAGCTCGCCGATGAAGCGGTAATATCTGGGAAGCCTTTTTATTACCGAAGCGGATATATCCTCTTTTTTTGCCATACTTCAAAACCGTTCCTTTATATAATGTGCAAAGATCTGCCGAATAAACAGCGGGATGCCGGAAGCGATTGCTTCCGACCCCCGCATAAAAGAATCACTGAATAAATTACATCATAGCCGCAAGGCGCTTGTTTATCTCAAGGAGGAAGTCCTCGGTGTTGACCTTCTTCTTGTTCTCAAGGTGAGAGAGAACATAGAGATCGCCTGTCATAACGCCTTCCTCAATAGTCCGGATCGTAGCCTTTTCAAGCTTCTCCGCATAATCGGAGAGAGCGGCATTTCCGTCCAGCTCGCCTCTCTTTTTGAGAGCGCCTGTCCATGCAAAGATGGTGGCTACGGAGTTTGTGGAGGTCTCCTCGCCCTTCAGGTGCTTGTAATAGTGACGTGTAACGGTGCCGTGAGCAGCTTCGTACTCATATACTCCGTCGGGAGAAACGAGAACGGAGGTCATCATTCCGAGGCTTCCGAATGCGGTTGCGACCATGTCGGACATAACGTCGCCGTCATAGTTCTTGCACGCCCAGATATAGCCGCCGTTTGAGCGGACAACTCTTGCTACTGCGTCATCAATGAGAGTGTAGAAATATTCAATGCCTGCAGCCTCGAATTTCTCCTTGTACTCATTCTCGTAGATCTCTGCAAAGATATCCTTGAAGCGGTGATCGTACTTCTTGGAGATGGTGTCCTTTGTTGCGAACCAGAGATCCTGCTTGGTGTCAAGGGCAAAATTGAAGCAGGACTTTGCAAAGCTTGCGATGGAATTATCCTTGTTGTGGAGACCCTGGATAACGCCTGCGCTGTCCTTGAAATCATAGATAAGGGAGCGGGTTTCCTTGCCGTCCTTGTCGGTGCATACCAGCTCGCACTTCGAGCCCTCGGAAACCTGCATTTCGGTGTTTTTGTAAACATCGCCGTATGCGTGACGGGCAATGGTGATGGGCTTTGTCCATGTGGGAAGCAGGGGAGTTATGCCCTTTACGATAATGGGCGCTCTGAAAACGGTGCCGTCAAGGATAGCTCTGATGGTGCCGTTGGGGGATTTCCACATTTCCTTCAGGTCATACTCGGTCATTCTCTGAGCGTTGGGGGTGATGGTTGCGCACTTTACGGCAACGCCGTATTTCTTTGTAGCCTCAGCGGAATCAATAGTTACCTGATCGTTAGTCTCGTTTCTGTGAACAAGACCCAGATCGTAATATTCGGAATTAAGCTCAACATAGGGAAGAATAAGGATATCCTTTATCATCTTCCAGATGATTCGTGTCATCTCGTCTCCGTCCATTTCAACGATAGGGGTAGTCATTTTGATTTTATCAGCCATTTTATTATACCTCCGGAATGATATTTGATACGGGAAGCTCAGTTCCTTCTGTCTCCCTTGGCTATGCCAATAATATAGCCCAGACCTGTGCCTGCAATGATCCCTGCGGCAATGTAGGCAGGGATATTTCCTGTGATGCAGCCGATTATTATGCCCGCAATCAGCCCCAGACATCCTCCCGCAGCGGGAGCGGTCAGCTTCCGCCTTTTTATGCGGTATTCGCTGTCCTTCAGTGCCTTGAGGGTCATAAGCCTGCCGCCGCCGTCACCTGTTTCGGTGTCAAAGCTTACGGCTTTAAGGGCGTCGCAGGGAAAATCGGTGCAGCGGGCGCAGGTATCAAAGCCCTTTGCCTCGCAGCATATCCCCACCTCACATTCCTCGTCCTCAAATAGCCTTTCACGGCTTTCGGGAGGGAATGTATAGGGACAGCCGGGGCAGTCGTTTTCAAGGGAGAAGCGGCAGGCTGTGCAGTCCATGCCGCATTTTGCCATGGTTACAGCTTTCTGTTCCATTTTAATGACTTTTAATAAAGAATAGGTAAATTATAAGTATAGCGATCATTGGAATATAGGAGACTGCCCGCCTCATTCTCAGACTCATATCGGGAAATTTCTTCTTTAATGATGTGTCAATGCCCACACCCATAGCCACTGCAAGGATGAATACGATCCATTCCTCGGCTGTGCGGGGACCGCTGCGGAGCCTGAGCATAAATGATTCGGGGTTCATAGTCTGTCTCCTTATTCCGCAATGCCTGATTATTTCAGGGATTCTCTTGTGTAGTCAAGAAGACCGCCTGCAAGAACGATATCCTTGGTTCTGCCTGTAAGCTCGCAGAGAACGGGAATTTCCCTGCCGTTTGTCTTGTTTACAACGGTAAGCTCCGATCTGCCCTCGGAAACAGCCTTTCTGACATCGGCAATAACCAGCTCATCTCCCTGAGCGATATTCTCATAATCATCCTCGTTCACGAATGTGAGAGGAAGGATACCCGCATTGATAAGATTTGCTCTGTGGATACGGGCAAAGCTCTTAACGAGAACAGCCTTGACGCCCAGATAAAGGGGAGCGAGAGCAGCGTGCTCACGGGACGAGCCCTGACCGTAGTTGGAGCCGCCCACGATAATGCTCTTGCCCATAGACTTGGCTCTCTCGGGGAACTTCTCATCGCATACGGTGAAGCAGTAATTGGAGATAGCGGGGATATTGGAGCGCAGGGGAAGTATCTTTGCGCCTGCGGGCATAATGTGGTCTGTGGTGATATTGTCGCCGACCTTGAGGGAGCAGCCGCACTCAATGGAATCTGCGAGGGGAGCAGTCTCGGGGAAGGGCTTGATGTTGGGACCGCGGAGTATCTGAACGGAATCCATCTCAGCCTCTGTCGCAGGAGGAACAACCATGTTATCATTGATAACGAACTCCTTGGGCATAGTAAATTCAAAGCTGCCCTCGAGAGTTCTGGGGTCCGTGAGATAGCCTGTGAGAGCGGATGCAGCAGCCATTTCGGGGGATACGAGATAGATCTGACCGTCCTTGGTGCCGCTTCTTCCTTCAAAGTTGCGGTTGAATGTTCTTAGAGAAATGCCCTTTGAGTTGGGGGACTGACCCATGCCGATGCAGGGACCGCAGGCAGATTCGAGGATTCTTGCACCTGCGTCAATCATAACAGCGAGAGCGCCGTTCTGAGCAAGCATATTGAGCACCTGCTTGGAGCCGGGAGCAATGGAAAGGGAAACGTCGGGATGAACGGTCTTGCCCTTGAGAATGTGAGCGACCTTCATCATATCCATAAGGGAGCTGTTGGTGCAGGAACCGATGCAGACCTGATCAATTTTCAGGCTGCCTATCTCCTCAACGGTCTTAACATTGTCGGGAGAATGAGGACAAGCTGCAAGAGGAACAAGCTCGGAGAGATTTATCTCAACGACCTCGTCATAAACAGCGTCGGGATCAGCGGAAAGGGGAACGTAAACGTCCTCTCTCTTCTGAGCCTTGAGAAATTCCCTTGTAGTCTCGTCTGAGGGAAAGATGGAGGTGGTTGCGCCAAGCTCAGCGCCCATGTTGGTGATGGTAGCTCTCTCGGGAACGGAAAGGGTCTTGACGCCCTCGCCGCAGTATTCGATGACCTTGCCCACGCCGCCCTTAACGGAGAGACGTCTTAAAACCTCAAGGATAACGTCCTTGGCGGAGACCCAGGGGGAAAGCTTGCCTGTAAGCTCGACTTTAACGATCTTGGGATATGTAATATAGTATGCGCCGCCGCCCATTGCAACAGCAACATCAAGACCGCCCGCACCGATAGCGATCATGCCGATTCCGCCGCCTGTGGGAGTGTGGCTGTCGGAGCCGATAAGGGTCTTTCCGGGAGCACCGAAGCGCTCAAGATGAACCTGATGGCAGATACCGTTGCCGGGACGTGAAAAATAGATTCCGTGCTTCTTGGCAACAGAGCCTATAAAACGGTGGTCGTCAGCATTTTCAAAGCCCGACTGAAGAGTGTTATGGTCAATGTAAGCCACAGAACGCTCGGTCTTGACTCTGGGAACGCCCATAGCCTCAAATTCGAGGTAAGCCATGGTGCCCGTAGCGTCCTGCGTTAATGTCTGGTCGATCCTGATACCGATCTCGCCGCCCTTGACAAATTCGCCGTCAACAACGTGAGCCTTGAGGATTTTTTCGGTAAGTGTAAGTCCCATTTTAATCAATCCTTTCAGAGCGGGGGGCTTTCCGCCGACGTCCCCGCAGGGCGCACAACGGATGGAAAGCGCCCTTGCTTTTTTTATACTTTATATTATATCTTTTTCTGCCCTGTTTGTCAATGAATATTTTTGCCCAAATGACGATTTAAAGCGGTTTAGGGAAAAAGTTGCATATATTGCACAAAAAAATATTGCGCCGCAGAAAAATTTTTTCACCAAAAACACTTGACATCTGCAGATATGTGTGATATAATATAAAACGTCACTTGAGGTGATACGCTGATATGCGGGTGTAGTTCAATGGTAGAACTCCAGCCTTCCAAGCTGGTCGCGTGGGTTCGATTCCCATCACCCGCTCCACAATCCCCGTCGAACGGGGTTTTATATATGCGTCTTTAACTCAGTTGGATAGAGTAACTGCCTTCTAAGCAGTAAGCCACTGGTTCGAGTCCAGTAAGACGCGCCATTCTTTCCTTTGAAGCCCTGCAGCTTGTCTGTGTCGCTTCTTTATCCGAACAGCTCCCATGCTTCTGCGTTCGGGAGCGTATTATTATGTAGCATCCTCAGATGCTGCATTTTATATGGTGGGTGTAGCTTAGCTGGTTAAAGCGTCGGATTGTGGTCCCGAAGATCGTGGGTTCGAATCCCATCTCCCACCCCACAGTGTCCTCTTCTTGATTGAAGGGGACTTTTTTTATATTCACAGAAAGGAGATTGACCATGATTTTCTATACGGCAGACCTTCATTTAGGGCATGAAAATGTTATCTGTATGTCAGAGCGACCCTTTGAGAACGGCAGGGAAATGATTAATTCTATTATTCATAACTGGAATTCGGTCGTTACAAAGGATGACGATGTTTATGTTATCGGAGATGTGTTTTTCAAAATGCAGCTTGAAGATGAGCTGACTATTCTCAGAAGGCTAATGGGACGAAAGCATCTTATCCTCGGCAATCATGACAAGAGATTCACCGATGAAAGGCTCAGAAAGGAATTTGTATCGGTTGAGAATTATGCGGTAATCAAGGATAATGACAGAAGTGTGGTGCTTTGCCACTATCCTCTGCTTGAATGGGACGGCTATTTCAGAGGGGCGTATCATGTTTACGGGCATATCCACAATAATTTCGATACCCCCGCATATCGGATAATTTTAAATAACAAAGAGCATTTCGAGAGAGCCTTCAATGCAGGCGTGGATGTAAACGGATATACCCCCAGAACTCTTGATGAAATGATTCAGATGTCAGAAAATGAAAATAAAACTATTGCGGATATGTAAATGGCGTTTTTGCTGCCTCAAACGCCCGATTATGCAAATGTAACAAATAAATTTGAAAATATTTTTGTATAAAATACTCTAACTTCACGTTGACATACTTCCTTTTTTTTGTTATAATGTTAATAATATCATGCGATAGAAGCCTTTCTTATAGGGAGACGGGCTCGCAAACAAAGAAAAAATGACCTCTGCTGCTGTTGCGGAACGGCGCAGAGTCAGCAAACGGGAGGAATCAACTGTGGAAATTTTTAGGGATTACGGTCGTTTTAAGGCTTCCTGCAGCGAATTTACAGCGGCGTTTACCGACAAATATTTCAATGTGGGACGGCTTTTCTGCCACCCTCTGCTTGACGGAGTTATCTACATTCCCTGCTCAAAGGAGGAGGCAAAGAGCAACAGCACCGATATCTGCCGAATGTCGGATATGCTTCTCATGTCCGAGGACGGCGAGAGCTTTGAGCCTTTTAAAATAGCCGATGCAAGAAAGATCGCCGCCGAAAACGGCAAGGTCATCATTGCAAGTCTTCTTTTTGATGCAGCCTTTGAGGCAGAGGACTGGATGATCGACGGAAAGCACGACACCCTTATCATCAGCGAGGAGCATATGAAAAAGGAGGGCAAGCCATATGCCCCCGTAACACCCCTCACCAACGTTGTTCAGCCCTTTAAGAAGATAACGAATCATTTCCTTTATAAAAAATGCACCCTTGAGGACCCCGCCGTGCTTTCGGAAAAGGACGTTTCGGAAAAGATAAACGGCTATCTGGACGAGCTTGCTTCCGAGTTTGTATCCCCCGAGATAATCGGCGAGACCGAGTTTGAGATATTCGGCACAAAGATCTCCTGCGATAAGAACGAATCCCGCTGCAAGGAGCTTGACAAGGGCCTTGAGCTGTGCGACAGGCTTATAAAGGATATGGAGCCTCATGCCGCAGCCTTCAAGGCAGCCGAGATAGATTTTGATATTAAGGGATTTACCGGCAGGCTCTTTTCAAAGCTTGCTGCAAAGTGCGGCGTTTCCATCGACGAGAGGGCATATGCCTCCGAAGATACCGTTGTATTAAAGGATAATTTCAGAAAGCTTGTTTCCGAGAAAAACAGCTATGGCTTTAAATATTCTGCTCCCGACAAGGACAAATTTGCTGAGAGCTTAAAGGCAGCGGAGCTTTCCTCCGCAGCTCCCGAGGAGCTTAAAAAGGATATTGCCGCTATGCTGGGAGTCCGTCCCGCATATCCCGCAGTTTTCAATATGGCAAGAGCCGCATCTCCCGCAGACGCAGAGGCAGTTGAGAATATTGCTGAATACTGGAACAGCTCTGCCCTCACTCCCGCAGAGCTTGGAAAATATCTTGAAAGCTCCTATATCCCCGCAGACTGCCGTGACGCTGATGGAAAGCTCAATTGCGGCGGAGCAAGAGCTGCCCTTATTTCCGAGGATATAAAGGCAGCCGCAGCAAAATACAAGCTTAAAAACGCTCCCGTTTTCGAGGAGCTGGATACATACTGCAAGGAATACGAGATTGCCGCCAGAACCTATAACGGCACCATTTTCGATACGGTCGGGGAGATGGAAAAGGCAGTTAAGAACGAGGCTGTTCTTGCAGAGGAATGCGCAGATCTTTCAGCTCTTAATGAGGACGAGCTGAAGCAGCTCCGCAAGCGCATTTTTGATATGCCCCTTGATAAGAAAAACACAGGCAAGTATCTTCTCAAGATAAAGCTTGCCCTCCTAAACTGCGAGGAAAATCAGCTGAAGCTTCTCTGCACGGGGCTTACCCTGAAAAAGCCCGAGGAGCTTGACGCAGTTATGAAGAAGATAACCGAAGGCGGCTATGACGAGGTTGTATCAGCTCCCTATATCGCAATGGTAAAGGATGCTGCCCTCACAGCACAGCTGAAAGATCTTTCGGAAATGTTCAAGGCTATCCCCGACAAGGCAAAGGCAGACGAGCTGGAAAAGACCCTTGCATCGGGAAAATATGACAAAATGTTCACCCGTCATTTCACCGCTAAGCTCTCCGAGGCAAGGGACGGCTTTGCAAGAACTGAGCTTTCCGCACTCTGCAAGGGCATTTCCGAAGCCGATAACAAGGCTCTCGATGATATGCTTGCAAAGCTCTCCGAAGTTAAGTGCAGAGAGGGACTCAAGGCACCTTATAAGAAGGATATCGACGCAAGAAAGCAGGAGCTTCTTAATAAGGAGGTTTCCGATGCATTTGCAGGCATTGCCGCTGCCGACAAGGCAAAGCTCGACAGCCTGAGAGCGGTCATTGCTTCGGGCAAATATCCCGCAGCACTTACCGACAAATACAAGTCTCAGCTTGATTCCCGTGAGACTGAGCTCAGAAATGCGGAATTTATCAAGAAGTGCGATACCATTCCTCAGATGAATAAGTCCGACCTTGACAAGATCATCGAGGAACTGAAGAGCGGTAAATATCCCGAGGATATCTCAAAGAAGTATCTCCCCATGACCGAGGAGCGTGCAAAGGCTCTCCTCAAGGCAGAGCTTTCCGATATGTGCAAGGATATCCCCACAATGGACCACGCAAAGCTCGATGCTCTGGAAAAGGCTCTCGGAGACAAGAAATATCCCGAGGAGCTTACCTCCGGCTATTTCGATACTATCAAGGCACGCAGAAAGAGCCTTTACAACAAGGAAGCCGACGAGCTTTGCAAGAATATCGGAAATATGTTCAAGCCCGAGCTTGCATCCCTTTCCGAGAAGCTCAAAAACGAGAAATTCGATCCCGAATATGTCAAGAAGTATTTTGACGAGATCGACAAGCGATTCGATAAGATCGAGACTGACAAGCTTGACGCAATGTGCAAGGATATCGCTAAGCTCAAAAAGCCCGAGCTGGAGAAGCTTTCCGCAGATATTTCCGCACTTGGCTTCAAGAAGGAAAATACCGCGCCTTATCTCGAAAAGATCAGAGGCTGCGAGATCACGCTTATGAAGGCGGAGATGGAAAATCTCTGCAAGAATATCGCCACAACACCCAGAAAGGAGCTTTCCAAGCTCAGAGAAGCTCTTTCGGGCGGAGATTTCGACAAGGAGCTTTCCGCAAAATACATCAAGCAGATCGACGAGCGCACCGAAGTTCTTATCAAGCAGGAGCTTGCCGAGCTTTGCAAGAATATCCAGAGCGCACCCAAGGATAAGCTTCTGAGCATGAAGCTTGCCCTTAATGATACACCCGAGTATAAGGATGCGGGCAAGGCATATGCGGAGCAGATCGAAAGCCGTCTCAAGCAGCTTGACAAGGCTGAATTTGACAAGCAGATGGCATCCATCGAGAAGCTCACCGCCGAGGAGATCGACAAATTTGCAGATGATCTTGACAAGCGCAAGCCCACACTCGATCCAAAGCTTTATGAATCGTCTGTTACAAAGCTCAGAGAGCGCAGAGAGCTTCTCCAGAGGCAGGAGCTTGAAAAGCTCTGCGGAGATGTGGCAAGCCATGATCTGAAAAAGCTTGCGGATATCAAGGAGCAGATCTCCGAGGGAGACTTCATTCCCGAGATCACCTTCCCCTTCATCAAGAGGATCGACGAGGCAGTTACAAATCTCCATGTTCAGTATTACACAAAGCTCACCGAGAAGATAGGTGCCATGAGCCGTGCAGAGCTTATCGTCCTTCTCGAGAAGATAAACAAAAACGAAAATCATGCTCCCGACGATATGCTCCAGAGGTATATCGGCAAGGTTAATTCCAAGATCCGCGAGGCAGATGCCAATATCCTTTCCGAAAAGTGCAAAAATCTCGGAAATTCGGGCGAGCATCGCTGCTTCGAGCTTATCAAGGATATCAATGAGATGGATATCGACGCCGACACCAAGAAGCGCTTTATCAATCAGGTGGAGCTTCATATCACAAATCTCAGAACAGTGGAGAGAGACGGCTTTGTTGAGCTTATGAAGAAGCTCATGTATGAAAACAGCGTCAAGGAATCCCAGTTCTATATCCCCGGAATCTCAAAATCCTTCGAGAGCGTGTTTGTGAAGATCCAGAATACCTATGCAAGAACCGAGCAGTTCGAGCTTCCCGTATTTGTTCACGAATTTACCATGGGACATCCAGAGGAATCCTACCTTCTCACCACCGAATACCTTTACGGAATGGGCAAAACATCGGGACTTCTCCATATCCCTGTCGATCAGATCGAGAGATTTGAGGGCAAGAGCGGAATTCTGGGAGCGACCTTCAAGGTTATCGAGAAGAACGGAAAGTCCACAGATCTTCACTCCAACTTTGAAAAGAAGGCATTTGAGCCTACTGCTAAGGTATTGAACGGAGTTCTTGCCGCAATTCAGAAGTCGAGAGCAGAGGCAAAGCTCAAGGAAGCCGAGGAGATCAAGGCTGCCGAGGAAGCAAAGCTTCTGGAGCTTGAGGAGGAGCGCAAGGAGATCGAGGAGGCAAGGAAAAAGGCAGAAAATGCCGAGAAGGAGGCTGCCGCACCCAAGCCCGTTCCCGAAAAGAAGCCCGAGGCTGCTGCGGAAAAGAAACCCGAGGCTGTTCCCGAAAAGAAGCCCGAGCCTATCAAGCCCATCAAGCCTATTGAAGTGGTTGTTTCCTCCATTCCCGAGGTCAAGCCCATCAAGCCTATAGATGTAGTGCAGAGCAAGCCTGCTGAACCTGCAAAGCCCGTTCAGCCTGCGGAGCAGAGCAAGCCTGCAGCTCCTGTTAAGCCTGTTGAGGCAGCAAAGCCTGCACAGCCCGCAGCTGCTCCTGCTAAGCCTGTTGAGGCAGCAAAGCTTGCACAGCCCGCTGCTGCACCCGTTAAGCCTGTTGAGGCAGCAAAGTCTGCACAGCCCGCTGCTGCACCCGTTAAGCCGGTGGAGCAGAGCAAGCCTGCCGAGGCACCTAAGCCCAAGATCAAGTTCTGCGATCAGTGCGGAGCGAAGATCACAAGTGAGACAGCGAAGTTCTGTGCCGAGTGCGGAAACAAGCTTGTCCATTAAAAATTAACCAAAATTACCAAGCGAGCTGCCGGAATCACCGTGCAGCTTGCTTTTTTGGTGAAATGGAGGTCAATTTTTTATGAAAATTGCCAAAATATAATAAAACCCACTTGACAATTGTGTGCAAATGTTGTATTATAATAGTGAAGCTGAAGAAGATCGCAGAATCGGCTGTCCATCGGCAAAAATTCTGCTTTTTTATGGTATTGAAATAATACCTTGTAAGTATAGTTTATCAGACCTGTTCGGTGTGAAAGCATAAAAACGGGTCTGCTATAAATTTTTTATGTGCAGTATTTGTACATAACGGCAAAATTATTTCATTTACAGCTTTGCGCAGTCCCATAAGGACAGCGCAGAAGGATAGCTTCGCACATCCTCATAAGGGCGGTGCGAAAGATTGAAGGAGGAAAATAAACTATGAATCAGATGCCACAGGAATGGGAAGGCTTCAAGGGCGGTCAGTGGACAAAGGAGATCAATGTCCGTGACTTTATCCAGAAGAACTACACTCCCTATGACGGCGACGAAAGCTTCCTTGCAGATCCCACAGACGCTACCAAGAAGCTCTGGGACGACGTAATGGAGCTTGCTAAGAAGGAAAGAGAAGCAGGCGGCGTTCTCGATATGGATACAAAGGTAGTATCCTCACTGGTATCCCACGGCGCAGGCTATATTGAAAAGGATCTGGAGCAGATCGTAGGTCTCCAGACAGACAAGCCCTTCAAGAGAGCACTTATGCCCTACGGCGGCCTCAGAATGGCTGAAAAGGCTTGCTCCGACAACGGCTATACCATTGATCCCGAGATCAAGCACATCTTTACCGAATACCGCAAGACACATAACGCAGGCGTTTTTGATGTATATACTCCCGAAATGAGAGCAGCAAGAACAGCTCATATCCTCACAGGTCTTCCCGATGCATACGGCAGAGGAAGAATCATCGGCGACTACAGACGTGTTGCTCTGTACGGCGTTGACAGACTTATCGAGGACAAGAAGGAGCAGAAGGCATTCTATACCTGCCCCATGACAGAGGAAAAGATCCGTGCAAGAGAGGAGATCGCTGAGCAGATCCGTGCTCTTGAGAACCTCAAGAAGATGGCTGAGATCTACGGCTGCGATATCTCCAAGCCCGCAGTAACCGCTAAGGAAGCAGTTCAGGCTGTATACTTCGGCTATCTGGGCGCTGTAAAGGACCAGAACGGTGCAGCAATGTCCCTCGGACGTACATCCACCTTCCTCGATATCTACTTCGAGAGAGACTTCAAGCTTGGCAGAATCACTGAGGTTGAGGCACAGGAGCTTATTGACCACTTCATCATGAAGCTCCGTCTTGTAAGATTTGCAAGAACACCCGAGTATAACGCACTCTTCTCCGGCGACCCCCAGTGGGTAACAGAGTCCCTCGGCGGTATGGGCATCGACGGCAGACATATGGTTACAAAGACCAGCTTCCGTTATCTCCACACTCTCGAGAATCTGGGCACATCTCCCGAGCCTAACATGACAGTTCTCTGGTCTACAAGACTCCCCGCTGCATGGAAGGCATACTGCGCAAAGATCTCTATCAATACATCCTCCATCCAGTATGAGAACGATGACCTTATGAGAGTAACTCACGGCGATGATTATGCTATCGCTTGCTGCGTATCCTCCATGAGAGTTGGTAAGGAAATGCAGTTCTTCGGCGCAAGAGCAAACCTCGCTAAGTGCCTCCTTTATGCTATCAACGGCGGTGTTGACGAGATCAGCGGCGTTCAGGTAGCAACAAAGTTCAGACCCATCACTTCCGAGTATCTTGATTTCGATGAGGTTATGGAAAAGTATGATGATATGATGACATGGCTCGCTGAGCTTTATGTAAATACCCTCAACATCATTCACTATATGCACGACAAGTACTGCTATGAAAGCCTCCAGATGGCTCTCCACGACAGAGAGGTTAAGAGATACTTTGCAACAGGTATCGCAGGAATCTCCGTAGTAGCAGACTCCCTCTCCGCAATCAAGTATGCTAAGGTAAAGACCATCAGAAACGAGCAGGGTATTGTTGTTGATTACGAGATCGAGGGCGACTTCCCCAAGTACGGCAACGATGATGACCGTGTTGATGAGATCGCAGAGGATATCCTCAACCGCTTCATGAACAAGATCCGCCAGCAGCACACATACAGAAACGGTCTTCCCACAACATCTATCCTTACCATCACCTCCAATGTTGTATATGGTAAGAAGACAGGCTCCACACCCGACGGACGTAAGCTTGGCGTGCCTCTCGCACCCGGTGCTAACCCCATGCACGGCAGAGATACACATGGTGCATCCGCATCACTCTCTTCTGTATCCAAGCTTCAGTTCTCCAACGCTCAGGACGGTATCTCCAATACCTTCTCCATCATTCCCGATGCTCTCGGTAAGGACGGCGGCGTATTTGTTGGCGATCTCGATATCGACGCACTCTGCCCCTCCTGCGCAAATATTCCCAACACCAGCGACAATGACAGATAAATTCTGACCATCAAGTCATTCTGAAACGAAAAGTTTGAGCCGACAGTCTTTACAATATTTTAAGACTGTCGGCACAAAAAAGACATAATTTTGTGGTATATTTAGCATATAGAAAGTACACCAACCGAGTATAATTTAACCTGATTTGAAAGGAGTTTTTACTATGGCAGCAAATGCACAGCAGATAAACAATCTCGTAGGTCTTCTTGACGGTTATGCAACCAAGGGCGGCCACCACCTTAACGTTAACGTGTTTACAAGAGATACCCTTCTCGATGCACAGAAACACCCTGAGAACTATCCTCAGCTCACTATCCGTGTATCCGGATATGCAGTAAACTTCATCAAGCTCACCAAGGAGCAGCAGGACGACGTTATCTCAAGAACATTCCACGCATCCCTGTGATCCACTGAGTTTATGAACGGCTTCATACATTCAACTGAATCGTTCGGAACAGTCGACGGACCCGGTATCAGGTTCGTCGTCTTTTTCCAAGGATGCCCCATGAGGTGCCTCTACTGCCACAATCCCGACACATGGGATTTCCATACCGAAAATAACGACGTGGGCAAGGCAGTGACGGCAGAGCAAATTCTTGATATGTACGATGGTGTCAAGGAGTTTCTGAAGGACGGGGGTATTACCTGCACAGGCGGCGAGCCGATGGCACAGCTTCCTTTCCTGACGGAGCTTTTTGAAAAAGCCAAGGAGCGTGGGATACACACCTGCCTCGACACCTCGGGAATCACCTTCAACCCCGAAAATACCGCAGCAGTGGACAGACTGATGAACGTGACTGACGTTATTATGCTCGATATCAAGCATATTGATGACGAGGAGCATAAAAAGCTCACAGGACAAAGCAATAAAAATATCCTTGCCTTTGCAAAATACGCAAGCGCAAAGAAAAAAGAGCTTTGGATACGTCACGTTGTGGTTCCGGGAATCACTCAGAATGATAAATATCTCCATGAGCTGGGCGTGTTCATATCGGGACTGAAATCGGTCAAAGCCCTTGATGTGCTTCCTTATCATGATATGGGTAAGGTGAAGTACAAGAATCTCGGCATTGATTATGCCCTTGCAGATGTTGAACCACTCCCCAAAGAGGAAGCGGCCAAGGCAAGAGATGTTATAATGCAGGGAATCAAGGACGGACTTTTGGCTGAACGAAACAGCAAATAATTTATGCCGCACATGAAAATGTGCGGCATTTTTCTGCTTGTATTGCAGTAAAAAAGCTCCGATTCATCAGAATCGGAGCTTTGAAATTATTCCTTATTATCCTCGGGCTTCTCCTGAGGCTTATCTTCAGTCTTTTCCTCGGTATCAGCCTTTTCAGCTTTATCCTCGGGCTTAACGTCATCGGTCTTATCCTCAGACTTCTTTACGTTCTTTTCCCATTTCAGCTCGCCCTTCATAAGCTTGTCAAAATCCTCACCGTCGATCTTCTCGTATTCGATAAGATATTCGGCAAGCTCGTCAAGCTGAGTCCTGTGAGCCTTGAGAAGCTCCTCACATTCATTGTAAGCCTTGTTGATAATACCTCTGATCTCCTCGTCGATCAAAGCAGCCGTAGCTTCGCTGTAATTCTGAGTGTGACCGTAATCTCTGCCAAGGAAAACCTCGTCGCTGCTGCCGCCGTATGCCACAGGTCCCAGCTTATCGGAGAAGCCGACCTTAGTGACCATAGTTCTTGCACGCTTTGTAACCTGCTGAATATCGCCGTAAGCGCCCGTGCAGATATCCTCAAAGGTGATAGCCTCCGCAACACGTCCGCCCAGACCCATCACAATATCCTGATACATTTTAGCTCTTGTAACGTGCTCGTCATCGGTCTCGGGGCGAACCATGGTAAATCCGCCTGCGTCGCCTCGGGGAATAGTAGTAACCATGTGAACCTTCTCGCACTCGGGAAGATTGTAAGCCGCAACAGCATGACCGGCCTCGTGATAAGCAGTTATTCTCCTGTCACGATCGGTAACAATGTGGGACTTCTTCTCGGGACCCGCAACGACCTTAACGGTAGCCTCTTCAACATCCTCCTCGGTAATAGCCCGCCTGTCATGACGAGCAGCAAGGAGAGCAGCCTCATTAAGCAGATTTTCAAGATCCGCACCGGTAAACTGCTGAGTGGTCTTAGCAATAACCTTGAGGTCAACATCGGGAGCAAGGGGCTTGTTCTTAGCGTGAACCTTGAGGATCTCTTCTCTGCCCTTAACATCGGGATATCCGACCATGACCTCTCTGTCGAAACGACCGGGACGAAGCAGAGCGGGGTCAAGAATATCACGTCTGTTAGTAGCCGCAATAACGATAACGCCCTCGTTGCCCTCAAAGCCGTCCATCTCAACAAGTAGCTGATTGAGTGTCTGCTCACGTTCATCATGACCGCCGCCCAGACCTGCGCCTCTCTGTCGACCCACAGCATCTATCTCGTCAATGAAAACAATGGCGGGAGCATTTTTCTTGGCAGTCTCAAAAAGGTCTCTTACACGGCTGGCACCCACGCCGACGAACATCTCAACGAAGTCCGAACCCGAGATAGAGAAGAATGGAACGCCTGCCTCGCCTGCAACAGCCTTTGCAAGGAGGGTCTTACCTGTACCCGGAGGGCCCATGAGCAGAACGCCCTTGGGGATCCTCGCACCGATATCATTGTATTTCTTGGGATTTTTCAGGAAGTCAACTATTTCTGCAAGCTCCTGCTTTTCCTCGTCAGCGCCTGCGACATCCTTGAAGGTGTTCTTCTTCTTGGACTGATTTTTGATGTTAGCCTTGCCGAAATTGTTGAGCTTGGAGCCGCCGCCCGCCTGTCTCATCATAAAGATGAAAAGCGCCACCATAAGAATAATGAGCACAACAGAGGGGAGAACGTTGTAAAGCCATGTGTTGTCCTGGATCTTGTAATAATCCTGGCTGAGGGGAGCGTCGGGATGGAGCTTGTTGTAAGCCTCACGGTAATTCTCCTCGCCGCCCTCTGAATACTGGATCTCGTCAATAAAGATGCCAACATTGGGAACGGTGTACTGAATATTCTTAGAGCCCTCATCGGTATTGACGGTCATTTTCAGTTCGCCTGTGCCCAGATCGAAGGTGTATTCGGAAACCTGATAATTATCAAAATATTCCATGATCTGGGAATATGTGTATTCGGATTTCGTCTGAGTAGACTGCCTCAGAAAATAGACCATTGAAAACATGAGAACAATGGCTATTATAATGTAAATAAATAAACCGCTGCCTTTTTTCATCTGCTGATATTCCTTTCTTGATACGGAAAAGCACCGTACCTTCAGTAAAAATAATGGACTGCCAAAAAAGTTACAGATCCGCCTCCGCAATAAAAGGAAGGTTTCTGAATTTCTCCCCGCAGTCCAGACCGTAGCCCACCACAAAGATGTCGGGAACGGTAAACAGGCTCACGTCCGCCGAAAAATCCACTTCACGGCGGCAGGGCTTGTCGAGGAGAGTGTAAACGCTTAGAGAAAGGGGATTGCGTTTGCGGAGCAGCTCGCAGATGTTAGCGAGGGTCCTGCCCGTATCTATGATATCCTCAGCGATGACAACGTGATATCCTGAGATATCCCTGTCAAGGTCGAGGGTGATTTTCACATTACCCGAGGAAACAGTGCCGTCATAGTAGCTTGAAGCCGCCATAAAGCCGATCTCGCAGGGTATCTCCACCGCCCTGCACAGGTCGGCAAGGAAGATAAAGGAGCCCTTGAGAACGCTGAGGAGGAGCAGGGGCTTGCCCGCATAATCAAGGGATATCTTTGCGCCTGCCATGGCAATTCTCTCTTTTATTTTGTCACGGGAAAAAAGCTCACGCTTGATTCCGCTGTAGCCGTAATTATTAATAGTTTCGGTAATCATTATCCGCCGTCTTTCTCACAATAATTTCAAAAATATTTTCGGTGTCGTCCGGATCCGGGAAAACCCTGTCCGCCGCACCGCCGTATTCGCACCAGAAGATCCCGGCATCGTCCTCCATAACAAGAGCGGAAAGCCGTTCGGGATCGGAGAGCTTCAGGGCATTGAAATGCTTTTTGAGCTTAGTGGTAATGCCACGGTTATAAAAACGTATCCTGTCGCCGTCACGCTTATTGCGTAAAGCAGCAACACCTTGTATTTTATCACAATTTACAAAGTGATTTGTTAATTTTTTTTGAATATTGCCTTCGCAATTAAAAATATCATTGCAAACTCTCCGAATTATCACCATTTTATCAAATTCGGGAATGATTATTTCGGTATCCCGAGAAAAATCGAGCTTTTTCTCAAAGGAAATGTTCTCACGGGAAGGCAGCCTCCGAATATCCATGCAGCCATCGTGAAAAAACGCAAACATATCGCCCTTCAGGTCATATTTAACATTTTTCCCCGAGACCATCATTCCGTCAAGAATGTTTAATCTCTCATAGGAACATTCCGCCCCGACCTCGGAGAGCCGTTTGCGGATATATCTCTTTCTCACCGAGGGAGGATATCTGAAAATATCCTTGTGGGGAATTTGGGATAAAAGCATATCAAAATAATCCTCGTCCTCCGCAGCGCTTTCTGACAAACGTGAGACCGCCTCATGGAAATTCCCGTTTAATTCCTCAAGAACGGGGATGACCCTGTGCCTGATGATATTTCTGGAAAAATCCTCGGAAAGATTGGAGCTGTCGGTAACAAACTCCTGCCCGATGCTTTGGAGAAACTCTTCGATCTCTCTTCTTGTGACCCCAAGGAGCGGACGGATAATATTGTCTCTTTTGGGCGGGATGCCTCTCAGCCCCTTAATGCCCGTACCTCTTGACAGATTAAGAAGAACAGTCTCGCTGCTGTCGCCCTTGTTGTGAGCGGTGGCAATGAGCGCTCCGTGAAGCCTGCGGGCTTCCTCCTCAAAAACGCCGTAACGAAGCTGCCTTGCGCCGTCCTCGCAGGAAACGCCGTGCTTTTCACAGTAGCCCTTAACATCCACATGAGTGACCGTCAGCGGGATATTAAGCTTTTCGCAAAGCTCCTCACAGAAGCGCATATCCCTGTCGCTCTCTTCCCCCCGCAGACAGTGGTTCACATGAACGGCAGAAAGTGAGATGTCAAGCTCAGGTGCAAGCTCACAGAGAACTCTCAGCAGACAAACGCTGTCCGCACCGCCCGAAAGGCATACGATCACCCTGCTGCCTTTTTTTATCATGTCATATCGGGAAAGAGTCTCCCGGACAGAAGCAAAAACGTCCATATCAGCTTTCAGACGGCGTATACCGTCTGTCCTCGCTGATAAAGAGGGTGTACTGACCGTTCCAGCGGAGATTAACAGTGCCCGTCTCGCCGTGACGGTTTTTGGCAACGATACATTCCGCTAAATTGATATCCTCGGTCTTGTCCTTGTTGTAATAGCCGTCACGATAGAGGAACATAACGATATCCGCATCCTGCTCAATAGAGCCCGATTCACGAAGATCGGAAAGCAGAGGTCTCTTGTCGGGACGGGACTCAACGGAACGTGACAGCTGAGAAAGGGTGATAACTGGGACATTAAGCTCCTTAGCCATAAGCTTTAACTGTCTTGTGATGTCTGAGATCTCGTTAACACGGTTATCTGTACGCTTGCTTGAATTCATAAGCTGGAGATAGTCGATGATAACAAGCCCCACATTTTTAAGTCTGCGGAGCTTAGCCTTCATCTGCACAACGGTAATACCCGCAGTATCGTCAAGATACAGGTTCATTCCCGCCATTCTGTCAGCGCCCTGAGCGAGCTTTTCCCAGTCCTTGTCGTCAATATTGCCCTTGATAAGATGGTCGCTGTCCACAAGGCTTTCAGCGGAGAGCATACGGGTAACGAGCTGCTCCTTTGACATTTCCAGTGAGAAAACGACAACCTCCTTCTCAGCAGAATGTCTGCACACATTAGCGGCAATGTTAAGCGCAAAGGAGGTCTTGCCCATACCCGGACGTGCCGCAAGGATAAGCAGGTCGGACTTGTTCAGACCGCTGATAACATTATCCAGATCGGTGTAGCCCGATTTAGCGCCCTGATATTTCTCCTTGTCAACGCCCGAAATGCGGTTCAGGTGCTCATAGGTGTCAAGAAGGACCTCGTCCACCTTGGTAAGGCCGTCGATCTCCTTGCCCTGCCTGATATCATAGATCATCTGCTCGGCAGAATCGAGAATGACCGAAGCAGGCTCAGCGCCCTCGGAGCAGTTTTCGATAATTTTTTTTGCAGCCTCCATCAGGGAGCGGAGATAATATTTCTCCTCAACTATCTTGCAGTAGCTTTCGATATTGGCAAGAGTGGGAACGCCGTTCATAATGGCGGCGAGATATTCCTTGCCCGAGCCCTCGTCCTCGAAAATGCCCTCCTGCACCGCCTCATTCAGAACGGTAATGATATCCGAATTGACGCCTAGGGTAAAAAGACTGATAATGATAGCGAAGAGCTTTTTGTGCTTTTCAACGAAGAAGCTTTCGGGCTTGACATAGTTCATGGCAGTGCCCAGAAGTCCCGAGTCAAGAAGCACAGCGCCTAAAATGGTCTGTTCAGCCTCAACGCTGTGGGGCGTTTCCCGCCCTGCGATCTCGTCAAAATCCATGACTGCTCCTTATTCCTCAACAACGTTCACAGTGATCTTCTCGGAAATGCCCGAGTGGAGCTTGATCTCAGCGGTATAGCCGCCGAAAGCCTTTATTTCGGAAGAAAGAGCGATCTTCTTCTTTTCAACGGTAATGCCCAGCTGTTCGGAAACAGCGTCAGCCACATGGGAAGCGGTAACAGCGCCGAAGAGCTTGCCGCCTGCGCCGGCCTTAGCCTTGATAACAACGTTTTTGCCCTTGAGCTTAGCAGCGTTGTCGAGAGCCTCCTGCCTTGCAACATCAGCCTTGTGCTGCTCGGAGGATTTCTTTCCTGCCAGATCTGACATATTTTTTGCATTAGCCTCAACAGCAAGACCCTTGCCTATGAGGAAATTTCTTGCGTATCCGTCGGAAACCTCCTTGACCTCGCCCTTTTTGCCAGAGCCCTTAACGTCCTGTAAAAAAATGACTTTCATAGTAATAAACCTCCAAAATAAGTATTATATGCATTTGTTCATGCATACGCTTTCTCTGTTTATATCAATGATAAGCTGAGAAAAATCAGTAACAGTTTCCCCGAAGAGCCGCAGGAAAAGCTCGCTGCCGCCCTTTTCGATCTTGAAATGCATCTCGTCCTCGTACATGGGGATAAAGCAGAGGAGATTGATGTAAGCGCCGTCCTCGGTGCGCAGGTAATTGAGCCTGTCGCCATATTTGCCTCCGAAATCCCTGCTGTCCGAATGAAGGAAGACCGCAGAGCAGAATCGGGTGTTTTCGGCGAAGGGAATATTATCCTCGGTAAACTGCAGGGAGTGCATACTTCCGAGACAGCTTTCGCATTGATGGGGATATCTTGCCGCCTGCTTGAGAGCAGTGATTATCCACATATAATGTCCCGCCTCCCTGTCATCGGCGAAACCGTCAAATTTCCAGTCTGGGGGGAGCAGGCAGTAAAGCTCAGCCCTTTCGTTGATCTTTTTATCATCCCAGGAGCAGTCCTCGGGGAGGGTCATGGGAAGATCGCTCATACCCGTGGTAAAAAGGAGATAAAAGGGACGCTTTTCGGAAGGGGGAACGATATGCACATCAATGTGAACGAAGTCCGACATAAGCTCGTGAAAAACTCTTGCTTCATCGGGCTGGTATTCAAAAACGTCGGCAAAATGCTTTTCTATCTCCTCCATGTAAAGAGTGGGAGCAACCCTGCCCGTAAGTCTTTTAATAGCTCCCGCAGCGGCAAAATACAGCTTAGATAAGAGTTTCATAAAAATTATTCCTTGTTATTTGAATAGCTGTGATGGCTGATATCATCGGAGGGAGCGGCATTATCGGACGGCGCAGCCTCAGAGGTCAGCTCAGGCTCATCGTGCAGCTCCTCCTTGGGACGGCTGTCAATGGACTGAACATCGGCATAATACTCGTCAAGGACCTTTTTAAGCCTGCTGTACAGCTCCTCGGTTGAAACGCCCTTCATGGAAAGACCCGCCGCCGTAAGATGACCGCCGCCGTCGCCGGGGGCGGCGCCCAGCTTTTCCATAAGCAGCTGAACATTGGTACCGCCGTTCTGAGTGCCGTAGGAGCGGGCGGAAATATTAGCCGCACCGCCGCCGGAATAAATGGCGAAGCTTGCCTTAACGCCCTCGGTATTCAGAAGCTGATCGGCAGCCTGAGAAGCAGCGATCCTTATGTTGGGAAGCTCCTTGTCAAGGCAGGTGATGGCGCAGTTTCTGTAGATCTCGGCGTTTGCGATAAGTCTTGAGCGGAGTATATCCTGCTCAAGGGGATTGGCAAACAGCTTTTTAACGGGAACGGGATCGGCGCCCAGAGATTTAAGATAAGCTGCCGCCTCGAAGGTCCTCGTCCTTGTTTTCATAACAAAATCCTTGGTATCGAGGGTAATTCCCGCAAGGAGAGCGTCCGCAAAATAGCAGGAAAGCGCCTTTGCGGCAGAGAAATAGCTGATGACCTCCGTAACCATCTCGCTGGCAGATGAAGCGTCGGGGTCAAGCAGAGAAATGACCGCATTGTCAATGCAGGTAGCGACCTGCCTGTGGTGATCGATATAGACAACATTGTTCGCATTGGCATAAACAGCCTTGCTGTCGAGCTTTTCTCTGTTATTGGTGTCCACGATAACGAGGAGAGTATTCACAGTCATTCGTTTGAGAGCGTCATCCTCGGAGATGAAAAGCTCCTTTTCATCGGGGAGCCTGTCTCTGAGACGGCCGATAACAGGACGGGCAAGGGTAGTTTTTTCGTTGACGCAGACATTTGCCTCAAAGCCCATAGCTCTCACAGCGCCGCATAAACCGGCAGCAGCGCCCACAGCGTCCATATCGCTGAAGGCATGACCCATTAACAGGACCCTGTCGGAGCCTACGATCAGATTCATAAGATTGTCGCTGAAAATACGGGTCTTGACCTTGGAATTATTTTCCATTCTTTCGGACTGACCGCCGTAGAAATCGTATCTGGAATCATTTTTGCTGTATTTGACAGCAATCTGATCGCCGCCTCTGCCCTGAGTCATTTTAAGGGCGTCACGGGCAAGCTCCTCGCTTTCCCTGAGACTTGAGCCGCCTCTGCCGATGCCCATGGAAACAGTAACGGGGAAGCGTCCCGAAACAGTGATCTTGTGAGCCTCGTCCAGAACGGAAGAAAACTTCTCCTCCTCCAGAGCCTTGATCTCCTTTTCACTGATAATAGCGAAATAGTGATCCTCGTCGATTTTTTTCAGAAGTCCGTTGTGCCTTTCGATAAAGCCTTCAAAGAGCTTGTCGATCTTCATAGTGATCTGAGCCTTTTCGGAATCGGAGACCTTGGAGAAAAGCTCGTCATAGCAGTCGATAATGAGCATTGCAACATAATTTCTGCTGTCCTCCGCCTGGTCCTTCAGGGAATCCAGCTCTCTCATATCACGAAAGCACAAAAGAGTAAAGGATTTGCCTGCTTCCTCAGTGTTGGGAGCGGTCAGCTTGGAAACCAAATAATGGCTCCATTCAAAATCTCTGAGCAGCTGGTCCTCGTCGGGCTGATAATTAAGCCGTTCGGCGGCAGGGCAGTCCGAAAGCTTTTCGCCCTCTCTGAACTCGGGAAATATCTCCGAAGCGCCGCTTGTTTTTTTAAGCAGCCTGCCCTCCTCGTCGATGATGATAGCAGGAAAGGGGCAGTTATTCAGAAAGAATCTGTTAACCTTGGAGTTATCATCGGGGATAGGAGGAACTTCAGCGTCCTTTTTTGCCTTCAGAAGCTCCTTTTCGTTATCCAGAAACAGAATCAGGTAAGCAATGCCGATAAGTGAAGTAACACAAAGAGATATCCAGAATCTGACCTCACCGCCTCTTAACGAGCCGAATGCACTGTAAAGTGAGGCAGCCACAAGGAGCATCGACACCAGCTTGAATAAATTTCTGCTGTTTCCTGCCATATGATTTCACGACCTTTTGTTTCGGATTCATATTTCCTCAATAATGGGGAGTATCATAGGATTGCGCTTGGTTTTCATATAGATATAGTCGCTGAGAGAATCTCTGAGACCTGATTTGATGCTGTTCCAGTCTCTGACGCCGCCTGAGAGGCAGGCTTCGAGAGTTCTTCTGAGGATATCCCTTGCAGCCTCCATCATCTCCTCGTTTTCCCTGACGTAAACGAAGCCTCTGGAGAGAATGTCGGGACCTGCCAGAATGGTGCCGCTCTCGCTTTCGATGGTAGCGACCACAACGATAAGACCGTCCTCGGCAAGGTGCTTTCTGTCTCTGAGAACGATGGAGCCCACATCGCCCACGCCCAGACCGTCCACAAGGACTCTGCCCGCCTGGACCTTGCCCGTAACGCCGATGTTAACGCCGTCGGTCTCAATAACGTCGCCTATAGAGCCGATGATAACATTGCTCTCGGGGATACCCAGGGAATAAGCCAGCGCAGCGCTCTTTTTAAGGTGTTTATATTCTCCGTGAACGGGAATGAAGAAGCGGGGACGGGTGAGGGACATGATAAGCTTGATCTCCTCCTGACAAGCGTGACCCGAAACGTGAACGTCATACATAGATTCATAAATGACCTCAGCGCCCGCCTTGAGCAGCTCGTTTACCACCTTTGTAACGTACTTTTCATTTCCGGGAATGGGATTGGCACTGATGATAATGTAGTCCATAGGAGTGATGGTAACGCTCCTGTGCTCATTCATAGCCATTCTTGTAAGAGCGGACATAGGCTCGCCCTGACTGCCCGTGGTGATAAGAACGATCTTCTCGGGGGGATATTTGTTCATAGTCTCCAGATCAATAATTACCCCCTCGGGAACTGACAGATAACCCAGCTCCATGGCAGTGGAAATAACATTCAGCATACTTCTGCCGAAAACAGCCACCTTTCTGTCGCTGCTTACCGCCTTGTTGATTATCTGCTGGATACGATGAATGTTAGAAGCAAAGGTAGCAATGATTATCCTCTTGCCCTCTGCCTTTGCAAATAACTTTTCAAATGATTCGCCCACAGTGCGTTCGGAAGCGGTGTGACCGGGTCTTTCGGCATTGGTGGAGTCGGACATAAGAGCGAGAACGCCTCTGTTTCCAAGCTCACCGAATCTTGCCAGATCAATAATGCCGCCCTCGATGGGAGTGAAATCAACCTTGAAATCGCCCGTGTGGATAACAATGCCCGCAGGGGTGTGGATAGCAAGTCCCACAGCATCGGGAATGGAGTGATTGACTCTGATAAATTCCACAGCCATGCAGCCCATCTTAACGGTCTGACGGGGGGAGACAACATTGAGCTTAGCCTGACCTGTCAGATTGTGTTCCTTGAGCTTGCCCTCGATAAGACCGATGGTAAGGCGTGTGGCATAAACGGGAATATTGCATTTTTTCAGAAGATAAGCAAGGGAACCGATGTGGTCCTCGTGACCGTGAGTGATAACAATGCCCCTGACCTTAGAGATATTCTGTTCAACATAGGTAAAATCGGGGATAACAAGATCAACGCCCGGCATATCGCTGTCGGGAAAGGCAAGACCGCAGTCCACGATGAACATATCGTTACCGCATTCAAAAACGGTCATGTTCTTGCCGATCTCATTAAGACCGCCCAGAGGGATAATTTTCAGAGGAGTGCGCTTGACCGCCCTGTGATTGGAGTGATCGGAAATGCGGGAATTATCTGTTTCGGAAGCGTCGGCAGAAATACTGCTTCTCTGATACTGAGCGTCATAGCCGCTGCGGTATCTGCCGCCCTGATATCTGTCTCTGCTGCCCTGCTCATAGGGAGCCTTGGGGGAATTTTTCTCATAGGCTCTTTCAAAGGAAGTCCTTTCAAATACCGACGTGTCGGAAGCGGGCTTGTCATAAGATCTTTCATAGCTTCTCTCGTTGTTTCTTCCGTACTGCTGCCTGCCGTCGTAGCTTCTGTTATTGTTGTAAGGACGGCTGTAATAAGGTTTAGAGCTGCTGTTGTAGGACTTGTAGGGCCTGCGCTGTTCATAGCTGCGATTGTCGCCCCTTGAGTCCTGCTGAACGGCGGGGGACAGCTGCCTGTCAAAGCTTTCGGGAGAAACTCCCCTCGGGGGGAGCATAGGTCTGCGCTGATTGTAGGGACGCTTAGTTGAACGTCTGCTGTCAGCGGGAGCAGCGTCTTTTTTTTCTGTCTTGGGAGCGATCTTTTCACCGTATTCGTTTACTGTGGGCTCGTTTTCATTGTTTCGGTTTTCAGCCAATTTTCTTTACCTCGTTTCAATATAATAAAAATAATAGCGATTATTCCCCGTAATATTTCCGAATATACACGGAGAAGCTTAAAAAATATCCTGTCGTCACCTCTCTCGGTGCAGACGGGCTTTATTGTGCGGACAAAAAAGCAAAGCGTCTTCCTGCGTGAAAAAATACCCATAGCAAAGGAAAAAAAATACACCTATGAGCAGCGGCGGATACAGCACGACTGCATAAAAACGGGATACGGCACCCTGCCGTAAAAAAAACGCTGATCTCAAAATATGCCTGCTCCCATGAGCCTGCATTATCCGTTCCCGACTGTTCCTGCCGCCTGACCGCCAAAAAACACAGCATAGCGGATCCCATCTGCCGAAAGCAACTTTTATATTAACAGGCAGATAAACATTTTCCTTTGCCCCCCAAGGGCAGTCATAACATTTCATTTCAACAAAAGCCGCAAGCGAAAAAAAGCACCTGCGCCAAGTCCGAACACAATAATTAAAATTATTATACCCCAAATTTCCGTCAATGTCAAGACGAATTATGTAAACTTATGGATACACACCAAAAAATTCTTACCGATAATATTATAGCACATCTGTGCCAATTTGTCAAGCGTATTTGAAAAATTTGTTCTGATTCACAAAAAATCCTGAGAAGAACGGTATTCTTCTCAGGATCTCATCTCACCGACAAATCGGAATTTGCGTGGGACGCCCCGCGGCGAGGTCACGTTGTTAATTAGTGCGGATTGGCATATTTTGTCACCGCGCCGACAAGTTTTGCATCAGATAAAACCGTTCAAACTAACAAGTCCCCACCCCAGACCAAAACTTTACGGAAGATATTGC
>JALFVE010000005.1 GCA_022787085.1 Oscillospiraceae bacterium | reverse complement strand
GCAATATCTTCCGTAAAGTTTTGGTCTGGGGTGGGGACTTGTTAGTTTGAACGGTTTTATCTGATGCAAAACTTGTCGGCGCGGTGACAAAATATGCCAATCCGCACTAATTAACAACGTGACCTCGCCGCGGGGCGTCCCCCGCCGTTAAGCTGCAATGCATCATAATACGAAACAGCTTTAATATTGTTTTTCAGCTCCTCGGCGGTCATGCCTGCGGGGAGCTTTGCTTTGCTCACATACACGCTGCGGGTGTCTGCGTGGAGGTCGAACCAGTTGTCCGAGAAAAGACAGTCGCCCTCTTTAAGCTCAAGGCACACGCTCTTTGCAAACGCCTTTGCCGATACTACTATCTTGAATTTATTACCCATATCGGCGTCGGCAAGCTCAAGGCAGGGATTTTCAAATCTGAATGCCTTCGGCGTTACAAACATGAACGTTCCCGAGGAGAGGCGGACGCCCTTTTCCATAAGGGTGTATTCGATGTATGCCTTGTCACGCATATCCTCAGTAATTCCTGTATTTTCGGGGGTCAGGGTGATATGGTCATGGGCGGACAGGGGAGATACATTTATCTCCTCCATGCCCTGCAATATCAGCTCGCCCGTATTTCTGCGGGAGCGCCATCTGAGTACGGCGGTAAATTCCTCCTGCCTTTCCGAGGAAACATTCAGACGGATATTGTTCTTGTCCTCTCCGTCTGCGGATATGAGGACGGGCGCATAGAATTTCTTTGCATTATAATGAAGAGCCTTCCAGCGGTGATAATAATCAAGCGATGACCATGAGATAACGGGATTGGAATCATTTACCTGCCAGTAAAGCGAGCCCATGCATATGCCCCTGTTTCGACGCATATGCTCCACATTCAGCCGCACTGCGTCAGACTGCACCATCTGCGTTGCATAGACAAGTCCATCAAAGGTATAGGGGTAATGAGACATCTGGGCAAGATAATACATTATCTTCTCATTGCCGTCCTCGCATTTCTGATGAGCTTCCATTACGGGAGACATGAGATTCAGGTCCTCATCTTCTGCAAAGCTGCGGATGGTTTTCAGAGAGGGGATGGATTCAAAGCCGTATTCCGAACAGAAACGGAATTTATAGCTGTAATAATCCGTAAAGGGCTTTAAGCTGTGCCACACTGCCCAGTAATGCTGATCTCCCTTATTATTTGCTCCGCTGTCATTGAAGCCGCCTCCCGATGAGGGCGATGAGGGGTGATAGAAGGTCACGGGGTCGTAAAATGCCAGCACCTTTGGGATAAGGGCTTCAAATAATCTGAGATAATCCTTTTTATATTCTGGGTCGGCGTCTATTCCCCAATACTGCCACATGGATTCTATTTCGTTATTGCCGCACCACATTGCAAGCGAGGGATGATTGCGGAGCCTTTTCACATTATCGGCTATCTCGTGCTTTACATTCTCGCAGAAATCCACGTCCGCACGATATACGGAGCAGGCAAACATGAAATCCTGCCACACAAGCAGTCCCAGCTTATCGCAGGCTTTATAAAAGCTGTCATCGGGATAATATCCTCCGCCCCAGACTCTTATCATATTGAAATTTGCCATTGCACACTGCTTTAATAGCTTTTCCGTTTTTTCGGGGGTGCAGTTTGAGATGATCTGATCCTCGGGGATATAGTTTGCGCCCATGGCGAATATTTTTATGCCGTTTATTTCAAAGGCAAATTCGCTGCCCTCTCCCTCGCTGTCGGGTTCACGGCTTACGGTTATGTTTCTGAGACCAATTTCTGCGGTGTATTCGTCCGTTTCCTCGCCCTTATCGAAAAGCTTTACGGAAAGGGAATAGAGGGGCTGCTCTCCGTAGCCTCTCGGATACCAAAGCTTTGCATTTTCTATTATGCAGGAAAGGGACACCTTTCGGCTGTCCTCAAGTGGAGAGGTCATTTCGTATGTATTTCCGTCGGGAGCGGTGATGACTGCCTTTACCGACAGCTCCTCCGAGCAGACTCTTCCTGCGGTTATATCAAGGGTAACGCCCACAAATCCCTCGTCGGCTTTTTCATGGTCCTGTCTTACATACACGCCATCAATTATGCCGCCCTTTACGCCCACAAGCTCAACATTTCGCCATATGCCCATATCGGGGAGCTTGGGTCCCCAGTCCCAGCCGAACATATAGTGGGCTTTTCTGATATGAGGATAGCCCGCTATTGTGGAGGCTACGCCCCAGAGCGGCGTTTTTTCATTCTTCTCACGGATATAGCGCAGGGGAGAGAAGAGCTTTACGGTGAGGATATTTCCCTCGGGGAGGACTGCATCGGTCACGTCAAAGATATATTCACGGTGCATATTTTCCGCTGTTCCGATGATCCTGCCGTTTAAGGATATCTCCGCAAGAGTATCTATGCCGTTGAATTTCAGAAGCACCCTATCGGCGGTCATAAGCCGCTTATCAAGATCAAAGCTTCGCTCGAAGGTGATATCTCTGTCGGATATTTCCGTTGAGATGTATTCATTTTCACGATAATAGGGATCATCCATCAGCCCCGCTTTCAGCATGGCGGAATAAAGCGAGCCGGGGATCTCTGCGGGAATTTTCAGCTTTTCGGGTTCGTTTATATCATAGAGAGTCCAGCTGCCGTTCAGTGAAATTTTCATTTATTATCATTCCTCCCGAAACATAATTTTTGTTTACAAATTGTCTATTGACATATCAAAACATATGTGCTATAATAAAATCTGCCGATGGGAAAATTTGCTGCGGGTCATCTTTCTCCCTCTCTTAATTCGCAGTTGCCCATGAAGAAATGGGCAAATTCGTCTCGGGTCATATTTCTGAAATAGGTCTCGATGACCCGACAGACTCCCCCATGGCACACAAGAAGTATGGTCTTGTCCGGGTATTTTTCATACAGCTCGTCTATGAGCCCATAGGCTCTGTTTACCACGTCGAACACCGATTCGCCGCCATTCGGCATTCGGCAGCCGAACTCCAGCTTTGCATTTAAAAATCCCTCGGCGTCTCTGTGTTTACCTTCATACTCGCCGTAGTCCCATTCCCTGAGACGGGCGTCATATATTGGCTCTATCCCAAGTGCCTTTGCGGTATAAGAGGCGGTCTGCCTTGCTCTTTTCATGGGGGAGCATATGATAAGGTCTATATCCCCATGATTCTTTTTTATGCGCTCTGCAAGCTCCCTTGCCTGTTCATGCCCTTTTTCGCTCAGCTCTATATCCGTTCTTCCGCAGATGATATTTTTGCTGTTCCATTCGGTTTCGCCATGGCGGGTAAATAGTATTTTCATTTTCGTTTTCCTTTTGTTTTTTTATGATGAATAGATATGGGCAGCGTTATTCCGTGGATTTCTTTTGCACGAAAAATCCATACAGCGCTAACAGGATCATTATAAAATAATACAAAATAACTCCCGGGGCAGTGCTCATTGAGGCGCATATAAAATATGCTGCAACTGCGCATATCAGAATGAAATTACCCTTATGGCTGTGAATATCCATTTTTTTTCTGAGTATTCTGTCCGAAATAAAAAACCATAGCACGAAGGAAATAATGCTTGCTACTGCAACGGATATCATTGAGCGGAAGATTACAAATGCGATCACATCTGTAATTACAGCAAGTGAAATGGCGATCATATTGGTTTTCGCAAAATCCCGCTCAATTGACAGGACCTTGAAAAAGTTTCCGAAAACAAGGTCCTGTGCTCCCTTAAAGACAGCGGTAATTCCCAGAAGCTTGATTATTAAAACACTTTCGGAATATTTCGGTAGAAATGCATTGATAAAAAACTCCATGAAAAGCGTGGTTCCCGAAATGGCAGCTGAAAAAACTATCAGATATATTTTTGATTGTTCATACAATTCGGGATAGGCTGTCCGTTCCTTTCTTTTCAGATACGGGAATATAAATTTTGATACTGTTCCCGTAAGCATGAAAAGAACATTTACCACGGATACTGCAAAGGAATATATGGAAAATTCGGCTGCCGACAGAAAAAGATTTACAATTATGCTGTCTATTCCTACAACGACAAGCCCCATATATTCACTTATCATAATAAAAAAGCCGTGGGAGACCTTTTCGGAAATATCTCTGAGATCGGGAGCTTTGTTCTGTGATTTCCCGAAAACGATGTCTCTGCATTTGTAAACCAGCACAAGAAATGCGGCGAAATTTGCAAGAGTTATCACTTTCAGATAATGAATGAAATTATCGCTTTTGAAAAAAATCAGAAGCATGATCCCGATCAGCATTATGATATTCTGAAATAATTGAACAGCTGCGTCAAGACGGAATCTTTTCGTAAATTGATTTATCAGATTAAAGTAACAATTTACATTTATAAGAGGTATATTCAGTATGACGAAAAAAATCGGCGAAATAAATGCTTCTTTTTTTATGGTCAGGCTCAGCAGGATCATCAGGACAGACAGCAGCAATTGAGAGAAAATCAGGAACCATGAATATTTTCTGAATGTCTCCTTAGGCAGTTCATCATAGTTATAATTCCCATATTTCAAATAGATGCCGTTAATAAATCCAAAATGAAAAAATCCCACAAAGCCCGAATAAAGAATATAGGTCTTATATTGCGAATAGGTTTCCATGCTGATAAATTTCGGAAGGACCAGTCCTAAAACAAGGGATAATGCAAGCACAAAAATATTGGAGACAAAAGAAAAAGCCACATCAATTTGTTCTCTGTTCCATTTTAGAATTTTCATATATTTTCACATTCCTTTTGTGTTTTTTTAAGTCAAGAGTATCCTTTACCACGTCACCAAATGTTGTGAAATAAATGTATAGCTCGTTTAAAATGGTATCGGTTTTTTTATTCATCAGAATCTTCCTTTCATATGTGCTGCTTTGGCAGGCTGTACGAGGATTTTTGCGTTAATACATTCTGTTTATCAATGCTCTTATTTTGAATGCAATTGTCTGCATAAAATTGTCTGTACGGAATTTGGAACTGAAAAAGATGCGGAGTCTGGCAGAAAAGCTGTGTTCATGATCGATAAATATCTGCAATTGTTCCTTTTCGGCATTTGATAAATAATTCCCATATGCTTTCATAAATTCTTTGAAATGAGCTACCCGGCGCTTAGGCTTCGGGTGAAATATTTCATTTATCAGTCCGCAAACTGATGGCTTTGAAGGAGCAAAACCCGAAACGTTTGAATTATGCTGCCGATAATATATATATGCGTTATCGTCTAAAATGAATCTCCCCAAATAGTAACAGACGGAATGTATCTGATTATCATGAGCTATAATAGAATTGTTGATCCCGGTCTTATATACTTTTGCTGCCGAATGATTAAACACGCATGTACATCCCGCAATTATGCAATTACACAAAATAGGACTCAAATATTTTTTTCGATCGGGATCGTTTACTAATTTTATTTTATTAAGTTTTTCATCGACAGCGATCAGATTAGAGCAATAAAGTGTCGGTATTTCAGCGTCATAATCTTTTTTTATCATGCTGACCGCTGCGGACAGCTTTTCGGGAAGCCATACATCGTCCTGATCGCAAAAGGCTGCCCATTCATATTCATCAACAAGCTCATTGCAGATAAGTGAGTTAAAGCTGCCAACAAAGCCTAAGTTCTTGCCTTCGATAAGCTTTATGTTATCATGCTCCGCCATGTATTCATGTATAATTGATATGGTACGGTCTGATGAACCGTCGTCTCTGATAAGAATAAAAACAGGCATTGTCTGACCAAGCAGACTGTCAAGCTGCTCTCTGATATATTTTTCGCCGTTATATGATGATAACAGTACTAAGACCTTGTCTTTTATACGTTCTTTATCAATTCTTACTCTTACAACACTCATTTTATCCTCCCGAATATCAAATCAATGGTTAATTTGAGTTCGCAATTGTTACTAATATTTATTGGAATAGTATAAGATTTTTATCTGCTGCACAAAATACAAAATTTTTTTAATGGTTTAAATTATTTAATATTCCTTTATAAACTGCCTCGTACTGAGAAACCTGCTCATCAATATGAAATTTTTCTTTTAAGAACATTATATTTTTTTCAATTCTCGATTTTTCATTTTCCTCCATAATCTTCATCATTTTTTCATGCAATTCCTGAACATTGCCCGGTGTAAAAAGATAACCTGTTGTGCCGTCCTCAACTATTTCGGGAATCGCACCAATATCTGAAACGATAACGGGAAGATTGCAGGAGAATGCTTCCATAACGTTCATAGATGAGGTTTCTGTCCAAAGTGTCGGGTGAACCAGGCAGTCACATTTTCTCATGTGTTCCATAACCTGTTCATTATCAAGCCAGCCATAGAAATGTATCCTTGTATCGTTCTCCATTGCTTGCTCAACTTTATTTCTGAGCGGACCATCTCCGACAATATGAAGCTCAATATCTCCTGAAATTTTTTCAAATGCACTCAGCAAAATTGGGATCCCTTTATGCTGATAGAGATTTCCCACATAAAGAAAACGAAAAGTTTGATTTGAATATTCTGTTCTTTCGGAATTATTCCGTTTCATATCCACTCCGTTTGGAATCACAATGCTTTTTATATGCATACTGTCGGCAAGGGATTTTGACGGCGAAACGAAAGTGTTGATACTTTTTGCCAAATGAAAAAAAAGCTTTTGTCTTATAAGGCAAATAATATTTGGGGAATGACAGACCTTTAAATTTTTCCTGAGTTTAAAAAGTCTCGGGCAAAGCAAATATTTGTCGTGCATTGTATGAACAACAGGAATATTGCAGCTTTTCGCTGCACACCAGATAACGGGAGAGAAATCTTCGATCGCATGAGTATGTATCAGATCATAATTCTTTCCGATTATTTTTCTTATCCTGAAATAATCAAAAATTGAAAATATTCTGAAAATCTTTACAAACGGTACAGCAAATATTTTGGTATCCTTTCGGTTCCTGCCGATAAAGGTGCTCAGATAGGTGACATTAACACCGTTGATTTTCTCTTTGTGAAAATGGTCGTCGATCGTCAGCACATCAACAGAATAGCCCTTCTCTGCAAGCTTTTCCGCAAGCTTTCTGCATACTATCTCTGCACCGCCGTTACTGTTCGGATAATAATAGCTGTTAACCAAAAGAATTTTCATATTCTCACCCATATCATCATATCTCATTCTTCAAAGCACGCATCAGGTCAACGAGAAAAATTCTTGCATTTCCGAAAATGAAGTAGCCCATCAGAAAAAGGGGGGCAAGAACACCTGACTTTTTAAAAAATGCACCCTTCCATGCGGAATATCCCAGATCGGACAGCCATTTGCCCGGATGCTTCCAATAGGGGAAACCCTCTTTGTAGGAAATGATTTTTGTGTCCTTGACATCCTCATAAAGCAGGCCTCCGAGCAGCTCCATATGCTGCTCCGTGGGAAAATAAAATAACCTTTCAAAGCCCTGCCTTGCCTGCTTCGGGAGAATTTTCTTATTTCCCTTCAGCTTTACCCAGTCTGAAACAAATCTGCGTGCTCCGCACTTGAGTTTATTTGTATCATCCCGATTTTCTTCCCTGTCGAAGATCGGGACACCCTTTTCATATGCGATCACCTGCTGTTCATTTGTCCCGATGAGGGTCTCCAGAAATGCCGCCTTTATCTCGCAGCACGCCTGCTCCCAAAAGCTTGAATAAAGGCAGGCATGGCTTCTTTCGGAACGCTTTTTCGCACGGTATGCAAGCTTTGTGCCCAGATACAGCCCTCCCAGATCGGTTGCGGGGTCTATTTCCTTTGCATACCTTTCTATTTCGGGCTGGGCAACTCCTATCCAGCCTGTGTCAACAATGGCGCAATTTCCGAAGCAGCCTTCTTTTTTCAGATACTCACAGATGGTTTCGGGAGCATTTCTTGCGCTTCTGAGGGATTTTCTGGACACCCTGAGATAATGCACATCGTCCTGATAAACAGTTTTGTATATATCATAAATAAAGTGCATATCTCTTGCAAGAAAATATAATCTGTCAAATTTTTCCTCTGTGAATTTTTCGTGAGTCCACTGGCAGAAGGACATTATTATCGGTCCGACTATTTCGTAGCCTATCCGTTCAACGGGGTCGTCTGTCAGGTGCAGTCCATGATTGATAAACGCTGCAAGCTCATAATTTTTCCTGCTGTATTTCGTATATGACAGGATATTTTCATGCTTATTGATCTGAATGGCGTTTATGCCTGCTTTTTCGGCTCCTTTGATATCGGCTTCCTTATTATCGCCGATATGAAGAACCTGCGAGGCTTTTAAGCCATGCTTTTTTAAAAATTCTTCAAACAGCTTTCCCGAGCTTTTATTGCAGCCGTATTCCGATGATACCATCACAGGGATATCATAGCCTGCATTGTTAAGGAGCTCGGAGATCGCTGCATTGCTCAGGTACATATCCGAAATGGCGCAGATCTTCTTTCCCTGCTCCTTCAGGCGGGTATAAACCGAATACATTTCAGGATTTGCTCTGCATATTCCTTTTTCAAATCCGATTTCCTTTTTGCATGAGAAAATACAGTTATGTTCAATATCATCAAGGGTCACTTCGCCGTTTTTCGATCGGCGTCCTGCAATTATCTCGGCTCCCGAGCGGAAATATCTCCCCAAAGAACCGTAGCAAAAGCGATACACATCAACAGGCTTCAGAACATCACGGATAATCAGGGTATCAAATACATCAAAGGTTATGACATCATATTTTTCAGCCATTTTGAGTATCTGCTCTTTATCGTTCATGCCGTTCACCTCATGTTAGTTGTTACAGGAAATATTATAGCATATTTCACTTATTATGTCAACAAACTGTAAACGAATAACCGATATTTCTGCACTGAAATAATGGCAGCACCCTTTTTCGCAGGGTGCTGCCATAATAAAAAAGCTATTGATATTTCATAGTGAGCGGTTATTACTTTTCGAAAATGCTGCGGAGGACCCGAATGACATCGTCCATATTTATGGGCTTGGATATAAAGCCGTCCATTCCGCAGGCTTCGGCGGTTCTTCTGTCCTCGTCAAAGGCATTTGCGGTCATGGCTACAATGGGGATCTCGGACAATACGGCATCATCCAGCGCTCTTATGCGGCGGGTGGCTTCATAGCCGTCCATTACGGGCATCTGGATATCCATGAGCACAAGGTCGTATTCTCCCGGAGCGGAGGAGGATACCATATTAAGGGCTTCCCGTCCGTTTACGGCGGTGTCTATGCGGAAGCCGTACTCCTTGAGGATTTCATAGACGATCTCACGGTTCAGGTCATTATCCTCAACAAGCAGGAGATGCTTTCCTCTGAAATTATCCGATTCGTCATATGCGGGAAGAACGGTTTCCTTTTTCAGCTCCTTCTGCCCCAGAGCGCTCAGCAGCGATTCACGCAGATCGGACAAAAACATGGGCTTTGAACAGAAGGCGGTCACTCCTGCGGTTCTTGCCTCGGCTTCAATATCCGACCAGTCGTAGGCTGAGAGAAGTATTATGGGGGTGCTGTCTCCCAGACTCCTGATCTGCCTTGCTGCCTCGATACCGTTCATATCGGGGAGACGGCGGTCGATGATATAGACTTGGAAGGCATCGTTCTTTTCTATGGACTGCTTTGCTCGGAGGACTGCATCCTTGCCGACCATTGCACGCTCGGAGCACATTCCCACCCGAGCCAGCATTTTTGTTACGCTGTCGCAGGTGCTGAGATCATCGTCCACCACCAGTGCCTTATGACCCTCCAGCTCTGCGATCTTTCCTTCGCTTTTGTGCTCGGGCTGAAGCCGCAGGGTCAGCTTGATTATATATTCCGTGCCCTTGCCCTGTTCGGTGCGGACCTCTATGCTGCCTCCCATCATGTCTATGATATTTTTGGAGATCGCCATTCCCAGACCCGTTCCCTGTATCTTGCTGACGGTGGAGGTGCGCTCCCGTTCAAAGGGCTCAAATATCCTCTCGGCAAAATCTTCGCTCATTCCTATTCCCGTGTCCTTGACGCTGATCTCAAACATTCCCTTTTCATTGTCAGCATTATTTATCTGTGACACACGGACGGAGATCGTTCCTCCCGGAGCGGTGAATTTTATTGCGTTGGACAGCAGATTCAGCAGCACCTGATTTATGCGGGTCTTATCGCAGTATACATCCTCATTTGTTGCCTCTGTGATATCCATATACAGCTCCAGCTGCTTTGCGTGGATATGCCCGCTGATGATATTCCTGATGTCATGGAGCATTTCCGAGAGATTTGCCTCGGTTTCCTCCAGCTGTATCTTTCCGCTTTCGATGCGGCTCATATCCAGTATGTCATTGAGAAGGCTCAGCAGATGATTGCTCGAGGACAGTATCTTTGTCATATAATCCCTGACCTTTTCGCTGTTATCCATATTGGCGATGGCAAGGGTGGTGAAGCCTATGATGGCGTTCATGGGTGTTCGGATATCGTGGGACATATTGGACAGGAAGGTGCTCTTTGCTTTATTGGCGCTTCTTGCCATATTTACGGCGGCCTCAAGCTCCTGATTTATCTGCTTGTCCTTGGTGCGGTCGGAGAGCACAAGTATGTATTTTTTCTCGCCCCGTATCTTGCGGCAGAGAGCTGTGGCGTGGAACCAGCGGGGCTTTTGCGTTTGCTGATGGATATATTCCCTGTCCCATTCTGCCTGCTCGCCGGGCAGGATATCGGGGAGCTTATCGAGTATCAGACCTTTTTCGGAGTCACTGACAAGGCAGTCCACCATTCGTATATTGTCCCTGACACGGGCTTCGGGTATCCCTATCAGCTTCTCCACGTTGGGACTGATATAGTCCACTCGGAGAGATTTTCCGTCAAGCATTGCAAATATATCGTCTACGTTGCTTGACAGGGTGGAGAACAGCTCTTCACGGTACAGTATCTCGGCATCCTTTTTAGAAAGGCTGCGGCGGTATCTTCCGAGAAGGAATATCACCAGCGCTGCTATCAGGACTGCTGCCACGACTGCCATCATCAGTATGGTGCTTGACTGGAGGCTGTTCATGCTGGAATTTACTACGCTTGTCGGTACTATTCCCAGCACTATCCAGTTATCGAACTCCACAGGCTCATATATGAGGTAATAGCTTGTATTTTCCATCCTGAACACCGTTGCTCCCGAACGGCTGTTCAGAAAATCCTGCTGGATAGCATCTACCTCAGGCTCGGTGAGGTCGGATTGATCTCTGAGCATGGACAGAAAGTTATAGATATTCCTGCCGCTGCCTGCTGCATTGTCAACCACAACTCGTCCGTCGGGACGTATCACATAGCTGTCGGACTGACCGTTGAAGGCGGATGTCTCCAGAGTTTCCACCAGGTCGGAATTGTTGAAGCTGATGGCGATCGCCTCATATTCAAATCCCTTGTAGCTGCCGTGCCCGGCTGGAACGGCAAAGACGATTATCTGCGGATGCCCCGACACTACGGATGTCACTACCACGTCCTTGCTTTCAAGAATAAGCTTCGGGAGATTCTCCTTGAAGTCAAGATAGCCTGTTTCATCGTTCAGGGTCCTGTATCTGCCGTCTCTTGAAATAAAGTAAAAGTCCGTAAAGCCTACTTCATCCTTGGCAAGGGTTATGTATTCCTCGATAAGCTGTTCATCATCGGTGCTTTGGAGGTAGGCGGGCCACATATGCATATAATGCCAGTTTCTTCCCACCAGCGAGAAGAGGGAGCGGTTTGCCTGATGATATATTTCCGTCAGATGGGCTATGCTTTCCTTATAGATGGTCCGGGATATGAAATAATAATATCTTTCGCTTGCCGCCACAAGTCCCAGGATCAATATGACTGCCGTTAAGGCGGAGATAAGCTTTTTTATCATCAGCTTGCCCTCCCTTACGTTTTTATTCCGAAGTGTCTTTTCAATTCAGTATGGTCAGATATTCTGTGGGGGCTTCCAGCTGTCTGCCGCCTTCAAGGGCGCTTGTCAGCAGCTCGGATGCCTTCAGATCCGTCAGCTCCATTTTTTCATTCAGCTCCTCGGGCATGGGACAGTTACAGTAAAATGGGGCTTCGATATAGTTATTGTCACCCAGCATTATTACGGAATAAACGGCGTTTTCGTCAATGGGCGCTCCGTTTACGGTAATTTCGCAGAGAGTATCGGTGCCGTCGCCGTTGTCGGTCATGGTATATTCCATGCCGCTTGTGACGGGAATGAGATTTTTATGGCGAATGGGGTCGGAGCCGTCCTCCTTTACGCTTACAAGCCAGTCCATAAGCATTTTGAGCTCTGCTCCCGTGAGCTGTCCCTGCCTTATGAGCACCCTGTTTGCAACCAGCCAGCTGAGCTGCCGATCGGTGTATTCTCCCGCAAGTACAGGGGCTGTGATAAGGCTCGAATAGCCCACGGCGATCTCGCTGCCCGCTTGCTTTGAAATGGTGTTCAGCACTGCGGAGGCGGCGGGACTGCCGTGTTCTCCGAGGGTATAGTCATAGGCGGTGTTCTGGACGGTGATGATCTCTGACGCCTTGGTATCCTTGGGGAATGTGAGACGGGCATTGAAATCCTCAAAAGCTCCTTCTGCGCCGTATTCCCTGCGTATCATTTTCTGCACCACGTCCCTGGATACCGAAAACATTTCGGTGGATGCAAGACGGATATAAAGGTGATTTTGCATTACGCAGCTGCTTACCTCATTGAAGGCGTCGCTCGGCTCGATATTTACATTTTTATTATAGCTGAGAAAGGCGCTGCTTGTGGCAGCACGCTGCTGCCCGTCCTCGCTGAACATTGCGTTCAGCACACGGATCACCGCATCCCTTTTTTCCTTATCCTGCTCAACGGCTTTATTTACCGCAACCTGGCAGGTGGGATAGGTCAGGAGCCAGTTATCCTCGGAGGTCTCACCGAAATAGGGGAGCATGACGCTGTTTATGCCTTCCTCTTTTTTTAAGGTGGCGCAGTCGCTGGCAGTTCCTCGTATGATGGCTGCCCTGCCCTCCACAAATGCGGATTTCATAAAGTCGAAATTTGTTTCCGCTGACTCGGGCTCAAGGCGGGTATCCTCGATATATTTCTCGAATTTTTCAAAGACAGTACGCCAGACCTTTTCGTCAAGCCCTGTTCTGCTGTCGTCTGTTTCGCTTTCGTATTTCATTCGCCACATGGTGCCGTCGATGCTCATCAGGTCGGGTATGGCGCAGCCCTGGAGGGCTTCCATGCAGGAATAATCCTCGTGATAGTCATTTACATAGCCTATTATGCCATGCTCCTCGAAGCTTCGGCACATTTCGGCAAATTCTCCGTAATCCGCAGGCAGAGGAATGCCGTATTCCTCAAAAAGATCTTTGTTGGCAATATAGCCGTCTACCTCGGCACACATGGGCAGCCATCTTATTGCGCCGCCCGGTTCACGATTATTTTCTATATAGCTGTCGTAGAAGGTGCCCACAACCTCTGTCTGGCTCAGATCCATCAGAAGCTCTGACATATGGGCTGCGTCGTTCAGAGAAAAGCGGCGGCAGGTGATGATATCGGGCAGGATCCCGCGCTCGTTCATGTCGGTGTAAAAATCCATGGTGTTATAGCCAACTGCAAAGGTGAATTCTATGTCGGGAAACTGCTCTTCAAGCCATGGGGTCAGCTCCTTGCTCATGGACTTGTCCCACAGGTACATGGAGATCTGTATTTTTTCCTGCTTTTCCCAAGCTTCGCAGCCGCTCATTCCAATGGTCACTGCCAGTGCAAGAACAGCAGAGATCAGCCGTTTTTTCATGGAGAGTTTTCCTCTTTTCGGTCAGTTTATTATGCTTTGTCCGTTTATTTGCGAATAATGTTATTATAGCATATTTTGTCGTGAATTTCAAGGGGGATGGGATGTCTTTTCGGGTTGAAGGGGGTGTTAACAATCGTTGTTAATATTATTAATGTAACGGCTATTTGTTTTGAGTATGTTTATTAAAATGTTACAAACAGGGTTGGTTATGGAGAAGCTCCTTTCTTATTGCCCTTTTATGATTATGCGGTGTTTGCCTTGGAACATTGGGCTTTAATGTTCATGCGGAGGGTGAGCAGACTTTACTGAACGTAAGCCAAGGCAACATTATAATCGATGCAGATACCGTATCGGGATTTGACAGCGACGGAAATGCGGTCACTGCTCACGACCCCGACGGTTATATCATCACAGGAACGACCACGGATTACACGGTCAAGGTTTCGGGTTCCCATAAGATAACGCTCATGGGTGCCGATATTCAGGTGGACGGCTGTGCGTTTAAAATTGAGGACAACAATTCAGGTACTGTGGAGATCGTTATCGGCGGCACGAATGTGCTGAAGAGCGGCGAGGATTATGCGGGCTTGCAGAAGAACGGAAGTTCAGGCACGCTTACCATAAGCGGTACAGGCTCCCTTACTGCAACAGGAGGTCTGAACGGCGCAGGTATCGGCGGCGGAAAAAGCGGCATCGCTTCAAATATCACCATAAGCGGCGGTACTATTTACGCACAGGGCGGTTCCGGTGGCGCAGGTATAGGCGGCGGTAAAAATAACGGCTCGAATATTACAATAAGCGGCGGCACTGTTACCGCAAACGGCGGCACAAGTGCTGCGGGTATCGGCGGTGGAAACGGCGGCAGCGCTTCATACATATCCATAAGCGGCGGCAATGTTATTGCAAAAGGTGGCAGCTCCGTAACTAATGCAGACGGCGGCGCAGGTATCGGCGGAGGATACAACGCCAGTGCATCATACATACCCATAAGCGGCGGCACTGTTAGTGCAACAGGCGGATATTGGGGTGCAGGTATCGGCGGCGGAGCCTATAACAAAGGTTCCAACATTACAATCAGCGGCGGAACCGTTACCGCTCAAGGCGGCTCTTGGGGTATGGGTATCGGCTGCGGCCGCAATGCAAATGAAAGCAATAATTTTGTGATCAGCGGCGGCTCTGTTAAGGAAAAGTCGGGAGAGTATACTAATGCTGTTCCTATATTCACAAACGGCTCCGATGAGGTGGTCAGCCCTAAGATCACCTTTGAGATGCCCGAGAAGCTTATATGCTCAGATATGAATGTTTCAAGAGAGTACTCCATCATTCGTGTTCACAGCGGAAGGGCGGACATCCTTGACTGCGAATATGACGCAGATTCGGGAAAGGGTATATTCAATACAGACAAATTCTCATCCTATGCCATTGCGTACGCTGACACCGACAACGGTCCCGATAAGGTGATGATCGCTGCTAAGGCTATTGACGGTGCACTTGACAGCTTCGATCCTGACAACGACACTTCTATGGAGGACATTCTCGAGACTTCAAGATCTGCGGCAGGCGATGATGTCACTGTTAATGTTGACAGCTTTGATATCATTCCCTCCACTTCCGAGAATGACGGCATGATCATTGTTACTGTCACTGTCAGCGATGAAAACGGCAGAACTGAAACGGTGGATAAGAAACTCGTTATCAGCAGGCTTCCCATTCCTGAGCCTGACCCTGTGATTTACTATCCCGTTATTACAAGCGGAAACGCTTTCACTGACAAATCCATGGCGGCTGCGGGCGATACCGTTAATGTTAAGACCGATTTCGGTTATGACATCATCGTTACTGCTGAAAACGGTCAGAAGATCATTCAGATCAATGAAAAAGGCAGCTTTATCATGCCTGCTTCAAAGATTTATGTTACTGCGGTGCGGAACGAAACCTTCGCTCTTATGTCAAAGGCTTGGAGCCATTCCTATGTTTACTCCTACGACGGCGATATGAACCGCATCAAAGTCAGCTCCGACAGCAGGCGGGGTGTGATCGTTATTGATCTGGGCGACAAGTATGCTAATTCCGCATTTACCATTTACAGCGGAAGAAAGAACACCGAGAAGGTCATTATTTCAGGCACTCTCGACAAGTACGGAAGATTTTCCTTCAAGACCGATGAGAGCAGGAATTATACTCTCGTTGTTGAATAATTATTTATTAGGACAGTCGGGCTGCGATGCGGCTCGGCTGTCTTTTTCTGCTCTTTTTATTTCTGATGCTTATCGTTAACATTCGACAAGGAGCGGGGCTGTTGGGAAGAGTTTTTTGAGGTAAAAGTATAAAAAGATCGTTTTTTTTCTTTAATTGCAAAAAAAATCTTGCTTATTAGCCTGAAATATAGTAAAATAGGAATAATAAGAACTGCTTTTTTCCCTTGATTTCCTCTGCTGCGGCAGATGGAAACCGTTTACAACCGGCGCACGGGAAGGCTTTATTTTTAGCTTCAGAGGTGTGCCATCCTTCGGAATTACTTTGCTCTCAGAAAAGGGATGATCTATTATAACAAGATATACCGATATCGTTACCGATAAAAAAACTGCGGCTAAGGCTGCTTTGCTGGTTTTTTTATTCTGCACGGCTATTATGTGCGCTATGAGCGTGTTCAGCGGCTGGGATCCCCGGGTCATCAGGATGCTTATTCTCCATGCCGCTGTGCTGACTGTTATTACTTTTTATCCTAAGTTCTCCGTCAAGGCGCAGTCTGTGGTGCTAATGATATTTTCTTTTTCCAATATTTTTATGTGCAGCATTATGGAAAATGATATTTATCCCTCCATTATGGTTTTTATGGGCGCTGCCATCCTTATTTCAGTTTATAAGGATTCAAAGCTGCTGCTGGGATATACTCTGCTTATTCTGGGCGGGATCCTTTTCCATATTTTTGTGATGGAAAGCGTAAGCTTTGCGACTATTACGGATATTACCCATTTCATTGTCAGAATTTCCGTTATGGTCACGGCGCTGTTTTTCCTGATGGTGTTTATCACGAGTATGGATAAGAACGAGGAGGAGCTTACTCAGAGCGTTATGGAGGCAAGGCAGGCGGAGCATTACAAGTCGGATTTCCTTGCTAACATGAGCCATGAGATACGCACCCCTATGAACGCTATTGTGGGAATGTGCGAGCTTATTCTCCGTGAAAACGGACTCAGCGAGAGCGTTCGTGAGAACTGCTTCAATATCCAGACCTCGGGCAGAAGTCTGCTTTCCATTATCAATGATATCCTGGATTTCTCAAAGATCGAATCGGGCAAGCTGGAGCTTATACCCGATGAATTTAACATCGCTTCCACTCTGAACACGGTTATCAATATGTCCGAGGCGAGAAAGGGCAACAAGAAGATCGACATTATCGTCAAGGCTGACCCCAATATCCCAAGAGGCATTATCGGCGACGAGGTGAGAATAAGGCAGGTCATTGTGAACCTTATGACCAATGCCATCAAATACACCGAAAAGGGCTTTGTTACTCTTTCCGTTTCCAGGTCCAAGCAGGATTACGGAATCAATCTTCTGGTTTCTGTGGCGGACACGGGCATCGGTATTTCTGAGGAGAATATTGAAAAGCTGTTTACAAGCTTCCGTCAGGTGGATACCAAGAAGAACCGCTCCGTTGAGGGCACAGGTCTGGGTCTTGCCATTTCAAAGCGCCTTATCGGTCAGATGGGCGGTTTTATAAGCGTAAGGAGCGAATACGGAAGAGGCTCAGAATTTCGCTTTGTTATCCCTATGAAGGTCTCGGACGAAAGACCCTTTATCACTGTCAGGGAGCCTCAGGCTATACATGCGGCGGGTCTTTTCGGAAAAACAGGTAAGAATGACGTTTATCAGAGGCATTTCTCCGAAATGGGCGAGATGCTTGATGTGGATTTCAGATGCTGCGGCAGCGGCGACGAGCTGAAGGCTATGGCGGAAAGCGGCGAATTTACCCACTTCTTTGCGGGCAAGGAGGAATATATCGAAAATGCCGACATTTTCGGGGGCATTGCTGACAAGGCAGAGGTCTTTGTCATTCAGGACAGAATGGACGCTATCAATCTTCCCGACAATATCAAGTGCATTTTCAAGCCCTTTTATGCGATATCTGTTGTGTCGGCGCTTAACAATGAAAATATTGTTATCAACATAAATGAACGGAGAGGCTCCGATATCCGCTTTTCCGCTCCTAAGGCAAGGATTCTTATTGTGGACGACAATGCCATCAATCTCAAGGTGGCTGTGGGTCTTATGCAGCCCTATCATATGCAGGTCATGACTGCCGAAAGCGGTCCTGCGGCTATAAATATGCTACGTTCCAAGGATATCGATCTTGTGTTTATGGACCATATGATGCCCGAGATGGACGGCGTTGAGGCTACTAAGCTAATCAGGGAGATGGAGGGCGATTATTACAAAAAGCTGCCCATTGTGGCTCTTACCGCTAATGCTGTCAACGGCGTCAGGGAGATGTTTATCAGAGAGGGGCTTAACGATTTCCTTGCAAAGCCCATCGAGCTTTCCGCTCTTGACAGGATACTCAGAAATTATCTTCCCAAGGAGTATATCCAGGCTCCCTCCGCTTCGGAATATTCGGGTGCGGACAGGCGCAAAAATGCAGGCAGAACGGATAATGAAGGCTCGGCTATGTTCGATCCCGACAAGGGTCTTATGTACACGGGAGGCAGCATGGAGGCTTATCGTGAGATCCTTGAGCTGTATGTGAAAAAGGGCGCCGAAAAGAGAGAGTATATTGATGAGCTCTTTGAAAAAAAGGACTGGAAGAATTATATCATCGAGGTCCATGCGCTCAAAAGCACTTCAATGAGCATCGGCGCTGTCAAGCTTTCAGGGCTTGCCAAGGAGCTTGAGGCTGCGGGCAAGGCGCAGAGCTACCGCACCATTGAAAAGAAAAACGCCACTCTGTCAAGGCTTTACGGCGAGGTAATTGATATTATCAGGGATTATCTCGGTGAGGACTCTCAGGATGACGATATTCAGGCTAAGGAGATCAGCAGCGCCGAGCTTGTGGAAATTGAACCCGAAAAGCTTGCCGAATACATACTGAGGGCTAAGGAAGCCTGCCGTGGCTTTGACGGCGACGCTGTCAAGGCTGTTGCTGAGGAGACTGCGGGATTTTCCTGCAAGGGCAGACCTCTTTCTGAAATTTTCGGCAGGGCGGCTGAGCTGGCGGAGGATTTTGAATACGACGCTGCCTCAGAGGAGATCGCCAGGCTTGAAGCGGAAACGGAGGAGGTTATGTGATGAAAACAGGAATTTCCACAGACTGCGTCTGCGACCTTCCCGAGGAATATCTGAAGCTCCATGATATCGGGATCGCATATTTTTACATCATTACTGCAACCGGTCGCTTTCGTGACGGCGAAGAGATCGATTCAAGAAATATTATCGAGTATCTCGAGGAAGGCGGAGAAAAGGCGGAGACCTTTGAGCCTACTCCCGACGAATACAAGGAGCTTTTTGAGCAATATCTCGGAAAATACGACGAGATCGTTCATATCTGCATCAGCAGCGATACAAGCGCCGCTTACAAAAACGCCTGCGAGGGTCTGGAGCTGATGGGCGATATGAGCAGTCGGGTCCATGTTATTGATTCCCATCATTTGTCTACGGGGATGGGGCATATGATCATAAGAGCTGTGGATATGCGGGACAAGGGCTCAGGGGCAGAGGAGATCGTCTCGGAAATGGAGTCACTTAAAAAGAGAGTTTCCACCAGCTTTATTACAAGAAATGTTGACTACCTTTACCGCAACGGCAGGGTGAGCAAATCGGTTCGGGATTTTTCCGCTGCTTTCAGGGTCTACCCTGTGCTTACCATGAAAAACGGCAGGATGACTCTGAAAAATGTTCAGACGGGCAGCTATGAAAAATCTGTTGTCAGGTATATTAAAAGCGAGCTTCGGCACAACAGGAAAATCAACAAAAAAAGGCTCTTTATCACCCATGCGGGCTGTACCGTCAGGATGATAAACGCTTTAAAGGCGGAGATCGAACGGCTGTACAGCTTTGACGAGGTGATCGTCACAACTGCTTCTGCAACAGTTTCGAGCAACTGCGGTCCCGGTGCGATCGGAGTTTTGTATATTATTGATGAATGAGGTGGCTTTTATGAAAAATATTCTGATAGTTGATGATAACAAGCTTAATCTTGCTTCTGCCCGCAAGGTGCTCAGCGGTGAATATAAGGTCATTCCCGTTATGAGGGGCGAACAGGCGCTTACATACCTTGAGAACGGTGAGTGCGACATTATCCTGCTGGATATCAATATGCCTGAAATGGACGGCTTCGAGGTCTTTGACAGGATCAAAAAGATGGAGCGCTGTAAGCATATCCCTGTTATTTTCCTTACGGCGGACAACGATACCGAGACTGAGACCCGCTGCTTTAAGGAGGGCGCTGTTGATTTTATCGCAAAGCCCTTCGTTGCGGAGGTCATGCTTTCAAGAATAGGCAGGGTGCTTGAGCTGGAGGAATTGCGCCGCAATCTGGCGGACAGACTTGAGCAGAAAACCAAAGAGGTATCGGATATCAAAAGCAAATCCCGTCAGGACGCTCTTACGGGGCTATGGAACAGGGCTCACACCGAGGAAACTGTCAACAATATGATCTCCGAGGGCGTCAGGGGCGCTCTGATGATGATAGATATGGATAATTTCAAGGCGATCAATGATAATTACGGTCATATCGCAGGAGATCAGACATTGATTATGTTTGCCGACACTCTCAGAAAATATGCTTCCGAGGAGGATATTCTCTGCCGTATCGGCGGTGATGAATTTGTGGTTTTTGCTAAGGATATTTACTCAAAGAGCGAGATAGGCAACCGTGCTTCCGACATTATATCCGACCTGTGCTACAAGCTGGAGCAGTGCAAGTTTGAGACAAATTCCTCCGTTTCCATCGGTATCGCTCAGACCCCCGAGGACGGTACGGATTTCAGCAAGCTCTACAATGCTGCTGATAAGGCACTTTATTACGTTAAGCAGAACGGCAAAAATTCTTACCATTTCTTCAGCGATCAGAGTGAGTCGGAGAAGAAGCGCTCTGCTAAAAACGTTGACCTTGCTTATCTCAGTGAGCTTTTCAGCCGTGCTGACAGCGGTAAAGGCGCTTATCTTCTGGATTTTGAAAGCTTCCACCATGTTTACAATTTCATCAAGAGATTCGTCAGCAGAAGCGGCAGAGAGGTGCAGACTATCCTTTTCACCGTTGTTCCCGCTGACGGCGTCGGCGAGCCTGCTCCCGATGAGGTGGAGGCTGCGTTGGAAATGCTTGACAAGGCAATCTACACATCTCTCAGACGTGTGGATGTTTCAACCAGATATTCAAGCAAGCAGATCATTGTTATTCTGATGGATTCCAACACTCAAAACGGCGATCTTGTTGCCAAGAGGATCATCAGGTGCTTTGAAAAGCTGTACATCGGCAAGCAGCTGAAGCTGGAATACGGCATCGCAAGAATGGAAGGAAACAGCGTTTTGGCAATCAATAAGGACTGATGATTTTTGCCTTTGTGCAGACTGATGATATATTCCAATTATTCTAAGGCTCTGTTTGCCGAAACTTTATACTAAGGAAATGATCGGATTGAAAAAAAGCAGGATTAAATTAAGCGGCGGCTATCGGGCGGCGTTATTCTTTATTATGCTTGCTCTCGGTATCATCATTGTTATGAATGTCGTTCTGATAAGACGTGCGGACACGGCACGCATAGAAGCCGAGGGTCAGACCAGACTCAGCAGCATTGCGGGACGTGTGGGCAACAGCCTTTATCGTTCGGAATGTCTTCTGGACAGCGTTGCTATGCAGATCGAGCAGATCCTTGCCATGGGCGGGGATACCTCGGAGCTTCTTGATGATTATTTCTGCTCCGAGACTATTGCGGATATCAGAAGCGAGTCCGACGGCAGCTGCTTCAGCGCATATGCTGCCTATGACGGCAGGCTGTACATAAATGATTTTGTTCCCGATGATGATTTCGTGCTTGACGAGCGCTCCTGGTATCTTGGCGCTAAGAGACGCATGGGCGCTGTCAACGTTACCGAGCCTTATATCGACGCCAGCACCGGGGAGATGTGCTACAGCATTTCAAAGCTCCTTTCCGACGGCTCCACCATTGTGGGACTGGATTTCAATCTGAGCGCCATTCAGCAGTATATCGAGGAGATGAACTCAAACAGTTCTGGAACAAGCTTTATCGTTGACGCCAACGGCATGATAGTGGGCCATTCCAATTCGGAATACATCGGCAGAGATTACAGAGAACTGGATTTTTATTACGAGCTTGTCAACAAGGTCTTTATGCTTTACGGCAATTCCTTCGATTACAGGTCGGACGGCGAGATATACAATGTTTTTTCCGACAAGACCAATTATGACTGGTATCTTGTTGTCTGCGTGAAACGGGGCGAGGAATACTCGTCGCTTACCGGCAATTCACTGCTTATTGCTGTGTTTATGCTCATTCTGTCCGCTGCTATTGTGATATTCTATATCTGTATCTGCCGAAAAAAGGCGGAGGCGGAAAGAAGGCTTGCCGCAAAGGATAAATTCCTCAAGGACATGGGCAATGAGCTGAAACTTCCCATTTCAAGAATAATCAGCCGTGCGGATATCCTTTCGGGTACGTCCTCGGGTGAGGGAAGCGCAGCTGCAGAGATCGGCGATTCGGCTAATGATCTCAATCGCATGGTGGACGAAATGTTCACCGAGTCGGATAAATCCAATTCCCACAAGGCTGAGAAAAACGATGAAAAGGATAATTCAAGTCCTGTTAATCATGTGCTGATGATCGCTCTTGTCACCTTTGTTCTGGTGGCAACAGGAGTTGTTACATTTATTATTAACACCATCACTCACACTGAGCTGAGCAATGTCAGAATGGAGCAGGAGACTGAGATATATCTGGATCAGGTCAGGGACTGGGCGCTTACCAACAAGACTGTTCTGGATGTGATCGCTGACAGCATTGCCGCACAGCCACATTTTACTGAGGACTATGCTTCGGCTATCGTTTATCTTGACAGCATCGCTTCAAAATATGATGATATTTCCGTTGTCTACATCTGCAATCCCGAATGGGAGCATACGGTGTTTATGAACAACGGCTGGGAGCCTGACGCAAACTGGCACGTTGAGGAGCGGCAGTGGTATATTGATACCCTCGTTTCAAGGGAGAATTTCAATGTTTCCGCTCCCTATCTCGATGAGCAGACGGGACTTTACTGCACTACTCTCAGCAAGATCGTTTATGATGATAAGGGCAATTTTATAGGCGTTCTGGGTATCGACTATTACCTTGACAAGCTTATCGGTATCCTTGGCGAAAGCTATACCGACAAGGGCTACGCCTTTATTACCGATATTGACGGAAATATCCTCAATCATCCCTATGAGGAGTATCAGATGAAGCCCGGCTACTCGGTCAATGCCGCTGATATCTGCTACAGGACCGCTCTTTCACAGATCGACAGCGATTCGGTGATTTTTACCGATTACGACGGCTTTCAGAAGGGCTGTCTTGCTATGAAGGAAGAGATATCGGGCTTCAATGTTTTTGTTGTGAGAAGCTTTTATGATTCCTATGGCAGCACTGTTTACTCCGACCTTATTTATATCGGCGTTTATTTCCTGTGCATTGTTATCGTTAATGCGATCATGCTCAGCATCACTCGCTGGCAGGCAAAGGTCAACAAGGAGCTTAAAGAGGCTGCCGACAAGGCTATCAGCGCAGGCAAAGCCAAGAACGATTTCCTCGCTAATATGAGCCATGAGATCAGAACTCCCATTAACGCCGTTCTCGGAATGAACGAGATGATAATGCGTGAATCGGGCGAAAAACAGATCGTCGAATATGCCGCTAATATCCGGAGCGCAGGAAGAACGCTTTTGTCTATCATCAATGATATCCTGGATTTCTCTAAGATCGAATCGGGCAACATGGAGATCGTGCCTGTTTCATACGATGTCAGCTCCCTTGTGAACGATATTGTTAATATGGTCAGGATAAGGGCTGAAAAGAAAAAGCTCAGGTTCATTTACGAGATCGACGAAAATATCCCGTCGGTGCTTTACGGAGACGATGTGAGAATAAGGCAGGTCATTACAAATATTCTGACAAATGCTGTTAAATATACTCCCGAGGGATATGTCCGCTTCAGAATGAAGGTGCTTCATATCGAAAACGATATCCTGCGGCTTGAGGTGAGCGTGACCGATACGGGTATCGGCATCAGGGAAGAGGATATGGAAAAGCTTTTTGCCTCCTTCCAGCGCCTCGATCAGGAAAAAAACCGCAGCATTGAGGGAACGGGTCTGGGTATGTCTATCGTTCAGCGCCTGCTCAATATGATGGGCAGCGAGCTGAAGGTTTCCAGCGTTTACGGCTCGGGCTCCACCTTCTCCTTCGAGATAGAGCAGCGCATTATTAAGGCTGAGCCTATCGGTGATTTTGAACAGCGCTTCAAGGCTGCGGCAGGGCATCAGGACACTGACGCTGCTGCACGCACCGCTCCCAATGCGAGAGTTCTTGTGGTGGATGACAATGAGACTAATCTCCTTGTTGCCAAGAGCCTGCTTAAACGTACTATGGTCAAGCTGGATACGGCTGCAAGCGGTCAGAAGTGCATTGAGATGCTGAAAAAAGGCGATTATGACATTGTTTTCCTGGATCACATGATGCCTGAAATGGACGGAATTGAAACTCTCAAAAAAATCAAAGAGGAAAATATTGCTCAGAGTACCTGCTTTATCGCTCTTACCGCAAATGCGATACACGGGGCAAGGCAGGATTATCTTGACGCAGGCTTTGACGATTATCTTTCTAAGCCCTTTACAGGCGTGGATATTGAAAAATGTCTGTTCGGTCATCTTCCCGAAAGACTGTGGGAATATGTCCGCAGCGAGGAGCAGATTCCCGAAGATCCTGTCCAAAAGCGGGATGAAGGGGAATGCAATGAGCTTTTCAGTCCCGAGGAGGGAGCTAAATACACCGGCGGAGACATGGACGCTTATAAGGAGATACTTGCACTTTTCGTCCGCAAGGCTCCCGAGCTTTCCGAGCGCATTGAAAGACTTTTCAATGAAAAGGACTGGAAAAATTATGTTATCGAGGTCCATGCGCTGAAAAGCTCCTCTCTTAACATTGGCTCAAAGGAGCTGTCGAGCCTTGCCAAGGAGCTTGAGCTTTCGGGCAAGGAGGGTAATTTCGGCGTGATCGAAGAGAAAAACAGCGGACTTCTGGAGCTTTACAAAAGGGTCACTGAGCTTGGAAGGGAATATCTCGGCGAAAATGAGGCTCCTGAGGAGGAAGCTCCTGCCGAAAATGAGCAGCTTACGGAGCTTGAGGCGGAAAAGGCAAGGAAATATTTTGAAAATATCAGAAATGCCTGCCTTGCTTTTGACGCAGATGAAGCCGAAAGACTGTGCGGCGAGATATCGGACTGCTCGGTGGGCGGTGTGCCTCTCAGACCCGTTCTCGATGAGATCATGGCTTCGGCGGAGGATTTTGAGTACGAGGCTGCCGCCGAAACAGCTGAAAAGTTTTCGGAAAAGCTCTGATAAGATTATTCGTTAAGGCATAGAAGAACGGGTTTCTTCTATGCCCAAACTAAAGGAAAGGTCAGTTAAAAATGAAGGTTTTGACTTCCTGACAGCAATGGTCCCGTTCTTTGTTTATTTCGGAACGCAGCTCGTAGTTATAATTTTAGGCGCAATTGCTTCTCTCATGTTTATCCGATTTAATACTAATAACCATTTAACCTATGGACAAAATACGGTGTCTATAATACGCCCACTCTGCGTCAAACTCCCTTGCAAGGCGGCAAGCCTTGCTGCGGTCGTTTTCCTTGACTGGACGTATTCTATCCACCGTCTTTATCCATAGAACAAATGGTTATTAGTATAAATTCGGCGATCTGAAGCTGTGCTTACTTGTGAATATAACAATGGGGCTGCTCAAGTGGGCAACGTATTTTATTAGCGGTGAGATCTATGGAACGGTCATGACTGTTGGCGGCATCATCGGAATTTTTATTTCTGCTGCGGCAATGTTTCTGATGTTGAGATTTGCTTCGGATGAGATGGCTTCGGATTAGGCTGCTTCATAAAAAATTTTAACCGCCTCGATTGGGGCGGCTTTTTATAACAATACAAAACAAGCTGCGGCAGAGATCTCCCTGCCGCAGCTTTTATTATTTTTATGCTGTTTTTTTATCAGCCAAGAGCCTTGATCTGATCGTCTGCTTCCTTAACAAGCATTTCAACGACTTCGGAAATGGACTCCTTGGTGGTAGCCCAGTCATAGCCGTGGAATGCAGCTCTCAGACCGATCTCGGCGCCGCCGTCGGTGGTGAGGGTGGCAACATCGGTGGAAACGCCTGTTGCAAGGTCAACAACGGGATACTTCTGAGCAAGCTGGTTGATCTCCTTGTTCTTTGCAATAAGCTCGTCGGACCAGCCGTAATCGTCTCTCATCTTCTGGTCGCCGATAGCGATAGCCTCGTCGTTGGTGTTTGCAAGACGTGTGCACTCAGCAAAGAGAGCAACGCCTGTGGGGTTAGCCGCACCCTTGCAGATTACCCAGCCGTCAAGAGTTGCTGACTGATAGGGATCGGAGCCTGCGGGAGAGGGAACGGGTGCAAAGCCCAGATTTTCGGGAGAAATGCCGGTTGCCCATGTTTCGGGATTAGCCTGAACATCCCATGAGCCTACGATGTAGAAAAGCTCCTTGCCTTCGCCCATGAACTGAGGCTGGATATTCCAGTCATAGAGGGAAAGGTCGAAAACAAGACCCTTATTGTAAAGGTCATAGCTCCAGTTCATAGCTTTCTCAATAGTAGGATCGCTCAGATTAACGGTAAGAGTACCGTCAACGGAGGAAACAGAGGGAACACCTGCGGAAAGAAGCAGAGCCTTTTCATTGAACCAGCCGTCAAGACCGTACTGCTCATTGTCGGGGTCAACAAACTGCTCAAGCATGGAGGTGAAGGTATCCCAGTTCCACTCGCCTGCCTCGTAAAGCTCCCAGGGATCATCAAAGCCCTGCTCTTCAATTGTCTGCTTGTTGTAAATAACGATCTGCTCAGCTGAAACGCTGTTGACAAGCGCATAGTGCTTGCCGTTGAAGTTGTATATCTCCATAGCAGTCTTCATATCTGCCCAGAGAGCAGAATCCATGTCTATGTATTCGTCGATGGGCTGGAACATTCCGTTGATAACGCCCTTGGGAAGAGCTGCAGTATCGCAGGGGAAGAAGTCGATTCCCTCGCCGCCCAGAACTGCTGTGGAAAGATCGGAATAACGGCTGTTCCATGTAGTAGCATGATATTCTACCTCTCCGCCGTACTTGCTCTTGAAGAGATTAAGGGGAACAGACTCGGAGTTACCTGAACCGGAGGGGTTGATATCGTAGTGAGCAAGCCACTTGATGGTCTTGTTCTCAAGCTCAACATCACGGAGGTTTTCTTCTGCAACCTGATCCAGAGTTTTCTGGTCTTCCTCGGCAACAGTTGCTGTGTTGATCTCAACGGTTGCTGCTGTGGTGGTGGTTACTGTGGTGTCTGAGGTCTGCTCTGCGCTGCCGCCTTCTGAGCCGCCGCCGCAGGCTGTGAGGCTCACGGTCAGAGCCATTGCGGACAGACCCGCAATTGATTTTTTTACATTCTTCATCTTCAAACATTCCTTTCCTCACTCCGGCTTTGCTTTACATTTTTTGTAAAGTCAAAGCTTTCATTGTTATTTTATCATATTTTTACCGTATTGTCAAATGTTTTTTTATTATTATGACGAGAATCATGGTAGACGGGTGAAAAAATGTATGCGCATTTTTTACAAAAAGAGGCATAAATATTACATTAAAATCACATATTTTTTCTTATTCTCCTTTTTTCGACAATTTTTTTATTCCATTTTGTTATATAATTCCATTTAGCGAAAAAAATAAGTTATAATATAAAGTAACAGAAAAAAGCTTTGCTGAAAGGATTGAATTTTTTAAGCTATGAATTATACTGCTGCGGAACGTATCAGAGCTCTGAGGGAGGATAATGACTACACTCAGAAACAGATAGCCTCTTTGCTCAAATGCTCTCAGGTGAGTTATTCCCATTATGAGATCGGACGGCGGGATATCCCACTGGAACATCTGGTTACGCTGTCGGAGTTTTACGGGGTGAGCGTGGATTATATCCTGGGAATTACCGATATCAAGCAGCGATATCCCGAAGCTGCCAAATCCAAGGGCTAATGGCGTTCCCGCTCCAGCCGTTCCTTTATGAGCGTGTAGGCTGCGGATACAAGGGGGATGCCAAGCATTATACCTGCTGCGCCCCATAGCTCCGCTCCTGCGATTATTGCCGCCAGAATAAGTATCGGCGGTGTTCCTACGCTCTTTCCCACTACCTTCGGATATATGAAATTATTCTCAAGCTGCTGAAGTATCACTATAAACACAAGAAACCACAGCGCAGACGAGGGCTTGGCAAGAAACAGTATCAGTGCGGAGGGTATTGCTCCCGCGATCGCCCCTGCCACGGGAACAAGCGCTGTCACCGCAATTATTGCGCTGATAAGCAGGGAATATTCAAATCCGAACAGTACCATCCCGATAAAGCAGAGAGTGCCCAGAATAGCCGCTTCGGTAAGCTGCCCCGCTATGAAGCTCACAAGACAGGAGTTCACAGTGCGGGTGACTCTGGCGGCTTTTTTGTATGTCCCCTCGCTCATTGCCGCTTTTGCGGCAGAGCTTATGAAGTCGAGAAGAGTGTCCTTCTGGGCAAGTATATAAACCGACAGCACCGCTCCCACAAGGAAGGAGGCTGTTCCCCGCAGAAAGTCCGCTGTTACCTGAAAGGTGCGGTCAAAAAGCCCCGGAAGCCTGCCCGAGAGCTGCTTTATTATACTGTCAAGCATCCTGACAAGGATTGGGGCGTCCGCTCCTCTGCTTTCATAGCGGCTTCTGAAATCGCTGTAATAGCCGTCAACGCTGTTTACAAAAAGGGCTGCGCTTTCCCACAGCTTCGGCAGGATAAGCCCTGCTGCTGCGGCTGCTATGCCTGCGATCATCAGATAAACGATCAGTATCGCCGTCGCTCTGGCGTTTTTTTTGCTCATTTTTCGGATGAACAGGTTCTCAAAGTGGCAGACCGCAGGGTCTGTCACCGCCGCAAACAGTATCCCTGTTATAAAGGGTGCAGCGGCTGAAAATATCACGGATAATAGCCCTCTTACCTCCTCGGGGCGCAAAAGCACTGCCAGAGCCGCAAATGCCGCCAGCAATGGAAACAGGTATTTCTTGAAGCTCTGTCTGCTCATGGCTCCTCCTTGATATTTTAAGTTTATCTTGTAATATTATGTTCACTGTAATGGGAAATATTCCTTTTGAAAAATTCGGCAAAATGACATTTTTCGGGGAATATATTCTCCGTTTTTTTATCCCTGCCGCTGTTGAAATTATTCGGAGAATGTGGTATAATATTATCATAATTTCCGGCAAGGAAATGATAAAGAAATACAAACGAACAAGGGATAAATTATATAGGAGAACTATGAAAAAGAAAACATTTTCAGAAAGGCTTGCCGCTCTTTTCTGCGCTGCGCTGATGTCGGTGCCCCTGTGGGGAGATATGTCTCTTGGAATGACCGTTTCCGCTGAAAGCGAGGCTTCATATGAGGAGATAATCCCCGAGACGCAGAGAGACGAGGAGCTTGATTCATTTACCGAGCCTGAGTATGTACCAATGTACTCCTTCCCAGATGAGGTGAGAGGTGTTTACATAAATCCCGAGAAGGATTTTTCCGTTACGGACGAAAACGGGGAAATGCTTTCCGAGGAGGAGATCGCTGCGGGCATTGACAGGGCTCTCGATATGGCTCAGGAAAAGAGCCTCAATGCCGTTATCATTTCCACATCCGACGAGAATGACATTTATTACAGCTTAAACGTCAACAAGACCGCTCTGCGCTCTCCTGCGGAGATATGCGTGGAAAGAGCCTCGGAGCGGGGTATGTATGTGTATGTTACCTTCAATATCGCCTCCGCTCTTGCGGGGATAACCGAGGAGACCGCCAAGGCAAGGATAGACCGCCTTGCTCTTGACGCTCACAGCTTTACTGTAAAATATCCCGTTGACGGAATTATTATTGACGGCTACTATTCCAAGCGGGATGGCGCAAGCTTTGCAAATTATATCGAAAACGGTTCGGGAATTGGCTATGACAACTGGCTCATGGATAACGGCGCCTATGTTTTCAGCCTTGTTTCCGACGCTGTGAGAAGGACAAGCAACAGCGTTCCCGTGGGAATTTCCATTAACGATATCTGGGCGAATTACACCACTGCAGAGGGCGGCAGCGAGACATCTGTGAGCTTCGAGGCTCTCACCGATGGATATGCGGACACTCTGGGATACATAAACAAGGGCTATGCGGACTTTATCCTCGTTAAGGCGGAGGGCTCCTTCGGCAGCGAGACAATGCCCTTCGAGGACGTGGTCAGCTGGTGGAACGAAAAGGCTCAGGCTGCGGGCGTTCCCATGATCGTTGACCACATCAATGAAAGAGTCTGCTCGGATTACACAGGCTGGGGCTCTCCCGATGAGCTTGTAAAGCAGGTCATAAAGGCGGATGAGTTTGATTCCTGCATAGGCAGCGTTTTCAATTCCCTTTCATCCCTTGAGGCAAATGCAGAGGAATCTACCACGGTGCTTGTGAAGCATTTCAACGACCAGATAGACCGAGAGGGTCTGAACAACGAGCTGGAAATGACCCTCCCTCTTACGACCACCTTCAAGACGGAGGAGCCGACTGTTATTTTCGCAGGCTCCTTTGACCCCAATTTCACAATTTATTTTCAGGGTGAGCCTATCGAGCTGAATGAGGCGGGACGCTTCTACTTCAATATGGACCTTGACGTGGGCGTGAACACCTTTACATTCAAAAACAAGGGCAAGAGCGTTACATACAAGATAACAAGAACGGTGAACGTTCTCAAAAGCGTTGAGCCCGATGTTTCGGAAATGCGTGTGGAGGAGCAGTCTGCCATCACCTTCAGTGCAATTGCTTATAAAGGCTCTGACGTTACTGCGGAGATAAACGGCAAAAGCGTTGAATTAAAGCCTGTTGACGGTCAGACAGATGAGCTTGACCCCAACTCCAATTATACAAAATATGTGGGCACCTATATCGCTCCCGCAGGCATCAAGGGGCAGGATATAGACCTTGGCAGTGTGACCTTCTACGGCTGCTATCACACGAAAACGGGTGATTTCAACGAGACAAGGACAGGCAGCCGAATTATTGTAAACGCACTTGCTGAGATACTTAACGATTACAGCGGAAAACTCCTTGAAGTAAAAAATGACAATACCATGGTCTATAATGCAAAGACCACCAGCACCAATCCCACTCCCGATATGGCAAGGCTCCCTGCGGGAACTCTTGATTATCAGGTCAAGACCGTTAGCTATTCGGGAACGGATTATTACCTTACAAATTCGGGAAAGAGAATAAGGGTCAGCGATGTGAATGTCCTTGACAACAAGCCCTTAGGCTCAAATCCCATCAGTGTTGCAAGCGCAGGGAAGGACGGCACGGACACATTATTAAAGCTTCGCACAAATTCAAGGGTGCCCTTTGCAATGTCCTTTTCGGGGGTAAACTATACCGACGGAAACAACGGCGGGCATTATGTATCCTCATTTAATGCCACAGCCCTTGTTATCACCTTTGATTATGTTACGAGCATTTCCGCAAGCAGCATTAAATTCCCGGACAGCGCCGTATTTACCGAGGGCGTGTGGGATACCTATGAATCGGGAGAGCTTACAAAAACAAGGCTCACCCTTACTCTGAGACAGTCGGGTATTTTCGGGGGAGTTACCTCGTCCTATGACGGTGAGGGAAATCTCACCTTCCGCTTTAACGGCTGCCGCAGCTCATTAAACGGCGCTACTGTTGTCATTGACCCGGGTCACGGATATACGGGTGCGTCACAGTTTGACCCGGGAGCCGTGGGTCATATCAAGGAGCAGGAGGCAAATCTTGCCATTGCAAAGCTTGTGGCATCAAAGCTTGAGGCGGAGGGCGCCAATGTTATCCGCCTGAAAACCGAGAGCGAGACTTATGTAACGGCTCAGAGAGCTTCCATTGCAAGGCAGTATAATCCCGATCTTTTCCTCGCCATTCACTGCAATGCCGCAGGAGAAAGCGCAAGGGGAGCGGAGGCTTATTACTTCACGCCCTTCTCTCAGCCCCTTGCCGACCGAATTTCCGCGCGTATCGGCTCATATCTCGGCAATAATGTTGACATGGCGGAGGGAATGGACAGAGGTGAGCAGTATAACTATTTCTTTGTGACCCAGCAGCAGGATTTCCCCTCTGTGCTTATCGAATGTGCATTCGTTACCAATTACACCGAGGCTATGGCTCTTGCAGACCCTACCCATCAGAACGGCATTGCCGAGGCAATTGTCAGGGGAGCGGCTGATTATCTGGGCAGGTGCGAATATTCCTGCTACGGAGACGGCTCCGCAGAGTTTACAAACAGCGGCGCTGCTTATTCTGCGGACGTTCCCGAGGAAGCTCCCGCTGCCGAGGAATCACAGCCTATGACTTCTGAGGATGTGGCTGTTACCCCCGGATTTGACGATCCATATAATCTTTTGGGATTGGCTGAATAAGGTGAGACGGGAAACAGGCTTTTTACGGCTTATTTCCCGTCCCTTTAGTTTTCTGATTTGCGTCAGTGTCCTCTTGCTTCCGCTCCCGCAGGCTCTCTGAAAAGCAGTGTGATGCACCATACCGCCGACAGAGCGACTAAGATATACACTACTCTGCTCAGAAGCGCACCTGTTCCGCCGAAAAGCCATGCTACAAGGTCAAAGCTGAATATTCCCACAAGACCCCAGTTGAGTCCGCCGATTATCAGCAGGATCAGAGCTATCTTGTCAAACATATTTTAGACCTACCTTTATATAATATAATGGAACGCCGACAGGCTTTGTCAAACCTTGAAAATGCCCGACGGCGCTCCTGTGATCTCCGCAGAGAATGTACTGTGCCTTTCTGCGGAAAATGCAAACCCTGAGGATCTTCCTCGAGTTTATTATCTGATATTGCAGGGAGATTTATTCGTTCCATATTTTGCATGAAAATTGATTTATATAATTGTCAGAATCAACAAATCGGGAATGACCTGACAGAAAATGCGGGAATTTTACTAAAGTTTTACAATTGCTTTGCCGATATATTGTTTAAAGTATCCCATCAGACAGGAGGAACGGCACATTGAAGGAAGGAATAGAAACCAAGTTTTTCTCAAAAATATTTGTTGACGGAGCTGCTGTCACCAACAGGATAAAATACACCATTCTTCAATGGTGCGCCGCTGTGGTACATTTCCTGCTGATATTCATTTTCGCCTCGGTGGGCGTTTACAGCATGGTGCTTTTCAATATCGGAAGCACAATTTGTTATCTTCTCTGCGGTATTCTCGTAAAGCGGGAACGATATATCCTGTTTTATTACATAGCCTTTGTGGAAATATGCCTTCATTCATACATTGCCACTATTCTTGTGGGCTGGGCGCCCGGTTTTCCTTTGTACATTATCGGTATCATGCCTGTGATATTCTATATGCATTTTTCGCTGGACGAAAGCGCAGGGCTGCATGAATCCCTGCTTATCGGTCTGTGCTGCCTGCTGACCTTTGTTATCTGCAAGGTCATTTCCTACAGGATAGAGCCGATTTATGTCATTTCCGAAAGAGCGGCTACATATATTTATATCTTTAATACCTTCATTGTTTTCGGACTTCTGCTGTTTTTCTCCCTGTTTTTCCTGCGGGAGATACAATTTTCAAGATCAGTTCTCGAGGAGCAGAATGCAAGACTTGACAAGATCGCAGGTATTGACGCTCTTACGGGGCTTTACAACCGCAGAAGCATGGACAAAATCTTAGGAAATGCCTCCGCTTCGGGCAAGACCTTTTCGGTCATCATCTGTGATATTGATGATTTCAAGAGAATAAACGACACCTACGGTCATAACAGCGGAGACGAGGTCCTGAGAAAGCTTTCGGAAGCTATTATTTCCATACTGAGAGAGAATGATTCAGTCTGTCGATGGGGCGGCGAGGAGATACTTATTCTTGCGGAGGGAACGCCTCTCAGCGGCGCTGCGCTTGTTGCCGAGCGTATCAGGGCGCAGATCGAAGGGCTGGAGATCAAGAGCGAGGATAATATCATCAAATGTACCGTCACTGCGGGAGCTGCAGAAAGCACCGAGGCGGGAAGCATTGAGGAGATAATCGGTCTTGCGGACGACCGCCTTTACTGCGGTAAGAAATCGGGCAAGAATAAGGTGGTTTTTGAATAATAATTACGGCGTTCATTTTGAAATGAACGCCGCATTTTTTTACCATTTTGATATTTCGTGGGGACAGTGCATATCCTTTTTTGCAGCCCGAAGCTCAACGAAGCAGCCACATTTTCCGCAGGTGCCTTCCCCGAGAGAGGAACATCTGCCGCATAGCTCAAGGCGGCGGCGGTATTCCTTTTCATCCGTCCTTTTTTCGGCGGGGAGAGCGGATATCAGGTCGGATATTTCCCTGTAAATGCCGCTCGGATCAAGCTCCGCAAAAAAGCATCTCTTGCAGAAATGTCTGTTCATCTTACGGTAACGGTAACGACCGAGCAGGGAGGCAGCTCAGCGGAGAGAACGCCGTTTTCAAGCTTAACGGCATATTCGTCGGGTGAAATTCTGTCGGGAGCGTCAAAATCATTGCAGGTATGCACCTCTCCCGTAAGAATACGGGCGGATGCCTCGGAACATTCAAAGCCTCTGATATCGCAGGATATTTCTGCGCTGTCCTCGATAGAGCAGTTTGCCAGAGTGATGGTCATTACGCCGTCCTTGAGGGAAGCGGAGCTTGAGAGAAGAGGTATCCTGTCCTTTTCGCCGATCATCTCGTTGGTGCTGAAGCAGTAAACAAGCTCGCCGTCCTGATGCTCCTTGAATAGATCGAAAACGTGATATGTGGGAGTTTTTACAAGCTTTTCGCCCTCGGTGAGGATAAGCGACTGCAGTACATTTACTGCCTGCGCAAGATTTGCCATTACAACTCTCCTGCTGTGCCTGTTGAAGATGTTCAGATTGCAGGCTGCAACAATGGCGTCACGCATGGTGTTCTGCTGATAGAGAAAGCCGGGATTTGTGCCCTCCTCAACGTCATACCAGCAGCCCCATTCGTCAACCATCAGACCTATCTCGTTTTTGGGGTCATAGCGGTTCATTATTTCGCTGTGACGGGTGATAAGCTCGTCCATGTAAAGGGTCTTTGAAATAGTGCTGTAATAAAGCTCGCTGTCAAATTCCCTTGCGCTGCCCTTTTTGCTCCATTCGCCTGTGGGAATGGTGTAGTAGTGGAGAGATATGCCTCGGGTCTGACAGCTGCCGAGATTTTTCATAATAGTATCGGTCCAGCTGTAATCGTCGCTGCTCGGACCGCAGGCAATCTTGAAAAGCTCGTTGCCCGAGTAATTCTTGCAGAAGCTCTGATAACGGCGGTATTCGTCAACATAATATTCCGCACGCATATTTCCGCCGCAGCCCCAGTTTTCATTGCCGATGCCTAAGTATCTGAGCTTCCATGGCTTTTCTCTACCGTTTTTCCTGCGAAGCTCGGACATTGGAGAGCCGCCCTCCAGAGTCATGTACTCCACCCATTCGGAAAGCTCCTGAACGGTTCCGCTGCCCACATTTCCCGAGATGTACGGCTCGCAGCCCACCAGCTCGCAAAGGCGCATGAATTCATGGGTGCCGAAGGAATTATCCTCGGAAACGCCGCCCCAGTTGGTGTTGATTATCTTCTTGCGGCTTGCTTTTTCTCCGATTCCGTCCTTCCAGTGATATTCGTCCGCAAAGCAGCCGCCGGGCCAGCGGAGTACGGGGAGCTTAATTTTTTTGAATGCCTCGATAATGTCGTTCCTGATTCCGTCGGTGTTCGGGATAGGGGAATCCTCACCAACGTAAATGCCGTTGTAGATGCATCTGCCCAGATGCTCGGAGAAATGCCCGTAAATTTCGGGGCTGATGTGGGAAATTCTGTCCTGTGCGTTAATGAGCATGGATATTTTTTTCATGGCGGTTTTCCTTTCCGAAAAATTTTTACTGATTATATTATCCCACCTTGACAAATGATTTGCAATGACGTATCATATTATTATACTGATAAATCCTACGATTATAGGTGAACCGATATGATGACTTTCCATGCAATGGGACTGAGCTACTGCCATGACAGGGATTTTTCCATTGACCGTCCCTGCGGCTCGGGGGACGAGCTTCTGCTGATATTTATGACCGAAGCAATGGTATCTCTTGAGGACGGCGATGTGATCGCCCCGCCCCGCAGCGCAATTTTATATAAAAAGGGCGTTCCACAGCGATATAAAGCCTGCGGAAACAGGTATGTAAATCATTTTCTTCATATGGACTGCACAGGGGAGGAGGATTTTTTTGCCTCTGCGGGGTTTCCTCTTAACAGGGTGATTCCCCTCGGGGACTGCAGCGAGGCGGAGGAGCTTATGCGGATGATAAGCAGGGAGGAAATGTCCGATTCGCCCTTCAAGGGGAGCTATATGGATATGCTGATAAAAATGCTGATTTTAAAAATTGCCGAAGGTCTGAAAAAGAAAAATACCGCTGAGCCGTTCGGCGTTCACAGCTCAGCTCTGGGCGCTCTGAGAGCCGAGCTTTACAGCAATGCGGGAAGCTTCGGCTCTGTGTCCGACCTTGCCCGAGCGGTAAATCTGAGCCCCAGCCATTTTCAGCAGCTTTACAGGGAGCAGTTCGGGGTGAGCTGCTATGATGACCTGCTTTCCGCAAGGATAAAGGCGGCTAAGTATTATCTGAAAAACACCGCCCTCACCGTCAGAGAAATCGCCGCCCTCTGCGGCTATGAAAATGACGTCTGCTTCATGAGGCTGTTCAGGCGGAGAATGGGAATGACCCCGAGCGAGTACAGAGGGAGATAGATTAGCAAAACAGTGTCAAAAAATAGGTATAAAAACTGTGCAAAAGGTAAAAATAACTGCAAAGCTATTGTAATTCACACTGAAAAGGTATATAATAAATTCAGAGCAGGTAAAGATGCAGAGCTTTTTTATCTGTGTAAATCATACTAATCCGAAAGGAATTATAATAAATAACTCCGAAAGGTCGAGCAGAAATGGAAAAACGATTTATTTACGCCGATAATTCGGCAACAACGCAGGTTTCCGAAAGCGTTTTAAAGGAAATGCTGCCCTATTTTACCGAGAATTACGGCAATCCCTCAAGCATTTACAGGCTGGGAAGAAACGCAGGACGTGCCATCGAGACTGCAAGAGAGCGTATTGCGGCAGTATTCGGCTGTCAGCCTGCGGAAATATACTTCACAGGCGGCGGCTCCGAGTCGGACAACTGGGCTATCAGAGGCGCTGCGGAGAAAATGGCTCAGAAGGGCAAAAAGCATATTATCACAACTGCTTTCGAGCATCATGCCGTCCTCCACACCTGTCAGCTTCTTGAAAAGCGGGGCTTTGAGGTAACATATCTCCCCGTGGGCGAAAAGGGCATTGTGACCCCCGAGCAGGTGGAAAGCGCCATCAGGGAGGACACCGCTCTTGTTACAATAATGTACGCAAATAACGAGATCGGCACGATCATGCCTATCCCCGAAATTGCTGAGGTCTGCCACAGGAAGGGCGTTCTTTTCCACACCGACGCCGTTCAGGCAGTGGGAAATATTCCTATAAATGTGGCGGAGCAGGGCATTGACATGATGAGTATGTCGGGTCATAAGATTCACGCACAGAAGGGCATCGGCTTTCTCTATGTGAAAAAGGGGATCGTCCTGCCGAATCTCATTTACGGCGGCGGTCAGGAAAAGGGCAGACGTGCGGGAACGGAAAATGTCCCTGCAATTGTGGGACTTGCCCGTGCCGTTGAGGACGCCTGCGGAAATATCCCCGAAAAGACCGAACGTATCACCAAAATCAGAGATCACATCATTGACGGTATTCTGAAAAATGTCCCCGCAGCCCGCTTAAACGGCGACAGGGAGCACCGCCTTGCGGGAAATATCAATATTTCCTTCCTTGGCGTTGAGGGCGAGTCTCTTCTGCTCATGCTGGATATGAACGGAATATGTGCCTCCAGCGGCTCTGCCTGCACCAGCGGCTCACTTGACCCCTCTCATGTTCTGCTGTCTCTTGGACTGCCCCACGAGGTAGCACACGGCTCAATGAGGCTCTCTATTGCCGACCCCATCACCATGGAGGACGGCGATTATATCATCGAGACGGTAACAAGCGTGGTTGAAAAGATAAGAAATATGTCTCCTCTCTGGGAGGATATCAAAAACAAAAGGACGGGAACGGAAAAGCTTCTGAGCTTTGTTTCCCCCGTAGAATAAGGAGTCTGATAATTATGATGCTGTACAGCGAAAAGGTAATGGACCATTTTGCCAATCCCCGCAACGTGGGCGAGATTGAAAACGCCGACGGAATCGGCGAGGTGGGAAATGCAAAGTGCGGCGATATTATGAAAATGTATATAAAAGTGGACAACGGAGTAATATCCGATGTGAAATTCAAGACCTTCGGCTGCGGAGCGGCTGTTGCCACATCCTCAATGGCTACCGAGATGATAATGGGCAAGAGCATTGACGATGCATTGAAGCTCACAAATAAGGCAGTGGTTGAAGCCCTTGACGGTCTCCCCGCTTCAAAGATACACTGCTCGGTGCTTGCGGAGCAGGCGCTCAAGAGCGCAATTGCGGATTATTACAAAAGGCAGGGCGTTGACCCGGAGCCTATTGTGGGAAAGATCGCAGAATGTGAAGCCTGCCACGAATAAGATTAAAAAAATCCCCCGAAACGGAAAATTTCGGGGGATTATTTTATTTATCGGTATTGATATAGCTCTTGTAGCCGTTCAGGTAGATAAGACCCGAAATGATAGTCAGAACGGTTGATATCCAGATAAGCACCTGCTCGGTTATCACAGCCCAAGGCGCATATCCTGCGGGGTCTGTTCCGAACAGGACCGCAAACAGCAGGATAATAACGATCGCCGCCATGGTAAAAGCCGTTTTGAGCTTGCCCCAGATGCCCGCAGCCACAACAACGCCCTCTCCTGCGGTAACGAGTCTCAGCCCCGAAACCATAAATTCCCTTGCGATAATGATGATAACGGGAACGGCTCCCGCAAGCCCCATCTCCACAAAGCAGACCAGCGCCGAGATTACAAGCACCTTGTCAGCTAAGGGGTCAAGGAATTTTCCGAAATTGGTCACAAGATTCCTGCTTCTTGCGATATGCCCGTCCAGAGCGTCGGTAATTGAAGCGAGAGCAAACACGATAAGCGCCCACAGGCAGCTCATAGGAACGATATCCGTCAGCAGGAAGAAAATAAAGAAGGGCACAAGCACAACTCTTGCCACAGTAAGCTTATTGGGCAGATTCATCTGTAACATCTCCAATCAGGTCGTAGTCCATTATCTCGTTGATATGAACGTTTACAAAGGTCCCGGGAACAAGGCGGCGCTTTTTCGAGGTAAAGAAAATCTTTCCGTCAATATCGGGAGCGTCCGCAGCGCTTCTTCCGAAATAACATTCGCCGTAACGGTCGAAGCCCTCCACAACCACCTCGATGACCTTATCACGGAGCTTGTGATTTTTCTCGTTCATAATGACCATCTGCTGCTCCATGATAATGTCGGAGCGGTGCTCCTTTGTTTCATCGTCCAGCTGACCGTCCATGAGAGCCGCCTTTGTGCCCTCCTCGGCGGAATAGGGGAAGCAGCCCAGCCTGTCAAATTCCATATCCTTAACAAAATGAGCTAAGCGGTCAAACTGCTCCTCGGTCTCCCCGGGGAAGCCTGTTATAAGGGTGGTTCTGAGGATTATTCCGGGAATACGCTCTCTGAGCTTTGCAACAAGCGCCCTGAGAGAAGCCTCGTCACCCGAGCGGTTCATTCGGGAAAGGATCTCCCCGTCGCAGTGCTGAATGGGCATATCTATGTATTTAACAATCTTTTCCTCTTTTGCCATTACGTCAATAAGCTCGTCGGAAATGCGCTCGGGATAGCAGTAAAGCACTCTTATCCACTTGAGCTGGGGAATGCCGCAGAGCTTTGTAAGAAGCTCGGGAAGCATGGGCTTTCCATAGATATCCTCGCCGTAGCGTGTGCTGTCCTGAGCGATAACGATAAGCTCTCTCACGCCGTTGACAGCAAGCTCCTGCGCTTCTTCAACCAGCTTTTCCATGGGAACGCTGCGCATTTTTCCTCTGATAGAGGGGATAGCACAGTAGGAGCAGCAGTTTGAGCAGCCGTCCGCAATTTTCAGATATGAATAAAATGAAAGGGTGGTCTGTATCCTGCCGCCTGTCAGACCCAGATTTAATTTGCTGTCGAAGCTTGTGAGCTGATCGCCGTTCATGACCTTTTCAACGATATCGCAGATGTGGTCATTTGAGCCGATCCCCACAACAGCGTCCGCCTCGGGTATCTCGGAAAGGACCTCTTCCTTGTAGCGCTCGGCAAGGCAGCCTGTGATGATTATTTTCTTGATACGTCCCTCTTTTTTGAGGGTGGCAAACTCGAGGATAGTCTCGATAGCCTCCTGCTTGGCGGACTCGATAAAGCCGCAGGTGTTGATTATCGCCACGTCTGCAAGTGCGGCGTCACCCACCAGTTGATAGCCCTTTTCATTCAGCTTATATAACATTCTCTCTGCGTCCACCTGATTTTTCGAGCAGCCGAGAGATACCATTCCAACTCTTACTGACATTTTTTTATCATTCCTTTTGTGTAAATTGAAATTATACATATACATTTCAATTATACTATTTTTTTCGGAAAAATGCAATAGGAAAATGAGAATTATTTTGATGAATCACTTATTACAAAAAATGTTTATGAGTTTGACATAAATAGGAATAATGTTGGATAATTGCACTAAAATAACAGGCTCAATTTGTTAATATGCCAATTGAATTAAAGGGCTGAAAATGTTATAATTACAGTGTAAAACTATTTTTACAATCGGGTTCGTGCAGCCATTCATGCATGAAAACGACTCACATTTTATATTAAGGAGGAGATTAAAATGAAGCTGAAAAAGATTTTAGCGTCTTTGACAGCGGCAGCTTTGGCTGTTACCACCATGGCGTTTGCGCCGGTGAGTGTCAGTGCAGAGGCACTCAAATCAACGCCTGAAGGCATACGCACTGTTCTTGCTTCGGCTAACCTTTCTAAAGTAAAGACAAGCTTCACAAGTTCGTATGAAAACGGTGATTGGGTGCAGATCGAAGGCGTTGATAGCTCTTGGATGACTGATGCCGATGTGTATGTTGAAATGAAGATGTCAAATATTGGAAAGGTTTCCACAGATGACGGACTTAAATCCTACGATACACTGATAAGCTGGGGCTGGGAAAATTATAGTAGTTGGGCAACTGTTGTAAAATGGTACAACAATGATACCACGGATACAACCGCAAATTTTGAAGCCGCTTTTGTTCCAAATAGTACAAGTACATCAGAAAGTGCGGTTGCATATCTTCCTATTTCTGATTTTAAAAGGACGAGCTGGGGAGGAATAGCAGGTAATATTCAGTCGGGAGCAGCAGACGCTGTTACGATTGATTCTTTATCTATTGTAAAAATTGAACCCGGTGAGGTACCCTATAAAGGCAGCGTAATGGAACTCCCCACCAATTCATGGACTGACAATTCCACCGGAGAAACGAAATACAATTGGCAGGGTACACTTAATGTTAATCAGACAGAGTTTGCAGATGGAATGACAATGGCAAAGGTCTATGAAAAGGCTTCTACCATAAAGGTTTCCTTTAAGGCAAACGGTGCAACAAGCGGAACAAATTTAAAGTATGACATTTCTCAGATCTCATGGCAGATGAGACTTTCCTGCTGTGATTCTGCAACTGAAAAAGATTGGCCTTGGCTTGTCGGCGGAACATACACCTATGAGGATGGCGTAGTTACTATTTCTGCTGATCTTTCTTCACTTGTTGATAAAAAATATATCAATGATAAGTATGTCTTTAAGGGTATAAGCATTGTTGGTGCAGCCGCAAAGGAGACAGCTACAGAAAAGATCAAGCTTTACTACGAAGATCTTAAGGTCAGCCTTGTAAAGACTGTTCCCGCAGAATCAATTACAGTTGATCCTGTCAAAAATGCAGTTAACGTTGGCGAGACATTCACTGTAAAAGCAACAGTTCTTCCTGCAAATACTACAGATGAAGTAGTATTCAGTTCTTCCGATACTACCGTTGCAACTGTTGGCGCTGCATCCGGTGTAGTAACTGCAGTTGCTCCCGGTGAAGCAACAATCACCGCAACAGCAGGTTCTGTGTCCGCAGAGTGCAAGGTAACAGTTGAAAAGAACACCTTTGCAGTAAATGTATCCACTGACGAGACAATGGGTACAGCTTCCGCAGCTCCTGCAGAAGCAGCAGAGGGAACCGATGTAACACTTACAGCTAAAGCAAATGATGGTTATAGATTTGTTAAGTGGAACGTTGTTTCTCCCGAGAGTCTTGTTATCACAGATAATAAATTCACAATGCCCGCAGAGGCAGTTGAAGTTACCGCAGTATTTGAGGAGGATTCCTACGCTCTCACCGTAACAAGCGACGAGAACGGAACTGCTTCCGCAAAGGTTGACGGTGCTGCAGCTCCCGCAAAGGTCGTTGCAGGCAAGAAGGTTTCTCTTTCCGCAGAGCCTAAGGACGGCTACAGATTCGTTAAGTGGACTGTAACAGGCGTTACACTCGAAGATGATACAGCTGAAAATGTAACCTTTACAATGCCCGCTTCTGCTGTTACAGCAAAGGCTGCATTTGAGGAGATCCCCGCAGGCGAGCACGCTGTTACAGTAAAGACTGCAGATGGCGGTACAGCTTCTGCAAGCAAGAAGTCCGCAGTTAAGGACACTGAAATAGAACTTACAGTTAAGCCCGAAACAGGCTACGAGTTCGACAAGTGGATAGTATCTCCCGAAACAGTTGTTATCACAAACAACAAGTTTACAATGCCTGATGAAGCGGTTACAATTACTCCCGTATTCAAGAAGTCAACATACAATGTTGAGGTCGAGGTTACTGTTGTTGGCGGTGATGCCTCAGTAAACAAGCCCCTCGCTAACATGGGCGACATTATCGAAATTACAGTAAAACCCGCAGATGGCTATGAGGTTGAAAAGATCACCGTTAACGGTGAGAAGCTCGATGGCACAACCTTCACAATGCCCGCAAAGAACGTTATTGTTTCTGTAGCCTTCAAGAATCTTCCCGGCACAGCAGACGCCGAGGTTGTGGCTCCCGATGGAGTTGATATCGGCTTTGCAGGCAGCAAGGAAGACGTTCTCGCAGCAGTATTCGGCGAAAATTACGCAAAGTACGTTGAGGACGGCGCAAAGCTTGACGTTGTTATGACAGTTAAGGACGAGAGTGCTGTTTCTGATGGGGATAAGGAAATCCTTAAGAGCTTCCTTTCCGATGGTCAGAAAATCGGACTTATTCTCGATATTGCACTTGTAAGTACATATAACGGAGATGCCGATACTGTTGTACAGACAAACAAGCCTATTTCCTTCAGCATTTCCGTTCCCGACTCAATTATTGCTGACGGCAGAATTTACTCTGTTGTAAGGATCCACGGCGACGAGGCAATGAATATCGGCGGAACCTTTGACAGCGCTACAAAGACTATCACAGTTTCCTCCGATCTTTTCTCCACATATGCAATCGTATATGAAGAGGAGGAAGAGGCTGAGGAGATCGTTCCTGAGCCTACTCCTGTAGTTATCTACTACAATATCGCAACAGACAGCCATGCAAATGCAAATGTATCCACCGCAGCAGCAGGCACCGTAGTTACCGTAAGAACAGACTTCGGCTATGATGCAGAGGTTTACTGCGGCGGCGCAAGAATCGCAGTTGTCAGCGACAGAGACTCCTTTGTAATGCCCGCAGGCAATGTAAGGATCATTTCCGTTGACAACGGCTATATCTCCGCAATGAAGAAGGCTCTTCCCAATTCCTACATCTTCGTTTATGATTCCGATATGAACTACATCAAGACCAACGGTTCTACCAGAGGATTGAACGGCGAGGGCAGGATCACAGTTAAGCTTGGCGAGGAATACGCAGGCAAGACTATCACTCTCTACAAGGGCAGAAAGAATACTTCCGTAAAGGTTGCTTCCAAGACCCTTAACGAGGACGGTAATGCATCCTTTATCGTTTCCGCAGGAATGAATTACACAGCTGTTGTTGAGTAATTTCCTCTCTGCAAATTTCAAAAAATGATCGGCTTCGGCAGGAATGGCTGCCGAAGCCGATTTTTTTATTAATATTCGGAAGCTTGATTATGCGGAGCCCTTTCCCGCAGTCGGGCAATTTCTCTAATTTTTGTTTCTTCTGAATTATCGTATATTATATAAAACTTACACCAAATCGGGATAAATTTCCTTGATCTGTTCATCGGTAAAGCCTAATGACTTCATTTTCTTAATAGCTGCATTTCGCTCTTCGGCTCTTCCCTCGGCTCTTCCCTCAGCCTTAGCATTTTTAAGAGCAGAAGCCTCATCGTGAAGAGCCTTTTCCCGCAGGCGGGCAATTTCTCTAATTCTTGTTTCTTCTGAATTATCGTAAATAACATTATACATAACTTACACCAAATCGGGATAAATTGCCTTGATCTGTTCATCGGTAAAGCCTAATGACTTCATTTTCTTAATAGCTGCATTTCGCTCTTCGGCTCTTCCTTCGGCTCTTCCTTCGGCTTTGCCCTCGGCTCTTCCCTCGGCTCTTCCCTCAGCCTTAGCATTTTTAAGAGCAGAAGCCTCATCGTGAAGAGCCTTTTCCCGCAGGCGGGCAATTTCTCTAATTCTTGTGTCCTCGGACATATCGTAGATCACATTCACAGCCTTCTGCATAATAGGAACATTTGTCTGACTGATCATCTCAAAATCCTCCTCACTGTCAGCATTAATAAATTGCAGCCACAATTCCCGGCGATTATGGGGATCGGGCTTTTTTCCGACCTTTTTCAGTTCAAAGAAATGAATACTGAATTTGTCGGAAAAGATCTCGTCCGTTCCCTTGATAATTGCCGCGATCTCGGTGTGATAATCGCTGCCTTCAAACATATTGAAATTGATGATATTTATGGTAATGGTCTGTTTCAGTTCGCTGTAGTCCTCGCCGCTTTTTAGCTCGGATGAATATAGCTTTGCCCAGTAGAAAAGCGTTCTGTCACGGTAATCATTGTCATTCTTGACCTGAATTTCAACGTTAACAAGGCGATTATCCACTTTAAGGCTCAGATCAAGACGGCTGAATTTCCCGGACAGAGTTTCCGGAGGCAGCTCGGGATTGGTGATTTTTATCTCGGAAATGCTTTCCTGAGGAATATCAAGCATACTTGCCACAAAGGAATAAAGCATATCTTCGTTCTCGGTAAACAGCTTTTTGAATATTATGTCCAGCTTTGCGGATATTACATCTCTTGGCATCGGTTCGGCTCCTTTCGATTTATTATCTTCATTATAGCACAGTTTATTTATATTTTCAAGATATGTCTTATAATGTCAACGGAATAAATTTGTCAGTAAACAGCAATTTTTTTCGTGAGATGCATAAACCACACAGCTTGTTGAGCTTGGGATCCCGATTGTATGCGCTTGTTACGAAGAGAAAAAATGATATCAGGAAAGTGAAAAAATGCCTATTTCTCCGCAAAGCCTTTGGATCTCCGAGGCATTTTCATCTGTACTTATGATGCTGCTGTCGCCCTCAGAGCAGACGGTTATCAGCCTGAAATCGGAGGTCAGGGCATATATTGTGTACTGCCCTGCGTCGCAGGCGGTGTTCTCGGAGACAAGCTTTGCACGTTTGTCCACTTTATCCGCAAGGGCAGGTATTTTTTTCAGTGTATCGGAATAATTTTCGTACTGTGCCGATTCGGGGTTGCCTTCTGCGTATATTTTCATTATGCGGCTCAGAAGCTCCTTCTCGCTCCTGACTTCGTTTTCGAGGTCATCATCGGAAAAATCAAAGGGGTACACATTGCCGTTTTCATCAATCAAATCTCCCATATGCTGATATCCCCATGCCCAATTCCGATATTCCCGGATAAGCACAGCTCCCTTGGGGTATCCATCCACGGGATAGGATTCCTGCGATATAATATTATCCTCTTTTGCAATGATTTTTTCCATCAGCGAATAAAGATTTCCCTCCGGGCCGTGGGTGGGGATACAAATGGTATCCTTGCCGTAAACGCCCGAGCGGAAAATAAAGCCCGATTCTTCACCGTTTTCCCTGAAGCTTTTTTCGTGATACCAAAATTTCTCTCCGTTGTCATTTTCCAGAATGAGGGAAACAAGCACGCTGTTTTCGGTGCGATAGTATTCGTTCGTTTCGCAGGAGGGAGCGGATTCCGTAAATGTGATAAAGTCACGGACTGCAGCGATATCCTCCTCGTCTGTGATCTCTCCTGAGTATTCGGTGATTGTGCGGCTCTGTTCGTCATGGATGGTTATGCTGCCCTTTACTGTAAATGCCGACAGACTGCGGTCTGCAAGCCTTGCGGGGGCAAGAGCGGGATTTATCCATTCGGTTTCGGGAGATGTTTCAGTTTTCATTTCGGTGACGGTTTCCGATATGGTAAGCACTGACGTTTCGGATATTTCCGATATTTCGTTTATTTCGGAGTATTGCGCCGAACAGGCGGTGAGTATCAGCATTGCTGCGGGGATAAGCAATTTCTTGAATTTCATTTTTATTCCTCCCGTTTCTTTTACTTATAATACAACTGAGAGCTTGAAAAAATTGCACGGAAACTTGTTAATTATTTGTAAATGTCCAAGGGAATATTTTTAATCAGATTTTAATATAAATCAATTCTCATTTTAATTACAGTGTGGTAATATAAAAAAGCTTTATGCCGATGGTGTAATAATATTCCAAAAAGATATGGGAAGTGTGCAAAAAAATTGTGCATTATAGTTATTGAAAAATAAGTTCTGTTGTAGTATTATTGTACTATCACAATAATACAAAGGAGGATCGTAATGCATTGGGTATTTACACCCGATACCCCCATATATCTTCAGGTCGTGAATCAGCTTGAGCAGATGATCGCTTCGGGGCAGTTATCCCCTGGTGACAAGCTTTCGTCCGTGCGGGAATTTGCCGCTCAGGCAAATGTAAATCCCAACACGATGCAGAAGGCGCTCACCGAGCTTGAAAATCGGGGAATAGTTTACACCCGCAGAACATCGGGGCGCTTTATCACCGACGATCCCCAAAGGATCGCCGAGCTGAGAGAGGAGCTTGCGGATAAGGTCGTTTTCGATTTTCTCGGCGCTATGAATCGGCTGGGGTATTCGGAAAATGAGGCTTTGGGCTTCATTTCCGATAAGCTTAATGACAGCAGCAAGAAAGGAAAGTAACGTGTTATGAGTAAGGAAAAGAAAAAGGGCTCAAAGGTCAAGATCATTATTCTGATCGCCGTGCTTGCCCTCATCGGAGCATTTATTTTCATGATGGTAAGCAGTGCATCCATGATGTCGGGCATGACAATGTCCGATGTGTTCACACTTGAGAGAAAAAATATTGAAAACAAGGTTTCCGTCAGCGGACTTGTGGAAAGCCAGAGCTTCACTCAGGTAAGCTCCAAGCTGCAGGGCTACAATGTTTCTGACCTTAATGTTGAGGTGGGCGACAAGGTAAAGGAGGGCGATGTTCTCGCTATCCTCGATTCCAGCGATATTCAGGATCAGATACTCCAGCAGCAGAGCAATATTGACAGCACCAATGCCAATACGGAATATTCTCTCACCACCGCCGAAAAGAATTACAATGACGCTCTCGCTCAGATAAGCGACGGCTCATATCCCGAGATAAGAAATGCCAAGCTTTCTCTTGACAATGCGGAGGAGGCTCTCAGAAAGGCGCAGGATAAATATAACGAGCAGCTTGATATCCAGGGCAGCGACCGTGACAGCCAGCTTATAAGCGCACAGAAGGGCGTTGAGTCCGCAAAGTACGAGCTTGACTGCGCAGAGGCTGATTATCTTGAGGCGAAGGACGACAAGGAAAACGAGGATTACAGCGATATCAAGTCCTTAAAGGAGGCCTATGATGACGCAAAGAAGGAGTATAACACCCGTTACAGCTCCATCAAGAGCGAGGAGCTTCGAAAGGCAAGAGAAGCTTATGAGACTGCTCTTTCCAATTATACATATCTCTCCTCAATGCTTGAGTACAATGCGGCATATGTGGATCAAAGCTCTGTGACAGCGGCTCAGCAGGAGCTTACCGAGGCAAAGAGCAAGCTTTCGGAGCTTGAGAAGAAATATGATGTAAAGACCACCGAGGACGTTTACGAGGACGCTCTCGAGGCATATACAAAGGCAAAAGCAGACATTGATTCCGCAAATTCCATTGCACTGAAGAATGCAGAGCGCAATTACGAGAGGGCAAAGGTAAGCTATGAGAATGCCAAGAACACTCTCAAGTCCATCGAGGACGGCAACGATACCTCCATCAAGAGCTACAAGGAGGCTGTGGACGATGCTCAGACCGCTGTTGACACCGCAAGAGAAAGCTATGAGCTTGCCCGCAGAAATGCTGAATCCACTCTTGCCACACTCAAGGCGCAGGCAGACAGAGAAAAGGTGCTTTCCACAAATGATTCACAGGTGATAAACCTTGAGATACTTAAAGGAAAGCTTGATGACTGCGTTATCAAGGCACCCTGCGACGGCACCGTAACAGCCGTGTATGCAGTAGAGGGCTCTCCCGCATCGGGCGTGCTCTTCATCATCGAGGATCTTGAAAATCTCCAGATGAAGGCATCTGTAAAGGAGTATAACGTAAGCTCACTTAAACCCGATATGAAGGTAACGGTAACTATTCCCTCCCTTAACAATGCGGAGTTTGAAGGTGTTATCAGCAGCATAGCACCCACAGGCGTCAAGGCAGCGAACGGCAAGAGCGACGGTTCGTCCTCCTTTGAGGTGGAGGTGCTTATCAGAAACACCAAGGACAGCGGCGTTCTTATAGGCATGACAGCAAAATGCACCGCTGTAACAGGCAGCGCAGAGAATGTATTTGCCGTAACCTATGATTCCATCGTTGAGGATGAGGACGGTCAGAGCTATGTTTACACAGCCGATATGATCGAAAAAGGAAACGGCACCGCCACTGCCCGCAGGATAAAGGTAGATACAGGCTTTGAGAGCGATGCCGAGATAGAGATATCCTCCGACGAGCTTACAGAGGGCATGGAGCTTATCTCCAATGCGGGAGACATTACAGACGGCGGACTTGTAATCATCAGCAGTGCGCTGGGAGAAGCTGTTCAGGGCGCAGCTGCGGCTGAGTAATGGGGGTGTCTCCATGAAAAAGAATATCACACCGCCCACCTACTCGTACAAGGCTCAGAGCAATGTCGTTCCCGAGGAGGCATCAAAATACGTTATCTGCGCCAAGGATATCGTAAAGAGCTTCTATCTGGGCACGCCCAATGAGCTGGAGATACTTCACGGCATGACCTTCAATGTTCCAAAGGGCGAATTTGTCTCCATCGTGGGACAGTCAGGCTCGGGAAAATCCACACTTATGAATATCATCGGCGCTCTTGACAGACCCACCTCGGGCAGCTATTTCCTTGACGGCACCGATGTATCGAGAGCAAACGACAAGGAGCTTTCTGCCATCAGAAACAAGCAGATAGGCTTTGTATTCCAGACCTTTAACCTTATCGCCAGGACCTCCGCTCTTAAAAATATCGAGCTTCCCATGCTCTACGGCGGTATCCCCGCAAAGCAGCGCAGGGAAAGGGCAAAGGAGCTGCTGGAGATAGTTGAGATGTCCGACCGTGCAGGGCATATGCCCAATGAGCTTTCGGGCGGTCAGAAGCAGCGAATCGCCATTGCGAGAGCCATGGCAAACGATCCTGCCATCATCCTTGCGGATGAGCCGACGGGAGCCCTTGACAGTAAAACGGGACGGCTTGTTATGGATCTTTTCCACAAGCTCCACAAGGAGCAGGGCAAGACAATCGTGCTTATCACCCATAACAACGAGCTTGCCGCCGAGACCGACAGGATAATCACCATCTCTGACGGCAATATTATCGGAGATACGGGGAACCGCAGTCTCACCCGAGAGGAGGGCGAAGCGTAATGGGATTTTTTGAAAATGTAATGCTTGCTATCTCGGGACTTCGCTCCAATAAGATGCGAGCATTTCTTACAATGCTCGGAATCATAATCGGAATCGGCTCGGTAATTGCCATCAGCACCCTGGGAAGCATTATGGAAAACAGCGTTATGGATATATTCAATTCCCAGGGCGGAGCAAATCTGGTTGCATTTCAGCTTAATATGAAGGACGACGCTCAGCGTGACTATATTATGAACGAGGACTTCATCACCGCTGAAATGATAAAGGACATAGAGCAGAAATTTGCTGACGATATAGATGCTGTGGCGCTGAACACCGATAGCAATTCGGGAAAAATGAATATCCGCCGCAAGGAATATGATATCAGCCTTTACGGAGTAAACCCCGGATACATTAAACAGAGTATGACAAAGGTGATCGCAGGGCGCTACATATCCGACAAGGATTGTGAGCAGTTCCGCAGTACAGCAGTTATTTCCGATAAGCAGGCAAGTAAAATATTCGGCTCGGAAAGAGGCGCCATAGGCAAGACCATCGCCCTGACAATGAACGACGGCAGCATGATCGACCTCACCATTGTAGGCGTATATAAGTATCAGCTTTCGGGAATAATGTCTGCAATGGTAAATATGATGGGTGATGACTGGAACAGCGAGATATATATGCCCTACACCACTTTCAACCGTTTTCAGGGCGTAAATGACGACACCTTCTACTATTTCTATGTCAATACCAAAACAGGAGTTGACGCAGACCGATTCTCTGCTGAGGTCAGAGACTACTTAAACAACAGCTATTACCGTGACAATGACTCCATCGAAATAATGTATATGACAGCTCAGTCCCAGATGGATATGATAGATCAGGTTCTCGGTATGCTCCAGCTTGCGATCTCCGTAATTGCGGGAATTTCCCTGCTTGTAGGCGGAATCGGCGTAATGAACATTATGCTTGTGTCCGTTACCGAGAGAACCAGGGAGATCGGCGTCAGAAAGGCAATGGGTGCCCCAAATTCTGCGATCAGGATGCAGTTTATCGTGGAATCCATCATCATCTGCCTTATCGGCGGAGTGATCGGAATCCTTTTTGGAGTCCTCCTCGGAAACATTGCAGGACTTATAGTGGGAACCACAGCACCTCCCACCATCGGCTCCATTGTGCTTGCGGTGGGCTTCTCCATGGCGATAGGAGTATTCTTCGGCTACTATCCCGCAAACCGTGCTGCAAAGCTCGATCCCATCGAGGCTTTGAGATATGAATAAAACCTTAGGAAAACGCTGAATAAATCGTTTTTCAACATATCCGAGAGTGTTTCTCCCCGCCGCAGGCGGAGAGAAACACTTTATTCAGTTAAGTTCAAAAACGGCAAAACCTCGCAGAGTGATACTGCGAGGTTTTGTCGTTTTTTATGTACTTATCTTATTTCCGAACTCTATACTTATTACCGTTCCCTTTTGAGGTTCGCTCTGCAGGCTGATAACACCGCCGTGAAGAGCAGCACCGTGCTTAACGATGGATAATCCCAGACCTGTGCCGCCCGTTTCCTTTGAATGGCTCTTGTCAGCACGATAGAAGCGCTCGAAGATCCTTTCGTGATGCTCGGGAGCGATGCCGATTCCGTTGTCCGAGACTTTCAGGATGCAGCCCTGCTCCGTTTTTTCAAGGGATATCTCCGCTCTGCCGCCCATTTTGTTGTAGGAAACAGCGTTGTCGCAGAGATTATAAACCATTTCGTGAAGAACGGAGCTTACCCCCATGATATTGACCTTCTCAAGGCTCAGATCAATGGAAACGCCCCTGTCCGCCGCCTTTTGTGAAAGCTCCGCCGCAGCGCTGCGGCAGATGCCGTCAAGGCTTACCTCTTCAAATTCCTGCTTCAGACCGCCCTCGTCAAGCCTTGACAGCTTGATTATATCCTCGATAAGCGCCAGCAGGCGAAGGGCTTCGGAATGTATCCGCCCCGCAAAATGCTGAATATCCTCGGGCTTGACGATTCCCTTTTCGATTATCTCCGCCGCACCCATAATGGAGGTCAGAGGAGTTTTCAGCTCGTGTGAAACATTTGCGGAAAATTCCTTGCGCATTTTCTCGGAATTTTCCCTGTCGGTGATATCGACGATAAAAAGAACAGCGCTGTATTTTCTTGCCTCGGGAACGGGGCTTGCGGTGAGACGGTAATATCTGCCGTTTTTTTCAAGAAGCCTGTCCGCCGCCTCGCCTCTGAGCGCCGCTTCCACCGCCTCAAGATATTCCCTGTCACGGCACAGATGGGTATAGCTGCCCTCAGCGCTGCTTCCGAGGATTTTAACAGCCGCAGCATTGGCGGACAGGATATTCCCGCCGCTGCCGAATATCACCAGACCCTCGCTCATATTGCCTGTAATGAAGGAAAGCTCGCTTTTCTGTTCGGAAAGCTTTTCGATCTGAGCATTTATCTTCTCATTCTGCTTGTCCATACGGGAAAGCAGGGGAGTCAGCTCGTCATAGGTCTCATTTTCAGTGGGGGAGTCAAGATCAAGCTCGTTTATGGGACGGATAATGGAGCGGGTCAAAAGCCCTGCAATAATTGCGGAGGCTGCAAAAATCAGAATGCATATCAGGAAGATCCAGACAGTCAGATGGCTGAGGATACCCAGAGCGCTTTTTGCAGTGTTAGCAATGCGGATAACGCTGCCATTTTCGAGCCTGACCGCACAGTAATAGGTGCTTTCCCCGAGAGTATCGGAGGCTCTGAGAGCGGTGCCCATGCCGTTTTTGAGAGCGTCCTCTATCTCGGGGCGGTCAAGGTGATTTTCCATTTCGGAAATTTTTGAATAATTATCAAAAAGCACCGTTCCGTCGGGGGAGATATAGGTGATACGGTTTCCGCTTTTTCTGCCTGCCTCGGATATGTATTCATCCACGGCTTCATGGGTGTCCATGGAGCCTATGGCATAGGAGACAAGCTCAGCCTCGTTTCGTATCTCCGCTCTCAGCTCAGCGGTCATGGCATTGTACATAACGAGCATAATGCAGGCGATGGAGAGTATCAGTGAAATAAACGAACCCGAAAAAATGCTTAAAAAAATACGTTTCTGCATCTTCATATCAAAATAGCCTTTCTTATTCGCTGACCTTGTAGCCCACGCCTCGGACGGTCTTGATAATTTCCGCACCTGCGCCCAGCTTTTGCCTGAGGGTCTTGATATGAACATCCACAGTCCTTGTTTCGCCTGCGCTGTCATAGCCCCAGATGCTTTCAAGGAGCATATCTCTGGTGAGAACGGCATTTTTATTTTTCATAAGAATCCTCAGAAGCTCAAATTCTTTAAGCGTAAGCTCTGCGGGAACACCGTTGACGGTAACAATATGGCTGCGGACATCAAGCTCGACCGAGCCTGAGCAAAGCACATTCCCCGAGTCAGCGACACCGCCCCGTCCCGAACGCCTGAGCACCGCCTTGATACGGGCAATAAGCTCCATCATTCCGAAGGGCTTGGAAATGTAGTCATCTGCACCGCAGTCAAGCCCCGTGACCTTGTCATACTCGGAATTTTTGGCAGTGACCATAATAACGGGAAAATCGAAGCCCTCTCTTTTCAGCCGCTTAATTATTTCAATGCCGTCCTCTCCGGGGAGCATTATGTCAAGCAGCAGCAGCTCAGGGATATTCCCCGCCGCAAGCTCCGCAAAAAGCCCCTCACCGCTTTCAAAGCCCTTAGCATCGAAGCCGGTGGTTTTGAGCGTGTACAGCACGAGTTCCCTGATACTGCTGTCGTCCTCAGCGTAAAAAATCATTGTTAAGTCATTCCTTTCCGAGAGCTGAGCGGAAATTATTCATGCTCTCCCGTAATGGAAAAGACCACCCATTCGGCAATATTAGTGGCATGATCGCCGATCCTTTCCAGGTATTTGGCAATCATTACAATATCGAATACCGTTTCGCCCAGAGCGGCATTTTCCGCTATTATATTTATTATATCACCTTTTATCTTGATAAACAAGCCGTCAATTTCATCATCTGCGGCAATGACCTTCTTGGCGCCGTCCATATCGAGCTTAACAAAAGCGTCAACGCTGGCAGTGACCATTTTAATAGCCGCCTCCGCCATTTTAGCGATATCCTCTCTGCATCTGCTGCCTGCGTCGTCAACACTGCAAAATTTGATAAGCCCCGCAATATCCGCCGCCTGATCGCCGATACGCTCCATATCGGTTATCATTTTGAGAGCGGAGGAAATGGTGCGCAGATCTCTTGCAACGGGCTGCTGCTGAAGGATAAGCTTCATGCAAAGACCCTCAATGGCTCTTTCCATATGGTCTATTTCCCGTTCAGTTTCCTTAACGTCCTCCGCAAGAGCGGTATCGTTGTTAAGGAGCGCCTTGACAGCCATGGAAATGGCAGTTTCGCAGGCAGCGCCCATTTTGATAAGGTCAACGTTCAGCTCTTCAAGCTGCATTTCAAATCTGTTTCTCATAGCAAATTCCTTTCGGGAAAATCAAAAATTATTTCGGAAATAAGCGCAATGCTTAGCCGAAGCGTCCTGTGATATAATCCTCGGTGCGCTTGTCGGAGGGCGAAGAAAAGAGCTTTTCGGTCTTGTCGTATTCCACCACTTCGCCAAGGAGGAAAAACGCAGTGCGGTCGGAAATTCTTGTTGCCTGCTGCATATTATGAGTTACAATTACAATAGTGTACTTGTCCTTTAGACTGATGGCAAGGTCCTCGATCTTGTTGGTGGAAATGGGGTCGAGAGCTGAGGTGGGCTCGTCCATGAGCAGCACATCAGGCTCCACCGCCAGAGCTCTTGCAATGCAAAGCCTCTGCTGCTGACCGCCAGAAAGACCGAGAGCGCTTTTTTTGAGCCTGTCTTTAAGCTCGTCCCAGATGGCAGCGTCGGTAAGTGAGCGTTCGACGATCTCGTCAAGCCTTGCCTTTGAATGGATACCATGTGTCCGGGGACCGTAAGCGATATTGTCATAAACGCTCATTGGGAAGGGATTTGGCTTCTGAAAAACCATACCTACTTTTTTTCTCAGAAGATTCACATCAATGCTGCCGTAAATATCCTCGCCGTCAAGGAGCGCCTTTCCCTCGATAACGCAGCCCTCCACAAGGTCGTTCATGCGGTTGAGGCTTTTGAGCAGAGTAGATTTTCCGCAGCCCGAGGGACCGATAAAGGCGGTTATCTCGCCTGCGGGGATGTTAATGGAAACGTCCTTTAATGCGTGGAATTTGCCGTAATGGAGATTCAGCTTATCAATTTCAAATTTATACATCTTAATACCTTTCCTTTTATTTGGATATTTTCTTAGCGATAAAGGAGGAGAGCATATTAATGAGCACAACGATTACCAGCAGAACAACAGCTGTGGCATAGGACTGCTCCGCAGCAAGCCCCTCGTTCCAGAGAGCATATAGATGAATAGCAAGAGTTCTGCCCGAGCCCATAAAGCTGTCGGGTATCTGAGCCACCGTGCCTGCGGTAAAAATAAGAGCGGCAGTCTCGCCTGCGATCCTGCCGATGGCAAGGATAACGCCCGCAAGTATTCCGGGAACGGCAGAGGGGAGAACGATCCTGAAAACCGTCCTGAGCTTGCCCGCACCCAGACCGAAGCTGCCCTCACGGAAGCTGTCGGGAACGCTTCTGAGCGCCTCCTCAGTTGTCCGCATAATAAGGGGGAGAATCATAATAGACAGGGTAAGAGCGCCCGCCATCATGCAGTAGCCCCATTTGAGCTGAGATACAAAAAGAAGATATCCGAAAAGTCCGTAAACGATGGAGGGAATGCCCGAAAGGGTCTCTGTGGTAATACCCACAGCAGTAACGAGCTTGTTGCCTCTTTTGGCATATTCCACCATGTAAACCGCCGAAAACACCCCGAGAGGCACAGCAATGACCAGAGAAAGCAGGGTCATAGTGACCGTATTTATGAGAGCAGGGAAAAGGGAGAGATTTTCGGTGGTGTACTGAGGAGCAAAAAGCTCAAGGGAAAGATTCGGGATTCCCTTGTAAAGAATATAGATAATAATGCTCAGAAGCGACAGCAGAGTAATACCTGCGGCTACCCATACAGCGCCCCCCAGCAGCACCGACTGAAGCTTCGAGGTGAAGTGAGCTTTGGAAGTGCTGTTGTCCTTCACAGCAGGAATTGCTGCGGCAGAAGTGTTGTTCATAAAAATTTTCCTTTCTCAATTGTCAGCTGTTTTTCTCTTGATAACGGAGAATGAGAGGTTGATAATAAGTATGAACACGAAAAGCACCACCGCCGTAGCAATAAGAGCTTCTCTGTGAAGATCAGCGGCATAGCCCATCTCAAGAACGATATTAGCGGTCATAGTTCTCACGCCCTGAGTGAGCTTTTCGGGGAGGACAGCCTGATTTCCCGCAACCATAACAACAGCCATAGTCTCGCCGATGGCACGGCCTATCCCGAGGATAACGCCTGCTAAAATTCCCGATTTAGCCGCAGGGAGAACAGCGAAAAAAACGCTTCTCTCATGGCTTGCTCCAAGACCTAAGGAGCCTTCGTAATAGCTTTCGGGAACAGCCCTGATGGCGCTTTCGGAAACGCCGATAATGGTGGGCAGTATCATAATTCCGAGAACCACCGAGGCAGCCAGCATACTTGTGCCGTTTCCGCCGAAAAGACTTCTGATTAGGGGCACGATTACCATCAGCCCGAAGAAGCCGTACACCACCGAGGGAATACCCGCAAGCAGCTCAATAGCAGGCTTTGCAATTTTATAGATTTCCTTGGGGCAGAATCTTGCCATAAAAATAGCGGTGAGAATACCGATGGGAACGCCGATGATAACAGCGCCCGCAGTGACATAAAGGCTGCCGATGATCATAGGGAAAATGCCGTAAATATCGTTAGAGGGCTTCCACTGCCTGCCTGTGAGGAAATCCCCGACGCCTATCTTGCCGATGGCAGGTATTCCGTTTGCAAAGAGGAATATGCATATGAGAGCCACCGCAAGGATAGAAATGCAGGCAGAGGCGGCGAAAACAATATGCATAGCCTTTTCCTTAAAATTATTCATAGCTTAAAAATCGTTCCGCTCCTTGTCTGATGGCAAGAGGCGGAACGCTCCTCTCATATTATATTAGTCAACAAGCGAATCCCAAGTGGTGATCTTGCCTGTGTAAATGTCCTTGACCTCGTCTGCGGAAAGCTCGGTAACGGGATTGTCGTTGCTTACGATAACGGTAATGCCGTCCATAGCAATAACGGTGGAAACAGCGCCCTTTTCGACCTCGCTGTTTTTAAGCTCTCTTGAAGCCATGCCGATATCGCAGATACCATCAACCGCACTGTTAACGCCCGTGGTGGAATCGCTCTGATTTATCTCAACGGTAACGTCGGGATTTACAGCCGCATAAGCCTCCTTGAGCTTTTCCATAACGGGGGTGACGGAGGAGGAGCCTGCAACGGTGATCTTGCCGCTCTGCTTTGTTCCCGAATAAGCGGGAGCGTCGGAAACGGGAATGTACTTCTCGCCCTCGATAACAGCCTGTCCGTCAGCGGACATGATAAAGTCGATGAAATCCTGAGCAAGAGGAGAAATATTCGATGTGGTCACGATGTTAAAGGGACGGGAAATTTTGTAGCTGCCGTTCTTGATGTTGTCAACGGTAGCTTCTGCGCCGTCAATGTTAACAGCCTTAACGGTGTCGTCAAGGGAGCCGAGAGAAATGTAGCCGATAGCATACTCATTCTGAGAAACGCTGGTTTTCATAACGCCTGTGCTCTGAGTGATAGCAGCGGTGTCAATAGTGTAGTCGATCTTCTCGCCTGCGTCGTTTTTCTGTTCAACACCGAAAAGCTCTACAAAAGCGCCTCTTGTGCCCGAGCCGTCCTCTCTTGAGATAACGGCAATGTCGGAGGACTTTTTAAAGCTGCTGCTTGCTGCGGGAGCAGCGCTGCCTTCTGAGGAAGCTCCGCCCTCTGCGGTGCCGCCGCAGGCTGAGAATGAAGCTGCCATTGTCATTGCTGCTGCAAAAGCCAGAAATTTTTTTGCTGAATTTTTCATTTTAAATACTTCCTTTCGGTAAATCGTCCGATTTACATTTACAACATTTATCGCTTATCTGCGGTACATTTTAATAATATACCCGCAATGTAAAATCCGAAACCCGCCTTATGTAAAATCGGGGTAAAATCGGAAAAGAACAATATTTGCCTTAATTATAACTTCCGAAAGGTGAAATTTATGTAAAATAAAGAAAAGTCCCCCTCCGAAAATGATCGGAGAGGGACGCATAAAGCTTACTTATCCCACTTAATAACAATGCTGTCGCCTTCATTAATAGTGTCCATAAAAGCAGCATTTTTGCCGTTGATGGTAAGTATCATGTTACCGCCCGGAGGGGGATCGCTGATGTCGATATCCGCCAGCGCCATAAGCTCGATAAATTCATGGGGAGAGCCGTCGGAACGTGCTTCAAGGGGAGTGCGTCTGCCGTTTAAGATAACGGTAATGCCGCCGGCATTGTCATTCTGAGGCTGAGGAGCTTCGGCAGGCTCGGGAGCAGCCATAGGAATGCCCGAAAGAGTTTCAACAGTGCGGTTCGCCTTTTCATCCTTCAGAGCGATATCACGAGCCTGATTCGGGAGATTATTCTCCGAAGGCTTTCTGTCCTTAGTAACAAAGGAGTCATTTTCCTCAAGTATGTAGTCATTCTTGACCAGCCTGTCATTCTTATAGAAGGCAATGCGTGAGCAGTCGAAGGGCAGGGAAAGAATAAGGTCGCCCAGAGTTTCAATAGTCTCTATCTCAATGTTATCGTAATTCTGAACGCTGTAGCTGCCCGTAACGATGGTGCCGTTTGCACGAACGGTCTTGCCGAAGGAGTATTCCTCGCCGTCAATGATTATCTTCTTCTTGATGACCTCGCCTGCAATATCGCTTACGGTAACAGCGGCATTTGCACCGATGGTAGCAGGGGTGAAATCAATAACATCTCCATGCTTAACGGTGTATTCGAGAGCGGCAGGGAGACCGTTCACAATTATCTGAGCGGGAGCGGAGGTCTCGCCTCTGAGTGTCTGCTTCTCGCCGTTCAGGGTAAAGATAAGACCTCTGCCCGATTTGCCGATTATCTGAGGAGTCTGGAAGCCGGCATTTATGAGCACATCAGCAGCGGTGATGGTCTTTGTGTCGAAAATACGGAATTTGCTGCCGTTGAGAGTGACCTGAGAGAACTCATAGCCCTTCTGAAGAGTGGCAGTAATGCCGATGCCGATGGGCGTAACATATTCGGGACCCGAAATATCCACACGGCTGAGATCAATAGTCTTGCGGAAGGTCTGACCGCCGATGGCAACTCTGTTTTCGGGGACATTCAGCTTTTCGGCAACAAGGGAGGAAAGCTCGGGGATAAGGCTGCCGCCGCCCACAAGGAAAACCGCCGCAGGAGCCTCGCCGTTAGCCTCCAGAACATTATCTGCAATGGTATCCGCCAGCTGCTCCACAGCAGGGAACAGGCTCGAGTAAAATTCCTCGGAGCTGACAGTATGTTCAAAGCCCAGAATATCGGTAAAAACAACATCCTCATCGGGAGGAGAGAGCTTCATGTTCTCGGCAGTTTCAAAATCCACCAGGTATTTCTGAATAATTTCCTCGGTTATCTCATCGCCCGCAATGGTAGCCATAGCATAAGCCACAATGCTTCCGCCTCTTGAAACTGCGATATCTGTAGTACCTGCGCCGATATCCACCAGAGCGATGTTAATGAGCCGCACCTCGGGAGGGATAATAACGTTCATAGCGGCAATAGGCTCAAGAGTGAGGCTGCAGACATCAAGACCGTTCATATCCATGACCGTGTAAAGGCTCTCCACCACAAGTCCGGGGAGAAATGCGGCAATAAGCTCCACAGAAACCTTTTTGCCCTTGTGACCCAGAAGGCTCTTGATGGGATAATCGTCCAGAGAATATCTGATAACAGTGTGACCCACGCAGTAAAATGGAATGCCCTCACCCTCAGCGGTATTTTCCTTGTCAAGCTCGGACTGAGCCTTGGCAACAGCCTCAAGCTCCAGGGATTTGAGCATATTTTCGGTAATGCTCTCCTTGCCGTCAAGCTCAGCCTCAAGGGAAGCACGTCTGGTTTTGAGCGCACGTCCTGCGGCAGCGATAGCGACTCTGGAGAGGAGCATACCTGCCTTTTCCTCAAGAGCAGCCTTGACCTTGCCCACGATCCTTGCGGTCTCCACAATATCCTCGATCTGACCGTCCAGCATGGCACGGCGGACATGAGGAACGGAGTAAGCGTCAGTCACCACAAAAACGCCGTCATCCATATGCCCGATAACGCCGACCACGTTGCGGGTGCCTATATCAAGAGCGAAAATGTCGTTTTCACCCTGGGGAGATCTCTGAGCCTTGCGCATCACAGAGGAGCCCGAAGCTTTGCTGTTAGGCATTTAAATCATTCCTTTATAAAAAAATCGGTGTTTATTCTATTATACTATATTTCGGAGAATTTTGCAATATTTTTCTTCTCGGTTTATGAAATTTTTCGAAGCGATTGACATTTTCGGGGGAATTTGCTATAATGAAAAAAATTTATGATAATTTTAAGGAGCTCAGGGTCATGTTTGAAATGCGAAAAAAGCTTGGCAGGCTGGTGATGAACGGCGGATTATCGGAAGAGGAATACAAGAGCATTTCCCTTGAGATACATAACAGCAACAGGCAGAATCTCACAGTGTTCACTATTGTATCGGCATTTTTTCTGATGATAATGACTGTGCTTTCCTGCTTTATATCGGATATAGAGAAGAACAGGATAATATATCTGGGGTCAATGGTCATCATGGCAGCAATAATGATAATATCGCAGGTGTTCGGGGAAAAAAGCAGGAAGCTGATACTGATATGCGTCTATGGATTTATAAGCCTGCTGTTTATATTCGGAATAGTGATCGGCACATGGAAAAATCCCGATAATATATCGACAGCATTTATAGCCTTGCTGCTGACAGTTCCGATGCTGTTTACGGACAGACCCATAAGAATGATCGGAGCGATCATATTCTATACCGCAGTATTCAGTTTTGCCTCAGCAGCCACAAAGACCGCCGATCTGGCAGAAATAGATATAATGGATGGCTGTATATTCGGAGCGATCAGTGCCATCGTCAGCTCCTATATGATGAGCGTGAAATGCGAAAGGTTCATATATGAGCGAAAGGCAGTGGTGCTGAGCGAGATAGACGTGCTTACAGGGCTTCACAACAGAAATTCCTATGAGAATAGTATGGAAACATTTCCCGAAAGCGCCGAAAGAACGGTATCCTGTGTATATATAGATGTAAACGGACTTCATGAGCTTAATAATTCAAAAGGGCATGAGATGGGTGACAGGATGCTGCAATTCATAGCGAATGAGCTTAAAAAACAGTTTGGAGAAAGCACCTTCCGTATCGGCGGAGACGAATTTGTGGCATTTGCAGCGGATATGAGCCGTGACGAAACAGAAAGGCGGACCGGGCTGATAACAGAGGCATCGGAAAAGGAGGGCTATCATATCTCGGTGGGAATAGAAGTCCGACTGAAGGAAGGGCTTAGCATGGAGGAGCTTATCCGAAGCGCAGAGAGCGAAATGTACAAGGTAAAAAGACTTTACTATGAGCAAAATGGCAATGACAGACGTTCACGAAGATAACAATATCCCCGAACCGCAGTGAAAAAGGAATGCGGCTCGGGGATAATTATTTTCTGTCATATACGAGAGCTTCTGCGCTTTCTGACCCTGACCTTAACGGGCTTTTTGAGAGCGCAGCGTGTCGCAGCCTCAGCAGCCTCGTCAATGAAATACTGCTGAGCGGAAAGGGGCGTTTCGCCTTCTGCGGGAGCAATTCGTTCATAGGTGCCGTCGGGCAGCTGTATCCTTGCCTTGAGATTATCCTTCATCATAATGTCGAAGATGTGAAGAACTCTTTTGCGCAGCTCGGGCGACTTAACGGGAGCGGCAACCTCAACTCTGCGCAGGGTGTTTCTGGTCATGAAATCTGCGGAGGAAATGAATATCCTCTGCCTGTCGCCGTTTCCGAATATGTAAATTCTCGAATGTTCAAGATATCTGCCCACAATGCTTCTTACGGTGATATTCTCCGTCATTCCCTTAACGCCCGCCGCAAGGCAGCATATTCCTCTGATAACCATCTCGATCTTAACGCCTGCGCAGCTTGCCTCAATAAGCTTGTCGATAAGCACCTTGTCGGTAAGGGAATTGAGCTTGAGACCAATGTAGCCGTTATCCCCGCTCCTTGCAGCAGAAATTTCCTCGTCAATAAAGTCGATTATCTTGTTCTGGAGCGACAGGGGAGCAACAAGCAGATGAGAAGTGTTCTCCACAAGATTGCCGATGGAAAGAGCATTGAAAACCGTTCCCGCTTCCTCGCCTATCTGAGGGTCGGCGGTCAGAAGGGAAAGATCGGTGTAAAGCTCGGAGGTCTTTTCATTGTAATTGCCTGTACCTATCTGAGTGATGTGCTGAAGCTCGGCGCCGTTTTTACGGGTAATGAGCATAAGCTTAGAATGGACCTTCAGATTCTCGGGACCGTACATAACCTTGCAGCCTGCCCTTTCAAGGCGCTTTGACCATTCAATGTTGTTTTCCTCGTCAAAACGGGCACGAAGCTCAACGAGAACAAAAACCTCCTTGCCGTTTTCGGCAGCATTGATAAGCGCCTCAACAATCTTTGAATTTGAAGCCACACGGTAAAGAGTGATCTTGATAGAAATAACATCGGGGTCGTTTCCCGCTTCATTTAAAAGGCTGATAAAAGGACGAATACTCTCATAAGGATATGAAAGCAGAATATCCCTGCGAAGGATCTGAGGGATCATAGGAACGCCATGGGAAAGCATGGCAGGTCTCTGAGGATAAACAGGCTCAAAGAACATCTCGGGATGAGGCCTCTCAATGCGGTTTCTGAGTGAGAAAACGAAATCCAGATCAAGGGGAGAGGAGCAGTGGAAAATCTGAGCCTTTTCCAGTTCAAGATGACGGCAGAGGAAAGCCGCAGCCTCCGAGCCCAGCTCACCCGAGACCTCGAGACGAACGGGAGCAAGCTTCTTGCGCTTTTTAAGCAGTTCCTCCATGACCTGCCTCAGATCAACCTCGTGATCGTAAAGACCTTCCTCCATGTTAATGTCCGCATTTCGTGTGATACGGATAAGCCCCTTGCTGAGAATACGGTAATTCTCAAAAACGCTGCCGCAGTAGTGAAGGATAACGTCCTCAGCAAGCAGGAATCTGAATCTGCTTCTGTCGGGGAGGGGTATCATTCGGGGAAAGCTTCCCTGAGCGGGAATGATACCCAGCTTAACGGAGTTTTTTGACTCAAGATGGGTAACAGCATATATTTCTTTGTTTTTGAGGAAAGGGAAAGGATGTCTCTTGTCAACCACCTGAGGGGAAATAAGCGGTCTTATCTCCGAATTGAAATAAGCCTTGAGATAGCCCTCCTCATCGGGAGTCAGAGAAGAAATCTTAACGTGCTCCACGCCGATATCCTCCAGCTCCTTAATGGCGGAGAAATAAGCCTCGTCCTTAATGGGACCCAGCTCTGCCACCCGCTTGTAAATAGCTCTGAGCTGATCTGTGGGAGTCATACCGGTTTTGTTGTCCTCCTTGTTGTCGTCCACCAGCACCCTGTCGCAGAGGGATCCTACTCTTATCATAAAGAACTCGTCCAAATTGGACTGATAAATGCGAGAAAAAAGCAGTCTTTCGCAAAGGGGAACAGACCTGTCTCTTGCCTCCTCAAGAACTCTCTCATTAAATTTGAGCCAGCTAAGCTCTCTGTTATCGTAACAGCTTGTCATAGTATATAACCTCACTTTTTTAGAAATTGCTTTATTATATTATCCATCATGATCTGCTTGATAAATTGAAATTTATAATGCTGTTTAATCACCAATATCAACACTCAAAAAAATTTCTGAATTTGGATAGTATTCAACCTTAATTGAACTTGAGTGAATTATAAGATAATTTTCCGACAAAGAAATCTTGCTTTCCAATGATTTATCGCACAGCTGTGAAGCAATATCTTTCGAATGCATAGCTAAAAGTAAAGCAAGCAATACAGCTATTACGGTATATCTCAACAAATAAGGCTTTATTTTCCGCAAGCCAACGATATACAATACAAGGTAGCTTAATACCGATATTGCGAATAAACCCAATGCCGCAATATACGAATAAAGATACAGGCTGCCAATTCTATCAAATTTGTTAATAATCAAAACTATAATGCCATTAAATAGCACCCCCAAAGATGTTAACCAATTAGCCGCCGAAATAAGTTTTTTCTCTTTTTCGGTAAACGTTTTACTATTGTAATCTTGTTTCATAAAAACACCTGCCAACTTCCGATTTGTCGGGCTGTTGCAATACCTATCGCCGCAGTGTGTCCCGCCTCATTCGCAGTAATAAAGCAAATGTGCCCTTACAGCGGAAAGCATTTCCCTGTAAAGCTCGGTAGCCTCAGTCAGCCCGCAGGTCATAACAGGGTCATTCAGAAAAGCATTGAAAGCAATGTCAAGATCCTTCTCTTCAAAAGCCCTCACCACAGCAGCCCTGTTATATGCATGGCGGACAGAAAGCCCCGCAGCGCTGTCTGGGAGCCTGCCTGCGCAGACGGTTCTCACACTGCCTCGGCTGATAAGAGCGTTCGTCTCCACAATGGTGTCGGGAGGGAGATTTTCCACCTGCCCCCTGTTGGGGAGAGAAACCGCCGAAATGAGATTGCCGCCGCCGCATAATGCCCTGATAATTTCGGGGACCTCTGTAGAATCAACGGATTTGGGAAGAATATCGCCGTTCATGTATTTCTTGACCTTAGCAGTCTTGTCGGAGAAGATCCTTTTCTTGTAATTGACCGTCATGGGAGAGAATTTCCATGCAGCCATTTCCTTGGTGTCCTTGGTGTACCACGGAGGACAGAATTCCGCCGCAGAGCGGTCATTCACCGCAGGAATGATACCGAGACGAAGAAACAGATCGAATTTGACCCTGTGAGCGTCAGCGTCGGGATTGGTCTTAAACTCGTTTATCCGAAATTCATAGCCCGAATCGCTGTATTTCTCAGCATATTCCCTGAACATGGGCATAAGGTCCTCGCCGCCGTAGGTGATCTCATCATACCATGAAAAGCCGCTTATACCCAGAAGATTTGTCTTGATATCCCGCCTGCGCACACCGCTGATGCCCCTGCTTTCGCAGACCATGGTAGCAATAAGCTCTCTTGAAGCGAAGGAGTCGGAGGAGGTGCCAAGCAGCTTCATAGCGGGAAATTCTCTTTTAAGAACAGTCATACATTCAGCCATAGGAGTGCATAGATTAATGACCCAAGCCTCGGGGCAAAGATGCTCTATCATATGGGAATACTCGGCGCAAACGGGCATAATTTTCAGCGCTCTGATAACGGAGGAAAGCCCGGAATTTTCGCCTCCCGTCTGAAAAATGCCGTAAGTCTCGGGGAGATGGAGCTGTGCAGCCTGCTCGTCAAGCTCACCGGGCTCAAATGCAAGGATAACGAAATCAGCGTCTCTGAGCGCCTCCTCCGCCTCATCGCAGGCGAGATAAACAATATCTCCCCGAGTATTTCCCCTGTCGTGAATGTTGTTGCCAATGACCTCGTTAGCGAGGGAGCAGGTTTTGTCCGTATCGAAAAGCTTCACCATAGCGCAAAGCTCAGTGTCGGCAAGCTCGGGGATAAGCCTCCAGCCGAAATTGCAGGAGCCTCCGCCGATATAAGCGATATTCAGCCTGTCACCGTTCATTTAAAAGAAGTTCCTTTCACCTTATATTTCTGTATAATATTATCCTATAATTGAGCGGATTTGTCAAGTGTTTTCGGCGGGGGAGCGGTGGAATTTACAGAGATAATGCTGAAATTGCCGCAATTTTTTTTATTTCGTCTTGAAACCTGTGGGAAATTGTGCTATAATATCATCAGCTTTATTCTTGAAAGGAAGAAAAAATAATGAGCAGCTGGAAGGATAATCTGATTGATATAGCCCCCTATGTGGCAGGGGAGCAGCCGAATAAAACTGATTTTATCAAGCTTAACGCCAATGAAAATCCCTATCCCCCCTCACCGAAGGTGATCGAGGCAATAAACAGCTTCAAAGCCTCGGGGCTCTGTAAATATCCCGATGCAAACGCAGCGCCGCTTGTAAAGGCGATCGCAGGCAGGCTGGGATTATCGGAGGAAAATATCTTTATCGGAAACGGCTCAGACGATGTGCTTGCGCTGTCATTCCGAGCCTTTTTCAATTCGGGCAGACCTGTGCTTTACCCCGATATCACCTATTCCTTTTATCCCGTCTGGTGCAGTATGCTGAAAATACCCTATGAGCTTGTGCCCGTAGACGAGAGCTTCAATATAAGAGCGGAGGACTATAAACGAGAAAACGGCGGCGTGATAATCTGCAACCCCAACGCCCCCACAAGCATCGGCAGAGATCTTGATTTTATGCGTGAGATACTCGACGCCAATCCCGACAGTGTGGTAATAGCGGACGAAGCATATGTAGATTTCGGCGGCATATCCTCACTGCCGCTTCTGAAGGAATATCCGAATCTTGCAGTGGTTCAGACCTTCTCAAAATCCCGCTCCATGGCAGGAATGAGAATAGGCTTCTGCGCAGCGGGAGCTGAGCTTATAAATGCTCTCAGAGCGGCAAAGGACTCCTACAATTCCTATCCCGTAGACAGCGTAGCCATAGAAGCGGGCTGTGCGTCCGTAGCCGACGAGGCATATTTCAGAGAAACGGTTGGAAGGATAATAAAAACGAGGGACAGGCTGACATCAGAGCTTCGGGAAATGGGCTTTGACGTAAAGAACAGCAGTACCAACTTTCTCTTTGCCGCTCACCCGAAATATAAAGCCCCCGATATCAGCGCCTATTTAAAAACAAAGGATATCTATGTAAGATTTTTCAATAAGCCGAGGATAGATAACCATCTCAGAATAACCATCGGAACCGATGAAGAAATAAATGCGCTGATCTCCGCATTAAAAGAGTACATAAAATAAGGATAAAGATATAATATGATTATCGAAATTGGTGTTGTTTAAAACGCAAAGCTTAATTAAGCATATGAGCATCACAGATCGTTGTGATGCTCATATGTTTTTTATATATAAACAGAATTATCAAGAAAACAGACGAAAAAATTCGGTTTTTTCATGGTTGAAAGAAAAACTTGAAAATCATCGGATATTATGATAAAATATAAAAAAAATATTTTTGGATATGATAAATTGAAAAAAATATCTTATGTTAACAGCTGTTCAGAATGAGAGCTTTGATCTTATGTCAAAAGTATGGAGAAACTCCTATATTTACGCCTATGACAGCGATATGAACAAAATCAAGGTTAACTCTACCAAGAAGCGTGGTGTTAGCCTCGTCCATTATAAGCAGCTTGGCATTGTGAGAAAGGGCGCAGGCTATCTGAAGCTTCATTTTCATACCCTTTGAAAACTCGCCGATCTTCTTTTTCATCGGAAGTCCGAAACGCTCTAAATACTGAGCATAAACAGTGTTATCCCACTTCGGATAAATCCCCTCAAATATTCGAGCCATATCCTTTGCACTCAGAACATCGTGGAACGGCAATTCATCAAAAACAACGGAGATCCGTTCCTTGATCTCAGTTTCGTTCCGAAGATGGTCAAGACCCAGCAGCTTTATTTCACCCTCGTCAATGCTTATGATGTTCAGCAGACTGCGTATCGTTGTGGTCTTGCCTGCGCCGTTCTGACCGATAAAACTCATAATAGAGCCTTTAGGCACATTGAAGCAGAGTTATCCGGCGTAAAGCCTCTGTATTTTTTGGTAACGCCTGAAATTTCAATTGCATTTTCATATGCATTCATGGTCATTCTCCTCCGTTTACAAGGTCGAGCAATTCGTGAAGCTCCTGTATAGTGATACCTGTTTTTCGTGCTTTATCGCCTGCCTCCATAAGCAGGGCTTCGATCTGTTTGATCTGTTCTTCACGCAGCAGCTCTAAATTCTGTACCTTAACGAACGAGCCTTTGCCTGTAAACGATTCAATAAAGCCGTCACGCTCAAGCTCCTCGTAAGCACGCTTGGTGGTCATAAAGCTGATATGGAGTTCGACAGCAAGATTTCGCATAGAAGGGAGCATTTCCCCCTCTTTGAGCTTGCCCTCGAGTATCAGAGACTTGATCTGGTTTACGATCTGCAGATAGATCGCCTCACCGTTTGAATTGCTGATGTTAAAATCAGCACATAGCTATATGTTGCAGTATGACCGCCTTTGGGCAGGGGCAGACATTATATGACAAAAAATATCCGCAGACCCGAAAAAGGTCTGCGGATATCAAGCCTTGGTGCGAGAGATGGGACTTGAACCCACACGTCAAAGACACACGCACCTCAAACGTGCCTGTCTGCCTATTCCAGCACTCTCGCATATTAAGCGTCGGACTTTCAGCCAAATGTCGGACTTTCAGCCAACTGTCGGACTTCCAGCCGACTATGCTATTATATCATATAAGAAAATGTTTGTCAAGAGTTTTTTTGAAATTTCTCAAAAAATTTTTTCCGTGCCACACGGCAAAAAATACATTCATCGGTTTTTTGCGTTATATTGCTGTACAATCCGCCCTGCGCCCCATAGGAATTTTGTAATAATCGCTATTGAAAAAAGCCGCCGTATGCTGTATAATATATTAGTATAGGAAAATATGCTTATTTGTCATGCCGCCCGAATTGCGGCAGAACGGAGAAAAAATTATGGCTTATCAGCAGTTTGATAAAAATAAAGACAGAAGGAACGCAGGCAGGAAGGAAAAGAATTTCAAGCCCCATGGCAGCGGAAAGCCCGAAAGAGCCTTCGAGCAGGAAAGAAATATACCCGATGCCGCCGATACAGGTGCCGCAGAAGGGCTTATCGTAGGCAGAAATCCCGTAATGGAGGCGCTGAAATCGGGCAGATCCATAGATACTATTTATGTAAACGGGGACGCAGGCGGAAGCATAGGCGCCATCACCCGGATCGCCAGAGAAAAGGGCATAGTAATAAAGAATGTCAGCGATCAGAAGCTCACCCAGATGTGCGCAGGAGCCTCCCATCAGGGAATAATCGCCTCGGGAGCCTGCGCCGAATATGTGACGGTGGAGGATATTCTTAATATATCAAAGAAAAAGGGCACAGCCCCCTTTATCATAATCTGCGACGAGATCGAGGATCCCCACAATCTGGGAGCCATAATCCGAACAGCAGAGGCAGCGGGAGCGGACGGCATAATAATCCCCAAGCGCCGAAGCGCCTCGCTTAACGCCACCGTTTTCAAGACCTCAGCAGGAGCCGCAAGCTGGCTCCCCGTGGCAAGAGTAGCAAATTTAGGAGCCGCAATAGACGAGCTGAAGAAAAACGGCGTGTGGATATACGGCACCGATGCATCGGGCAGCGATTACACAAAAGCGTCCTTCACAGGCGCAGCCGCCTTTGTTATCGGCTCAGAGGGCTTCGGAATGGGCAGGCTGATAAAGGAGAAGTGCGATTTTCTTGTAAAGCTCCCCATGTACGGCAAAATAACCTCGCTGAATGCGTCGGTAGCAGCAGGAATATTCATGTACGAGGCAGTAAGGCAGAGAGCATCGGCAGGAGAATAAAGCTTTCGCAAAAAAGGTTAAACACTATGCAAGGAGGAAATAGAATTTGTCTGATAAATTTTCCCTTGACGATATATTGAACGAATACTCAGGCTCGGGCGGCAGCTCGGAGCAGTCGCTTGATGAAATATTGAACAGCTATCCCGCCACCAAGAACTACGAGGATTCGGGACTTGCGGAGATATTTGACAGCAGAAGCTCCACCACGGATATCGACCTGAGCGGGATAAGCATATCCATGCCGCAGGATTACCCCACACCGGAGGAGATACGCCGAAGCAAGGAGCAGCCTGTCAGCGTTCACGATATCCCTGAGGATCAGCTCACCGAGGAAGAGCGGATAAAAAAGAGCAAGCAGATAGATTACGAGATCATCAGCGGCGATTATGACAGAAAATATATGCCCGACGAGCTGAAAACCGAGGCAGAGCTTAAAGCCGAAGGAAAGACGGAGATAGCAGCTCAGAGCGAAGCGCCTGCCGAGGATAAGGCAGCAAAGAAAAAGGTAAAGGTCAAGCCCGCCAAGAAGAAATTCGCATCGGATTTCGGCGAGGGCTTGAAGGGAGTACATTCCTCCTTTGACGATGACGAATTTGAGCGCAAATACGGCAATGCGCCGCTGTTCACAGCAGAGGAGCGGGACGAGCTTATGGGGGGCGAGCTTCATGAGATCCCCTTTGAAATAACGCCGCCATCTGGCTCCAGCCTGTCGGAAAAGCTCGAAAGGGAAGCGGAATTTAACGAAAAATACAATTCCGCTGCAGGAGTAAAGCATGAGCATAGGGTAAGACCAGAAAAGGTAACGCAGAAGCAGGAAGCGGCAAGCCCCCTTGATAAATACGCAGCCATCGACGATATCGACAGTATTCTCGGTCAGTATGAGAGAAAGGAAGAGCCGCAGACCTTAAAGCGTTCCGAGACCTCTCCTCTCAAGGGCTTTACGGATATCTTCAATAAGATAATGGCAAAGGAAGAAGCGGGAGGGGAATCCGAGCTTCTGGAGGAAAGCAGGAAGCTCAGGCATTCCGATGTGGCGATAGAGAGGAAGAAGATATCGGATATCGGGCTTGACCTGTCCGATAAAATGATAAAGGATACCTCCCAGATAAATATAGATAAAACAAATGCAGAGCTTGAAAAGCTGAGTGCCCTCAAGGAGCGCAGAAGCAAGAAGATAAAGGACTTTGTGCTGATGGGGGGCGAGGAGGAAAATACCCCCGAGGAAAATGCCGAGGCAGCTGATAACGGCGAAATAGAGGATTTCGAGAGCCTTGTAGACGCCCCCGATATCCAGGACCATATCACAGGGCAGAAAAACAAGCTGATATTCAGGCTTGCAGTGCTTTTCATCTGTTTTGCGGCAACCACCTATATGGCAGTAGCCAATGATTTCAAGCTGCCCGTCCTTGAATCCCTGTCGCTGATAGATAAAAGGAGCCAGCCTGACGTGTTCCTGTTCATAAACAGCGTTATCGGCGTGGTAGCGGGCTTTGTAGCGTCCCAGACCATATCGGGCGGAATATCGAAGCTTCTGTCGGGAAAGGCGGACTGTGATTCCCTTTCGGCAATGACGCTCATATCCTGCCTGCTCACATCAATGATATCCCTTGCGGATTCAAATATGGTCAGAGGCAGCTATGTGTATATCTTCACTCCCGTAGCCATAGGCTCGCTGATATTCAATACCATCGGCAAGCTGCTGATAATAAGCAGGACCCAGCGAAGCTTCTCCTTTATATCGGGAGATAACGACCGCTATGCGCTTTTTGTGGTAGATGACGAAGAACGGGCGCAGAATTTCACCCGAGGCTCGTTGTCTGATTTTCCCGTTCTTGCGGGAATGCAGAAAACCGAAATGATAACGGATTTTCTCAAGACCTCATATGCAGGGGACAGCACCGACAGATTCAGCAGAATGGTCTGCCCCATAATAGCGGCAGCAGGGCTTGTAATAGGCGTGGTTGCAGCGCTTCTTGCAAGAGTGGAGCATGGAACAATGGGAGCAGTCTGCGTAGGATTGTCAACCTTTTCAGCCTGTGCGTCCATCTGCTCCTGCTTCGGAATGATGCTGGTGGTAAATCTGCCCATGGAAAAAGCGTCGGTAAAATACAGCTCAAAGCAGGGCGCCATCGTGGGCTATGACAGCATCGAGGAATTCGGGGACGTAAACAGTATAATGATAGACGCAGCATCCCTGTTCCCTCCGGGAAGCATAATCCTCAGGAACATCAAATCCTTCCCCGATTCGAGCATAGATGAAGCGATAGTGGAAGCAGCGAGTCTGACAAGCCAGTCGGGCAGCGTCCTCAAGAATATGTTCTATGATATCATCGTGGGAAAAACGGAAATGCTTGATCCCGTAGAGAGCTATATCTATGAGGATTCCATGGGACTTTGCGGCTGGATAAACAATAAGCGAGTGCTTCTGGGAAACAGGGAGCTTATGCAGAATCACAGCATAGAAGGGCTTCCCTCCATCGCAAAGGAAAATGAGTACACCGACGGTGATAAAATAGCCGTGTATCTGTCCATATCGGGACAGCTTTCCGCCATGTTCATAGTCGAGCTGACAGCCTCCTATCAGATAAAGAGGGCGCTCAAGGAGCTTGAAAGAGGGGGCGTGGCAGTAATGCTCCGCTCGGTGGATTCCATGCTGTCGGTAAGCAGATTGTCGGAGATGTTCGAGGTAACGCCGCTGCTGTTCAAGCTTATCCCGTTCAGACTCCATCCCGATTACGAAAAATCGACGGAATATTCCGCCAAAAGACCTGCGACCCTTGTCTGCTCGGGCAGATTTGCGTCCTTTGCGCAGCTGATTCTGGGAGCAAACCGCCTGCGGGGAACGATCTCGGCAGGAATAGCGATACAGGCAGCGGAAATACTGCTTGGCATCCTGCTCACCCTTGCGATGGTGCTTCTGCGCTCCATGGCAGAGCTGACGGTAACGAATATCCTGCTGTATAATTTTGTATTTGTCTGCCTGTATTTTGTATTTCAGGCATTCAGAAAAGTATAACGTCATATCCCTCGTGCAATAAAAGCACGGGGGATAATTTATAAGAACATTAGAAACAGATTAAAAACCTGTTCCGACGGTGACAGATAAATGAAAATTCGGAAAAATCCATTGACGTGAAAAAGCTGATATGCTACAATGGAAAAAGAAAAATAAACCAACCGATTAATTGAAATGGAGCAGGATTATGAGCGTTGATCCCTATCAGGTGCTTGGCGTGCCCTACAATGCGGACGAGGACGAAATAAAGAAGAAATACCGAAGCTTAGTAAAGCAGTACCACCCCGACCTGCACCCCAACGACCCGGAGGCAGCCCGAAAAATGAGCGAGATAAACGCCGCCTATGAGATGATAAAATCGGGCGAAGCAAAGGCGTACAGAGGGGGCTCATCCAATTCAGGAGGACAGAGCGCCTCAGGCGGATATACGGGAGCGGGAGCCTATCAGTACGGAGATATGGATGATTTTCTCAATTCCTTCTTCAGCTCCTTCGGTTTCGGCACAGCCGCCTCTCAGATGAATGAGAACGAGGCATATGAAAGGGTAAGCAGATATCTTGCCGAGGGCGACCTTGATTCTGCAGCGTCGCTTCTGAACCGAATGGTAATGCGCAGCAGCAGATGGTATTATTACGCAGCGCAGCTCAGCAGCATGGCAGGGGAATATCGGGAAGCAGTGCGCTATGCCGACGAAGCGAGAAGGCAGGACCCGTCAGACCCCGAATATGCGGAGCTTTCCGCAGAGTATCATAAGCGGTATGACGCAGCCATCAGAAGAAGCAGGATAATGCCCACCATACTGTCCATAGCGACCTTCTCTCTTGCGGTAATATTTATCCTCAGAATGCTGCTGTCCCTTTTCGGCTGGATGTTTATATTTTAAAATTAAGAACCGAGGTCAAAAAAATGGAAAAGCTCAGGAATAAATTCATCGCCTTCATGTACGGAAGAAACGGAGCGGACAGCCTGTATAAAGCCTCCGTGGCGCTGTATTTTACAATGGCAGTGATAAATCTGTTTCTCCGTTCGGCAGTGCTGAGCGTGATAATGTGGGCGCTGTTCATCTGGGCGACCTACCGCTGTTTTTCGAAGAATGTGTATAAGCGCAGCCTTGAGAATCAGGCATTTCTGCGAATAGAGGAGAAGGCGGCGAAAAAAATAAAAATGACAAAAACAATGCTTACCGATAAGGAGCATTGCTATAAAAAGTGTACACATTGCAAGGCATATCTCAGACTGCCGAAGCGCAGCGGAACGCATACCGCCGTCTGCCCGAAATGCGGCGAAAAGCTCACCGTAAAAATAAGATGAAGGACTGAAAAAAGCCTTGGAAATAATAAAAACAATAATCGTCTGCCTTCTTGCAGGACTGGGAGCAGGGCTTGGAACGGGCTTTGCGGGAATGAGCGCAGCAGCAGTGATAACGCCCATGCTTGTGACCTTTCTTGGTATCCCCGCCTATGAAGCAGTGGGAATAGCCCTTGCGTCGGATGTGCTTGCCAGCGCAGTCTCGGCATATACCTATGGAAAGAATAAAAATCTTGATATAAAAAACGGGCTTATAATGATGGCAGCAGTGCTTGTGTTCACAATGGTGGGCAGCTATGTCTCAAGCCTGGTGCCGAACGAGACTATGGGCGGATTTTCCGTCTGCATGACCTTTTTTCTGGGAATAAAATTCATCGTAAAGCCCGTAATGACCACAAAGGAAGCCATGAAAAGCGTCTCCGCCAAAAAACGGGCAGTGCAGTCGGTGATATGCGGCAGCCTGATAGGCTTTATCTGCGGCTTTGTGGGCGCAGGTGGCGGAATGATGATGCTCCTTATCCTCACAAGCGTGCTGGGCTATGAGCTTAAAACAGCGGTAGGCACCAGCGTGTTCATCATGGCATTCACAGCGCTGACGGGAGCGGCGTCACATATGGTCATCGGCGGAATGCCCGATATAACAGTGCTTCTGCTGTGCGCAGCCTTTACGCTCATATGGGCAAGGATAGCCGCAAAATTTGCCAATAAAGCACCTGCCGAGACCCTGAACCGTGCCACAGGTGTGGTTCTTGCCACTCTTGGCGCCGCAATAATGGCAGTAAATTTCTTTGTAAAATAATTATCCGAAAAGTCCATTTTCCGAAAAAAGGGAATGGACTTTTGGCAGTTTTATCCAATGATAGATGTATAAAATTGGATATATATACAAATATTGCCCCAAGCTGAAAAAAATCCGATTTATGAATTGTATACAAAACAGAATCACAAAATCCATAACAGAAAGGACAATGCAATATGAAAAAGCTTCCCGCAATACTTGCAGCCGTAATGGCAGTATCCTGTTTCGGAGCATTTCCCGCAGAAGCACGCTCCTATATAGATACGGATAACCTGCCCACCCTGATGTCAAGCGAAAAGAACGACCCCGCCGCAGCAAAATTCAAAAAATCGAAAACCAAGCTCACAGCCGAAGAAGCGGGCTATTATTATAATTATAACGGCAGGAATCTCAGCTGGAAGCCCGTGGAAAATGCGCTGCTGTATTATGTCTATGCCAAGCCCACAGGGAACAGGGTCTATGAAAAGGTAGGCGCCACTTATGATACGGAATATTATGTGACCATGTCCCGAACCACCTCCTACATAGTAAAAGCGGTAACATATACAGAGGAGGACGAGCGTATCCTCAGCGCCGCCTCAAACGAAGTCACAGTCAGATATAAAAAGCCCGAGCCTGTCTTATACGAAGATGATGATATATACTGTGATGAAGAGGTAAGCTATGATGAGGGGGAATGGATAGAAGAAGGGGGAGTTGAAGGTAAAGCAGCCTATGATACAGCCCCCGCCGCAAATTCCTCATATCCTGTCCAACTCCCCGCCGACCCCGATTATAACACCGAGGAATATTCCCATACCGAGGAAAACGGCTTTAAAAATTCCTATACCGACCCCGTCTCCACATTTTCTGCAGATGTTGACACAGCATCCTTTGCAAATATCCGCAGGCTGATAAACGACGGCGATAAGATACCCGAGGACGCAGTGAGGGTGGAGGAAATGATAAACTATTTTGATTATGAATATCCCGCCCCCGCAGATGGAGAGGTGTTCTCCGTATATACGGAGCTGACGGAATGTCCGTGGAATAAGGAAGCAAAGCTGCTGCATATCGGCGTGCAGGCAGCAGAGCCTGAGGAGCTGCCCGCATCGAATCTTGTGTTTCTTGTGGATGTCAGCGGCTCAATGGACAGTGAGGATAAGCTTCCCCTTGTAAAGGAATCTATCTTAAAGCTTGCAAAGAATATGGACGAGGAGGATAAAATATCCATCGTCACCTATTCGGGAGAGGAGAGAGTGCTGCTTGCAGGAGCAAATGCCGACTGTATAAAGGCATTTACGGATATATCCTCCTGCATGGAAGCCTCGGGCTGTACAAACGGTGAAAGCGGGATAAACGCAGCCTATGAAATAGCGGAGAAATATTATATAAAGGGCGGCAATAACCGAATAATCCTCTGCACCGACGGCGACCTTAACGTAGGTATCACCGACGAAGACGAGCTTACAAAGCTTATAGAGCAGAAGAGAAAAAGCGGCGTGTATTTCACCGTTCTGGGCTTTGGCAAGGGAAATATCAAGGATAATAAAATGGAAGCTCTTGCAGACAACGGCAACGGCAGCTATCATTATATCGACAGTGCGGCAGAAGCATCAAAGGTGCTTGCAGAGGAGCGCACCGAGACAATATTCACCATGGCAAAGGACGTAAAGCTGCAAACGGAATTTAATCCTTCAAGAGTAAAGTCCTACCGCCTTATCGGCTACGATAACCGCCGCCTGAATAACGAGGATTTTGAAAATGATAAGAAGGACGCAGGCGAGGTAGGAGCAGGACAGAGCGTAACCGTGCTTTATGAAATGATCCCCGCAGAGGGAAGCGAAAGCAGCGGACTTAAATATCAGCAGTCCTCAGGCTCCGATGAATGGTGCACCGTAAAAATACGCTATAAGAAGCCCGAAGGCAAAACCTCCAAGCTTGTTACAAAGGCAGTTGATGACAGTGCATACCGTTTGGCACCCTCGGCAATGACAAAGCGTGCCTGCGCAGCGGCAGTGTTCGGAATGTATCTTAAAGACAGCGAATACAAGGGAACATCAACTCCTCAGAAAGCATATAATCTCACGGATGATAAAGCGTTCAAAAAGCTTATCAAGCTTTATATAAAGAATAACAAGAAATAAAAAGGGGGACAGCGGCATGAAAAAGCTGATAACCGCAATTGCAGCGGCAGTAATGTGCCTTAGCATGAGCGCAGCAGTCTCAGCGGATGTGATAATCGAGCCCGATGACAGCTTTTACAGCAGTCACAGAACCGAGATCGAATACCCCGGAGACGGGCGTACAGGACGGCAGTATATGCTGACGGAAGAAACGGACGTTTACAGTGAGCCGGGAGGAAAGAAGACTGGTACTCTGTCAGCGGGAAAGTCACCGTGGATACATTATCTCTATACCGATAAAAACGGAAAGAAGTGGGGCAGCGGCTTTGACCCTGCGGGCGGGGATAAGCTTTTCTGGATATGCCTGGACGGATATGAGGCAGTCTATGATAATTTTTCCTTCACCGAGGAGCATAAAAGCGAGATCGCCGAAAACACGGAAAAGAAATACAATTCCCTGAAAGCGGATGGAGCCATTTACCTCTGGAAATACCCGGGCAGCGAGGAAAGCGTCCTTATGGAAAAGCATCCCGAGGATCCCGGAAGCTATGTAAGTAAGCTTTACACCGATAAATCGGGCGATGAATGGGGCTATATCGGTTATATCTGGGGAGAAAGCGGCTGGCTGTACCTGCACGACCCCACAGACCCGTCTCCCTGCACGGAGGACGTGTCCGCAGGAGCGATGATGGAGCAAAGCATCTATGAGGAAAGCACCGAAAGCGGAGAATATACCATAGCCGCCTTTCTTGCCTTGGGAGCAGCAGCAGGCTCAGCAGTGCTGCTATCGCTTGTAAAGAAAAAAACGAATAAATAAAAAAATCCATATTCCCCAAAAAAGTCAGATAATTATGCAGCACAAACGTTTACAAATATTATAACAGAATATATGTTTCAAGTCAATATGCAAACAGCACAAATATTCTTCAAAATATTTGTGCTGTTTTATTTTGACCGAAAAAGAGAAAGATAAAAAGCCAAAAACAGGCGAGGGAGCGATTAACAATTTTGACGGTAACATCGAAGAAAATTATGCATTTAGCATATTGACAATCAGCCGTATTTACTTTATAATGAATTATGTATTTGTATATTCCGATAAAGAAGCCGCAATAAAACGGAGGGATGATATTGCAGGAAATAAAATCAGCCGAGCAGGCTGCGTCGGCTGAGGGAAAGGGCGTCTCCGCCGCAGACATAGGCTATAAGGAGAAGCCTGTATATGACGTATTAAAGCGTTTCGGCGATATTGTCTGCTCACTGTTTGCGCTCATAGTGCTGAGCCCATTGCTTATCGCAGTAGCCGCAGCGATAATGATAGATGATTTCGGAAATCCGATCTATGCGCAGGAAAGAACGGGGAAGGATTCAAAGATCTTTGTCATGTACAAATTCCGTTCCATGAGAAAGAATGCCGAAAAGGAGCGTGAGAGTCTCCTGCCGCAGAACGAGGTAGACGGACCCTTGTTCAAGATCGCAGACGATCCGAGGGTAACGAGGGTGGGAAAATTTATCAGAAAAACGTCCATCGACGAGCTGCCCCAGCTGATAAATATAATCAAAGGGGATATGAGCATAATCGGGCCCCGACCGCTTGCCACATATGAGCAGGACGCCTGCAACGAATATCAGAAGCAGCGGCTGCTTGTAAAGCCGGGGCTGTCCTGCTATACCGCCCTTGAAAAAAATTCCAAAGAAAATTTCGATCATTGGATCGAGCTTGACATGAAATATATAAGAGAGCGTTCCGTTTTGACGGACATAAAAATAATCCTTCGGACCATAGGCGTGGTGCTTGGGTTAAAAAATCTGTAAAAGGGAAAAATATTTCGGATCCGGCGAGGTACAGAATGAACGTTGTTTATACAAGCGATAACAATTTTGCGGATATTATGGGAATATCCATGATCTCTTTGTTTGAGAACAACAGGGAATGTGAAGAGATCACGGTTTATATTATTGATAATAATATAAATTCCGAAAATAAAGCAAAGCTTTTATCGGTGGGAGAAAAATATGAGCGTTCAGTGAAACTTGTGCCGATGCCCGATCTGAATGAGCTTGCAGGGGTTGAACTGCATACGGATTCAAGGTGGCCGTTAAGTGCGTTTTCCCGTCTGTTCCTTGATACTATCCTGCCATGTGAAATAAAAAAGGTCCTGTACCTTGACTGCGATATACTGATAAACGATTCATTGGAGGGATTATATAATACCGAGCTTGACGGATATGCCTGCGGAGGCGTGCTTGACTGCGTAAGCAGAGGGCACAGAGCGAATATCGGATTAACTCCGGGGGATAAATATATCAATGCGGGAATGATGCTTATTTCCCTTGAAAAGTGGCGTGAGGATAATATGTCCGACAGGTTTGCGAGGTTCATCATCAGCTGCGGCGGACGACCTCCGTATTACGATCAGGGAGTTATCAACGGGACTCTGAGCAGGGAGATAATGATTCTTGACCTGAGATATAACTGCTATACGGCATTGTATGATTTTTCATACAGTGATCTGATAAAATACCGTCATCCCTCGGGATATTATTCCGAAAATGAGATCGCAAAAGCCGTAAAAGCTCCTGCCATAGTGCATTTTACAACAAGCTTTCTGTCGCTTCGCCCGTGGGTGGAGGGCAGCGGACATCCCTTTGCGGAGAAGTGGCAAAGCTTCAGGGCAATGTCCCCGTGGGCTGATGCTCCTCTGAGAAAGGATAACCGTTCCGCTGAAAGAAAGCTTGCGGTGAAAATATATAAAGCCATGCCACAAGGTCTTTCGGTAAGGATCGCAGGGGCGCTTCATGCTCATATCGTGCCCATGCTCAGGAGGAAAAGATAATGAAATATTCGCCGAAATATTTTAAGAATAATCTTCCCCGATGGAAATGGAAAAAGGATCCTGTATTATCAAAGCTGTTTTACAGACCCGTTTCCTTTCTTACCGCAAGTATTTGTGCGAATCTGAATATATCAGCAAACACAGTTTCATATTTTTCTGCGCTGCTGGCAGCCGCTGCATCGGCGTGCTTTTTGTTTAACAGCCGCAGTGCCGCAATAACGGGTGCTGTTCTGGTGAATGTCTGGCTTATTCTGGACTGTACCGACGGCAATCTTGCCCGCTCGGTAAAGAGTCAGCCCATGGGCGAATTTGCAGACAGCATAAGCAGCTATATTCTTGTAGCATTTCTGTTTAATGCAATGGGCTATTATGTATATCGGAAAGGCGGAATGTTTATTTCATCCGGCTGCGGCATAGCTCTGATAGCGGGGATGTTTGCATCATCCTTTGATACACTTTCACGATTGATATATCAGAAATTCAATGCCGTGAAAAATGATTATTATGGATCAAAAGGGATAAAAACAGATGAGGGTCAGTCTGAGAGTAAGATCAACAAGCTCAGGATACGAATAGACTCAGAGCTGGGGCTGGGCGGAATATTGCCCATTGCAGTCCTGCTCGGAACTGTTTTTGATCTGCTTGACGCTGTACTGATACTCTGGAGCGCATATTACGGAGCTTTGTTTGTCGGCTCGCTGATGTATCATATATTCAAGGCGGTATCCATCGCAAAAACAGGAGAATAAAAATGATAAAAGTAATTACATACGGCACCTTTGACCTGCTTCACTACGGGCATATCAGGCTTCTTCAAAGGGCAAGGGCGCTGGGCGATTACCTGATAGTGGCACTGTCCACAGATGAATTCAACCGCAATGAAAAAGGCAAGGTAAGCTATTTTACATATGAAGAGCGGAAGAATATGATTGAGGCGCTCAGATGCGTTGATCTTGTGATACCCGAGACCTGCTGGGAGCAGAAGCTTACGGACATTGACGAATATAATGCAGATATTTTTGTGATGGGAAACGACTGGGAAGGCAAATTTGACTTTCTGAAAGAAAAATGCGATGTGGTTTACCTTGAAAGAACGCCTGAGATATCCACAACAAAGATCAAGAATGATCTGATGAAGTGAATTTACGGATTTGGGTCGGTCAGAATAAAAAAGGGCTTGCGGAACAGAATGACAGAAGCCTCGGCATAAAAAATCATGGGAGAAAAAATTTGGATCGGAGACAGACAGGTATGAAAAAAATGCCGTTAATAAGCGTGATCGTCCCTGTTTACAAGGTAGAAAAATATCTGAGAAAATGCATTGAAAGCATAATCGGTCAGAAGTATACAAACCTTGAGATAATTCTTGCAGACGACGGTTCTCCCGACAGCAGCGGAAAGATATGCGATGAATATGCAAAGCGGGATAACAGAATAATCGTTATCCATAAGGAAAACGGGGGAGTGGGAAGCGCCAGAAACGCAGGAATTGACAGGGCAGCGGGGGAGTATATCGCCTTTGTTGACGGAGACGATCATGTAAGCGAGCTTTACATCTCACGGTTGTATGAGATCTTGGAGGAAAGCGGCGCATCGCTGTCTGTATGCAATAGCCTGATAGAAAAAAACGGCAGGCATAGCGTGCATTATCCGTATAAAATGGACGGCATTTTTTCATCTGAACTGCTTATAGAAAAAATTCTAAATTTTGAAATGGGCTGCGGGGTCGTTGGAAAATTATTCAAAAGGACCGCATTAAACGGCGTACGCTTCAGCGAATTTACAATTGCCGAGGATCTGCTTTTTTTATTCCGGGTTCTGGAAAGAAATGAAAATGTCGCTGTATGCAGCGACTGCCTGTATTATTATGTGATGAATCCATCAAGCGCCATCAACAGCAGCTTTAAATATTCCAAGTATGAATCCCTAAAGGTATATGATATTATCCTTGAGGCGGCAAAGGGAAAATCGTATTATCCCCGGGCAGAGGCAAGGCTTGTGAGAGGGAATTTTCAGATACTTATGATGATCTCCCGAAAAAGCTTTGCTGATGAATATGAAGCAATATGCAGGAAAATAAAACTGCATCGCAAGAATGTAATGCTTGATAAAAACGGCAGCCTGAAAACAAGAATGGCGTGCGCATTATCATATCTTGGCTTCGGGACGGTTAAGGCGGTTTTTAAGCTTCTTAAAAAAAAATAATTCTGCACTTTGATTTCGGGTGGGAGCTATGGCAGTATATGCAATATCATTGGCTGTAATAATTTTTATTTTTATTTTTCTGAAAGTTCTCAGTCCGTATATCAGGGATTTTGATAAGACATTTCTTGTTGCGGAGGGCAGCTTTCTTGTAATTTTATCGGGACTTCGCAGCTGCAATGTGGGCACGGATGTACTGGCATACAAGTACATTTTTGAAACCTTCGGAGCTTCATCGCTGACAGCGGAGGTGACAGGCAGTTTTTCGCAATTAACGGGATACAGGCTGTTATGCAGGGCGGTGTATTCATTATCGGGCGGAAATTATCAGGTCATGCTGCTGATATCCGCTGCCATAATAATATACGGCTTTTTTAAATTCATATATTACTACTCGGATAACTGCGCCGCATCCTTTTTCTATTATATCTCTCTTTATTATTTTTTCTTTTCATGGAACGCTGTAAGACAGTCAATGGCAATGTCTGTATGTCTTCTGGCAATATGCAGTCTGGATATGAAACGGTATAAGCGGGCACTTCTGTATGCCGTCCTTTCTGTAGCAATGCATAATGTTGTTATAATTATATATATATATCTTTTGCTGAGAAAAATAAAATGGAACAGGATAATTTTTCTGATATATACGGCAGCACTGGCTGTGGCAATGCTGTTTACCGAAAACATTATTATGATCTTCTGCAGGATATTTCCAAGATATACAATTTATCTGAACAAGCTTCTGATAGGCGATTATTCGACCTTCGGCGGTGAAACGGGCGGCAGGAAAATAATCTTGTCCATTGCCTTCCTGATGTTTATCCTTATCGCATTCTGCTTTTTTAAAGATGAAATGTTTCAGCCGCTCAGCGACGGCAGGAAAATTGAAGGCGTTCAGCTTCACATGGAAAATCTCTGGACCTTTATGGCTGCAGCAATGATAGAAGTGATTATCGGAATACTCTATTCCACCAATTCCTTCTATCTCAGGGTGCAGACGGTCTTTTCAGTCTTTTCGGTTTTTCTGCTGCCTGCCGTTGTACAGAGATTTGACAGAAACAAAGACTCGAGATCTGCAATTTATGTGATATCTGTGATACTGTTTTTCATCACCACAGGGGTGAGAATGAAATTAAATCATTCGGGAATTTATCCCTATGAATTTTTCTTTTCCGTGTAGGAGGAGCAAAAAAAATTATGAACGATCTGATCTCAATAATCATTCCCGTTTTTAGGGTTGAAAAATATCTTCCCCGATGCATAGAAAGCGTTATGGCACAGACCTATAAAAATATTGAGATAATTCTTGTAGATGACGGCTCCCCAGATTCATCGGGCAGGATTTGCGATGAATATGCCGCAAAAGACCCGAGAATTCGGGTCATTCACAAGGATAACGGCGGCGTTTCATCGGCAAGAAATGCGGGACTGGATATTGCAGAGGGAAAATATATCTGCTTTGTGGATTCGGACGATTACATTCATGAAAATTATGCCCGAAGGCTTTACAGTGCAGTTTCCGAAAAAAATGCCGATATAGCTTCATGCGGCTTCTTCAGATATGCGGACGGGGTCATGCTGAAAAAACAAAAGCATCAATATCCCGATGCGGTTGAATATAACTCCTCACAGCATTTTTATGATCTGTTCTGCAATGACTTCAGAGCTTCCGTGCCATGGAATAAAATTTACAGGTCGGATATTATCAGGGAAAATAAAATAAAGTTCCCCGAAGACATTCGTCCCGGGGAGGATTCGCTTTTTGTTGCACGGTATTCCGGATATGCACGCTGCGCCGTATTTATTTCGGATGCGCTTTATGTGTATGCCGATTGTGAAACTTCGGTTTGCAGGACCTTTGATAAAAGATCATACTTTGAAAATGATGAAAAGCAGATCGCTTTTCTGGATTCAATAGAAAACGGAGATAATGCTCCGCTTTTTTCCGATGCGGTAAGAATGAAAAAAATATTTCTCATTATGCATCTGATGTATGATAACAAAAAGTTCAGACTGAAAAAAGATATGTCCGGGTATAAAAAATTTTTAAAGGAAAATATATCCTTTTTTATTTCCTACAGTCTTTCGCTGAGAGTTAAACTCAGATTTGCTCTGATGGCTGTCAGTCCGTTTTTGTTCGACACGGTGAAAATTCTTTACAGAAAGCTGACTGCAAAAAAATGATTATCCCGAAGGTGCCGTTATGTCCGTTTCCATAATCAAAAATTCCTTTTACAGTATTCTGAAAACCGTTGCCTCGCTGATATTTCCCGTTATCAGCTTCGCATATGCTTCAAGAATACTGCTGCCCGACGGTATGGGGAAAATAAGCTTTTCAAAATCCTTTGTAGTATATTTCACGCTCATCGCCATGCTCGGTATCCAGAATCACGGTATCAGGGAATGTGCTGCGGTCAGAGACGACAAGGCTTCTCTCAGCAGGACTGCACGGGAGATATTTGCAATAAATATCTGTTCCGTGATCGTTTCCTATGCGTTGTTTTTCGTTGTGATAAACACTGTTGACTCTCTTGCGCCATACCGTGAACTGCTGCTTATTAACTCCCTTTCCATCGGTCTTACCGCCCTTGGAATGGAATGGCTTTACAATGCTATGGAGGATTACAGGTATATCGCTGTGCGCACCTGCGTCGTTCAGCTTGCCGCAATGATATGTATGCTTATATTTGTCCGCACTGCGGAGGATATTGATAAATATGCCATGATACAGGTGATCTCGGGCGGCGGTGCATTTCTGTTTAATTTTATCCATTCGGGAAAATACATCGATCGGAAAACTAAATATGACCTTCATTTGAAACGCCATCTGAAGCCTGTGTTTGCGCTGTTTATCATGAGTGCGCTGGTTCAGGTGTTCACTGTAATGGATTCAACAATGCTGGGCTTTATGACGAATGATACGGCTGTGGGATTATACAGCGCTTCTCATAAGATAAGCGATATCGCTTTTTCGGCGGTCTGCTCCGTGACACTTGTGCTTACGCCGAGGATAGCATATTATGCGGAAAGGGATATGCATGAAGAGGTGAAAAGGGTTGCGGTCAGAGCCATAAACTGCGTCTTTATGCTGTGTATTCCGTCGGCGATGGGGCTTTTTGTGCTCAGCCGTCCCATAATTCTCATATTCAGCGGAGAGGCGTTTGCAGAGGCTGATATCACTTCAAAAATTATTTCTCTGAGAAATCTTATCGTGCCTGTGAATATGTTTATCGTTTCCCATTTCTTTGTCCCGCTGAAAAAGGATAGGCTCAGCCTTGCTTCCACAGCTGCTGCTGCTGCGGTGAATTTCCTCCTGAATCTGATACTTATACCGCAATTTATCCAGAACGGCGCTGCCATTGCCACAGTTGCGGCAGAGCTGATTGAGCTTATTATCAATTTTTATTTTTTGTCGGGAATCATTCCGCTGAAGCTTGTGTTCAGAGATATCCGGCAGTATGTTTTTGCCGCCGCTTTTATTATCCCAGTTTGCCTGCTGCTTTCTCTTTTGGAGATGAACATGATAATTTATTTGCTTCTGTCGGTGGTTTCGGCGGTAATCATTTATTTCGGAGTGCTTATTGCTTTGAAAAACAGCTTTGTTGCCGAGGGCTTGGATATTCTGAAAAGCAAACTGAAAAAATAATCTGCGGGCTATCCCATAAGATGCTCTGCAAGAATTTTTATTCCCAGCAGCAGAAGTATTACGCCTCCTGCAATCTCCGCCTTGGACTTGTATTTCGTTCCGAAAACAGAGCCTATTTTCACTCCTGCGGCGGATATCACAAAGGTGCATATCCCGATAAAGAGCACTGCGGCGATGATATTCACCTCCAGAAATGCAAAGGTCACGCCCACCGCCAGAGCGTCTATCGCAGTGGCTATGGCAAGCACCACCATTGCTTTCGGCGCAAAGGACGGGTCTGCTCCCTCCTCGTCGGCGGACAGCGCCTCCTTTATCATATTAAAGCCGATTATTCCCAGCAGGATAAATGCTATCCAGTGGTCAAAGGCTGTGATGTAGCCCTTGAAATTTACCCCCAGAAGATAGCCTATGGCGGGCATCAGCGCCTGAAAGCCTCCGAACCATGCCCCGCAGATAAGCGAGTATCGGAATTTGTAGGAGGGGGTTGCAAGTCCCTTGCAGACGGATACCGCAAAGGCGTCCATCGAAAGTCCCACGGCGATCAGAAATAAGGTGAGCATATCCATAGCTTTAATGTCCTTTCTCGTTTTTATTATTTTATGTCCGCAGAAAAATAAAAAGACTCGCATACAGACAAAGCCGACAAATTCGGCTGCATCTGTATGTGAGTCTTATCAATTAAGGCAAACCGGACCTTTCGGTCGGTATGTCGATTTGCCGCTTTATGTTAATAAAGCAGATTACTCCCCCACGGAAATTTTGTAAGATGATTCTAACATATTTTTTCTTTTCTGTCAAGTGCTTTTTTGAAAAATTACGTTTCACCCTTGACAACATTCTTTTTTTGTGTTATAATCATCTCAATATAAATGCAGTGACGGAAAAAAAGCAGGGCATTACCGCTTTCAGAGAGCCTTCGGACGGTGGAAGAGGGCAGCGGCGCTCTGAAGATACATTCCCGAGCAGACAGGGTGAAACCCAGTAGCCTTGTACGGAACGAGACACGTTACAGTCTCCCTAAGGTCATGCTGCCGCATGGCAAATTGAGGTGGTACCGCGGTTTTTATCGCCCTCTTGAAGCGCTTGCTTTGAGAGGGCGTTTTGTTTTTGCACAATGAGGTGTGAACATGATTACAAACAAAACAATCGACAATGGAAAGCCTTTTGACTGGGGCAGGACTTCGGGGGATTACGCAAAATACCGTGACATTTATCCGGATGAGTTTTATGAGAAGCTCCACTCTCTGGGCATTGGCATTTCGGGTCAGAGGGTGCTCGATATCGGCACGGGAACGGGAGTTATCCCCAGAAATATGTACCGGTACGGCGCTCATTTTACGGGAACGGACATTTCCGAAAATCAGATAATCGCGGCAAGGCGTCTTGCGGAAAATGAGGGCATGGATATCCGCTTTCTCTGCAAGTCCACCGAGGAGCTTGATTTTCCCGATGAAAGCTTTGAAGCTATAACTGCCTGTCAGTGCTTTTTCTATTTCGATCACGGCATTGCCGCTCCGAAGCTTGCGGGGATGCTCCCGGACGGAGGCAAGCTTGCGGTCTTATACATGGGCTGGCTGCCATATGAGGACGAGGTCGCAGGGGCAAGCGAGGAGCTTATTCTGAAATTCAATCCCGGCTGGACGGGCAGGGGAGATATGCGGCACGAGATCTTTATTCCCGAGATATATTCGGAGTATTTTAATATGCTTTACAGCGAGATCTTCGATGTTAAGGTGCATTTTACCCGAGAGAGCTGGAACGGCAGGATCAAAGCCTGTCGGGGTATCGGCGCTTCTCTTTCCGAAAATAAAATTGCTGCTTTTGAGAACGAGCATCTGGCATTGCTTCAAAAAATCGCTCCCGAGGATTTTGATGTGCTTCATTACTGCGCTTTTTCCATTCTGGAGAAAAAATAAATTTTTTATTTGAAGGGCGGTGGTATCAGTGAGACCTGTTAATGGTTTCATCTCATATTGGGGGTATTATAATGGTAATATGGCTTTTGATAGCTGCGTTCTGCTTTTATCAGGCTTATAATATTATTAAAAATAAAAACAGATAAACGGAGGAAATTAAAATGACTTTATACGAAGAGCTTACAAGACGCGGACTTATCGCTCAGGTCACCGATGAAAAAGAGATCAGCGAGATGATAAACAACGGAAAGGCAACCTTTTACATCGGCTTTGACCCCACTGCCGACAGCCTTCATGTTGGACATTTTATGGCGCTCTGCCTTATGAAGAGACTTCAGATGGCAGGCAACAAGCCTATCGTTCTTATCGGAGGCGGCACCGCTATGATAGGCGATCCCTCGGGCAAGACCGATATGAGAAAAATGATGACAAAGGAGACCATTCAGCACAATGTTGACTGCTTCAAAAAGCAGATGAGCCGCTTTATCGACTTCTCCGATGACAAGGCTATTCTTGTTAACAATGCGGACTGGCTTCTGAATCTCAACTATGTTGACGTTCTCCGTGAGGTGGGCGCTTGTTTCTCTGTAAATAAAATGCTTACCTTCGAGTGCTACAAGCAGAGAATGGAGAGGGGACTTACCTTCCTTGAGTTTAATTACATGATAATGCAGTCCTACGATTTCTATATGCTTTTCCAGAAGTACGGCTGCAATATGCAGTTCGGCGGAGACGATCAGTGGGCTAATATGCTGGGCGGCACCGAGCTTATCAGAAAGAAGCTTTCAAAGGACGCTCATGCTATGACCATCACTCTCCTTACCAATTCCGAAGGCAAGAAGATGGGCAAGACCGAAAAGGGCGCTGTTTGGCTCGACCCCGAAAAGACATCTCCATACGATTTCTTCCAGTACTGGAGAAACGTCGGCGACGGCGATGTTATCAAGTGCTTAAAGCTCCTCACCTTCCTTCCCATTGAGCAGATCGAGGAGATGGAGCGCACCATGAGCGGCGCTGAACTTAACAAGGCAAAGGAAATTCTCGCTTACGAGCTTACTGCTCTTATCCATGGCAAGGAGGAGGCTGAAAAGTGTCTCGAGGCTGCCAAGAAGCTCTTCGGCGGCTCGGGAAATACCGATGATATGCCTACAACCGAGATTCCTGCTGCTGAACTTGAGGGCGGCGTTAACATTCTCGACCTGCTTGTTAAAACTGCTCTCTGCCCCTCCAAGAGCGAGGCAAGGAGACTTGTTACTCAGGGCGGCGTTTCCGTTGACGATGTTAAGATTACCGATCCGAACGGCGTTGTTGAGATAAACGATAGCGTTATTATCAAGAAGGGCAAGAAGGTTTATCATAAGGTGACAAGAGTATAATAAAATTTTTTAGGGGCTGGGTTATTTCGACTCAGCTCCTTTTCATTTTGAAAGGATTTTTTTGAATCATTCACATTTTCACATTCTCCCGAATAGAATGTAATATTACTATTCTTATGGAGGTAGCTGTATATGTATGATGACTATAAATATCCCCCTTGCAGGCCCGACTGCTTCAAGGAGGCTGTGACCATAGAGGCTATGCGGATCTTCGATACCTGTTCCGAAAGAGACTGCATTTCCGATCTCGCCGTCGCACTTGATCCCGGCTACTGCCTCACAGACTGCATGACTGTTGTTAAGACCCGCTGTGCTGAGGTTTCGGGCGTGTGCATTTCCGTTGACTGCGTTCCCTTTAAAAAGGGCTGCTATGCCGTTGATATCACCTATACCTTCAGGCTCACAATGGACGCTTATAAAAATGCCTGCACCGATGAGGCTGTTACTCTCAAGGGCTGCGCTGTTTGGAATAAGAGGGTAATCCTTTACGGCAGCAAGGGCAGCTTCAAGACCTTTGACAGCGATGACAACGTTTCGGGTGAGACAGACAAGTGCTGCAAGATTTGCAGCAAGCCTAAGGTCACTGTCAGCGTGGTTGAGCCTATTGCTCTTGAAACCAAGATCGAGTGCATTAAGTCCGGCACGGGCTGCGAATGTTCTGTTGTAAGAGGCATTACCGTTACTCTGGGGCTGTTCAGCGTTGTCCGCATTATGAGACCCGTTTCCCTGCTTATCCCCACTTATGATTACTGCATTCCCGACAAGGAGTGCTGCGCTCCCAAGGAGTCCCCTAAGGATATTTTCGGCAGACTGGAATTCCCCAGCGATGAATTTTTCCCCGGCGCAAGCCCCATGCCTCCTGCAGATATGCCTCCCGAGGACGGAAAGGGCTATGATTATGCTCCCGATAACGGAGAGAGTTGATAAAATTATGCGTTAATTTATTGCGATAATGCCCGCACAGCCTTCGAAAATGGAATGTGCGGGCAAAAAATTTCTTATTGATAGAAAAATTGTCTGGTTATGCTTGAAAATATTGAATAAATAAATTAAAATAGGAAAATATATTAAGTGGATGTCGTTAATTTGACGGGTTTGTCGGGAAAATGTACTGAAATAACAGTGCATAATATACAAACTTGAAAAAACCGTCGAAAACCGCTTGACAAAGTAAAAATAATATGGTAAGATAATAAAGCTGTCGGTGATACCGAGAACTTGAAAAAGGAAACCGGAAAAACTGATAAGTGATATTCATAAACGGTTCAAAAAGAATATACAAAATGTTCTTTGACAAATCTAAATGAATATGATATAATAAATAAGCTGTCTCGAAAGAGGGAGCTACTCAGAACCTTGAAAATTGAACAATGAACGACCAAAGAAACCCTTGAAATTCCGAGCGAACCGAAAGGTGAGCGAAGAGTAAAAGAAGTCAAGGAAAGACTAAAAAACCAAAGAAGTCAGTTTGAAAGAACTGGACAGGATAAGATTTAAAGCACGTAAAGTGCATTAAATACAAACTTACTAAAGAGTTTGATCCTGGCTCAGGACGAACGCTGGCGGCACGCTTAACACATGCAAGTCGAACGAGCAGAGGGAGCTTGCTTCCAAAGCGAGTGGCGGACGGGTGAGTAACACGTGAGCA
>JALFVE010000036.1 GCA_022787085.1 Oscillospiraceae bacterium | reverse complement strand
TCTTTCCTTGACTTCTTTTTACTCTTCACAAACCTTTCGGCTCGCTCGGAATTTCAAGGGTTTCTTTGGTCGTTCATTGTTCAATTTTCAAGGTTCTGAGTCGCCCTCTCTTTCGAGACAGCTTATTTATTATATCATATTCATTTAGATTTGTCAAAGAACATTTCGTATATTCTTTTTGAACCGTTTATGAATATCGCTCATCAGCCTTTCCGACTTACTTTTTCAAGTTCTCGGTATCACCGACAGCTTTATTATCTTACCATATTATTTTTACTTTGTCAAGCGATTTTCGACGTTTTTTTCAAGTTTGGTGATTATGCTGTATTTTTCGCTGCTTTCACCCGCATTTCACCGTTATTATACACATCATATCAACGTTTCAAGAAAGGCGGTAAGCTGCTCAGCAGCCTTTTTATGAGTTGCCACAGATGGGTGATAATCTCCTCCATAGCCGTCCTCCTCGCTTTGATAGTCAAATTTCATTGTGTGAATGTGGTCATCAGAGTTGTCACGTGAAAAATCCTCCGCAGCCTTTTCAATCTGTCCGAAAAGCTCCGCTCCCATTATTCCCATGGTGCAGACTATCTCGGCGTCGGGATTTGCCTCCCGCACATCGCCCAGAAAGGTATAATACGCCTCATAGAATTCATATTGCCTGTCCTCGTCCCTGCCTGTGTAACTGTAATCATTGGTGCCGATATTTATCACAACAATGTCGCTGCCCTCGCCGAAATCCCACTCGGTCAGCGGCTCCATGCCCCTTCGCTGCTCAAAATTCGTATCAGTGTAGCCATAAACGTCATTCAGAAGAAGATAATCCTCTCTTTCGCCCACAGTATCGGTGTAATTGGAAATAAGTCCCAGTCCGCTTATGCACACCAGGCTGTAATCAGCGTCCAGAGCCTTGGCTGTAAGATAGCCGTAGGTCGCCGCTCCGTTCTCATAATCGCAGTTGAAACCGTACTCGGGACCCTCCGCCTCATTTGAATATCCGCAGGTAATGGAATCCCCAATAATTTCGACAGAAAGCTCCTTTTCGGCAGCAGGAGCAATTCTGCTCGCATTGCAGGTAACGGACTTCACACCCGTATTGGTCATCTGATTTTCCGTCAGCTTCACAATGGCTATCTCGGCATTTTTCAGCTCCTCGCCCTCATAAAGAACATAGCTCTGCTCCCCGTCCTCAAGGCGGATGCGCTTGGTAAGCTCGCCGTTGATCTCAACGCCGACCCAGCCCTGCTGCCTGTCGGAATAGGCTCCCCCGTTGGAAACAAGAACCGCCTCCGCCCGATCTCCCGTCATATTAAAGCGGACAGCCGAGCCTGTGTAGGAAAGATAGCAGGTATCGTTATGCTCAATATGCCTGCCGTTAAATTTCACAGATTCCTCCGAGGGAACGAAGGTGACCTCCTCGGAACGGGGTGAATAAAAATACGGAACACCCTCCATGCCCTTTCCTTCGGCTTCGGGGTCGATGTCGTGAACTGCTTCGGATGTTAATTCCTCGGTCTGAGAAACGGAAGCCGTTTCCTCCGACGTCTGAGCATAGGAAGTCACAGGCTCGCCCATTTTGCTTTCACCGCAGCCTGTAAGCAAAAGCAGAGCAATAATCATTCCGTATTTTTTCTTCATTCTTGTCCATCTCCCTCATTTTATGAATCAGTAAATATTATAAACATTTTAAGTGAAATTACATATCTCAATAATTTCAAAAAATGTCACTGTAATCCCCATAAGCTTTTCGGAATTTCTGAAAACACCGGATCCGAAGCTCACCTTTTCACCTCTGAATAATCCACCAGGCTCATATTAAGGTCAACCTCCCCCTCAATGCCGTTAACACGTCCGTCGGAGGCATACTGCCACATGGTGAAATAATAAGGATATTCGGGAATATCTCTGTATTCCGCAAGCCAGAAATCAAAGCCCGCAAGCCTGCTCATGTCAAGCTTAGTGAGAGCCATTTTCTTCACGCTGTAGATCATTGGAATATGACCGCCCTTTGCAATTCGGTTGCAGAAGGCGGCAGCGCAGTTATTTAAGACCTCAGCGGTGACATCATTTGTGCGGGCAGTTTCCTCCCCAACGATCTCCCAGTCGAAAACAACGGGATACATGACCTCATAGCCCTCGATCTCCCTAAGAACGGTCTCCGCTTCCTCTATGGCTTCCTCAGTCGTCACAGCCTGAGAATAGAAATAAACGCCGATATCAAGCCCCGCCTCAAGAGCGCCCTCAGCATATTCGTGAAACCGCTCATCAATGTTGATAAGCCCCGATTCATAGCCCCGATAGCCAAGCCTTATCATTGCAAAATCAACGCCGTCAGCCTTCACAGCCTCCCAGTCGATATCACGCTGATGATAGGACACGTCCACCCCTGTTTTGTTGACCATGGTGCCGTCTATGTAATAATTCTTGAAGCCGTTTTCAAGCTTCACATTTTCAAAATCCATCTCATGACGGGGAACATCGGAAAGTGCCGCCAGCCATGTGTCGCCGTAGGTTGGGTCATTCAGATTGATAACGTCTTTTTCCCCGTAATATTCAAAAACTCTCGAAGCCTCGGCGGAAATATATTCCTCGTCCTCACGAAGCGCCTTGCTGAGCTTAGCCGAATTTATCCCCATTGCCGCCAGAGAAATGCCCATTATGATGATAATGAGATTTCTCGGGTCGAATTTAATTTTTTTGCGAGGCTTCCCCTCTTCATTGAGAATTGGGGGACTGTTCCGTTTTTCCTCCATGGATCAACTTCCTTTTGTAAATTTTCTATAAATCGTCAACATTCACTTGGCGCCAAAGAACATTTGTACTATAATATTATAAAGAGCCTAAAATAACCATCAGCGGCAGAGTTCCTGCAGAAAGCAATGTCGTCACCGCAAATATGACCGCCGCCATTTCGGGACATTTTTTGTATCTTATGGCAAACATAGTACCTGTTGCCGCCGCAGGGCAGCCTGCCGCAGCAATAACCACCATAAAAACCATATGAGGAATGGGGAACCATCTGAAAACGAGCCAGAAAAGCACGGGGCAGACTATGAGACGGAGAAACGCCGCCCGATAAATCCTCGGATTTCCGATATACTCCCCGATAACAGTCTGGCTGATGGTAACGCCTGCGCAGAGCATTGCCAGAGGGGTGTTCATGCCGCCAACGTGCTCCGCAGCAGAGAATATCACACCCACCGCCGCATTTACAAAGGCAGGGAAGGGTATTCCCGAAAGGAGCGGACGGAGAAGGAAGGTCACAAGGCCCAGGATTGTAGCGATAATTGCGGGAGAGGTCAGCACCTTTTTAAGAGAGGTTTTCTGCTCCTTTCCGCCGAAGGAAATAACTCCGTGAGTCCAGACCATTATGTTGAATACGGTCACATAGCCTGTGAGGTAAAAAACTCCCTCAGCGCCGAAAAGCCCGTTGATAAGGGGGATTCCCATGAATGCGCAGTTTGAATAAACGGCAGCAAACTGCTCCACCCGTCCCTCGTCCGATCTATCCTTTCTGTAAAGGAACGCCAGCAGAAGTATCATCATTCCGTATGAAACAAAGCCCAGCCCCACCGACAGCGCCAGTCCGAAAAGCAGGTCAATATTGAAATCCTGCTGATATGACATGAAAATGAGAACGGGATTTACCACCTCAAGCACAAAGCCCGATAGCTTTGAATTTGTCTCCTTGTCCAAAAGCTTTATCTTTCCGCAAAGAAAGCCCAATGCCACAAGCAGAAACATTACTGCGATCTGTCTGACACATATCAATGAAAGCTCCATTTTAAACTACCTACCTAATTTTAAGCTTAATATTGAAGGAATTTCTTCTTCTCCTTCTTTTCTCTGCGAATCTCGAGAAAAACGGATACAGCGCAGAGGATAGCCATAATGGGCGCACCCATATCCGTCTCAAAGTTTCTTCCCCCATAGGTGAACGCCTCGCATATCCCCGACATCAGCTGATGGATAAACAGAAAGGCTGCCGCTGCGCACATATCACCCATTCCGAGAATGAGCATACCCGCCGCAATGCCGATGACAGCATAATAAGCCACCGCCGGAAGAAGGATCTCGTGAGTCACCATTCCCGATATCACATCCGCAGCGGACAACAGCCCAAATACCGCAGATGAAATTATTATTGCGGGAACGGCTCCGAAATCACTTATAAGTATATGATAGAAATAACCGTAAACCACAATGGCAAGAAAAAGACCCGAGGCAGCGGAATTAAGCGCAATTTCGGAAAAATCGCAGTCAGCGTTCCAGTTAAATACCCTTACCTTGAAGGCAAGCCCCACAAGAGGGCCAGCAACTGCCGCACCGAAGCCCCACAATCCGCCTATCATCGTATTTCTGAGCAAATACCCTTTCGCAAAAAACGAGCGGGAATTTCTCTCAATAACAATGAGGAAAAACCATGTGATGACCGCAGCCGCCGCCGGAAGGACAAGCTTGTTGTAGGGGGCGGGCAGAAATCTCATGGACAAATACTCCCCCGCCCCGCAGAAAACAAGAAAAAGCCCGAGCTTTATCATTGTACCGAAAAAGAATTTGCCGTACTCCTTGTCTGCCATATGTATCACTCACTTTCTTTTTTTCTTTTTGCCGCCGCTGCTCCCTTTTCGGGGAACGGCGCTTATCATAAGACGAAGGCGGTTGACCTCGGCGGAAATATCTCCCATTCCCATATATCTTCCGAAGCCAAGCTCGGCAATTTCGCCTGCCCGCTCCTTCATATCCAGCTTCAGCATAGATCTGACGAGGCAGATATCCGCCATCAGTGTGCAGCGGGGGTCGGGCTCGCTGAGCAGCTTAATAAATACGGTAACAGCATTTTCATAGCGCTTTGAGATATATTCCCGTATGCCGATAGTCCTACGCATTACAAGGGATTTTTCCGAAAGTATATGCTTATTCTGCTCCTCATATACCTCTCTTATCCGCTGAGGCTTATCCAGAAGAAAAAGGCAGAGAATATAATTATTCGCAAATACATGGGCAACAAGCTTGGGAAGCTTATCAATATCCGTCTGCTCAAAGGCTGCAAGGGCATCCCTGAGCTTTCCTCTGAATAAAAGCGCCTGTGCAGTAAGCGCCTGTCCCTCCGACTTTTCCTTCTGGCTGCCTGCGCTTTCACATTCGGCGGCAAGCATTTTCATATATTCATCGTTGTAGCCATGCTCCGCAAGATAGGCGGCGCTGTCGGCGTAATGCCCTGTCATTTTCAGAAATCCCTTTACGGATTCCTTCAGGCTTTTCATTGCTTTCATTTCTTCACATACCTTTTTGTGTATTTCAGCTTTATCACAAGGGAAATAATCGCATCGGCTATGAGCAGAAAGCCCATAAATCCGTGAATAACTGTGGTTGCCGTGTCATAGCCGTAGGTGAAGGTCACAAGAAGGAAAAATCCTCCCGCAAAAAGCAGCATGGCAATTTTCAGATATTTCACGCAGAGAGCGGCATATTCAGCCAGCTCCTCGCCCCCCGCTCTTATGCTTCTGATTATCCCGAAAAAGTCTATTGCCGCCACGATAAACAGCATGGTAAGTATCGCATCGTATATCCATCCGTAGCTGAATATGTCTATCTTATTCATATCACATTATCCTTTTCATTCTTTTGCTTCCTTGGGAACTGTTACCTCCAGCGCCTTGATAAGCTGGGCATCGGTAAGGAGCGCTGCTTCATCTGATATCTGATTCAGGTCGATCTCGGAGGAAAGGGCGGCGTCAAATTCGGGCTTCAATCCCGTTCCGCTGAAATCGCCGCTGTTGTCCGTCCGCAGAATTGCAGTGGAGAGCATTACCACAGAGCCGTCGGAACAGGTGTATGCCGTTTGGAGATATCCCCTGCCTGCGGTGCTTTTTCCAACGGTATGCGCCGAGCATTTGTCCGCAAGAGCAAAGGCGAAAAGCTCCGCCGTTCCCATGGTGTTCTGATTGACAATGACCGACATGGGCATTTTGATCTCCTCGGATTCGGTGCAGACAACCACCGCCTCGGTATTTCCGTTTTTATACTCTGCCGTAACCACCGTTCCCGCTCCGATGATATGATCGAGGCATTTTTCAAGGGAGTTGAGAGAGCCGCCGCTGTTATTCCTAAGGTCGAAAACCAGTCCCATTGCTCCCGCTGAGATAAGCTCGTCAAGCTTTGCTTTCAGCTGGGACTCGGTCTTGTCCGTAAAGCCTGATATCTTTATATATCCGAGAGCATCAATGAGCCTGCCTGTTACCGTGACCTGCTCCGAACGCTGAGCGGTGACGTTATAGGTGATAAAATCATTGGTGCCGTCGTCGTTTGTACGCTTCACATAGAGCTTTACACGAGTGCCCTCCTCGCAGTTGAAAAGAGAAACAGCCTCGTCATAGCCGCCCTCAAAGGCAATAACGTCCGTATTATTTACGGCGGTGATGATATCTCCCGCCAGAAGCCCCGATTCCTCCGCAGAGGTTCCCGCAGGTACATCGGTTATTTTAATATATCCGCTCGGCTCCTTTTCATAATTGAAGCCAAGCCAGACGGATACTCCCGTCTGCTCGGTCTGGCGCTTGGCATATTCCTCGGCAGTGAGATATTCGGCATAGCTGTCCCCCACGCCTCCGATATAGCCTTTTACCATTCCCTCGATAAGCTTCGCCTCGTCGATGTCACCGATATAATGAGTGCGGCTGTAGGTGTCTATCTCGGAGAGCTTGCTGTAAAATTCCTGCTTCTCGCTGACGCTGCGGATCTTGTTATTGAACATTTCCAGAGTAACATTGCTTGTGATCATAAAGGTCACTGCGGCAGTAATTGCCATCAGACCGATGGTTATTCCAATGGATATCTTCTTATTCATATCAGTTATTCCTTTTAAATATATAAACCAAAATACCCGCTGCCCGTACAGGCAGCGGGACAGGCAAAATTATCCCATGCTTACATAGTTCAGAGGATCGACAGTTTCGCCGTTGACTCTGACCTCAAAATGGCAGTGATTTCCGTATGCATAGCCTGTTGAACCGATGTAGCCGATGGTCTGTCCCTGAGAGACCTCCTCGCCTACGCTTACGGTGCAGCTTGACATATGACCGTAAAGTGTGGATATCTTATCGCCGTGGTCGATAAGAACATGGATACCGTAGCCGTTACCTGTATCGGAGGCTCTGATAACCGTTCCCGACGCAGCGGCAACAATAGGCTCACCCTTACAGTTTGGCTTATTTATGTCGATACCCTTGTGAAAATCGCTGGCTCCGCCCTCCTCGGCAATGGTTCGGTAGCCGTAGGTGTCGGTCATATTAAGAACTGTGGGGCATGGCCAGATAAAGCCCTGAGAAGCTCCCGTTACATACTGATATGTATCATCGGAGGTGTCCTCCTCCACCGCAGCCGTTGTAACAGGCTCGGGAACATACTCCACACCCTGTGCTTCCGCTTCAAGGCGCTTCTGCTCCTCCTCCAGCTGTCTCTGACGCTCTTCCTCTTCTCTGCGCCTCTGCTCTTCCTCGCGGCGCTTTCTTTCCTCTTCTTCACGGCGCTTGCGCTCTTCCTCACGCTTTCGTTCAAGCTCTTCCTGCTGCTTTCTGATAAATTCCTGCAGCTCTTCCTCGGCGTCGGCTTCCTCACGCTTTATTTCCTCGGTGCGGTTTCGGCTGTATTCCGCCTGTGCCTCATACCACTGCTTTGTTTCCTCATGGTCGGCATAGGTCTGCTGAAGCTCCGCAAGAACTCCCTCCGCCTCGGCTTTCTTGCTCTCGGTCTGTGCCTTTGTTTCCTCAAGAGCAGCCTTATCATTATTCAGAAGGGTGATCTTTTCGTTCAGATCATCTATCATTTCCTTGTCATGGCGGGACATTCTCTCCATAAGCTCGGTCCTTGCAAGGATATCATAGAAATCAGTTGAACCTGCAAGCATGGACGCAATGCTGTCGCTGCCGCCCATATACATTGCACGAAGCCTTGCCTTAAATTCCACAATGCCCTCGGCAACCTCTTCTTCCTTGCCCTTTATCTGTTCCTCCAGATCGGCAATATCCTCGTCCAGAAGGGATATCTGCTCCTTGATATTGGCAATTTCCTCCTCCTGGACCCTCATTTTTTCATCATAGAGCTCCAGATATTTCTCATGCTCCTCGGCTCCCGATTCATATTCACCGAGAGATGCCTCAAGCTCTCTGCGCTCCTCTGCAAGAGCCGCCTGCTTGCGCTCGAGAGCGGCGATATCGTCCTCATAATCGGCAGTTACGGCAGAACCTGTCATAACCGACAGGGATAAAACTCCTGCGGCAAAAACTGCGCCTATGCTTCTGAAAAGCTTATTTACAGAATTTTTCTTCATTTTAATTGTCCTTTCGGGTTGCACTTTTTTTCTTTTTATCTTTTATACCTTAACGTGCTTCTTAACGCTGATAACCGTTCCCACGGCGGCAAGGAGTGCGCCTATTCCCACATAGCCTGCGGAAAGCTGCCAGATGAAGTTATCAATGGGAATGAAGCCCGATGTGCCCATTGCCGAGAAAAGAGTGGTTTCAGTGGAGAGAAGCGCCGCAAGCCTGTCATAGCCCAGATAAGTGAGCAAAGCTGCGCATACGCCTGCAAGCAGTCCCAGCACCATACCCTCGATGAAAAAGGGGATCTTTATAAAGCTGTCTGTAGCTCCCACATATTTCATAATAGCTATCTCTCTGTGGCGTGTCTCCACGCTGGCACGGGTGATATTCGAGATCATTACAAAGCACACCAAAACAAGGGATATGAGGATAATTAAGCAAACAACCGCAATGGCGCTTTTTAGCTCTGTAAGAATATTAACGAAATCATAGGGTGCCTTGACCTTTTCGATATGGCTGTATGAATTGATGGCGTAAAGGGTGGAGCTCATTCGGGTAATATCCTTTATCCTGATGCGGTATGCGTCGGGAAGGGGATTTTCGTCGATATAGCCGAAAATGTCCTCAGCGTCGTTCATATCCGCCTTAATGCCCTCGAGAGCCTCTTCCTTTGACCAGAAGATCACGCTGGAAATATTATCATCAGCCCGGAGCTTTTCTCCAAGCTCATCTATGTATTCCTGATCGGCGTCGTCGGTGAGGAAGATGACAACCTCGTTTTTGTCCTCGACACCGTTTATGAAAGTATTTATATTAAGTGAAAAAACCCATGTAAAGCCCACAAGAAGCAGGGACACCGTCATTACGCAGAAGGTTGCGAAGGAAGCGATGTTGTTTTTCACAATATTTGTAACGCCTTGCTTGATTAGATATCCTACACCGCTGATTCTCATTGAAAAAATGCTTTCCTTTCCGTTAGATATGGTCGTCGAAGGAGATCTCGCCCTTGCGGATATTGATAAGCCTTCCGCCCATTCTCTTAACAAGCTCATGCTCGTGAGTGACCATAAGGACGGTGGTTCCTCGGTCGTTTATCTCCTTGAGGAGCCTTACTATCTCCACCGAAGTACGGGGGTCAAGATTTCCCGTAGGCTCGTCCGCAATAATGAGCTTGGGGTCATTAACAAGAGCTCTTGCGATTGCAACTCTCTGCTGCTCGCCTCCCGAAAGCTCATCGGGATAATGATCCTTCTTGTCCTGAAGTCCCAGAAGGCCTATAACCTGAAGGACTCTTTTCTTAATGTATCTGCTGGGAGCGTCGATGCACCTGAGAACGAATGCCACATTTTCAAAAACAGTCATAGTGTCTATCAGCATGAAGCTTTGAAAAACGAAGCCGATGGTCCTTCTGAGCTTGTGAACATCACGCTGCTTCATTTTCATAAGGTCGAAGCCGTTTACCTTGAGAACGCTTTTCACGTCCGCTCTTTCGTCCGCCTTGACCTCTCGGGTAAGGAGCCTGATAAGCGTACTTTTACCTGCGCCCGACTCGCCCACCACAAAGGCAAACTCGCCGTCATTTATTTTAAGGGACACATCATTAAGCGCATCAACGCCGTTTTTATATGTCACCGAAACATTCTTGAGTTCAATCAAATCAAATTTCACCGCCTGAGTGTATTTAAAAGCATATGAAAGGGCAGTAGTATTCCCCCACTGCCCCCTGAAAAATTATTGTGTTGATATTGCCCGTAAATCAGAACTTTGTGGGATTTGCGGAAAGATATTTCTTGACCATAAGAGCGATCTTGAAGATGATGGCATGGTCAAATTCACGAAGATCCAGACCTGTGAGTTTCTTTATCTTCTCAAGTCTGTAAACCAGTGTATTTCTGTGAACGAAAAGCTTTCTTGAAGTCTCGGAAACGTTCAGATTATTCTCGAAGAATTTCTGAATGGTGAAAAGGGTCTCATGGTCAAGAGACTCAATGGAGCCCTTCTTGAAAACCTCCTGAAGGAATGTCTCGCAGAGGGTGGTGGGAAGGTGATAGATAAGTCTTGCGATACCAAGATTATCATAGGAAACGATAACCTTGTCGGTATCGAACACCTTGCCTACCTCAAGAGCTATCTGAGCCTCCTTGAAGGAGCGTGCAAGATCCTTAACGCCCACAACAGCGGTGCCTATGCCCACATTTACCCTTGTATAGAACTCGCCCGAGAGGGTGTCGGAAATAGAGCGTGCAAGCTTCTCCAAATCCTTGGATTCCACATTGCTCTTTATCTCCTTGACAAGAACAATGTCGCTTTCAGTGATATTGAATACGAAATCCTTGGTCTTGTCGGGGAATAGATTCTGAATAACATCATATGCGGAAACATCGTTTGAGGAAATGATCCTGATAAGGAAAACGACCCTGCTCACATCGGCATTGAAGTGAAGCTCTCTTGCCTTAACAACTATATCACCGGGGAGAACGTTATCGAGAACAACATTCTTGATAAAGTTGTTGCGGTCGTATTTTTCGTCATAATACTGCTTGATGCTGGAAAGAGTGATAGCCATGATATTGGCATACTTAGCGGCATTATCGTCCGTGCCCTCCACAAAAACGGCATAATCGGGCTTTATGTGGGAACCGAAGGGCTTATAAGTATAACCGTCCCTTACGAAAATGTCATGAGAATCGCTGAGGTCAAGGGAAACAAATTCATTTGTAGTGCCGATCTTGGTAAGCTCGCTGCAGGCGATAATGGTAGCGGTGGAGTCAACAACTCCGATCACGCAGTCCATAGTGTCTCTCATCTGGTGAATAAGGCCTTGAAACAGTCTGTTGGACATTTACAGTCATCCTTTCATTTCCGCCTTAAAACAGGCGGCAAGGGTATCTCCGTTAATAACGGCGGTGCGGTCATCAGACGAGCCGCATATCCGACAAATCGCCTTTGATCGCTTATTATCTTATTATATAGTATAATTTTATCATATCGGCAGGCAGATTGTGTTAATATTCTATGAACATTAGTCAAATACCACAATTTTTTTGCATAATTTCAAAAGCAAAGGGAGTACGCTCTCAAGGAACATACTCCCTTAAAATCAAACTGCAGCGAGAAATTATCTGGACTCCTCGGCAAAACCGCTGTCAACGAGCTCGATAAGGGCTGTTACAGCCTCCTGCTCATCTGCGCCGTCAGCGATGATCCTGATCTGTGTGCCGCCAACGATACCCAGTGAGAGAATACCGAGAAGGCTCTTAGCGTTAACTCTTCTCTCTTCCTTTTCGATCCAGATAGAGGACTTGAACTCATTAGCCTTCTGAATGAAAAAAGTTGCGGGACGTGCGTGTAAGCCAACCTGATTCTGAACCATTACATCTTTAACAAACATAACACTCTCTCCTATCCGTTAAGTAGCTATTATACCGATCTCCTACCGAAGCATGGTAATCAGTATTACTCAAAGAATAAATTGCCATAACTTTCTATAAAGCTATAATTAAATTATACATTGCAAAACAGCCTTAGTCAACAGAAAATTATTATAATTTGCCGATTTCGGGGAATTTTCTGCTTTTTGAATTACTGAGCAGAAAAATTAGCTTTTTGATTTGTGGATTTTAACTAATTTTATTACACCTGTACAATTTCCAACAGAGTTTTATATGCAAATTCACAGGAATTTGTTAATTATTTTTCTTATCATATTTAACCCAATATACATATATGAATTTAGTGTGAATTTGCTGCATTAAAAAGCTTAATCCTCAGAAGTCTCAAGCATATCAGGACGCCTCTCGGCAGTAATCTTCACTGCCTGCTCATGCCTCCATGCGGCAATATTCTTGTGATGCCCCGTGAGAAGTACGGGAGGAACCTCCATCCCCTCCCACACCTCGGGACGGGTATAATGGGGATACTCAAGCAGTCCACCGAAATGGCTCTCCTCAGTGAAGCATTCCTCTGCGGCAAGCACGCCGGGAACAAGCCTTGCAGTGCAGTCGCACATGACCATGGCTGGAAGCTCTCCCCCCGTTAGAACATAGTCTCCGACGGAAATTTCCTCATCCACGATCTTGTCGATCACCCGCTGGTCCACACCTTCATAATGCCCGCAAATCACGAAAATATTCTTCATCCGGGAAAGCTCGCAGGCTTTTTTCTGATTAAAAACGCTGCCCTTGGGTGACATATATATTACATGAGGCTTTTCCTCAAGCTGTGCGCATACTGCCTGCCAGCAGCGATAAATAGGCTCAGCCTGCATGACCATGCCCTTGCCGCCGCCGTAGGGAGAATCGTCCACCCTGCGGTGCTTATCCAGGGTGTAATCCCTTATCTGATGGCAGTAAAGCTTAATAAGCCCCGCTCTGCGTGCTCTGCCGATAATGCTTTCCCCCATCACCGCCTCGCACATCTCGGGAAAAAGAGTGGCTATATCAAAACGCAAAAGATCATTTCCTTTCGGTAAATATCATACATTGGAAATTTTCGGCTCCCAGATGCCCTTGCTCACAATGCCCGACCTATCCGCAAGCGCTTCAAGACGGCTGATCTCCTCAGAAGAAAGTGTAATACCCCTTGTGCAGGCAAGCTCCTCCGCCTGAGAGGGCTTTGTTATTCCCACGATGGGAACAGTGCCCTTAGCTATCGCCCATGAGATCGCTATATGAGCAGGCTTGCAGCCATGGTCATGTGCAGTTTCACGAAGTTCGTCGATCAGAGGACGGAGCTTTTTCAGAACTCTTTTATTATACCGGATACTGCGCATGGATATGCCCTTAATGGGATGCTCGTCGTCATATTTTCCGCTGAGGGCACCCTGCTCCAGAACCATATAGGAAAAATAGGGAACGTGGTTTTCATGGCACCAGTCAAGAATTTTCAGCTGTTCCGTGTCACGTCTTATGAGGCTGAAATGATTCTGAACAGCCCCCACACGAAGTCCCTTTTCTCTGAGCTGCTTATCAGCGGCAATTATCTGCTCAAGATCAAAATTTGAAAGCCCGATAAGCCCGATCCTGCCCTCATTCACAAGCTCGGCGCACTCATTCACATTCTGCCTGAAATTTCTTGGAAGATGGAGCCAGAAAATATCCGCACGGCTGACGCCAAGCCTGTCAAGGCTTCCGAGAAGCGCAGAGCGAACCTCACCCGGGGAATATTTTTTAAGAGGCATATGCTTTGTGGAAATAAGGACATTTCTGCCCATATCCCCCGCCTCTCGGATACATTCAGCCAGAAGCCGCTCGGAGGAGCCCATACCGTAGACCTCGGCGGTATCCCATAGAGTAAAGCCGTTTTTCAATGCAGCGCTGAAGGCATTTTTCAAAGTCACGGTATCTCTTTTACCGCCGAAAACCATCTTAGAACCGTTAGCGCCCTCGCCCCAAGCCCATGTTCCCACGGCACAGGCGGGAAAATCAAATTTATCATCCATCATTCAAAAAGACCTTCCATTTTTCTGATAATAAGCTTGCCGCCTTCAATATCAGTCTTGACAACCACATCGGGAATTGCGGGAATGAGATATTCCTTGTCGCCGTCCTTGATGTGATAAACGTCATTTGCGCCTGTGGCAGTCACCTGAGAGAGCTTTCCGTAAACCCTTCCGTCATCGGCGTCAACCACCTCAAGACCGATGAGGTCCTGCACAAAATAGCAGCCCTCCTCAAGCTCCACATCCTCTCTGTCCATGTAAAGGATTTTGCCCCTTAGCTTCTGAGCGTCCTCGGGAGTGTCCACGCCCTCGATCTTCATCAGAACGATATTCTTGTGGGGACGAGCCTTTACAACTGTAACGGGAGTCTCGCCCTTATTGAAATAAAGCTGTTCAAATTCGCAGAGAAAGTCGGGGCTGTCACACCATGGGTCAACCCTGACCTCACCTTTCAGTCCCTGAACAGCAACGATCTTACCAATTTCAAGAAATCTTTTCATCTTAGCTCAACCTTTCGTTTTCGGCTGTCATCTTATCCTTGAGCCATGTTATATAAGGCTCGTAAAGGATATCCTTTATTCTTTGGAAGCGGGCTTCCTCCTCCTCGGTGATGTCCTCATCCTCCTTATGGATATCATAATAATAGCGATAGGGCAGCATTACCTTGCCGTTCATCACAGCTTTGGAGGACGGGTCAGCGCCTGCGCTCACAAGCATTTCCACAATATCGGCAGAATAATCCTCGTCATTTGCCGCAAGAAGATGCAGAGCAGGAATAAAGCTGTCGGGACAGTAATCGGGAATCGCACCCATTGACAAAAGCAGCTCGGTCATTTCAAAGGAATGATTTTCCGCAGCGGCACCCAGAAGGGTCTTTTGTCCCCCCGCTGCCGAATTGGGGTCAGCACCGTTTTCAAGGAAAAGCCGCACCATGGGAACATCATCAAGCTCCACCGCCCTTGTAATGGCGGTTTTACCGTAACGGTTATCCCCGTCGGGGACGGCTCCATCCTCGATAAATTCCCTTGCAGCGGAAATATTCCTGTTCTCGGCAGCAAGATAAAGCCTGTCGTTTGCCGAAAAATTCTTCAGATCGTAACGGATATCTGCATAAACATACACTGCCATAGGCAGGCACATAATAATTCCCGCAAGCACGGAAATATTCCGCAGCTTTCTCAGCCCGTCACCCTTAGTTTTACTCAATTTGTAAAAAAATATCGGCAGGGCTGTAACAGCAATGCCGATAGCGAACAATATCCGAACTGCAGTCACACGCGAAAGAAGCGTAAGAATCATATAATCCACCGTCTTTCTGCCTGCAAGGCAAAGCCCGCAGTCTGAAAATGTATATTATCCTTGTAATAAAGAGCAGAATCAGTCGATCTCGACCATGATCTTCTCGTTGATCCTGCCGGCACCGGCACGCATAACGGTCCTGATAGCCTTGGCAATTCTGCCCTGCTTGCCGATAACTCTGCCCATATCATCGGGAGCAACATGGAGATGATAAACCACAATGCCCTCTTCGTTAGGCTCGTCACGGTCAACGGTAACAGCGTCCTTGTTCTCGACAAGACCCGAAGCAATGGTGATAAGGAGCTTTTCCATAGCAGCCTTCCTTTCTGAAAAAATCCCATATGGGGAAATTTATAGAAATGTTCCGAACGAAGCGGAACAAATAGCTTACAAATAAAATCAGCATATTCGGACACCTCAACCGAGGTGTCACGATTATCTGATATGTGTGAAAAGACGGATTACTTGGTAACGCCGGTCTTTTCAAAGAGCTTCTTAACGGTGTCGGTAGGCTGAGCGCCGTTAGCCATCCACTTCTTAGCCTTTTCAGCGTCAACCTTAACGGTGCTGGGCTCGGTAGTGGAATCATAGTAACCGATCTCCTCGATAAATCTGCCGTCTCTGGGATATCTGGAATCTGCAACAACGATTCTGTAGAAGGGGTTCTTCTTAGCACCCATTCTTCTGAGTCTGATTTTAACTGCCATTGTATTCACCTCTTAAAATCTTATTTTATATCAAAGTGTTTTCACACATTGAAAGCGTATTTACCCTTCGGAATAACCGTCGTCCATATCAGAACCTCATTCCGGGGATACGGAGCTTGTTTTTTTTGCCCTTCTGATTTCTGCCCATAACGCCGAACTGCTTCATCATCTTCTGCATTTCCTCAAACTGTCTGAGAAGCCTGTTTACATCCGCAACGGTATTACCGCTTCCTGCGGCGATACGCTTCTTGCGGCTGGGATTGATAATGGAAGGCTTGGCTCTTTCGGCAGGGGTCATGGAGGTTATCATAGCCTCGATCCTGAGAAGCTGCCTGTCGTCGATATCAACGTCCTTGAGCTTGTCGCCGACACCCGGGAGCATACCCATTATCTGCTTCAAGGGGCCCATCTTCTTGATCTGCTTCATCTGGTCCAGAAGGTCATCAAGGTCAAAGCCCTTTTCCTCCTTGAGCTTGTTGGCAAGCTTCAATGCCTCCTGCTCGTCAATGGTGCTCTGAGCACGCTCGATAAGAGTGAGCATATCGCCCATTCCGAGTATTCTGGAAGCCATTCTTTCGGGATGGAAGGGCTCGAAATCATCAAGCTTCTCGCCTGTTCCCACGAATTTGATAGGCTTTCCCGTAACGGCAAGAACGGACAGCGCCGCACCGCCTCTTGTATCTGAATCCAGCTTTGACATAAGAACGCCCGTGATGCCCAGAGCGTCATCAAACGCCTTAGCCACATTAACAGCGTCCTGACCTGTCATTGCGTCAACAACAAGCATGATCTCGTTAGGCGCAGTCTCCGCCTTGATGTTTTTAAGCTCGTCCATAAGCTCCTCATCAATATGGAGACGGCCCGCAGTATCGAGAATAACGACCTCATTGCCATGCTCACGGGCGTGCTTAACAGCCTCCTTGGCAATAACAACGGGATTTATCTGACCCATTTCAAAGACCTTGACGCCGGCCTTGTCACCAACGACCTGAAGCTGATTTATAGCCGCAGGACGGTAAACGTCGCAGGCAGCGAGCAAGGGTCTCTTGCCCAGCTCCTTGAAATGCTTGGCAAGCTTAGCCGCATGAGTGGTCTTACCCGAACCCTGCAGACCCACCATCATAATGATGCAGGGACCCTTGCTCGGATATTCGATACGGGCATTTTCATTGCCCATGAGAGCAATAAGCTCCTCGTTAACGATCTTAATGACCTGCTGAGCGGGGGTAAGGCTTGAAAGCACATCAGTGCCGACAGCCCTTTCAGTCACCTTGCCGATAAAGTCCTTAACGACCTTGTAGCTGACATCCGCCTCGAGAAGAGCCATCTTTACCTCTCTCATAGCCTCCTTGACATCAGCCTCGGAAAGCACGCCTCTGCCCTTGAGACGCTTGAAAACCGCATTTAATTTTTCAGAAAGTCCCTCGAAAGCCACGGCAAACCCTCCCGTATATGTTACAGAATATTGCTTATTTCATCGGCGGCGGCACGGATATCCTCGGGAGAAAGCCTTTCGCAGCCATCTCTGAGCCTTGCGGCAATATCCGAAAGCCTGCGGGATTTTTCCGCAAGACGGAGAGCGGACTCCATCTCAAAAAGCACCTGCTCGCCCCGTTTGATGCTGTCCCTGACGCCCTGTCTTGTAATGCTTTCATGCTCGGCGATCTCCGCAAGGGACAGATCCTCATTGTAATAAAGATCAATAACGTCACGCTGCTTATCGGTAAGAAGCTCGGAATAGAAATCCAGCAGCACAGCCACCTGAAGATTTTTTTCGCCGTTCAAGCCAATGCACCTCGTTAATCTGCTGTAAAGTTATCAACCTTTACAATTATATCATATATAAAAAATTTGTCAAGGGGATTTGGCAGATTTGATATATAAATTTTTTATGAACATGAGCATAAACGTTTTACGAATAATCATTGAAACAGCAAATAAATAATGCTATAATTTATAAATGTGAAAAAGATAAATAAGGACTGAAAAGCCATGAAAAAAAATCTGTCAATACTCTGCATAATAGCCTCGGGCTGTCTCTGGGGAACCCTCGGGATATTCGTGAGAGGCTTTTCGGAATACGGGATATCCTCCATGACCGTCGTATTTCTCCGTTCCATCCTCACCGCCCTTTTCACCATGGGAGCAATGGCAATATTCAGACGGGATGAGCTGAAAATAAAGCTCCGCCACCTCTGGATATTTGCGGGAATGGGGCTTTTGAGCATAGTATTTTTCAATTTCTGCTATTTCACCGCCGTGACGGTCATGCCATTGTCTGCGGCAGCAATACTGCTCTATACCTCGCCGGTGTTTGTAATGCTGCTGTCGGCGCTGTTTTTCAAGGAAAGGATAACAAGGCGGAAGCTGCTGTCCGCAGGAATAGCCATTATAGGACTTGTGCTGGTAACGGGCGTTATCGGAGACGCAGCCGCCATCACCCCCTCGGGAATACTTTACGGACTTGGCTCCGCATTGGGCTATGCCCTTTACAGCATTTTCAGCCGTGCCGCCATAAACAGAGGCTACAGCGCCCTGACGGTCACAGGCTGGGCATTTGCCTTTGCAGCGATCTTTTCCGCAGCTGCAGCGGATATGAATGCCCTGAGAGAAATGCTCACCGCAAAGCCGTCAATGGGAATATATGCGGCAGTTTTTGCAGTAATTGCATCAGTGCTGCCATACCTGCTCTATTCATTGGGACTCAAAGGCACGGATAACAGCACAGCAGCGGTCATTGCCTCTGTGGAGCCCGTAGCCGCAACCATATTCGGAATGATACTGTTCGGTGAGATACCGTCCCTGTCCGCAGCGGCAGGAATAATCCTTGTAGTAACCGCCCTTGCAGTCAGCGTGGGAAACGGAAAGACTGCAAAAGCATCCTATTCGGATTGTTAATCTCTCCAATTCAAAGGCAGATATTTTGTAAATGCTGTATGTAGATTTTTGACAAAATCCTATTGCAAAATACGCATATTTCTGCTATAATGATAATATCTGTTACAATGCACAAATCACATGAAAATATGCGGGGTTTTGTCCTCCTGCGGAAACGGAGTCGGTCCTAAATGATAAACAAAGATAAGATACAGAGGGTAGATGTTTACGATCAGAATGGAAAGCGAGTGCTTTCCACAAAATCATTCTCCTTTCCCAGAGACTTTTTCAAGATCAAGGGATACGAGCTTGTATCCATCAAGGGGAACGACCTTCCCATACTTACCAAGAACGAAAATATAACCGTTGTATTTGAATATTTAAACGGCACCCGCATCCAGTGCCAGACCAAAACGGACATCAGCACCGATCTACAGCTTAATTTCCATGTTGACGACGGAATGGTGCTTGAGGAGCGCAGAGGCTCATATAAGGTAAACACCCCCAACGCATTTGCAAAGATACTGCAGATCGAGCGGGGCGAGGAGGAGGTCACAAATCTTGAGGATCCTTATACCGTTGCTATCTTAAATATAAATCTCACAGGAGTCCTGATGAAATGCGACATTGAGCTGAGCCCCGGGGATATCGTTACATTGAAGCTCCTTGACGACCCCATCGAGCTTAATACCGAAATACTGAGGCTCCAGCTTGATAACGAGGGAGATCTTGTGGGCTATGGCTGCCGTTTTCTTGATGTAACGCCGCCTCAGGAGGAAAAGATCGCCCGATTCATATTCAACTGCCAGCTTGCCGAAAGGGAGCGCAGAAAGAACGAGGGACGATAATGAGCAAGATCATCGCAGTAACAAACCAGAAGGGCGGGGTCGGAAAAACCACCACCTGCTCAGCGCTTGCGGGAATTTTCAGAAAAAACGGCAAAAGCGTTCTGGCAATAGATCTTGACCCCCAGGGAAATCTGTCCTTTTCACTTGGGGCAGACGATTCGGGACTGACGATACATGATGTAATGCAGGAAAAATGCACAGTAAAGCAGGCTGTAAAGCATACGCCGATCTGTGATGTAATAACTTCAAATATCCTGCTGTCGGGAACAGAGCTTGAACTGAAGCAGCAGGACAGGGAATTTGTGCTGAAGCGTTCTCTTGCGCAGGTTGAGAATGATTATGACGCCATAATAATCGACACCCCCCCTGCCCTGTCAATACTTACAATAAACGCATATACTGCCTCAAATGACCTGATAATCCCCATGACCCCCGAGGTATTGTCCCTCCAAGGGATATCCCAGGTCAAGGACACAATTCTGGCGGTAAAGAAATACTATAATAAAACGCTCAATGTGAGAGGGATACTTCTTACAAGATACAGCTCAAAATATCTTCTCAGCGAGGAAGTGGCTGAGATGGCGGAAATAATTGCAAAGCAGCTGGGAACTCAGATACTGCCCATCAGGATATCCTCCTGCATAGCAGCGGCAGAAGCACCCGCCCATCAGCAGACGCTTGTGGAATATTCCCCGAAATGCCGTGCAGCAAGGGAATACACCAGACTTGCGGAGGAATTATACCCCGAGCTGACAGCTGCCGAATAAAATGAAAGGAGACTGTGAAATGCCCGCAAAAACACATAAAACACCGCAGCTTATGAAGCTGCTCACAGGCGGCTCACAGGTCTCGAACCCCATACTTGACGAAAATTTCAAGGAGGAGATCATTCGGTCAAGGGAGAATCCAATACCCGTGCAGCCCGTACCCTCAGATGACGGCGGGACGGAAATAAATATTACATCAGAGCTTATCTCCCAGTGGCTCCCCCTTGTGATGAAGCGCTTCAACGTCTGCACCTGCGGACGCTGCACCGCCGAAGCAACGGTTGAGGCATTTGATAAGATCCGCCCGATAATAGTAAAGGTAAAAAGCGAGCTTGATCTTCAAAGAGCGCAGGAGATCAAGCTTGACAAGGAGCAAACAGTGCTGATGCAGCTGATAAGGCTCATGATACCCAGAAAAAAGCTGCCCCGACACGATACATGAGGTAATTATTATGAATGAAAATGAGCTTATAAAAATGCTTGACAGCTATATGGAAAGCGGCGGAAGCTATTTCAAGGCAGCCGAAGGTCAGATACTAACCGATATATCAAGCGGAAAAAATCAGGGAACGGAACGTGAAAATGCGCCTATCCTGACAGATAAGCCTGATATATCCTGCCCCACCTGCGCAGATATCCCGAATATCCTTAGCAGCAAGCCCGATAATGAATAAAGAGGAAATAAAATGCCAACAAAGAAACAGATCGCAGAGCAGGTCGTTTTGGGACTTGAAAAAATCTATCCCGAGGCGAAATGCTCTTTGAATTATTCTCACCCATACGAGCTGATGATAGCAGGAAGATTGTCGGCGCAGTGCACCGACGCAAGGGTAAATATCGTCACGAAGGAGCTTTTCGAGAAATATCCCACCTTAAAAAGCTTTGCCGATGCAAATATAGACGATGTTGCAGAGATAGTCCGACCCTGCGGACTTTACAAAACAAAGGCAAAAAGCATAGTCGAAATGGCACATCAGCTTTATTATGACCTGAACGGCGTAATTCCCGAAACCATTGAAGAGCTGACAAAGCTTTCGGGTATCGGCAGAAAGACCGCCAATCTTATCATGGGAGACGTCCACGGAAAACCCGCCATAGTTGCGGACACCCACTGCATACGGATAACAGGCAGATTCGGGCTGACAAGATCAACCGACCCGAAGGTAGTGGAGCAGGATCTCAGAAAGCTTATCCCACCCGAAAAAGGCTCGGATTTCTGCCACAGACTTGTAATATTCGGCAGAGATACCTGTTGTGCAAGAAAGCCCGACTGCGAGCATTGCCCGCTGAGAGTTTATCTTGACGAAAATCTAAACGGATTCAAGTGCAAAGTATAAAAAAGCTGCTGTAATTCAAGCGTAAAGCTTGGTTACAGCAGCTTTTTTATTGAAAGAGCGAAAAGACACCTGCGACAATAAACCATGCAATTCCTAAACAAATTCCCCATTCTCTGCACAATGCGTAAAATGAGAAATAAGTCACATCGAATAATTTGTGATATAACCTGTTAATAACGATCGATAAAATAATAATTATGAGATACATATTTTTACCCCCTGTATGACATTTTCGGAATCCACAATCGAATCCTTGAATCTATATAATTATCTTATCATATTGGAGTAAAAAATTGGTTAGCCGACAGCTAACAAAGCAAAAAACCCCCTGTTCCGCAAAGAACAGGGGGAAAAATTTTGATTAAAAATCAAACAAGCTCAATAACTGCCATCTCAGCAGCGTCGCCGCGGCGGGGACCGATCTTAACGATTCTTGTGTAACCGCCGTTTACATCAGCATACTTGGGAGCGATCTCGTCAAAAAGCTTCTTGACAACATCTTCCTTAGTAACATAAGCAAGAACCTGACGCTTAGAGTGAAGGTCGTTGGTCTTTGCTGTTGTGATCATTTTTTCAGCCATAGAGCGAACTTCCTTCGCTCTGGTAACTGTAGTTTCGATTCTGCCATTCTCAAGCAGGAATGTAACCATAGCTCTCAGCATAGCCTTTCTATGGTCGCTTGTTCGGCCCAGTTTTCTGGTTCCCGGCATTGTGATTCACTCCTTACCAAATATCGAAAGGTTATTCTTCCTCAGTGGAAAGGTCAAAGCCCAGGGACTGGAGCTTTTCCTTTACCTCGTCGAAGGACTTTTTACCGAGGTTTCTAACCTTCATCATTTCTTCTTCTGATTTGTTGATCAGATCTTCAACGGTATTGATTCCCGCACGCTTCAAGCAGTTAAAGGAACGTACTGATAAGTCAAGTTCCTCAATGGTCATCTCAAGGATCTTCTCCTTGCCCTTGTCGTCCTTCTCGACCATGATCTCGGTGATAGCGGACTCATCGGAAAGATTGCTGAATGATTTCAGATGCTCAATGAGGAGATTGGCTGCCTGAGACACAGCTTCCTTTGCAGATACGGTACCGTCTGTCCATACCTCAAGAATAAGCTTGTCATAATCTGTAACCTGACCGAGACGAGTATCCTCGACGCGGAAGTTTACCTTCAGTACAGGCGTGTAGATAGAGTCAACAGCGATCACATCAATGCCGAGATTGAAAAGCTGCTTGTTCTTTTCAGCGGGAACATATCCCCTGCCTCGGTCGATAGTGATCTCCATATAAAGCTTTGCGTCCTTGCCGAGGGTAGCGATGTGCATATCGGGAACAAGGATATCGACCTCAGAATCGGTCTTGATATCGCCTGCAGTGACCTCGCACTCGTCCTCCGCCTCGATATAGATGGTCTTGGGACCCTCGCCGTAAAGCTTAGCAGTGAGACCCTTAAGGTTAAGAATGATCTCTGTAACATCCTCCTTAACCCCGGGAATTGTGGATAATTCATGGTGAACGCCGTCGATCTTGACAGATGTTACGGCAACACCCGGAAGCGAGGAGAGCAGTACACGTCTGAGGCTATTGCCCAGAGTAGTACCATAGCCGCGCTCGAGAGGAGCGAGAACGAACATACCGTAAGTGCCGTTAACATCCAGCTTGACGGTATCAATTTCCGGCTTTTCGATTTTTTCAAGCATTAATAAAACCCTCCTATAGTCGCATTGTTAGTAAACGTGCATATACCCATGCGCCGCAAAAAGCGGTGCATAGTATATAGAAAGCTATTACTTGGAGTACAGCTCGACGATAAGGTGTGTCTGAGTCTCGTAATCGAGGTCCTCAACAACAGGCATACGAACAACCTTAGCGGAGAAGTTATCCTTGTCAGCCTCGAGCCAGAGGGGAACTACTCTAGTAGCAGTCTGCTCAACAACATCCTTGAACTTGGTGCTGCTGCGGCTTCCCTCGTGAAGAGCGATAATATCGCCTTCCTTGATGCGGTAAGAGGGAATATTAACACGCTTGCCGTTAACAGTGAAATGTCTGTGAGTAACGAGCTGTCTTGCCTCACGTCTTGTGAGAGCGAGACCCATTCTGTAAACAACGTTGTCGAGTCTGGATTCGAGGATAGTGATAAGGTTATCACCGGCCTTGCCCTCCATCTTGGAAGCTATCTCAAAGTAGTGATAGAAGGGTTTCTCAAGAACGCCGTAGATGAACTTGAGCTTCTGCTTCTCCTTGAGCTGCATACCATACTCGGAAACCTTTTTTCTGCTGTTAGCGCCGGGATTTCTCTTAGACTCCTTGGAAACGCCCATAACCATGGGGGAAATGCCCAGGTATCTGCATCTCTTGAGGATAGGTTCTTTATTTAAAGCCATTTCAATAACACCTCCTGAAAATTAGACACGTCTTCTCTTGGGAGGACGGCAGCCGTTGTGAGGAATAGGAGTAACATCCTTAATAAGTCTGACCTCGAGACCAACAGTCTGGAGAGCTCTGATAGCAGCTTCTCTTCCTGCGCCGGGGCCCTTAACGTAAACCTCAACGGTCTTGAGGCCATGCTCCATAGCAGCTCTTGCAGCAGTTTCAGCAGCAGTCTGAGCAGCGAAAGGAGTGGACTTCTTGGAACCTCTGAAGCCGAGTCCGCCTGCAGACGCCCATGAGAGAGCGTTGCCCTGAGTATCGGTGATAGTTACAATAGTATTGTTGAAAGTGGACTGGATATGAACAGCGCCATTTTCAATATTTTTACGTTCACGACGTCTTCTGATGGTAGTCTTTTTACCCTTAACCTGAGCCATTGTTCAATCCCTCCTTACTTCTTCTTGTTAGCGATTGTCTTAACGGGGCCCTTGCGGGTTCTTGCGTTAGTCTTGGTTCTCTGACCTCTTACGGGGAGACCCTTGCGGTGACGAACGCCTCTGTAGCAGCCGATTTCAACAAGACGCTTGATGTTAAGAGCAACGTTTCTCTTGAGGTCGCCCTCAACGATGAAGTTGTGATCGATGTAATCACGGAGCTTAGCAACATCGTCTTCGCTGAGATCCTTAACTCTTGTATCAGGGTTTACACCTGTGTTTGCGAGAATAATTTCCGCAGATTTACGACCGATACCGTAGATATAAGTGAGTCCGATTTCAACTCTCTTATTCTTGGGAAGGTCAACACCGGCAATACGTGCCATAAAATAGAACACCTCCGAATAAAATTTGGGAAAACTCCCATGTGTGTTATGGCTATATAATCCTTATTTCAAGCTGCATTTGGCAGCTACAGCAATCAGCCCTGACGCTGCTTGTGCTTAGGATTTTCGCATATGATCATAATCTTGCCTTTTCTTTTGATAACCTTGCATTTTTCGCAGATAGGCTTAACTGAAGGTCTTACTTTCATGATAATTCCTCCTTTAGTAGTGTTATGCTGATAGAAATCAGCGGATAGCGGTGAACCGCATCACTTGGCTCTCCATGTGATCCTGCCCTTGGTAAGGTCATATGGGGACATTTCAACAGTAACCTTGTCGCCGGGAACGATTCTGATATAGTTCATTCTCAGTTTGCCCGATACATGAGCAAGAATCTTATGTCCGTTAGCAAGCTCAACCTGGAAGTTAGCGTTGGGGAGAGCTTCGATAACTGTGCCTTCGATCTCAATAACATCTTCCTTAGACAAGCTGACAGCCTCCTTGGATTTAGTTTTGGTAAGTTATTCGTGAGCACCTAAGTACATCCGAATAACGCTTCTGAGCTTTTTGTCGGTCAGAGACTCCGTATCAATAACAGTATTGGTCGGTTTAATGTGCTTTAAGCTTTTCTTTTTTGGAGAAGACAGCTTACGCTCCTTACCGTCCGCCACATAGACGAAGCTGCCGTCCGATCTGATGACAACGAGGAAATTACCCTTGTCCCTTCCGGCGCAGCTGCGGACTAATCTGCCGCTTAAGCTTTCCACATCAGCGTCCCCCTTAAATAATAGTGGGTCTTGTAAGAATAACGGGACCCTCGGACGTGATAGCGACTGTATGCTCAAAATGAGCAGAGAGTGAACCTGATTTCGTCAATACGGTCCAGCCGTCGGGGAAGTTGTCAAGAACTTCTTCACCTACCGCATTGATCATAGGCTCGATGGCGAGGGTCATACCTGCAACCAGTCTCGGACCTCTTCCCGCCTTGCCGAAGTTTGGAATTTCGGGAGATTCGTGAAGCTTAGCGCCCACGCCGTGACCGACATACTTTTTGACCACGCCGTATCCATAAGAAGTGCAGTGCTCCTCGATGGCATGGGAGATATCGCCTATGCGATTACCGACCACAGCCTGTTCGATACCCTTGTAAAGGGATTCCTCGGTTACCCGAAGGAGGAGCTTCGCTTCCTCAGAAACATTACCGACAGCAAACGTATAAGCATTATCACCATTAAAGCCGTCAATGCAAGCACCTGTGTCGATGCTGACGATATCGCCGTCCTGAATGAATTCATGCTTGGAAGGGATACCGTGGATCACCTTGTTGTTGATGGAAATGCAGGCAGAGCCCGGAAATCCGCCGTAACCGAGAAAATTGGGCTTAGCACCGTTTTTAACGATATAATCATGGATGATCTTGTCAAGCTCATAGGTTGACATACCCACACGGATGGACTGTCCACCGTAGTGGAGAGCGTTAGCCGAAATTTGTCCGGCTAAACGCATCTTTTCCAATTCGGATTTAGATTTGATATTGATCATTTTGCGCCTTCTTTAAAATCAGGCATTTACCGCTTCGAGAACAAGCTTGGAAGTCTCAGCGACCTCGCTCTGACCGAGAACGGTCTTGAGCTTGCCCTTTCCCTTGTAGAAATCAACGAGAGGAGCGGTAGCTTCGTGATAAGTCTTGAGTCTGTCGATAACAGTTTCGGGAGCATCGTCCTTACGCTGAACAGCATTGCCGCCGCACTTGTCGCACTTGCCCTCAACCTTGGGAGGGTTAAATTCGATGTGGTAGGTAGCGCCGCAGGACTCGCAGACTCTTCTTCCACCGAGACGAGCCTTGATAGCCTCATCGGGAACGGATATCTCGATAACCTTGTCGATCTGAACACCCATAGCCTCAAGAGCCTCAGCCTGGGGAACAGTTCTGGGGAAGCCGTCAAGAATGAAGCCGTTTTTGCAGTCATCCTCAGCGATCCTGTCCTTGAGGATACCGATAACAACCTCGTCGGGAACGAGAGCGCCTGCATCCATAAAGCTCTTTGCTTTAAGACCGCACTCAGTACCGTTTTTAACAGCAGCTCTGAGAATATTGCCTGTAGAGATCTGGGGAATGTTAAGGGTATTGCTGATAACCTCAGCCTGAGTACCCTTGCCTGCGCCGGGAGCGCCGAGAAGAATAAGATTCATTACAATTCCGCCTTTCTTATAGGTTGATCGGATCACTCAAGGAAGCCCTTGTGATGACGCATCATCATCTGGGACTCAAGAGTTCTGACGGTTTCGAGAGCAACGCTGACGATGATCAGTATAGAAGTACCGCCCATAGAGATGTTCATAGCGGGGACCGCCATATGGAACAGGATGGGGAATACAGCGATAATACCGAGACAAACAGCGCCGATAAGAGTGATCTTGGAAAGCACTCTCTGAATGAAATCGCTTGTAGGCTTACCGGGTCTGATACCGGGGATACCGCCGTTGTTCTGACGGAGACTATTAGCGATCTCAATAGGATTATACTGCATTGAAACATAGAAATAGTTGAATGCAATAATAAGAACGAAGTAAATAACAGCATACCAGCCGCCGGAGTAATTGAAGAAATTGAGGAAACCGACATAGAAATTCTGCCAGAAGCCCTCAGGATTGGTGGGTCTTGCAATAAACATTTCCAGGGTCTGAGGAATAGACATAAACGCCATTGCGAAAATGATAGGCATTACGCCGCTCATTGCGATCTTAACGGGAATGTGAGTATTCTGACCGCCGTACTGTTTTCTGCCCACAACACGCTTGGCATACTGAACGGGGATACGTCTCTCGGCATTGTTCATAAGAACGATAAATGCGATCATAGCGACGTAAATGAAGATAACGAGAATAGCAAGACCGAGATATTTCTGCTTATCGGTCATAGCGACCTTGAACATATTCACAATATCGGTGGGGAATCTTGCCACGATACCTGCAAAGAGGATAATGGAGATACCGTTTCCGATACCGTTTTCATTAACAAGGTTGCCGAGGAAAACGATAAGGTTCGATCCTGCGGTAAAAACGGAGATAATAACAATCGCCGCAAAAACGCCTTCAAAGCCCGAGGTGTACATAACAGCGCCCTGACCTCTCATAGTGAGGTAATACGCATAGGACATAACAAGGGAAATCGCCAGAGCCACAAAGCTTGTGATCTTCTGGAGCTTCTTCCTGCCCTCCTCGCCCTCTTTCTGGAGAGATTCCAGAGGAGGCAGCGCATAAGTAAGGAGCTGAACGATGATGGAAGCGTTGATATAGGGCTGAATGGAAAGCGCAAAAACGGTACCCTTAGAGAGCGCACCACCCGAAAGCATATCGAGGTAGCCGAATATATTGCCGTCCTGAACCATGTTGCTCAAAGCGGAAGGGATCAGGAAGGGAACGGGAACCGCACATCCGAGACGGAAGATAACAATAATGAGTAATGTGTATAAGAGCTTTTTTCTCAGCTCAGGTGTTTTCCAAGCATTGCGCATGGTTTGGAACACATTACATCACCTCAGCCTTCCCGCCTGCTTTCTCGATTTTTTCCTTAGCGGAAGCGGAGAATGCCTGAGCCTTAACAGTAAGGTTCTTGGAAAGCTCGCCGTTGCCGAGGATCTTAATGCCGTTAGCTGTTTTCTTTACGAGACCGCTTGCAGCGAGAAGCTCAGCGTCAACAACAGTGCCGTCCACGAACTTGTCGAGGTCGGAAACATTAACGGTAGAATACTTTGTAGCGAAGATATTGTTGAATCCTCTCTTGGGGATTCTTCTTGTCATAGGCATCTGACCGCCTTCGAAGCCGGGTCTTACGCCGCCGCCAGAACGGGCATTCTGACCCTTGTGACCCTTGCCGGCAGTCTTGCCGTTGCCTGAGCCATGGCCTCTGCCGACTCTCTTGACATCCTTAACGGAGCCTGCGGCGGGAGAAAGTTCATATAACTTCATACTAATCGCACCTCCCTGCAATTTAAGCGTTTGTTACATTAATGAGGTGGGCAATCTTTCTGATTTTACCCTGAACAGCAGCGTTATCCTGCTGAGTAGTAGTGTCGCCGATTTTTCTAAGACCGAGAGAATGAGCGGTAGCGATCTGGTCTTTTTTGCAGCTGTTAAGACTTTTTACAAGCTTAATAGTAACCATTTCAGTCATCCTCCTTAGCCTAAAATTTCCTTAACGGACTTGCCTCTTACAGCAGCAACTTCCTTAGCGCTGCGAAGGCTTGTAAGACCCTGAAGAGTAGCTCTTACAACATTGCAAGCATTGTTGGAGCGAAGGGACTTAGTTCTGATATCCTTGATACCGGCAACCTCGATAACGGCACGAACGGGGCCGCCTGCGATAACACCGGTACCGGGAGCAGCGGGCTTCATAAGAACACGGCCTGCGCCGAACTGACCGATGACCTCGTGAGGAATAGTTGAGCCTCTGAGTGAGATCTTAGTTAAATTCTTCTTAGCGTCCTCGATACCCTTGCGGATAGCGTCAGGAACTTCGCCGGACTTACCGATACCGAAGCCAACAGTGCCGTTGCCGTCGCCGACAACAACGAGAGCAGCAAACTTGAAGATACGGCCGCCCTTAACAGTCTTGGAAACTCTGTTGATAGCAACGACCTTTTCGGTAAGCTCAAGGTTTGTAGCGTCTATCTTAGCCAAAAGTAAAACCTCCTTAAAAAGTGTATCCGATCACAAAGGATCAGAAGTTAAGACCGCCCTGTCTTGCGCCGTCAGCAAGCTTAGCAACTCTGCCGTGATAAAGGTAGCCTGCTCTGTCGAAAACGACATCGGTAATACCCTTAGCCTTAGCAGCAGCAGCGATAGCCTCGCCAACCTTGAAAGCGCCGTCCTGATTGCCGCCGTTGCCCTCGAAGCCCTTGTCCATAGAGGAAGCACTTGCGAGAGTCACGCCTGCAACATCGTCGATAAGCTGAGCGTAGATATGCTTGGAGCTGCGGAAAACATTAAGTCTGGGGCAAGCAGCGGTACCGCTGATCTTATAACGAACTCTTGCCTGTCTCTTAGCTCTTGCAGCCTTTCTGTTCATCTGCTTAACCATTGAAATTCAACTCCTTTTCAAACTGGAGAATAGTAGTGCGATACTGTCCCATTCTCTTTCGTATTGAATGAAAAAACCTAAGCGGAAAGAAATTACTTCTTACCCTTGCCGGCCTTACCTTCCTTGCGGATGATGTGCTCGCCGGTGTAACGGATACCCTTGCCCTTGTAAGGCTCAGGGGGTCTCTTCTCACGGATCTCAGCAGCGAACTGACCAACGACCTGCTTGTCGATACCATTAACGATGATCTTGGTAGCAGCGGGAACGTCGATAGTGATGCCGTCGATCTCGGGAACGATGACCTGATGGGAATAACCGAGGTTCATAACAAGGTTCTTGCCCTGCTTCTGAGCTCTGTAACCGATACCCTCGATGTCGAGAGACTTGGAGAAGCCTGTAGTAACGCCCTCAACCATGTTGGAAACGAGGGTTCTTGTGAGACCGTGGAGCGACTTGTGGAGCTTGTCCTCCGAAGGACGCTCAACGATGAGCTCTGCGCCTTCCTGCCTGATTATCATATCCTTGTGGAAGGACTTTGTGAGTGTGCCCTTGGGACCCTTAACAGTAACGGTAGTGCCGTCGATCTTAACGTCAACGCCTGCGGGAACAGCAATGGGCTTTCTGCCTATTCTTGACATAGCTTTAGTTCCTCCTTACCATACAAATGCAAGGACTTCGCCGCCGACATTGAGCTCTCTTGCCTTCTTGTCAGTCATAACTCCCTTGGAAGTAGACACAATGGCAATACCGAGGCCCTTCATAACCTTGGGCATATCCTCACAGCTGGAGTAAATGCGAAGGCCGGGCTTGGAAACTCTGCGCAGACCGGTGATGACCTGAGATTTATTTTCGCCGTACTTGAGGGTGATTCTGATAACACCCTGCTTGCCGTCGTCGATTATCTGATAGCTCTTGATATAACCTTCATCAACGAGAATCTGAGTAATAGCCTTCTTCATGTTGGAAGCGGGCACGTCAACAGTAGCGTGCTTAGCGGTGTTGGCGTTACGGATTCTGGTGAGGATATCAGCAATTGAATCGGTAATTTGCATACCTTTGACCTCCTTGTAAAAATAGCGTAATAAATGCAAGTAAGCAAAGCGGAGAATTACCAGCTTGCCTTCTTAACGCCGGGGATCTGACCCTTGTGAGCAAGCTCTCTGAAGCAGATACGGCAGATGCCGAACTTTCTGAGATAAGCGTGGGGACGTCCGCAGATCTTGCATCTGTTGTAAGCTCTGGTAGAGTACTTAGGAGTTCTCTGCTGCTTGATCTTCATTGAAGTTTTAGCCATTTAATTAAACCTCCCAATTACTTAG
>JALFVE010000048.1 GCA_022787085.1 Oscillospiraceae bacterium | reverse complement strand
AGCGCATCAAGCTTAAGCTTGATGGTCTATCTCCTGTTGAATACAGAAAAGTTGCATAACAAAAGCGACCAAAATCGCTTCTGGTCGCTTTGTATAATTTTTCTTCTAAAACTTTGTCTAACTTTTTGGGGTCAGTTCATTCTACCTGCGGACAGCTTAATTTATATTTTCAAAGCCGTAATCACGGTATTCGCATCTGTCAATACGGTGTTCAACGCTCATTTCACCGAAGCTGAAAAGAGCATAAAAGGACTTTATTTCCGTGCCGCCCGACAAGGCTCCGTCGGAAAAGCTCAGATCGGATATCCATGTGCTGTCGGAGTAATACCATTTTCCGTCAAGCTTGACCCCATTCCATTCATGATTGGCGGGAGCAGTCTCAAGCTCCGCACGGGTATAGCCGTCCGAAGATGTTCCGCCCTTCATATTCAGCACCTTTATCCCCTGGGCGCTGCATAGGGCGGAGTAGAGATTTGCAAAGCCGCCGCAGGTTGTTCGGAAATTATTGGAAATAATGGCTTCAAGATTTGTCACGCTCAGATCTCCGCTATTTTCGCCCGCATCAAAATCATAGGCGACATTCATTCCCACCCACATGGCGATAGCCTCTGCCTTTTCGCTGTCGTTTACCGCCTCGGAGCATATCCCGTCGGACAGCTCCCTGATGATCCTCCTGACCTCATCGGGATCGCCCCCTTCACCGCAGATGTAGGGCAGAGTTTCCTCCTCGGTAAGTATGACGGGATTGGTGGTCATATATTCATTGATATCCAGCACGCTCTCAATGGGAGTAAAGGTGCCGTAGGGCGTTGTAAAGCTGCCGCTGCGCTCAAAGCTGTCGATATACAGCTCAGTTTTGGGTGTGGGCATCTCGCTGACAGCGATCTCCTTCACCTTGTTGTCGCTTCTGTAAACATATATAATTGAGGCGGATATGGCTGCCGCCGTAAGGAGCAGCGCCGCCACCGCCGCAAATGCGGGATACAGCGAGCTTTCGGGATGCTTCATATTTTTTGACCTTTCGGAGAATCGGTTCACAGCAGCAGAAGACTGCCGCAAATGGGTTCTCAGTTAATTTGACATAATTATCTCATGTTATTATACTATGTAAATATTATTGCATTATGAATATGTTTGGTAATTTTTGAAAATACGGAGTTTTTTCCCGGAAATTGCAAAATGACAATTGGAAATAATTACACAAATATTACAACTTATCGTCAAAATGGATATTTTCTTGCAAATCAGCTTTGATTATGCTAAAATATTGTATTGGAAGAAAATATTCATAATAATATACTATTTGTATATTATTATATGATTTTACTAATTGTAATAAGAGAGGGTATTTATATGTCAAAAAGATCTGCTAAAATCGCAGCGACCTATTTTCTTACCATCATAATCTCACTGCTGCTCATAGGCGGCATCGGCTACCTTATTATCACAAAATATCTGAACCGTGAGCCCGAGAAAAACAGCATGGAGGAAATTTTGCAGGACGATGCGGCAAACTCGGAGGAATACGTTCCTCAGCCGGGGGACGGGCGCACATTGCTCCTCATTTACGAGAGCGAGAAGAAGCAGACCTCCACAAGCTTTGTTCTGGCGAGATTCGCTCCCGCCGACAACAAGGCTGTGCTTGTCCCTCTCCAGACGGACATTGCCTGCGAGCTGGACGGCGTTTCCAACACCCTTTACGAATTTTACCGCCTGGGCGGCACCGCAGACGCAAGGCGTGCGGTGGAGAAGATAACAGGGCTTACCGTTGACAGATATCTGAAATTCTCAAGGGACAGCTTCACTCTCTTTTCCAATTTTATGGGAAATGTGGACTTTGATATACCCTACAATCTTTTCATAAACGACCCTGCCACAGGCGAAAGCACCGTTATCAAAAGCGGCAATCAGATCCTCGATTCCAATACTTTAAGAAAGGTGATGTGCTACCCCGACTACACAGGCGGCGAGGAATACCGTGCCAAGGTTGTGGGCACTCTTGCCGCTGAGCTTCTTAATTCGGGCTGCAGAGGAATACTTCAGGACGGTCTTGATTCGGTATTTTCGGAGATCATCAACAGCGATATCGAGACGGACATCACACGATATGACTATGACGAGGATAAGCCTGCCATTCTTTATGTTCTCGGAAACAGCACCTCCCCCGCTCAGCTCGTTATCCCCTCGGGCACCTACAACGAAAACGGCTGCTATCTGCTTGACGATGTTTTTGTTGATTCACTTCCGAGATGGTTCGCAATGGAATAATTCATTATGGACGGGAGATTTTTCCCGTCCGTTTTTTGCGTTCCCTCCGTTTTTGTGCTTTATTACTATTGACATACGGACGGATTTATAGTAAAATAAGCTTAAATATTGGCTTTAAGAGCGTGGCGAAACGGCTTTTCCCGTTTTCCCCGCCGTAAAATATACGAGATGTTTTTTAATCCGATATCTGCCGTGATCCTATTGAAATATGTGCAAATTGCATAGACGGATTTGATTTGTTTGCGATTTGGTTGTATAAATATCCAAATCGAAAAATTATCTGCAACAGTTTGAAGCTTAATTTGCACTATATATATGACAGGGCTCAGAAAGAGCGGCCATATAAATAAATAGAAACTCGGTACGATGTCATATCAATCTGCCTTGCTGCAAAGGCGGATGCGAGGTGATTCACTACTATGAGCTTGGATTTTACCGCCTCTGTAAGACGTGCACAGGCGGGAGATGCCGCAGCGTTTGCCGAACTTTATTCCCTTGTTTACAAGGACTTGTACCGCATCGCTCTTCTGAACCTGAATAATCAGCACGACGCTTCCGATGTGGTTAGCGACACGGTGCTTGAGGCATATTCCTCCATAACAAAGCTCAGAGACGAAAAAGCCTTCAAAGCCTGGATAACGAAGATCCTTACGGTAAAGATAAAAAACAAGCGCAGGGAGTATTCACAGATAAATAATTTCAGGGAAGAGCTTGAGGATCTGGACGAATCAAAGGAGACTGCCGCCAACACAGAGATAGATGTGGACGGTCTGAATGTTATGGAGGGCTTCAGAAAGCTCAGCTCCGAGGAGCGCATGGTGCTGTCACTAAGCGTTGTTTCAGGCTATAAAAGCGAAGAGATCGCCAAAATGTTCGGTACTAACGCAAATACCGTCCGTTCAAAGGTGGCACGAGCAAAATCAAAGCTGAAACAGCTTATTACTTAGCTTAATTCTTAAAGAAAGGAGGTCGGAAGCATGAGCTTTGACAATGAACTGAAAAAGGCTCTCGATAATATTGAGGTCCCCGAGGAGCTGCTGCCCCACAATATTGAGGCAATGCTCAGAAAAGCGGGCAGGCAGGATACAGATACAGCTGCCGTCCATGAAGAAGAGCGCTCCGTTAAGATCACTGCAAGACGCACAAACCGTGCCGTTATTATGAGAACGCTGGCTGCTGCAGCCGCGTGCGTCGCTTTAGCGGCAGGATTCACCGCATTCCGCGAGGAGACTGCAAAGCCTGCGGAAATTGAAAGCGAAATTGATTACGAAGCTGTTCAGGTACAGTCATATGACGAGCTGTACAGCATTTATACGGGAATTTACCTCAACCGTTCAGACGAGTCTGCACAGGGCGCTGAAAACGGCGACGGCGTTGAGATCATCACCGATGAGGATACTGCAAATCCTAAGACGGCTGAGACTGACGTTACCGAGACTACCCCTGCTATTACAGAGGCCGCTCCTGCAACAGAAACAGATATACCGCAGGAAACCATAGAAGCTGTAAGGTCGGATTTTTCCGATGCTGACATTGTCAAGAGCAATGACAAGTGTATCTATTACATCTGCGGAGGCACCCTTTATGCGGTCTCCAAGGAGGATATGGCTGTCATCGCAGAGATATCGGGCGAAAACACCCCCTTTGAAATGTATGTGAGGGGCAATTCCCTGGTGCTTATCAGCGAGGACGCTTCCGATCCCGAGGACAGTTCGGAGCATACAAGCGTATGCGTGGATATCTACGACATCGCAGAGGGTGCTCCCGTCCGTCTGAGATCATATAAGCAGAACGGCGTTTATACGTCGGCAAAAATTGATGATTCGGGTATTCTCTATCTCGTTACGGGCTATTCCGACTACCGTGCGGCTCCCCTTGACGAGTTCGCAGACCTTGAAAGCTACGTTCCCGCATATTACATTGACGGGGAGAAGGCTTTCGTTGCCGCTGAGGATATCATCGTTCCTCCCGGAGCGAATAATACCGATTATACCGTTATTTCCGCTGTTAAATGCACGGAGCCTGTGAAGGTCACTGTGAAGGCGGTCCTCGGCAGCAGCTCTGACGCATACTGCTCGGGAAATGCCCTTTATGTGGCTTCGGCGGGAGTTAAGGACGGCGCTTCCTACACCACCGTTACCTCCTTCGACCTTTCCGAGAGCGGGCTTGCATATAAGGCAAGCGGCACTGTGGACGGCGAGCTTATCAGCAGATACAGTATGTGCGAGTCCGAGGGCGGTTTCAGGATCGCCTGCCGTACATATAATGAAAACGGCATGATAACCACAAATATTTACACTCTGGACAGCTCCCTTTCGGTGATTTCCGAGACTAAGGGGCTTCTCCCGGGAGTTATCGCAAGCTCCGTCAAGTTTGACGGCAGCTATGCAAGCATCTTCGAGAACGGAAATACCGAGCCTGTGCTGGCGGTTGATCTGACCCAGAGCACTCCTGCAGGCGAAAACACAGGTGCGGGATATATGGCGGCTTACGTCAACGGCTTTGGTGACGATCTTATGGTGGGAGTCAGCGCTGCCGAAAACGGCGGTCTGAAGCTTGAGCTTTACAGCTCCACCGAGGGTGTTAAGATAAACGAGATATGCTTTGCGGACATTCCGCAGGTAAAATCTCCTGCTCTCACCGACAGAAAGGCTATGCTCATTGATGTGGAGGACGGCATTATCGGAATCCCCGTTTCGGGCGTTACCGAGTTCGGCGTCAAGAATCAGTATTACGTTTTCGGCTGCAATGAAAACGGATTTACCGAAAAGGGCGTTTTTGAGTACAACGATCTTGACGACAGCTACCGCTTTGACAGGGCTGTTGTTACCGACGGCGTGCTTTATATCATTGGCAGCGGACGGATGGTTTCCGTTTCACTTGCCGATATGACTGTTATCGACACCTTCGATTTTTAAATGCAATAAATTCGGACGGCTGCTGCACATGACCTGCGGCAGCCGTTTTTATATCAGATTATATAAATTGGATTATATATTTATAGTCATATAAAAACTGCTAAGATCAGAAGAATTATTCCCCCCACAGGGAAGGAGCCGAATTTCTCCGACTTCGCCCGCAGCCGTGTTCCGATCGCAGTTCCTGCCAATACCGCCGCTGTACCGAAAAGCAGCGAGCTTACGAATATCAGTGCGGGTGACAGCCCTGCAATGCCTGCGCTTATACCCATGAAAAGGGAATCGGCAGACAATGCTATTCCCATGGCGGCTCCCTCTGCGGGTGATATGGTTTTTGAATCGTCACAGTCGGATATTTTCGGGTCATTCATAACTTCGGCGTAATTAAAAAGTGGGCGGCGTCCCTTTTTGCGCCTTCGGTGAAGCCGTTCCTTTATTTTATCCCCGAAAATTGCATAAAGACCCATTATGAACAATATCACCTTCGATATGTAAATCGCTCCGTCTAAGGGCAGTATCCTGTTGGCTGCGGAGGACAGAAGAGCGGAGAGCCACAGCGCCGCTGCTCCCGAAAATGCGGCGGTCACTGCCGATCTGAACGGGAATTTTATCCCCGCCGCACTTATTCCCAGTGCAGCCGCAAGGATATCCGCAGAGGTTGCCGCTCCAAGGAGGATCAGCTCCATTTCCACACCTCCATTTTCTCAAAATCAGGTCACACATCAAGTCACACCTGCCCATTGCTCCTAAGCTATGGTATGATGCTAACTGATGGAGTGTTACCCGAAGCAACGCAGATTCGGCATTTGTTTGTGATGGTTTAGTGGAAAAATTATGCAATTTCAAAGGTAATTCATAAAGAAAACATTATAAATCCTTGACTTACTAAAAAAAATATGTTAATATCTTAATATGGGGTATCAAGTGAATAAAAATGTTAAATATATGTAAATAACTGCCATGAGGAAAGGATGAGAATTATGGCATTAAAGGATAAGGTTCTTGAGATCCTTGAGGAGAACAGAGGCAGAAGCGTTTCCGGAAATAAGGTCGCTGTTTCTCTGGGAATGACACGCAGCGCCGTCTGGAAAGCTGTCAAGCAACTCCGTGAGGAAGGCTATACCATCACCGCCGTTACCAACAGGGGATATTGCCTTACCTCCGATAATGATATTCTGAACGAGCCATCGATCATCTCATTCCTTGAGACTAAGGCTCTGGGCAGAAAAATGGATATATTCAAAACAGTGGATTCCACCAACAGCTTCGCTAAAAGTCTGGCTCAGCTGGGCGCTGTGCACGGTCACTGCGTCATTTCCGAGCAGCAGACCGAGGGCAGAGGCAGGCAGGGAAAAAAATTCCACTCCCCCAATAATCAGGGCGTTTACATAAGCGTTATCGTCCGTCCCAGACTTTCAGTGGAGTACGCTCTCACCATCACCTCCTGCGCTGCGGTTGCGGTTGCGGAGGCTATCGAGAAGGTCAGCGGACTTCAGTGCGGCATCAAGTGGGTAAATGACATTTACGCAAACGGCAAAAAGCTCTGCGGCATCCTTACCGAGGCTTCCATTGATGTGGAGCAGGGCGGTCTGGAATATGCCGTTATCGGAATCGGCGTCAACGTTTCAAACACCGTTTTCCCCAAGGAATTAGAGGGCATTGCCACAAGCATAAGGTCGGAGACAGGGGCAAGCGTAAGCCGTAGCCAGCTCGCTGCGGAGATACTCAACTGTCTGGAAAAACGCCTTGACAACATCACATCTCAGGACTTTATGGATGAATACCGCAAGCGCTCCATTCTTATCGGAAAGACAATTGTGGTTACTCAGGGAGATAAATCCAGAACTGTGGAGTGTACAGGCATTGACAGCTTCGGCAAGCTGCTTGTGAAAAACGAAAAGGGCGAAGAAGAGGCTCTTTCCAGCGGTACTGTCCGTTTCCCCGAGGACGCCCGATAATCATAAAAATAATATCCTCCGCATATAATTATCCGAAGATGATTATATGCGGAGGTTTTTTTAATGGGAACAGATATTATTGTAGCCGACAGCTCGCCCTATCCCGAGGTCAGAGTCTCGGGGGAGAACAGACAGTTCGGAGAACAGCTCTGCGCTGCGATAGGCGGCAGCGGAGGGGAATTCGGGACCATTTCCGAATATGTATATCAAAGCGTCATATTTGAGCAGAGCTTCCCCGAGATATCCAAAATTCTCGGAGAGCTTGCAAAGGTGGAAATGCACCATCTGCGTATGATAAGCAAGCTGGTGAATCTCCTCGGTGCGTCCCCCGTCTACGGCTGGTATTCGGGGAAGGACCCCGTTTACTGGAGCGGCTCCTCGGTGAATTACACAGGAGAGCTTCAGACGGCGCTTATCCATGACCTGAACGGGGAACAGAAGGCTTATTCGGCTTATGTGTCACTGGCAAGGCAGTCGGGGGACAGATATGTTTTCGCCGTTCTCACAAGAATTGCGCTGGACGAGATGATCCATACAAGCCTGCTGAAATCCCTCATTTCCCATCGCACTATGATACCCAAGGGAAAATAATGACATCAGCCTTCAAGCAGCCTGAGAAAATGATTTGCCTCTCGTAAAACATGGTCGGCAAGCAGCGGAAGGATAAGCGAACGGATCTGACAGCCTTCTATTCCCTTCGTTCCCGCCGTCTTAAAGTCTCTGAATTTCAGAGTTTCAGCCCTTGAGCCCGCAGTCATAGCCATATCCTGTGCGTTCTGACAGCTTTTCAGCAAATCGGAATAATCCTCCGCAAATTTATCTGCGGACTGTATCAGCTCCGTTTCTGTGGGGTCCAGCAGCCCTCGGATAAACAATGCGTGCTCCATCATTATCCTGTTCCAGAAGCACTCGATATCCTTCATGGACTCGGTGCTCAGGGTGCCGCTTTCCTCAAGCATACGGATATATTTGCGGTAAAGCTTTGCTTCTCTGATGATGTGTTCGATGAGTAGCGGGTAATTCATGGTGAACATCTGACAGTGCAGCACCATGCTCAGCGTTTCCTCTTTAAGCGAGATAAGTCCGTCAATCAGTCTGAGGGCGATGATATTCAGATTCTTTACACTGATATACATTTCGGGGCTATGATCCAGGCGGCAGCATTTTAGCCGAAGCTCTCTGTCGGTTATGCTGCTGTCAATGGCGATGCCCGTGAGCTTTTCCGTTTGTCTTTCGGCGGTTCGGGTAAATTCCGTTGCTATCTCGCCCGAATCAAGCACTCTTTTGCTGATAATTCCGTCGGCAAGCGTTACCGCCTGTCTGAGAAGCCTTTCAAATTCATTTTTGAAATGCTCTGCTCTTGCCGCATAGTCTGCGCCTGCGGGAGTATAGCCTGCCTCGAGGAACAGTGAATGTTCCTTCATTGTCCTACCGAAAAACAGGTGCAGCTCCAGCGACTCGATGATGTAATCATTTATACCCATAAGTATCCTCCCGAAAATAACAATATTTATATTTTATTCCCGGGAGAAAAATTTTGTTACAAAAAAGGCTGCCACCGGATAAAGTGACAGCCTTTAAAAATTCAGAAAATATATCTTATCTCTTGTTTATCATGTTGAAAAATTCGCTGTAATCCTCGTCGATTGCGTTCTTCTTCGCTGCGGGAGCCGCAGATGCGGAGGGAACCTTTTCCACATTGGATACGGGTGCCTCGGGAGCAGGAGCGTTCAGAGTAACATCATCATTGAATGCGGAGGCGATAACGGTGATATTGATCTCGTCCTTCAGATTCTCATCAAAGGAGGTACCGAAGATCATGTTTACATCGGGGTCGGCAGCCTCGGAAATAAGCCTTGTGGCGGTGTTGATATCGCTGGCAAGAGCGTCCTCGCTCATTACGATATTAACGAGAAGTCTGGTTGCGCCCGAAATGGAGGTCTCAAGCAGAGGACTGGAAATGACCTGCTTTGCAGCCTCGGCAGCCTTATCCTTGCCCGAGCCGTGACCGATAGCCATGTGAGCATAGCCTGCGTCCTTCATGGTGGTCTTTACATCGGCAAAGTCAAGGTTGATATCGCCCTCAACTGTGATAAGCTCTGCAATGGACTTTACGCCTACCTTGAGGATATTGTCCGCAAGAGCGAAGGATTCCTTCATGGTAAGCTCCTTCTCTGAGCTCTGGAGCAGGCGCTCGTTGGGGATAACGATAAGTGAGTCAACGTGCTTTTTAAGCTCGGCAATGCCTGCCTCAGCCTGACGCATCTTTGCCTTCTGCTCAAATTCAAAGGGCTTTGTTACAACGGCAACTGTGAGGATACCAAGCTCCTGTGCGATCTCTGCCACGATGGGAGCTGCGCCTGTGCCTGTGCCGCCGCCCATTCCTGCGGCGATAAATACCATATCAGAGCCGTTTAAAGCAGCCTTGATCTCGTCCCTGTTCTCCTCGGCGCTGCTTGCACCCACCTCGGGCTTGGCACCTGCGCCCTTGCCGTTTGTGAGCTTAACGCCGATCTGGACCTTTGTTTCTGCCTTTGATGAATTGAGCGCTCTTGCGTCTGTATTGACGGTAATGTACTCAACTCCCTGTATTCCTTCGTCAACCATGCGGTTAACGGCATTTCCGCCGCCGCCGCCTACGCCGACAACCTTAATTATCTCATCGTAGGTATTTTTTTCGGTATCAACCATGATCGCCATTTTTCTTCCTCCTGTTTTATATATAAATGCAGATTATTCAAACTATTATACAATTTAAATTATATCACAAAAGTAAATGCATTTCAAGTGATTTTATCAAAAAAATCGTTCTTGCTTAAAAAAATGATGTAACGAGCCTGTTTTTGTTCACATTTCACAATTTAACGGGAAGATCATTCCATTGAAGCGGCGGAAGCGGTAGTTTCTTCGGAAGCTTCCGTCTCCACTTCCTCGGTTCCGCTTTCGGCGGCGGCACGCTCTGCCATATTTTCATTGAATATGCGTGCATTATTTTCAAGGCTCTCCTTGTCAAGGAAGGAGGCTCCTGTGGAATCGGAAAGAATGGTGAGGATACCCTCTGTCTTTTCGCCTATCTTCGTTCTGATGATCTCCTCGGAGAAGTTTATCTTGTAGTCAATGTCATTTATGGAGCCGAGACGGACGGTTATCCGATTATCATAGGTGTAGCTCAGCTCGGAACGGTCGGTAACGTCCACAAGTGTGATATGCTCCGAGTCGTTTTCACTGAAATATTCCATCAGCTTTTTAACGGCGGCGTCCTTATGCTCGTCTTCGGACTGAAACATCGCTCCGGGTATCAGCTCAGGGCTGGGGTCTGTTCCCACGAAATTCAAAAGCCCCGCCTTCTGCTCCTGTATCTTGTCAAGGACCTTTCCCTTGCTGCTCACAAGCAGGGTGTAGCTGTCGGTAATGAAATTTGCGGCGGGAACGCTTGCTTCCACATTTATTACCATGGTATTGGGAAATGACCTTGTTACCTTTGCGTTTTCTATGTAAACAAGGCGGCTCTCTATCTGCTCACCGCATTTCTCGGTGGAGGTGCGGACAAGATTATCTCCCGCCTTTATGCCGCTTGCTTCGATTATTTCATCGGCGGTATAGTTTGAAGCGCCCTCCACGCTGATATGCTCAACATTGAAAAACACCGTTGTTGACAGCAGCAGGAATATCGCCGCTGCAAATATGAACACCACAAAGCCCATTGCGCTGTTATTTTTTTTCTTCCTGCGGGTATAGCTCAAGTTTTAAACTTCCTTTCGGTGATTTGCTGCTTTTTCCTCTGTAATGCGGGATATTTTTGCACCTGCGGCGGAAAGTACGCCCTCAATATTCTCATAGCCCCTGTCAATGAAGCCCACGCCCGATATTTCTGTAGCTCCCTCGGCTCCCAGCGCCGCACACACGATCGCAGCGCCGCCTCTCAGGTCGGGGGCTTCGGTAACTGTGCCGTAAAGCCTTCTGACTCCCGTTACCACTGCCACCTTTCCCTCGGCACGGATATCCGCACCCATTCTGCAAAGTGCGTCCGCATGGCGATAGCGGTTTTCAAAGATATTTTCCACAAAAACGGTGGTGCCTTCTGCTGTGCAGAGAGGTGCCATCACTATTGCCTGAACATCTGTGGGGAAGCCCGGATATACCATTGTACGAATGGTATCTGCCGCCCTCAGCCCGCCCTTTCGGTATATGTAGATATTGCTGCCGAAAACTCTTATGCTGCATCCCATCTGCTCGAAAACAGGTATCACCGCTTCAAGATGAACGGGAGTGCAGTTCCTTATAAGCAGCTCGCCTCCTGCACAGGCAGTGCAGGAAAGATAGGTGGCAGCAGCGATCCTGTCGGGAATTATCTCAAATGGCTCGGGGGGAGGTGTAAGACTGCTCACGCCCTCGATAACAATCCTTCCGCCTCCGTCGCCGCTTATCCTTGCTCCGCAGGCTCTCAGGAAATCCCCGAGACAGCATATCTCAGGCTCTCTTGCGGCATTGGAAATGACCGTTTCGCCCTCTGCGCAGACTGCCGCCAGCATTATATTCTCAGTTGCTCCGACAGAGGGAAAGGACAGCGAATGTGTGCAGCCTTTAAGTCCCTCGGGAGCCTTGCAGCTTATATAGCCATGGTCATCCGAGATCACCGCTCCCATTTTCCTCATGGCGGCAATGTGCATATCAATGGGTCTGGGTCCTAAATTGCAGCCCCCCGGGTAGCATATGGTACATTCTCCCATTCTGCCCAGAAGCGCGCCCATGAATATTATGGAGGAACGCATGGATTTCATAAGCTCCATGCCTATCTCGGAGGAGGTGATATTTTCACAGTCGGCGGACATCACACCCTGCTCCGAATCGGTTTTTGCACCCAGAGCCGAGAGTATCCTTGCCGCCGCATATCTGTCGGAAATGCAGGGGCAGTTTTTCAGAAAAACCCGTCCCTTACAGAGCACGCAGGCGGCAAGTACGGGCAGCACTGCATTTTTCGACCCCTGGACGCATATCTCCCCGAAAAGAGGCGCTCCTCCCTCTATTATCAGCTTCTGCATATCCGACGCTCCTTTACAGCTTTATAAAGCTATAATATGCGGATATGCACAGTTGGTGATTATCCCGTTATTTCGGAAATTACGCTCCAGATCCTGTCGGGAGTGTCGGTGATGCACTGCTCATGCGCCTTTCGTGAAAGGTCGCAGAGCTTTTTCGTATCGGATGTAAGCTCACGCACCTTTTCGATGATAAGCTCGTCCGTAAGGTCCTTCTGCTCGATAACGACGGCAGCTCCCGCCTTTCCCAGAACCATTGCGTTATGATACTGATGATTTCCCGCAACCACAGGCGAGGGGATAAGCACAGAAGCCCTTCCCATTGCCTCAAGCTCGCTTATTGCGGAGGCTCCGCTGCGGCAGATGATAAGGTCGGCTGCGGCGGTGCAGACATCCATATTATGTATATATTCCCTGACGATAAGGGCAGGGTCGGTGTCGGGGAAAATACCAAGCTCCGCAAGCCTTTTTTCAAAGGTGTCATGTCCCATTTTTCCATAGCTGTGGATATGGGTTATCTTCGCACCCGACTCCTTTTCCCATTTCATAAGGGCGATGGCGGAATCGTTTATGGCACCTGCGCCGAGGCTTCCGCCCCATGAGAATATGCAGACGCTGTTTTCGTCAAGACCCAGCTGCTTTTTTGCTTCCGCTCTGCTCAGGGCATTATTGAAGCCCTTTCTGACGGGAAGACCTGTTTTAACATATTTAACGCTTTTGTCGAAATACTCCGCAGCCTCCTCCATGGTGAGCATTACCCTGTTCACCTTTTTGGACAGGATCCTTGTGGTAACTCCGGGGTAGGCGTTCTGCTCATGAATGGCTGTAGGTATCCCCATTCTTGCGGCTTCGAGGACGATAGGTCCGCTAACATATCCCCCTGTGCCGATAACAATATCGGGGGAAAAGTCCTTAATTATCTTTTTTGCGGTATGTCCTGCGGTGGTGAGATATGCCGCCGCCTTCACATTGCGCACGATATTTTTGGGAGTGAGCTTTCTCTGAAAGCCGCTGACCTTAATGGGCGCAAAGGGGATATTCTCCATTGGAACAAGCTTTGATTCCATCCCGTTGGGGGTTCCCGCATAGAGAAATTCCGCATCGGGGCAGTGATCCTTGATTATGGATATAATGGCGAGGGCGGGGTTTATATGACCTGCCGTTCCTCCGCCTGCAAGCAAGACCTTCATATATTTAACACAGTCCTTCCCTGTTAGGATTCAAGATTTTTCAGAGGCAAGATTTTTTAATGCTCTCTATGCTCTTTGTTTATGCGGCGAACCTTTGCGGCGGCGCCAAGCTGACGCTTTGCCTCTTTTATCTGCTGCTTTTCCAGCTCCGAAGCGGCATCATCCGAATCAGGCTCCTCCCTTGAGGGGATGGATTGCCTTGAGATATTCAGGATAAGCCCCATCTGGGCAAGCTGAACGATAAGCGCCGAACCGCCGTAGCTGAAAAATGGCAGCGATATTCCCGTGTTTGGAATGGTATTGGTAACAACGGCGATATTGAGCATTGCCTGGAGCCCCACCTGAATGGACAGTCCTGCGGCAAGGAGCATACCGAATTTATCGGGGGCATTTCTTGCAATTGAAAAGCCTCTGAATACCAGCATGAGAAACAGCAGTATTACCACCGACGCTCCCAGAAAGCCAAGCTCCTCGCAGACAATTGCAAAAACAAAGTCGTTTTTCGATTCGGGAAGATAGAGGAATTTCTGTCTGGAATTTCCAAGCCCCAGACCGAAGATATTTCCCGAGCCTATGGCAATGAGGGAATTTCTCGTCTGCCATGCTATCTGCTTGTTTTCGGGCTCGAAGGTGTACCACCAGCTTATGAGTCTCTCATTGATATAGTCGAATTTATCCGTCTGGTAAAGAATAAATATTCCCAGAGGGACAGCGATCAATGCCGCAAGCACCAGCAGCGCAAAATGCTTGGGATTGCAGCCGCCCACCAGAAGCATTGCCACGCCGATAGCACAGATGATTATGGTTCCCGAAAGATGCCTCTGAAGAAGCGTGAGAATGCAGACAAAGCCAAGCACAAACAAATATGGAAGTATTCCGTATTTGAAGGTGGTCATTTTCTGATGATTTGCGGAGATCATGCTCGAAAACAGGATTATGACCGCAAGCTTCATAAGCTCCGAGGGCTGGAAGCTGAAAAATCCCAGATCTATCCATCTGTTTGCATCTGCGGTGGACAATTTGAATACAGAAAGATGCACCATCAGCATCAGCGCCGTGCAGATGAAAAAAAAGCTGAGATTCACATAGGGATTCTTGAGAATATGATAATCAAACAGCTTGCTTGACACAAGCGCCATTATAACAAGTCCGATACCTGCCATCTGGAGCTGGTGCTTGAAGTAATAGTCGGGAGCAACATTGTCCTTTATTGCCCATGCATAGCTTGCGGAGTACATCATTATTACTCCGAATACCAGCAGCACAAACACTAAAATGAAAAAGGGGATATCTATGTCGCCTATGCGTATTCTGTTAAGATGGGCGGCAAAGCCCGGATCCTTGGGGATAAGCCCTTTGAAAAGAGCTTTGTTATTTGGCAGAAAAACCTTTTTTTCCTTGCGGGGCTTTTTCTGACCTTTTTTTGCAGCAGGCATATTTATCCTCCTTTCCGTTTGTCCTTTATATTAATTATCTTATTTCAGATAGATATTAAACAGCACATTTCCCAGTATTCCGCAGATAAGTCCCACTGCGGAAAAGGTGATCACTATCTTGTACTCGGAAAAGCCGCACATTTCAAAGTGATGATGTATGGGGGACATTTTGAAGATACGCTTTCCTGTGGTCTTGAAGCTTATGACCTGTAATACCACCGAAAGGGCTTCGCATATATATACAATTGCCATGAGCGCAAGCAGCAGGTGCTGATGGGTGATAAAGCCCATTGCGCACACGCAGCCGCCTAAAAACATGGAGCCTGTATCTCCCATAAATACCTTTGCGGGATTGAGATTCCACACAAGAAAGCCCATGCAGCCTCCCGCAAGAGCGGCTGCGAATATGGAATACTCGTTCATTCCCATGGAGGAATAAATTGCAAGCCAGCATATTGCGAACACAGCCGTTAACGTTCCGCAGAGGCCGTCCACGCCGTCGGTGAGGTTTACCGCATTAGTGAGGAAGATAAGGTAAAGAATCATTATGGGGTAATAGAATATTCCGAAATCAACCGCTCCCACAAAGGGGAAGATTATCTCGGTGGATCTATCTCCCAGAAGATAGAGCGCTGCCAGAAATGCTGTTGTCAATGCCAGCTGCATTATCATTTTCTGCCTTGCCTTGAGTCCCAGATTCTGCTTCTTAACAGCCTTGATATAGTCGTCTATAAAGCCGATGACACAGTTTAAAAGTGCGAAAACAAGTCCTGCGATAAGCTTGTAAAGTCCGCTGTTATCGCTCGAAAGGGAAATGTCACTGCTTGTGAGCCGCCATATCAGATAGCAGACCGCACAGGCGAGAATGGTTCCGAAGATGAACATAAAGCCGCCCATAATAGGTGTGCCGTTTTTGCTCTTATGCCATGCGGGTCCTTTTTCGTAAATGGTCTGACCAAAGTGGATCCTTTTGAGCAGCGGGATAAGGTAAAGTCCCGAAAGAGCGGCGGCGGCAAAGGCTATGGCTGCCGCAAGAATATTTATCCAGAATGGCATTTTATATGTCTCCTATCAATCATTATATCAGTTTAATATGTCGCAAAAGGGAGAATCATTTACCGTAATATCCCTCAATGATCTCCTCCATGTGAACTCCTCGGCTTGCCTTGAAGAGAACTGCGTCTCCCTCCGCAAGCTTGAAATTAAGGTAATTGAGGATAGTTGCCTTATCCTTTGAGCAGCAGCAGGGTATTCCAAGAGCCTCTGCACGCTTTGCGATATATGCGGCATAATTTCCGTAGCAGACAAGCATATCAACGCCCTTTTCCGCTGCGTATTCGCCCACCCTTTCGTGAAGCTCGGGGGACATGGTCCCAAGCTCAAGCATATCGCCCAGAACTGCCACTCTTTTTCCGCCCGATGCGGGCTTTATATCGCAGAGAACGTCAATTGCTGCCATCATGGAATCGGGAGCGGCATTGTAGCAGTCGATTATAAGGGTCTGACCCTTCCGCTCCTCGATATGCTGCCTCAGCCCCTCCAGGCGGAAGCTCTCAAGCTTTTTGCACACGGCGTGACCGTCGCAGCCTGCCTTTACCGCTGCGGCATATGCCATAAGGGAATCTATGACATGATGAACGCCGGGGCAGGGAAGGCATATCTCGTCAAGCTTTTCTCCGTCCCTTATAATATCAAAGCGTACCGAGCCCGTATCCGAAACGATATTTTCGGCGGTATAGGTGCAGCTTTTGTTCTTCACACCGCAGGATATTACCTCTCTGTCGGTTATCTTTTCGGTGAGAGGATATAAAAGCCTGTCATCTCCGTTGATAATAAGCGGTGCGCCATCCTCCGCTCCCGAAAGTATCTCAAGCTTTGCCTTGAGTATCCCCTCCTGAGAGCCTAAATTCTCCGCATGGGACCAGCCGATATTGGTAATAACTGCCATAGTGGGGCGGCAGGTCTTTGAAAGCCTTTCTATCTCACCGAAATGGGACATTCCCATCTCGATAACAGCCGCCTTGTGAGCGGGTGAGAGCTGCAATAATGTAAAGGGCATACCTATCTCATTATTGTGATTTCCCTCTGTCTTGAGAGTCTCGTATTTTGATGAAAGGGCAAGGGCTATCATTTCCTTAGTGGTGGTCTTGCCCACACTGCCCGTTACGCCCACAAGCTTCGGAGTAAATTTTCTTCTGTAATGAGCGGCAAGCCGCAGCAATGCCTTGCGGGTGCTTTCCACCACGATACAAGGCTCATCGCCTACGGGATATTCGGTTATGGCAGCAGTTGCACCCTTTACCACTGCGTCATGGACGAAGTTATGCCCGTCAAAGCGGTCGCCCTTGAAGGCGATAAATATGCTTCCCGGAATAATTGTCCTTGTGTCGCTGCTTATCTGCTCGGCGTTAATGAATCTTGAGCTTGAGGGAATGTGATATTTCTTTCCGCCCACAGCGGCGCATATCTCGTCAATGCTCATTCCGCTGCAAAGAGATGTGCTTTCCTCGATTTTCGGCTTAACAAGGCTTGCAAGCGCCTCTGCGCATATCTCTCGCTCGTCAAAATGGATATGGACATTGTCCTTCAGCACCTGATAATCCTCATGACCCTTTCCCGCAAGGACGATAACATCGCCCTTTTCGGCAATTTTTACAGCATGGAATATTGCGCTGCGGCGGTCGGTTATCCGCTCATAAGGGGTGTTTGAGCCGTCAAGACCTGCAATTATCTCGTCGATTATCAGGTCGGGGTCCTCATTTCGGGGATTATCCGAGGTGATTATAAGATAATCGGAAAATTTCGCCGCTGCCTTTGCCATAAGAGGACGCTTTGTTCTGTCCCTGTCCCCTCCGCAGCCGAAAAGACAGATAAGCCGTCCCTCGGTATTTTCCTTAATTGCGGGGAGCATATTTTCCAGTGCGTCGGGCGAATGGGCATAGTCGCATACAATGTAGAAATCTCTGCCTGTGGGGATATTTTCGCATCTTCCCCTGACTCCGCCGAAGGAATTTACAGCTTCGGTTATTTTTCCGATGGGCACATTGAGCTTTGAGCAAACGGCAATTGCGGCAGTTGCATTTGCCACATTATAGCCGCCCATCATTTTAAGGCTGAAGGGAAAGCTTTTTCCGGGTATGCAGAACCAGAAATGCGCTGCGCCGCCGCTGAATTTGATATGGCTTGCGTAAACCGATGTGCCTCCCTTTATGCCGTAGGAATATTTTGAGCAGGGAGTTTCCTTGTAAAGCCTTGTGCCGTATTCGTCCTCGGTGTTGATAAAGGCAATTTTGCAGTGATCGGTGAACAGCTTTTTCTTGGCGTTGTAATAATTTTCCATGGTGCCGTGATAGTCCAGATGATCTTCCGTCAGATTGGTGAACACTCCGCAGGAAAAGATGGCAGGACCTATCCTGTTCTGCTCCAGAGCGAAGGAGGACACCTCCATTACGCAGTATTTGCAGCCCTTATCCACCATTGTGCGGAATATCTCGTAAAGCTCGAAAACCTTGGGTGTGGTGGGAGTGGAATCATCTCTTTTAAGATGCTCTTTTCCGCAGAGAGTTCCCGCAGTGCCGATAAGCCCCGCCTTTCCTCCAGCGCAGGTGATGATATGATGTATCATGGTGGTCATAGTAGTTTTGCCGTTGGTTCCCGTTACTCCCACAAGGATAAGCTCCCTTTCGGGATGATCGAACCACTCTGCAACCAATAAGCCATAGAATTTCCTTGTATCGGAAACTATTATCTGCTTGTCTTTGAGTCCCAGATCCCTGTCGGATACTACCGCTGCGGCGCCCTTTGACAGCATATCCGCCGCCGCTGTGTGGCCGTCGAATTTATTTCCCTTGACGCAGACGAAGATATTTCCCTCGCCCACGCTTCTTGTATCGTCGGTAATGCCTGTGATAAGGCAGTCCTTTCCCTTGTATTTATAGGAGGCGGACTGTCCCGCACCGTTTAAAAGCTCTGAAAGCTGCTTGCTGTTCCTGCTCATAAAAATACCATTCCTTCTTATGGGATCATCCCTCGTTCTTGACTCGGAAGGATACCTCTACCACCGTTCCCACGGGGACGATCGTACCCTCAAGATAATTCTGCTGATATGCCACAGCGCCTGCGTGCTCGGTGGCGCCGTCGCCTGCTTTGAAGTTAATATTGACCGATGTAAGCAGTTCATTCACCTCTGAAACGGTATGACCCAGAACATTCGGAACGGTGGCATACTTGGTTTCGTAATTCTCCTCGGTATAAAGCACCACCTTGCCGTTTCTGGGTATTGAAGAGGAGCGGGAGGGAACCTGTGCAACTACCGTATCGCCCTCGCCCACTACAAAATAGCGAAGCTCCAGATTCTCGAGAGTGGTCTTTGCAGCCTCCACCGACTGTCCCTCAACGCTCGGAACGGTAACGTCAAGTGCTGCAAGCTCTGCCTCGGTATATTCGGGATAATAGCCCAGATAGGGAAGCGCGTCCTTGAACACTGCCGAAATTACGGGAGCGGCTACAAGGCTTCCGTAATATACATGAGAACCGTTGTGATCTCTGCCCTGAGGCTCATCTACCATGCAGAGCATGATTATCTCGGGGTCATCTGCGGGAGCAAAGCCGCAGTATGAGCTTACATAGAAGCTTGCAGAGCCGATCTCATTGTTTTTCTTCTGCTTCTCAGAGGTTCCCGACTTGCCGCCGATCTTATAGCCCTTTATGTATGCGTTTGAGCCGCCGTTGTTGTTTACAACGCTTTCGAGCACCTGTCTCATCTGAGCGGAGGTCTCCTCGGAAATTACCTGACGGCGGACTGTTCTTTCCTTTGTCTCGATAATATTTCCGTTGCTGTCAACTATCTTGCTCACCACATGGGGCTGGAGAAGATATCCGCCGTTTACTACTGCGGCATAGGCGGTTATCATCTGAATGGGTGTAACGGTGTTTGACTGACCGAAGGAGCAGGAGGCAAGCTCTACTATGCCCATGTCCTCTTCGGCAACATACAGACCGGCGGATTCTCCTGGCAGATCTATTCCCGTAGGCTCGGTAAAGCCGTATGCCCTGAAATACCGGCAGAAATTTTCTATTCCGAGCCTTTGTCCTATCTGGATAAAGGCGGGGTTGCAGGAGTTTGTCATTGCGGTGGTGAAATCCTGAGTTCCGTGATCGCCTCTTGTCCAGCAGTGGATATCTCTGTCAGCAACCTTCATAACGCCGTTGCAGGTGAAGGTGGAGTTAAGGTCAATGACCTTTTCCTCAAGTGCGGAGGAGCCTGTTACTACCTTGAATACGGAGCCCGGCTCATAAAGCTCGGTGATAGCCTTGTTTTTCCACTGCTTTTCTCTCAGCTCCGCATATTTTTCGTTGTATGCTTCCTCGTCCCCCTCTTCCTTCAATGCGGCAAGAACGGCTCTGTCCTTGGGAGCGTATATCTCTCCTTTATCGTTAAGGTCGAAGCCGGGGGAGGTCGCCATGGCAAGTATCTCGCCCGTTTTCGCATTCATTATGATAGCGCAGGCACGGTTATCCACATCATTCTGCTCAATGCACTTGGCAAGCTCTCTCTCGCAGTAATACTGAAGAGTGGAGTCGATGGTGAGATAAATGGAATTTCCGTCCTTTGCGGCATAAATTTTGTCATTCTTGTAGGGCATTTCATTGCCCTGAGCGTCATTGGCGGAGATTATCTTGCCGTCAACGCCTGCAAGGTAATCATTATAATAAGCCTCAACGCCGTAAATACCGTCTCCCTCATAATTGGTGAAACCGATAACAGCCGCAGCCATATCCCCCTGAGGATAATACCGCTTCGTGTCCTCCTCGGTGCTCAGAAGATTTGTGGGGAGCCCCATTTCCTCCGCACGGGTAAAAATATTGGTGACAACCGCCTTTTCCACCTTTGAGGAAACCTTTTTATACTGCTTGTCTTTGGTCGTGGGGTCGGTAAACACCTCTGCGATATCATTGTAATCCACATTCAGCTCCTCGCTGAGAATCGTGGAAATGTCAGCGATCATCTTCTCCTTCTCCTCGGGAGAGTATTTTTCCTCGTTCAGCCCCGTTATGGCAAGGGGATTCAGGATGATATTATAAACCGTAGCTGACTGGGCGAGTATCTTTCCGCTCGAATCGTATATGCTTCCCCGATGCGCCTCCACCGTGGTGCTTTTGAACTGATTGTCATTTGCCATGGCGGCGAAGCGGTCGTGCTGGGTGACAGAGGTGTTGAAAATATTGATAAATATCACTACCGCTCCCGCAAGTATCAATCCGGTAACGATATTAAGCCCCCTGTTCATTGATCTGGTGGGCTGATAGTGGGATGGTTTTTTATCTGAGGGCAAATCTGTTTCCTCCTTTTGGCATGATTCCCATAAGTGCAAGAACGCATGAGCCGTTGTTTGAGCGGTCATGCGTAAAGTGCTGTTATATCATATTTCCTTAACCCTTGAGGTATTCCACCAGGTTGTCAAAAGTGTTCTTGATCTTTTCAAGGATCTCTGTTTTCTGTTCAGGTATTTCCACCTTGTTTCCGCTTTCGAGGCTTATGTATTCCACCTGGGCATTGTCAAGCTTCTGCATACCCAGAACATTTTCGGCGTAATCCTCAACTACCTTCTGAGAGCTTTTCTGCTCGAGCCTTGTAGCCATGCTCACGTTCTCCTGCCTGAGAACATTCACATTTGTCTCCTCAGCCACAACTGCCGCATGGATAGCTGCGATATTTGCCTTGGAGGTAACGCAGAAGGTGAGCATCACTCCCGCTGCGATTATGAGCAGCACCAGAGAGGGTGTTGCAACAACGGGTCTGGGCTTTGCTGCGCTTCGGGAGCTTATTTTCTCCTGCCTGCTGTTTGAGCGTTCCTCATAATTTTCATATCTTGAAAGGTCATAAGCAAGATTTGAGTTTCTGTCTGCCATTTTTATGACCGCCTTTCTTTTTAACGTATTACAGCTTTTCGATTATCCTGAGCTTTGCGCTCCTGCTTCGGGGATTTGCTTCAAGCTCCTCCTCGGAGGCTTCAATGGGCTTTCTGCTCACAAGCCTTGCCTTGGGCTTGTTCCCGCAGACACATACGGGGAAATCGGGGGGACAGGTGCAGCCCCTGCACCATCCTGCGAAGCGCTGCTTCACTATCCTGTCCTCAAGGGAATGGAAGGTGATAACGCAGAAGCGTCCGCCCGTTTTTAATATTTCAAAGCCCTCGTCAAGAGCATTGTCCAGATGCTCAAATTCGCAGTTGACTGCGATCCTTATCGCCTGAAAGGTTTTTTTACAGGGATTTTTCTCCCGTCTGAATTTAGCGGGAACTCCCTCTCTTACGATATCCGCAAGCTCGCCTGTGGTCTCTATGGGCTTTTCTTCCCTGCGCTTTATTATCGCATCGGCAATGCGGGGAGCAAATTTTTCCTCGCCGTACTCATAAAGTATCTTCACAAGCTGCTCTTTGGAATATTCATTCACAATATCCCTTGCGGAAACGCCCTCCTTTGACATTCTCATATCGAGAGGAGCGTCTGCGTGATAGGAAAAGCCTCTCTCTGCGGTATCCAGCTGATAGGAGGAAACGCCCAGATCAAGAAGTATGCCGTCCGCCTTGTCTATGCCAAGCTCTGCGGCAGCCGCCTTCATATCGGAGTAATTCCCTCTCACGACCTTTGCGTTCATTCCGCTGAGCCGCTCGGAGGCGGTGATAACGGCGTCGGGGTCACGGTCAATTCCTATGAGCAGCCCCGAATCAAGCCGCTTTGCGATCTCACGGGAATGTCCCGCTCCTCCGCAGGTGCCGTCGATGTATATCCCCTCGGGCTTGATGTCAAGACCCTCAAGGCATTCGTTCAGCATAACGGGTATATGATTAAATTCCATATTCTGCAAATGCTTCCTTTATAATCAGAATGCAAGGGAGTCGATCGCCGCCGCAAGCTCTTCATCGGAGAACTTGGCGTTATTCTCCTCATAGCGGGCGGTGTCCCATATCTCGGCACGGTTCAGATTTCCGATGACCGTTATGTCATGGTCGAGAGCGGCATGATCTCTGAGATTCTGGGGGATAAGTATCCTTCCCTGCTTGTCGGTCTCAGCGATGATGGCGTTTGCTGCGTATTTTCTGATGGCAGCCTTTGCCACAGGGCCCGAAAGGGTCCTTAGCTGCTCTGTGAATTTCTCCCATTCCTCGCTGGAATAAACGTAAAGGCAGCCCTCAAGACCGATGGTGATGACGAAATTCACGCCGAGCTGCTCTCTGAGCTTGCCGGGGAATGCCATTCTGCCCTTGGCGTCCATGGTATGGTTGTAGGTTCCCATAAGCGGAGCGTGCATTGTCATCAGTCCTTTCGTTTATATTTTCGGGCGGGGGATTCAACACGTCTTTCAACAGACTGTTGAAAATCACCACTTTTCACCACAAAATGGGCTCAATTCACCACTATGGTAATTATACACTATTTGTAACCGAATTGCAACCTTTTCGGGGCAACTTAAAGGACAAATAAATTAAGAAATTTACCCTGCATATTTGAGCATTTTGACGAATATATCATATCAAAACGTATAATTTACGCATTTTTTGCTATGTGTATAATATTTCGGGAACGCCTGTTTGTGGTGAAAAGTGGTGAAGAAATTCCAAAACAGGCTGTAACCGAAATGTAATCCTTGTGACCGTTTTGAAACCATTTTGATGACAAAAACAGGAAATTCCGTCCTGTTTCCAAAAATATCTTGAAATTTATCCAACTATTTTTTTTAAAAATGTGCATAATAGCTATTGCAAAATCCCTCATGTACTGTTATAATTAATCTGTACTTTCAAAGCACACGCTATTCGCTTATCATATATAAATTTTAAAAGGAAGGTTTTTATTGATGTTGAATGCTATCGGCTCAAAAATAGACCTGTCGGTTCCCGACAGCGAATGCGGCTACTACGATCTCGTTTCCGACCTGCTTGACAGCGATGTGGTCATGCAGATGAAGCAGTATATGCACCATGGACACACCACCTGTTTTCAGCATTGCCTGAATGTATCCTATTACAATTATCTTATCTGCAAGCTCCTTTCTCTTGATGAGAGAGCAGGTGCCAGAGCAGGGCTTCTTCACGATCTTTTCCTCTATGACTGGCATGATTATGTGAGGGAAAAGGGTCAGAAGATGCACGGCTGGACTCATGCCTCCACCGCTCTTGCCAATGTGAACAAGTATTTTGAAATAACTCCCGTTGAGGCGGATATCATCAAGAAGCATATGTTCCCTATGAACATTGCCCTGCCAAAGTACAAGGAAACTGTTGTTATCATCTTTGTTGACAAGATCTGCGGCGCATGGGAGGTCATGGCGCACTGGGGATATCTTATCTCAAAGCTGGTTACATTCCCCGCAAGAAAGATCAAGGAGCATAAATCTGCGTAAACCGTTTTCGGACGAGGACGAGCCGCCCGAATTTTTTAAGCAGCATAAATTTCCAAGCCGCTCCGTTGAAATGCTCCCCTTTTGTTAGACAATGTGGTATAATAAAAATATACCGATATTGAAACTAACGAAAGGGGGCATTTTTATGCCTAAAGGACAGCCAAATAAAAGGTACACGCCGGAATTCAAAATCAAAGTAGTAGAAA
>JALFVE010000025.1 GCA_022787085.1 Oscillospiraceae bacterium | reverse complement strand
TGAAATGTATGACACCTATGGAATTCCACTCGGCAGCGGCGGCGTAAAAAATCCACCCTGCTGCGCAGCAGGGTGGATTTGAACTAATTCTAAACATTCTTTTGTTTTTTCAGATGTCTACTTGACAGGGGGCACTTCAATCGCTTCTGGTCGCTTTGTATAATTTTTCTTCTAAAACTTTGTCTAACTTTTTGGGGTCAGTTCAAAAATTGCAGCCCGACTGTCTTTTTTACTTATCGCAAAATATTAAGATCTATCATACCATTTTCTTTCCCACCAGCTGCCGATGCTTCTGCAAACGCAGGAGCAGCAATAGCCTACGCCTTTTCGCAGGACTCGGAAAATCCCCCACATACCCGATTCAACATCCCATTTCAGAGAGCCCGAGCGATACAGATAATCTCCCGGATATTCGGAAGCTCCGTTTTCAAGCTCGATATTATATGAGTCGCCAACGCTTACCGCACCCTGCACGGAAATGCTCGTTGAGAAGGGGTCATGAGGCTTTGGCATTTGTGTGCCCTGATAATTCCCCACAGTCCGAGCCAGACATCATCAATTCCGCCGAAATAATACAGATAATCTCCCGCACCGTAATACTCGTCGATGCGAATGTTGAAGGCTTCGGATATGCCGACGGTCTGCTCTGCCACGGTGGGAGAAACAGGGTCAGTTATTTCTTTTTTCCATGACATACCGTTAATGTTGAAGGCGAGCTGCTCCTCATGGGCGCCGTCAAGGAGACGGATCACCATAGGCTCGCCTGGATACGTCTCCAGAATGGGAGTTGCAGGATCGCCGTATCTGCGTGAGCTGAAAATATGAAATGGGTCGTTCTTAATTTTAAGCCGCTCTCTCATAGGCTCGCAGCGGTAGCTTATTCCCATAACGCCGGGGTCATCGTCGGAGCCCGGGTGTTCGGGAGGATTCAGCGGCTTGCCGTATTTATCGAAGAGCAGTGCAAAATCGTGAACGAACAATGCAAATTCACGGTAAGCTTCGCCGTTTGTCTTTCTGATAACCGCATTTGCGCCGCTTTTAAGGGGCTTTCCGTTTTTGGGGCTTAAAAATTCCGAACCCGCAGGCTCAATTATCAATGCGCCGAACATTCCATGCTGCTGATGGGAATTTGCAAAAAGATGGTCGTGGAAAAAGACCGTATTAAGCTCCTCATTGGCATAAAAGCGCTCGATCAGAGTCTCGTATTTTCTTGCTAGCGCAATGTTGTTCCAGCCGTTGGCAGCGCCGTCGGATACGATGGTATCAAACTTCACCAGATGAATATGGAAACCGACAATATCGGTGAGAGTTTTCATCCGGAAGGGGCTTTCATCAATAAATTCGGGAAGAAGATTTGTGGGCCTTATCTCCACGCAGTCCCCTGCATTTGCTCGTAGCACAAGGGGCTCGGGGAGAATTTTACCGCAGTTGACCTTGTCGAGATAATTCTGAAGAGTGCCGTGCCGTTCGATATCCTCCTTCAGAACGAAAAATCTGCCCTGAGGGTCATGCCATCCGTAACGGTTATAAACGATATCAGCCTGAACCACCGCAAGCTCAAAAACCTTTACATCCTTGGGACAGCTGCAGGGACAGGTCTCCGAATACAAAGCTCCGGGAGCAAAATCGGGAACGAAATTTGCAGCCTCCTTTTGAGTGGGGAATATCTTGTTTCTGCCGTTTTTATCAAGTATCCCCAAGGGCGGCTGAAGAGGATATTCCCCGAAGCTTCCGTTGATGAAATTTGGATATCCGGGGTGGAGTCTATCCTTTTCGGGAGGCATTGGGCGATCTTTCAGAGGCATCAGGCGGTCTATGGGAGTTCCGTCGGGATATTTTCCCGAGCCGTCCTCAAGCCTGTCAAAAATGCGCCATAAGGTCCACATTCCCTCATGGAAATGCAGATAAAGATGACAGTGGAAAATAGCGTCGCCTATTGTCCTTGTCAGACTGCCTGCGCCGTATAGGATATCCAGCGTGAAACATTCTTGAGGACTGATTGAAATTGAATCAATGATGGTCGATTTCGGGTCGTCAGGCTCAAGCCGCCACTGATGATTGTGCAGATGAAAAGCGTGAGTTTCCTTCACACCGCCGTGTATCAGCCTGATCTTTGCGGGGTCGCCCGCATATGCACGGAGAATCGGAGGCGCAGGATCCCCGTAGACCCAGGAACTCATGGAAATATCCTCTCCCGTGACCACATGGTGCATTTCCTCCAAGGGAGGACGGTTTCTCATAGGCTCGCTGCGGCAGCTGATGGCAGTGGTGCCGTTCGGCAGTCCCGTGTGAGGGTCAAGGGACTGCGGCTTTTCGACAATAACTGCGCCGAAAAGCCCGTGAACATTGGTGCCGTCCTCGCCGCCGGGGTCCCCAAGATCGGATAACAAGAGGCTCAACCTCCTTAGTAGGGCTGAGGGGGATCCATTTCAAAATATTCCTGTGCCTTTCGCCTGATCCGTTCGGAGTCCCTTTTTCAGCACATATAACATTCCGTTGGGGTCGTGGTCGCCGTATTTATTATAAACCATTGGAATAGATATGGCTTCTATATCAAAGCATCTGACAACCGAATGCTTCGGATAATCGGGCAAATTTGTCAATTTAATAAAAACTCCTTTCTGCATGGGATATGAAATACTCTGCCCCCTGCGATAAAAGCCGCAGGAATGCATTTTATTTCTATATATTATATGACATGCAGAAAGAAGTGTTATGAAAATTATTCGGATACAAGCTCTCGTATCTCTACCCTTTTGATTTTACCCGATGAAAAATATGCAAACACAAAAAAGCACAAGCAGATAATTATAACGGGAACAGACGCGGTGAAAAAGGATATCTTCGATTCAAAGCATGATATGCCGATATTTTTAAGCAGAAGGCTCAGAAGCCTGCCCGAAAACAGTGCCGAAAGGACCGCTCCCACAGCGCCGCCGATCACCGAAATAATGAGAAATCTCACTGCAAAGCAAAGTCTGAGCCTGTCCGAAGTAAAGCCCAGCGCCTTGTAAATACCGGAATCCCGTCTTTCTCTCAGAAATGCCTTTGAGCAGACCATGTGAACCGCCACAAGGGCAAATATTGCAGATACCGAATAAATTACGCCCATGATAACATCCATAAGCGTGTCGATAAGCCCCGTCATGCTGTCGGAATAGCCGTCCTGCTCGGTTATCTCCGCACTGAGGATTTCCCCGTAATCATCGTTCAGCATATTTACAGCTGCGTATGCAAGGCTGTCGTCCGAAAGGGTAATATGCATAATGTCGGGAGTGATATCGCAAAGCACTGCCGCAGAATCAAAACTCATGGTAAAGCATCTTCCCAGATCCTGCACCGACTGATAAAGCCCTGTTATCATATAATCTGCGCTTCCGCCGCCATAGCTTACAGTCACCATGTCGCCTATCCCCTTGCCCAGCTCCTCCGAAACATTTTCAGTTATCATGATTTCGTTGCTGTACATGGGCGCTCTGCCCTTCAGAACGTTTTTGAAAATATCGGGTCTGCTTAAAACCGTGCAGCATATTTCCGTTTCGTCAATGGTCATGTATGCAGTGCTTGAAAAAACAACGGAAGAATTTTCATCAATTTCCCTGATGCTGCTTTCGGTTTTGGAAATATCCGAAAGACAAAAATTATTATTCGGCTTTGCCTGCGCCTGACCGTTCAGAGCGCCGAATGCTTCGATCATGCTGTTTGCGGACATTCCCCCCGCAAGCATAGATACAGTTATCATAAAAAATATCAGCAGCGCAGCAATAAGCGCAGTACCGATATAAGCCTTCGGGTGAGAGGTTATCTGCCTGAGAGCAATGAAAAAGGACAGGGGCTTTTTTTCAACAGGGATACTTAAAGGGCTGTCAAAATATATTTCCTCCGCCCCTCCCGATATCGCCCTTACAGGAGATATCCTGCCGATCTTTTTTGAAGCGATAATAATGTAAACCGTGCATATCAGAATTATACCCAGCGAAACCAGCAGGCATTTTCCCACGGAAATATCATCGGAGACCATGATTCCCGTTATGGGCTGAAAAAGCTTTCCAAGGGCTTTTGTAAGCGGAAATGAAGCCGCTGTCCCAAGGACTGCACCCGCAGCCAATGCGCAGAAATACTGCAAAATGTAAATTAGCCTGATCTTATTCTCGGTAAAGCCCTGTGCCTTTAAAATCCCAAGGCTCACATATTCCGTCTCAATGGTTGTAACGATGCTGTGATTTATGGCTATCATAACGATAATTACCAGCAGCGTCACATAAACATACAGCATTTTTGTGCCCGTATCGGTAAAAATAGTTGTGATCTCGTCGCTGCTCTCCCTTGACTGAGTAAAGAGAGATCTGTCAACTATCTGACAATCTCTGTTAAGCTCTTTTTTAAATTCGGTAACGGAAAGTCCACTGTTGTCCGATTTGAAAATATGGATTATCCTGCATGGAAAAAGCAGGCTGAAAGCGGCATTTTCCCCGTCGGTATTTTCGGAATAAAGCCTTTCAAAATCCTTTTCGGAAATAAAAAGCTGCTTTATCCCTATAGACATGGAGCCTAAAAACGGATCCTCCACAAAGCCCTTTATCGTAAACTGTTCCTCACCGAGCCTTGTGTTTACGGATATTTCCGAACCGATATGGCAGCCGTAAACGGTTTTCATTGCCGCAGGAACGTAAATTTCCCCCTCGGCTAAATCTTCGGGAGAAGAAATAAAATCTCTTAACTTTTCATCAAAAACGGGCAGAGATCTTTCCCATTTCAATAAAAAATATGGAGCGCGTCCCTCACGCTCACCTATTTTGTAGGACAGCATCGCCATTGCCCTTTTGTCACGGATACGCTCGGTATTATCATTTTCCGAAAGCGAATTGAGCATTTCATCATCAAGCTCACTCTCTGATATAAACGCCGCAAAATCCCCCGTATCGGCAGCCGTATAAGCCCGTATGATACCATCCGATACATTGTCATTGTTGCTGACCGTTACGGAAAAGGACAGCGTAATTATTATCATCAGCAGGATAACGCTTAAAAATGCGCCCTTTTTGTGTCGGATATTTGCATAAAGCAAAGTCAGGATCTCCATATTCTCACCTCACCATTCCATGGAATTAAGCCATGCGCTGACCTGCGTTTCCCTGCTTTTTTCCTCTTCGGAAGAATATGGCGGCAGAGCAAGCTCACCGATTATATTTCCGTCCGCTATATACAGTATCCGAGAAGCCCTGAGAGCGGCTCTCATATCATGAGTGACCATTAAAATGCTCTGACCCGACCTATTTAATTCGGTGAGAAGATTCAGGACCTCGGTGGTATTTTTTCGGTTAAGAGCGCCTGTGGGCTCGTCCGCAAAAAGAAGCTTCGGCTCGTTTATCACAGCCCTTGCAATTGCGCAGCGCTGCTGCTCGCCGCCCGAGACCTGCGAGGGCAGATGAGATCTGATATGCGAAATGCCCATCTGTTCAAGGAGCATCTCCGTCCGCTCCTTCACCTGTGCGGCAGATCTGTCCTTGTTTAAAAATCCCGGCACAGCTACATTTTCAAAAAGGGACAGATTGCTGACCAGATGCATCTGCTGAAAAATAAAGCCAAAATCACTGTGACGAAGCGCCGCCAGCTCCTTTTCATTCAGCTTTACAATATCCCTGCCGCCGTACATGACCTGTCCCGCAGTGGCTCTGTCCATGCCGCTCAGCGCATATAAAAGCGTAGACTTGCCCGAGCCCGATGCGCCCATGATTACCGTAAAATCCCCCTCAAAAAGCTCAAGCTCCACATGGGATAAAATATGCAGCTGCCCTCCGTTATGGGCAAAGCTTTTGCAAAGTCCTTTTGCAGATAAGATCGTTTTTTTCATATGCCGATTCCTTTCCATTGGTGATAATACCATTTTACTGCAAAAGTTATTAAGAAGTAATTAAAGGCAGAATAATGATCGCTTCAAGCCCCTCCGAATGATTATGAAGAATAACCCTGCCGTCCATCTGCTCCGCAATATATTTGACAATGAAAAGTCCCAGCCCCGAGCCCTGTTCATTTCCGCAGTTTTTTCCCCGATAGAATTTCTGATAAATAAAGGGCATATCCTCGTCGGGAATACCCTTTCCGAAATCACGGAAATGCAGCTCCGCATTGCCGTCGCACAGGGTGATGAAAACGTCAATATCTGTTTTAGCATATTTTCTCGAATTGGCAATAAGATTCTCGGCGATCTGCATGAGCCTGTTTTTATCCGCAGAAACCACTGCGGAAAAATCGGGCTTTATAAACCGAACATCCTTATGCTCCGCCGCAATTTCCAAAACCGCATTTTGTATAAATCCGCAAAGCTCGAATTTCTCGGGAGTAATTTTCAGCTTATCCAGATCGGAAAGGGAGTGCAGAAAAAGATCGTTTGTCAGCCGTGAGACTTCATCGCATTTTTTCATAATAACGCCAAGATATTTCCTGCGTTTTTCGGGAGTGCCGTCCAGATTTGCCTCCAACCCCTCCGCATAGGCTCGGATAGAGGCGATAGGCGTTTTAATGTCATGTGACAGTGTGGCAATGACCGTTTTATTGTTTTCAATAGCCTCACGCTCGCAGGAACGTGCCTTAGTGACCTCTCTGCGCATACTGTCAAACGCCCATGTAAATTCCCCGAAATAATTGGAGCGCTCAAAATCAAGAGGAATATCGAAATCCCCTCGGGATATATTTTCCGCAAATTTTTTCAGCTTGTCAAAGGGACGGAGAATTGCAAAATAAACATATGAGAATATCACCCCACAAAAAGCAATGCAAATTCCGCACATAATAAAAATGCCGACGCCCGGATCCGAGCAAACCTGCGCAGAACGGGTATATTCCGAAAGCTCTGCGGTTTTTTCGGTTAATTTTTCATATTCGCCCAGACCTGCAAGCTGTTCAATTTCATTTATATAAACAAGCTGCTCCGATCTTACGTCCTGAAGCTCCATCTGTCCTGCCGATAAAAATAATATCACAGCGGCAATAATTATCAGCGCAGAAAACAGCGCCGTAACGGATATCAGCCTGCCCTTCATTCCTTCACCTCCAGCATATATCCCACCTTGTAAACGGTTTTGATAAATTTCGGATCGGCAGGGTCCTCCTCTAATTTTTCCCTGAGCCAGCGGATATGCACCGTCAGGGTGGACGGCTCCACCGCCGAAAAAGCCCCCCATACCTCCGACAGCAGCCTGTCCTTTGAAACCGCCGTATTAAGATGCCCGCAGAGATATGCAAGCAGGTCAAATTCACGAAGAGAAAGGGAAATGCTTTCGCCGTTTTTCGTAACCGAACGGGAATTGAAATTAACAGAAACATTCCCGAACGTCACAATATTTTCTTCCCTCGAAAAGCCGTAGGTGCGGCGTAAAAGAGCATTCACTCTGGAAAGCAGCTCCTTCATGGAATAGGGCTTCGGCAGGAAATCGTCGCCGCCGATGTCAAAGCCCGTGATCCGGTCTGTCTCGCTTGTCCTTGCGCTGGCAAAAATCACAGGAACGGTGGATACTCTCCGCAGCTCTTTGCATATCTCAAAGCCCGTTGCGTCGGGAAGATTTATGTCAAGCAGAATAAGCTGATAGGTGTTTTCAGATAACAGCTCAAAGGCTATTTCGCTGTTATGTGCGCAGGTCACGCCAAAACCGTAGCTTTCAAGCATATCTGAAATAATTAAGGACAGGTCCTCGTCATCGTCAATTATTAGAATTTGTTTCTGAGTCATAACTTGCTCCTTATGTAATTAGTCTCTCCTCAATAACCCCATAATCGCAAGTCCGGGATACATAACCTCAAAATCCAAATCAGGCGCATAAACATTGCCGCCAGGCGGTCAATGTTCATAGCTATCACAGACAGAAGTATCGAAGCTTCCGTTGTA
>JALFVE010000022.1 GCA_022787085.1 Oscillospiraceae bacterium | reverse complement strand
TGAAATAATCACAGTCTAGGAAAGCGACCGCAGCAAGGCTTGCCGCCTTGCAAGGGAGCTTGACGACGAATGTGATTATTTCAGCCGAGGATTTGTCTATAGGTTGGTTAAAGATTAGTATTATTAACAGCAAACAATATTATTTTCTTCTGACAGGTATCCAGATGGCGCTCTCATAATCGGGAGATGAGCTGTCCCCCTTGGAATACCACTCGATATTTGCTCCCATGGCGATCTCAAAATCGGGATTTCCGGGCAGCCATTCACGGAATATCTTTGTATTAACCGCCTGCAATGCTCCGGGCATGGGTCCTGTGCATCTGAATTTCGCCCATTCAAGCTCGGGAAACTCATAAACCGTCATTCCATCGGGTACATCTCCGCCCTTGTATGTACCTGCCACAAGATATCTGAATGCTCCGCCGCCGATATCGTCTATGCACACGCCAAACTCGCCGATGCAGTTTTCGGCAATTGCTTTTTCCTCGGCAGTTTCGGGGGCTTTGTTAAAGAGTGGACTTAGCTTTTCGGCGCAGATACTGCTCCAGAATTTCGGTATCTCAATATAGGAATTATCCGCCGAGAACTCCTTTTCATATCCGATCACCTTGAAGCCGCTCATTTTTTCAACAATAAAATCCATGCTGTTTCCTCCTTGAATCACTATATTGATTTTCAGGGGCAGAAATGTTCTCAGCAGATAGGGATCCTTTTTAAGTGCCGACGGGGTGACTCCGTGAAATCTGGAAAATGCCTTTGTGAAGCTTTCGGGTGTGTCATAGCCGTATTTCAGAGCGGTGTCGATGACCTTTTCTCCCCTGCCGCTCAGAATATCCAGCGCCGAAAGATACAGTCTGCGGCAGCGGATATATTCCCCCAGCGAATAACCCGTCATTACCTTGAAGCCCCGCTCAAGATAAAAAAGCGATATGCAAACCTCTTTTGACACGTCCTCGGGAGTGATATCCTCCGTAAGATGCTTCTCCATGAAATCAATTGCCCGTCTGAGACTTTCTGTCCAGTCCATTTCCTCGCCTCCTGTTATTATAATATCATATAAAAGAATTATTTTCCTGTCTTTTTCTGCTTTTTTTTGGCGGATGACGGCGGGTGACGACCCGCGGCGAGGTCGCGTTGTTAGTTTGTGCGGATTTGTTAGTTTTGTCACCGCGCCGATAGGGTTTGTATCAGTTCAAAACCGTTCAAAGCAAAACATACAATTCCGACAAACATATTCCGATTTATCAGGCTGATGCACCTAATATAAAGATTAATACATTATACCATATCGGAAAGTAAAAATCAACCGACCATCATAACATAATATTATTACATCATTTTATCGGTTGACTTTTGGGAAGTTCTTTGGTATGATAAATTTATCAATATAAAACCGAGTGATAAAATAATCGGACAGCCTTCGGAAGTCATTTTCCCGAATTGCGGATATTTTTCAAAAACTTCATATAATAAACAGTCGAAAGGATAAATTTTCAATGCGGATAGATAAATTTGCGGCGGAGCAGACGGGAATTTCCCGTGCAGACGCCAAGGCAATGATAAAAAAAAGGCAGATAATCGTGAACGGCTCCCCTGTTATGTCGGGAGATGTTCACATCGACCCCGAAAAGGACGAGATAATTATCGGCGGAAAGTACATAAATTATCGGGAACATTTGTATATTATGCTTAACAAGCCTGCTGGAACGGTCTGCGCCGTTAAGGATGAGCTAAGCCCCACCGTGCTGGAGCTTATTCCCCCCGAGCTGCGCAGAAAAGGGCTTTTTCCCGCAGGAAGACTGGACAAGGACACCGAGGGCTTTGTTTTCATCACGGATGACGGCGCTCTCGCTCACAGGATGCTCTCCCCCCGCAGCCATGTGGAGAAGGAATATGAGGTCACTCTGGAAAAGCCCTCCGAGGACGGCTACAAGGAGCTTTTCGCCTCGGGAATGACCATTGACAGGGGCGAAAAATGTCTGCCCGCCGAGATAATTTTCACAGAGGACAGGCACAAAGTGCGGCTTATCATCTGCGAGGGAAAATATCATCAGGTGAAGCGGATGATGGAGGCAGCGGGCAACAGGGTCACATTTCTTCGTCGGATACGAATCGGAGGACTCCCTCTTGACCCTGATCTGCCCCTTGGAAGGTGCAGAGAAATTATGCACAAAGAAGTCGCTCAGATTTATGCAAAACAGAAACAAAATTCCCCCCGAAATTTTTAACCCCATTTATTTTCGTCAAACTTAATAAATAAATTTTTATAACTTTGGGTAATAAGAGACTTGAAATTTATGTTAGATATTTGGTATTATATAGGTATAGCCGATATTGTATTGTTTTATGGTCGGCAGCATTTTGAATAGGGAGGTCCATTAAATGGCAAGCTTATCACTCAGAGGCATCTATAAGAAATATCCCGGTGGCGTTGTTGCCGTATCAGACGTTAACCTTGAGATCAAGGACAAAGAGTTCATCATCCTCGTTGGTCCTTCGGGCTGCGGAAAATCCACTACCCTTCGTATGATCGCAGGTCTTGAGGAAATCTCCGAAGGCGAGCTTTATATCGGCGATCGTCTCGTAAACGACGTTGCTCCTAAGGATAGAGATATCGCAATGGTTTTCCAGAACTACGCTCTGTATCCTCATATGACCGTTTTTGAGAACATGGCTTTCGGTCTGAAGCTCAGAAAGGTTCCCAAGGACGAGATCGCTCGTAAGGTTGAGGAAGCTGCAAGAATCCTTGACATCTCTCACCTTCTCAGCAGAAAGCCCAAGGCTCTTTCCGGTGGTCAGAGACAGCGTGTTGCTCTCGGCCGTGCTATCGTTCGTGAGCCTCAGGTATTCTTACTCGACGAGCCTCTTTCCAACCTGGATGCTAAGCTCAGAGCTCAGATGAGAACTGAGATCTCCAAGCTCCACCAGAAGCTCGGTACTACATTTATCTACGTAACACATGACCAGACAGAGGCTATGACAATGGGTGACCGTATCGTAGTTATGAAGGATGGTTTCGTTCAGCAGGTTGATTCTCCTCAGAATCTTTACACCAACCCTGTTAACCAGTTCGTTGCAGGCTTCATGGGCTCTCCTCAGATGAACTTCATCGACGCTTACCTCAGAAAGATCGAGGGCAAGTACACTGTTGAGTTCGGCTCCGAGGACACCAAGACTACCCGCGGCAAGAAGTATTATGTTGAGATCCCCGAGTCCAAGATCGACGATCTTGCTCTTTCTGAGCTTGTTGACAAGGAGATCGTTATGGGTATCCGTCCCGAGAACATCCACGATGAGGAAATGTTCCTCTCCGCTGCTAAGACAGGTATCATTGAGGCTGACGTTGAGATCACCGAAATGATGGGTGCTGAGACTTACCTTTACCTTAACTGCGAGGGTATTTCCCTTACTGCTCGTGTTGATCCCAGATCTACCGCTCGTCCTCAGGACACTATCAAAGTTGCTATCGATCCCAACAAGATCCACATCTTTGATAAGGAAACCGAAAAGACTGTTATCAACTGAGTTTTATAAAAATGGCTTTTCACAGGTCTGCATTATTTGTGCAGACCTGTTTTTTATGTTATTTGAATAATATTATCATTTAATTTTATTCATAATATGTTTACTAATCAAAAGTATGCCGTCCCCATTCTTGTATTGACTAAAGCGAAAAAAGGTGCTATAATAAAATTAGTCAAATTATTGCAATTTTTGTATGTAAGTAAACAATTTTCCCTAATGCCTTAGGAGGATCAACATGTGCAGTACAAGTGATTTTATGACTTTCTCCCCTGCAGATAATGATAATGCCGCAGCCGTTTCATCGTACTGCCGTTTTCTGGACGACGCCTCAGGCATTGTGGAAAATGGCGGTTTTACAATTGCGGTCTTTTCTGTAAATAAATTTGCCCATCTCTGCGAGATCTACGGTCCCTCTGAGGGAAAATTCATCAAGCATACTGTGAACAATACCATGACGGCTGCCGTCAGGGACAACGAGCTTTTTTCTCCCTATGAGATACACAAATTTATTGTGCTGCTTCAGGGTGACGCTGACGCCGTTTCCGAGCGATTAAAGTCGATTTTTGACGAGATATGTGTTATTCTTGCCTCTGACAAGTGCCACATCAGCGCAAGCTTTTCCTGCGGACTCTGCACTTCCTCGTCTCTGGGTATCAATGAGATCATTAATAATGCCGAAATGGCAAGAAAAAGCGTGGATCATGATAGCTTTATCACTCAGCTTGCAGTTTACAGCGAACAGATCCGTGCCATGGACGAGCGCAAAAAGCTTATCGAGCTGGGGCTTGGCAGCGCTGTTAAAAATAACGAGCTTGTTATTGAAATTCAGCCCAAATATGACCTTAAAACAGGGAAATGCGTTTCCGCTGAGGCTCTCGTCCGCTGGGATCACCCCAAACTCGGACGAATTGCACCCGATGAATTTATTCTGCTTGCCGAACAGACAGGCGATGTTATTGATATTGATATGTTCGTTCTGGAAACCGTCTGCAAGCATATGAGAAGATGGCTGGATATGGGCGTGAATCCCGTTCCTATTGCGGTGAATCAGTCCAGGATGCACATCTCCGACCCTGCTTATGCGGACAGCATTTTCAATCTGATGCAGAAATACGATGTCTGGCCCAGCATGATCGAGCTGGAAACAACCGAATCCGTCATCATGAATGACTACAAAAAGGTCTCCCGTGTTCTTGAACAGCTCAGAAATTACGGTTTTGTCCTTTCCATGGACGATTTCGGCAGCGGATTCACCTCTATTGATATGCTCAGCGAGCTTGAATACGACGTTCTGAAGCTCGATCAGAAGCTTATCAAGAAAATTGCCGATTATCCGAGAAGCTATTCTCTTGTCAAGCACCTTATCGCTATGGCTCATGAGATGAATATGAAGGTGGTTGCCGAGGGCGTCGAAACCGCTGTTCAGGCGGAGCTGCTCAAGGGCATTGACTGTGATCTGGGTCAGGGCTTCTATTATTCCTATCCGGTCAGCGTTGAAAGCTTTGACGCTAAGATCTTCGGAATCATTTCCATTTAAAATATCGGCATTGTTCCACGTGGAACAATGCCGTTTTTTCAGCTTAAATAATTTTATAAGGAGAATTATGTCATGCATATTGCGACACCCGAACAGATGAAAATGGCGGAGGCAAACGCCGTTTCAAAGGGAAATTCCTATCTGGGACTTATGGAAAATGCGGGCAAATCCGCCGCCGAGGAAATTTGCAGAAATTTTTTCTCTGTAAACGGAAAACGTGCTCTTATCCTGTGCGGAAAGGGCAATAACGGCGGCGATGGCTTTGTTATTGCAAGGCTATTGAATGAAAAAGGCATTTCTGTAACAGTTTCACTGGCTGCAGATATGCCAGAAAAGGGCATTGCAGCGGAGGAATTTTCAAAAATAAAAGCAATTCCTGACATTACAATACACCCACTTTCGGAAACTGATCTCGATTCGGATTATGATATCATTGCCGACTGCATTTTCGGCACGGGATTTCATGGCGAACTGCCCAAAAATATTGCCGCAGCGCTTACGAAATTATCGGATAAAAATGCCTTTAAAATAGCCGTTGACATTCCCTCGGGTGCTGACAGCATAAGCGGAAATTGCTCCAAGGGAACATTTTGTGCTGATGCCACCATTACGTTCGGGGCTGTGAAGGCAGGTATGCTCCATTCCCCCGCAAAAGGTCACTGCGGAAAGATCATCACCGCCGAGATAGGCATTGATGACAGCTGCTTTGAAGAAATTGACGGTGTTCCTGTTCTCATGGATATCTGCCTTGCGGCGGAGGCTGTGCCCATAAGGAACGAGAACTGCCACAAGGGCTGCTTCGGCAGGCTTCTCATAATTTCGGGAAGCGACGGCATGAGCGGGGCTGCCGCTATGAATGTTACAGGTGCTTTGAGAAGCGGCGCAGGACTTGTCCGCCTTGCAAGCGTTCCGAGGGTCATTGATCGTGTGGGCTCGGGCATTTACGAATGTACCTTTACGGAGCTTTCCCCCACCGCCTGCGGAACTATTTCAAAGGATAATATCCCTCTTTTGTTATCTGCCGCTGAAAATTCCTCATGTATCTCCATCGGAAGCGGAATGGGAGTTTCGGAGGACAGCAAGGCAATTCTTCGGGAAATTGTCTTTCTTTGCGGCGAAAAAAATATTCCCGTTATCATCGACGCAGATGGTCTAAACTGCCTTGCGGGGTGCATAGATATTATCAGGAACGCAAAATGCAGGGCTATTCTCACGCCCCACCCCGCCGAACTGGGGCGGCTTCTGAACATCCCCACAGCTCAGGTGACTGCGGACAGGCAGGCAGCTGCAATGCGGCTTTCGGAGCTTACGGGAGCAATTGTCTGCGCAAAGGGATATCCCACCTATATCACCTCACCCGATGGAAATGTCCGAGCCTCCTTCACAGGCAACGGCGGACTGTCCCGAGGGGGCAGCGGCGATGTTCTCACAGGGATAATCTCGGGTCTTGTCTGCGCAAACAGCCGCAATATCTTCGATGATAACAGCCTGCTGTTCAAAGCAGCCTCGGCGGGAGCCTTTATTTTCGGGCTTGCGGCTGATATTGAAGCTGAGGAAATGTCAATGACGGGTATGCTCCCCACCGATGCCGCTAACAGGCTTCCCTACGTTTTCAGCCGCCTGGGCAGATAAGCCTGCAAATAAGCCTGATCAGAATATGCGTTCCGAATAATAGCCTTTATAAAAGCTGAAAGGAATGTATTTATGAAGCACAGCCTTTTTAAAATTATTGCACCCGTTTTTATTGCCGCAGGAATATCTGCCTGCGGTATCGCCGATATTTCCATGCCCCCCGAACCAAAGCTTTCGGGAGGCTTTACCTGCGACTGCAACGTTTCGGCAGCGATCATTCCCCCGGGAGATGAGAGCGGCGAGGAGACGGAATTTGCCTTTTCGGGAAAGCTGTCAAGGCTTGGAACGGGCTTTTTTGAGCTGGAGCTAACATCTCCCGAGACTGTCTCGGGAATGAAAATATCCTCACGGGATGGCGATATTTCTTCCTCACTTGGCGAGCTTACTCTCGATATATCTGCGGAGGATATCCCTCAGAAATCTCCTGTTTACGCACTTTTTAACTCATTTGACAATATGGCTGCCGCATTTGAAAATGGCGGAGAGCTTGTTCCGGGGGATGACGGCGGCTGGGTGTATAGATCAGACGGTCTCAGCGCAGTTTTTGATGAAAATGGATATATAACCTCCATGGCAATCGCTTCACCGAAAATGACAGCAGAATTTACGAATTTCACCGCTTCGGAGTCTGTTCCGGAAACTGCTATTTCATCCGAATCGTCGTCATCAGCCGAAGAAACGTCGGAAACCACCACAGCTGCGACCGCCGAATCATCCGAAATAATCACCTCTCCAGCAATTGAGACCACAGCTGCATCTGTCATATTGGAAACAACGGCTACACAAACCACCGAAACAACTGCACCCATCACCACAATGGAATAATATTTTTAAGCCCGAAAAGCATTTTTCGGGCTATTTCTATAAAATGTTCCACGTGGAACATTTTGAATGTTTTACATCAGCGACAGGATATCCTCATCGGACAGCATCGGCTGAGCCGCTCGATTCAGCGAAAAAGCAAGCAGATGAGCTGTTCTGTCAATCATCTTGTCAATATCCCTGGGAGTTACCATCATATTAGGGAGGTGCTTGTCGGGAGGGGTGCCTGTAATGCTGTGGACAATGCTGTGCATATCCACAACAGTCGGAACACCCACCGCAATAACAGGTATTCCCAGTGTTTCACGGGAAAGCTCCTTACGGCGGTTCTGGACGCCCGATCCGGGTGATATACCGCTGTCCGAAAGCTGAATTGTGGTTCCGAGACGGGAAATATCGCTGCACGCAAGGGCATCAACAGCTATCACACAGGTGGGCTTGATCCTTTCGCAAACCGCCTTGACAAGCTCAGAGGACTCAATTCCAGTCTGTCCCATAACCCCCGTCGAAAGAACGGATACCATATTAAGATCAAGCTCGGCAAGCTCCCCACCCACATTATCCCCCGCAATATGGCGTGTAGCAATGATGCACTGAGCCACCTTCGGACCCAATGCGTCGGGAGTTATGCTCTCATTTCCCAACCCCGCAACAAGAATATGCCCCTTGTCGGGAATCAGAGCGGCGATCTCATCAGCAATATTGGAAGATTGCTCCGCAAAATCCTCGGGATGTGCGGAAAGACGATCAGTTTCGATTGTTACATATCGCCCCTTAGGCTTGCCTATACGAATACCTGCCATTTCATCCGAAACGATAATCTCGGTTATCTCGCAAACTGTGCTTTTTCTTAGCTTCCTTTTTATACCCTTGGGAAGCTTGTCGCTGTCGGGATCGAACATCTCCACTGCCAGATCTGTTCGGGAAAATTTTGAAATACTCATTATATCAGACCATCCCTTTTTTCTGAAATATAGATATAATATGTGCATAATAACTAAAAATAATTCTGCAATTATACAAAAAAATTTATAGATAATTATATTGAAAATAATGTGACGGAATGGTATAATAATAATATGTCTGAAAGCGCTCGGGCCGACAAGTGGGCGTTTTTCAAGCAGGATTTGCAAGCGTGATTTCTGGGAACGGGGTCATTTACGCTCCTCAAAAGCCAACACCGTGTCTATGGCTTTTATTCACAGCCCAATCCGATAGATTTATGATTTTTAAAATTATTTGGAGGTTATGATTATGCCTAACATTAAGTCCGCTAAGAAGAGAGTAAAGGTTATCGCAGCTAAGACCCTGAGAAACAAGATGATCAAGTCCAACCTTAAGACTGTTATCAAGTCCGCTGACGCTGAGAAGTCCCCCGAGGCTATCAGACTCGCTATCAAGAAGGTTGACCAGGCTTGCGCTAAGGGCATCATGCACAAGAATCAGGCTGCAAGAAAGAAGAGCCAGCTTGCTAAGAAGCTCAACGCTGCTCAGTAATTTTATAAATATTCAGCTGTCCTGTGAAAACGGGACAGCTTTTTTTATGATAAGAAAATGCCCGTCAATCAGTTTGACGGGCATTTTTTTGCAATAATATTCAGTGTAAATTCATTTTTATACTAAACACCATTAGAATTATGGAGAAGAAATCGCCGCAAAATCTTGCATATATGGATTTTGCGGCGAGAGATTCCCATAATTCAATAGGTGTTTAGTATCAGTCCGTTGCGGGAGGATGGGAATAATCCCCTGAGGAATCAATTTTAATAAGCTGATCCACAAGTCTTGCAAGATCATCCTTATCGCTGAAGCTGAGAGTAATCTTTCCTTTTTCACCGCTGCTGCCTGTTATTTTTACCGATCTGCCCATTAGCTGCTTCAGACTAAGCTCCATTTCAGTATAGTAATTCTTAGTTTTTTTGCTTACGGAAGGCTGTTTATCGCCATCTCCCGCATTAAGCGCCGCTGCCAGTTTTTCGGTCTGACGAACGTTAAGCTTGTCCTTTATAACAAGCTCAAGTGCATAAAGCAGGCTGTCCTTATCCTCAATTGACATTAGCACCTTTGCATGACCAACGCTTATCTCCCCGCTTCCGAGAGCGTTCAGCGCCTCCTCGGGCATAGTGAGCAGACGAGTGAGATTTGCAATATACGAACGAGATTTGCCCATCGCCTCGGAAAGCTTATCCTGAGTCATGCCGTATTTATCCATTATCGTGCGATACGCCATAGCTTCTTCCACGGGATTAAGATCAGACCTCTGGATATTCTCAACAATTGCAAGCTGCGCCGCCTCAAGCTCATCGGATTCACGGATTATAACAGGAACCTCTTCCATATTCAGCAGCCTGCAGGCACGCCATCTCCGCTCGCCTGCAATTATCTGATAGGTGATACCATTCGGAAGAGGACGGACAACGATTGGCTGAATAAGCCCGTGCTCCCTGATTGAATCCGCCAGTCCCCTGATATTTTCCTCGTCAAAAACATTTCTCGGCTGAGCCTTATTCGGCTCAATATCGGACATTCTGAGCGTTTTAACTTCCTTATTTTCGTAAGCGTTATCCTCAAATAAAATGTCAAGTCCCTGACCCAGCGCCATTTTCATCCATCCTTCCTTATGGTTTTACAGAGCCGATAAGCTTTTTCTTAACGGGCTTCGGCTTCACATCGGTAACTCCGTGACGGGTGAGCATTTCCTCCGCCAGCTTCTCGTATGCTTCCGCACCTCGGGAGGTCTTGTCGTAATAAATAACGGGCTTTCCGAAGCTTGGAGCCTCGGAGAGCTTGACATTTCTGGGAATTACCGTTCGGTAAACCTTATTCGGAAAATGCTTCTGAACCTCCGAAACCACCTGATTTGTGAGGTTCAGACGGGAATCAAACATGGTGAAAACAATTCCGTCAATATCAATATTCGGGTTGTAATTTTTCTTGACCCTCTTAATGGATTCCACCAGCTGAGACAGTCCCTCAAGAGAATAATACTCGCATTGAAGCGGAATAAGCACGCTGTCGGATGCGCAAAGTGCATTGATCGTCAGCAGAGACAGAGAGGGAGGACAGTCAATTATTATGTAATCATAGTCATTTTTAACAGTCAGAAGCTGCATTTTCAGTCGGTTTGAACGGTTATCCAGATTAACAAGCTCAATATCCGCCCCAGCAAGAGCCGAAGTGCTGCAAATAACCGATACATTTTTATAAGCAGTCTCGATAATGCCCTCGCCTATTCTTCGTTTACCCATAAGAATGTCATATATGGTCACAGAAACGGATTTTTTTCTTATTCCGAAGCCGCTGGTGGTGTTACCCTGGGGGTCCATATCAATGCAGAGGACCTTCTGACCTCTGATACCGATACAAGCCGCTAAATTAACGGCAGTAGTGGATTTTCCCACTCCGCCCTTCTGATTAGCGACAGCAATTATTTTGGTCATTTTATCATTCCTTAGCTTTACAAAATGCCCATATGAAACGATTTTTTAAATTGTTCCACGTGGAACATTTTTAATTTCTTGGTATATTTCTATTATATCATTTCCATATATCAATTGCAAGTGTTATTTGACATAAAAATATAATTGTTCCACGTGGAACAATTCAGAAAAAGTGTGAAATATCTCATAATAGAAATTTTGGTATTGAATTACTCTTCAATCAATTTGTTGATTTATACCATATTTTTTACGAAATGATTTGAACAAAATAATCATAAATATTCAGAACCTACACATGTATAATAATTACAACATACATTTGCCTATAATGACAACTTTGAGAAAATATCTCTGCCCAAAATACTTTACACCGACAACATGACAGAAACAGCAATAAATATTCTCAAATACATGAAAACTCCCCGAAACAGCTTGGATTTCACCGTTCAGGATCACAAAAATCTGTCCGAAAAGCAGAAAATGTCATTTGCGGAGGTTAAATTCAAGGGCAGACTATGCGGAAAATATTCCTCAGAGCTTGGTGAGGACGAGTATATCTATGTCAGGATCAGCGGATAAAATCAAAATGTTCCACGTGGAACAATTTACTTAATTATTCGACGGAATACGAACAACATATTCAATATAATCCTTCTCCTTAGTCTTTTTCACCTCTGCATTGATACCCGCCGCCTGCATAACTTCAATTGCATGATTTATGGTGTTGACAAACAATCGAACATCCTTGAAAGCGCCTCGGCATTTGCGTATCCTCTGCAATTCCTTGTTGCGGCGGGTCATGCTGTCAATAAGCCGCTCGGTATTTTCCACATTCAGCTTGCGCTCATAAATTTCCTCGATAAGATCAGCCCTGATATCGGGTGAATCCACCGAAAGAAGAGCTCTCGCATGACGCTCGGTAAAGCCATATTCAATCATTTTACGCCGCTCAGCACGGGAAAATTTCAGAAGTCTCACCTTATTTGCAATGGTCGATTGAGATTTTCCCAGCCGCAAAGCAACGTCCTCCTGAGTGAATCCGAAAAGCTGTGTCATTGCTGAAATTGCCTCAGCTTCTTCAAAAAAATTCAGATCCTTGCGCTGCATATTTTCCGCAAGGGACATCATAGCGGAGCTTCTCTCATTGGCGTCAACGATAATGCAGGAAATCTCGGTCATTCCGCAAAGCCTTGCCGCTCTCATTCGTCTCTCCCCCGCAATAAGCTCGTAGCCGATATCAAGCCTGCGAACGATAATAGGCTGGATCAAGCCGTTATTTTTAATACTTTGAGCCAGCTCCTCAAGCTCAGCGTCATTGAAACGAGTGCGAGGCTGATTGGGATTCGGATAGATCCTGTCCATATCAAGCATGACCACCCGAGCAGCGGTCTTTTCATTCAGAATTATCCCTCCGATATTTTCCAGGAGGGCAGATTTAAAGGGCATTGCCATAATATCATCTCCTTATGATATTATTGTAATGCCCTTTATGCATAAAATAAAGACAAAACTTTCTCTTTATTAGACGAAAATAGCCCCTCAAAAAACAACTTTCAACAATTTCACAAATTCTTTTTTGAAATCTGACCGCCATTGCGGGGATATTTTGTCGGTGTGGGAGAGATTTTTTTTATGATAACCATCACACGCTTGTCACCAGAAGGAAGAGAATAATCAATAATGTCCGAAATTTCGCCTCCCAGCAGCTTAACGGCATTTTTTCCGAGAGAAATATCCTCACTGGGACCCTTCATTGCAATAAAGCTGCCCCCCACCTTAACATAAGGCAGGCAGTATTCCGCAAGAACAGGCAGTGCGGCAACAGCCCTTGCAGCTGCAATATCGAACCTCTCCCGAAGCTCAGTTTTCCGTCCGCCCTCCTCTGCCCTTGCATGAACGCAGGTCATGGGCAGCGTATCACGGGAAACAGCCTCAAGGAAATTTATCCGCTTATTCAGGCTGTCAAGCAGCGTCACATCAAGGTCGGGACGATACAGCTTCATTGGAACACCTGGAAATCCCGCACCTGTTCCCACATCAATAACCGACGCATTTTCGGGAATATCCGCAAGCTTAAAAACAAGCAGGCTGTCCAGAAAATGCTTTTCGGAAATGCCCATTGGATCGGTTATTCCCGTCAGATTCATCACCTTGTTATATTCCACCAGAAGATCGGCGTATTTGTCAAGCAGGGCATACTGCTCCTCGGTGATATTCATACCGCTCTTTTCAAAAAGGGCAGTAATTTCGTTATATGGAAGAATTGTCATTGTATTTCTCCTTTATTGCTTTTAAAAAAAGCCTCAAGTTTTTTACTCAAATTTGAGTAAAAAAATAATATGTAATTCAAAATGTTCCATGTGGAACAATTTATGGCAAAACCCACTGCTTTGCCTTTTCAAAATCATCGAAAAATTCAAGGGGACAGCATTTCTTCTGCGAAATTATCCGAAGCTCGTTTCTGTCGGCAAATTTCTTCACACCCACAAAAGCAATCTTCATAAATTTTTTCTGCGGACCAACAAGAGTATCAATTATACAGGAAAGAATTTCTTCATCAATAACAGTTTCATCAAGATTGATTATCATAAAAGAAGTCATGGAGGGACGGCAGAAGCTTTTCTTATCTCCCCCTGAAATCACTTATCATAAAACAGCACCTTGAATTGCAAAAAAATGACATTTAAGAAATGTTCCACGTGGAACATTTCTTATTTCTGTGCCGAACCCCTCTGCTTTGAAAGCCATATAACCAGCACACTCACATCCGCAGGAGAAACGCCGGAAATTCTTCCCGCCTGACCGATATTCTCGGGGCGGACCTTATTCAGCTTTTCAATTGCCTCAAGGCTAAGTCCCTCGATATCCTTGTAATCAATATCAGCGGGAAGCTTCTTTTCCTCAAGCTTGCGGACATGCTCGACCTCCATAAGCTGCCTTGCAATATATCCGTCATACTCTATCCGAAGTCCGACCTGTTCACAGACCTCGTATGGCAGTGGTTTTCTTTCATCATCAAAGGGGGCAGTGTCCTCATAGGATATCTGAGGTCTTTTAATAAGCTCGGAAAGTCTTATTCCCGTTGAAACAGGCGCCGTTCCCCTGCTTTCAAGCATTGCATTAAGCTCGGGAGTGGGGCTGACGGTTTTCTTTTTTATGCGCTCAATTTCCGCATTGATCTGCTCCCATTTTTTCAGAAAAGCCTCATATCTTTCATCGGAAATCAGTCCGATCTCGTGACCGATAGGCGTGAGCCTTTCATCAGCATTATCCTGCCTTAGCAGCAAACGATATTCGCTTCGTCCCGTCATCATTCTGTAAGGGTCGGAGCAGCCCTTGATAACAAGGTCATCAATAAGCGTTCCGATATAAGAGGATGAACGGGGCAGGGTGATCTGCTCCCTTCCGAGAACGGAAAGAGCCGCATTTATACCCGCAATAAGACCCTGAGCTGCGGCTTCCTCATAGCCAGAGGTTCCGTTGAACTGTCCTGCACCGTAAAGACCCGAAATATTTTTAAATTCCAGAGTATGCCTGAGATCCTGAGGGTCGCAGCAATCGTACTCAATGGCATAAGCATTTCGCATGACCTCCACATTCTCAAGCCCCTTGATAGTCCGCAAAAATTTCAGCTGAACGTCCTCGGGAAGCGATGATGACATTCCCTGCAAATAATACTCGTCCGTAGTAAGACCCATGGGCTCAATAAAAAGCTGATGACGAGGCCGCTCTGTAAAGCGCATTATCTTATCCTCAATTGACGGGCAATATCTAGGACCCACTCCATGGATTCGCCCCGAATACAAGGGAGAACGATGGATATTTTCCTTTATGACCCGATGAGTTTCCTCATTTGTATAGGCAACATAGCAGGAAACAATATTTTCAAGCCCCTCTCTGGGAGTTTCAAAGGAAAATGGCTGAATGTCCTCATCGCCGTCCTGACGCTCCAGACGTGAAAAATCAATGCTCCGTTTATGTACACGGGAGGGAGTGCCTGTTTTAAAGCGCCTGAGCTTAACACCGATGCTCTCAAGACTTGCCGAAAGATATCTTGCGGGAAGTGTTGCGTCAGGTCCGCTTTCATAGGAAACCTCGCCCACATGGATAACGCCCTTCAGATATGTTCCCGTCGCCACTATTACCTTTTTAACATTATAACAAGCGCCCAGAGCAGTAACGATTCCCTTGACAGCGCCGTTTTCGGCAATGATCTCAGCAACCTCCGCCTGCTTGATATCAAGATTTTTCTGATCCTCGCAGACCTTTTTCATGTATTCGTGATACTTCACCCTGTCCGCCTGAACTCTGAGACTGTGAACAGCAGGACCCTTTCCCCTGTTGAGCATACGGCTCTGAATAAAGCATTTGTCGGCAGATTTTCCCATCTGTCCGCCCAGAGCGTCGATCTCACGGACAAGATGCCCCTTTGCTGTTCCGCCGATGGACGGATTACAGGGCATATTTGCAATAGCGTCAAGAGAAATGGTAAACAGAGCAGTCTTAACGCCCAGACGGGCACTTGCAAGAGCTGCTTCAACTCCCGCATGACCCGCACCGATAACCGCAACATCATAATCATCTATAAAATATTTTTCCATAAAACTTACTTCCTATATTGATTATTTTCCAACACAGAAATGGGAGAAAACCTCGTTGATAACAGCCTCCGAGGCTCTTTCCCCCGTAAGCTCCAGCAGGTAATTCTGCGCCTCATCAAGAATAATATTTATGGCATCCAGAGTTGTTCCCGAGGAAATAGCCGTCATGGCTTCTTCAATGCATTTACCCGCATTGTCAAGGCATTGCTTCTGCCGCTCATTTACAGAGATGTCGTTATAAATATTACTATCTGTAACAAACAATTTATATAATACATCTTGTAATAAATCCTTGCCATCACCCATTTCAGCGGATATCTCGATCACATTATCAAAGGAATTTATAATAATATTCTTATCAATAACCGAATTTTTATCACTCTTATTTATGCAAGCAATTACCTTTACACCTGAGAGAGATTTGCAGCTTTCAATGAGCCTCATATCATCATCATTAAGAGCAGCGCTGTTGTCGAAAACGGCAATGATAAGATCGGCAGTCTCAAGACGGCGGCGGGCTTTTTCGATTCCCGCACCCTCAACGATATCCTCCGTCTCCCGAAGCCCCGCCGTATCCGACAGCCGCAGAACGATATCCCCCAGACGGACAGATTCCTCAACGATATCCCTCGTTGTCCCCGGAATATCGGTAACAATGCTCTTTTCCGTTCCCGCAAGGAGGTTCATAAGAGTGCTTTTGCCAACGTTGGGCTTGCCCGCAATGACCGTATCAATGCCCGATTTCAGGATCCTCGTATTGTCATAGCCTGCGCTTATCTTCCGAATCTCGTAAAGGGTCTCGGCAAGAACAGTATTCATATTTTCGGGGCTTACCTCGGGAATATCCTCATCGGGATAATCCACCCATGCGTCAAGCTCACCTAAAAGCCCCAGGAGCTTATCCGAACACGCCTTGATGCTTTTGAAAAGAGCGCCGTCCTTCACATTTGCAGCCCTGCGGTAAAATGCCTTACCCTCAGCGGATATTATATCCATGACCGCCTCCGCCTGAGTAAGGGAAAGCTTGCCGTTCAAAAAAGCTCTCTTTGTAAATTCACCCGCTCCCGCAGGAACGGCTCCGCAGTCATACACAGCCCTGAGAACTCTTTCTGTAATAAAAATACCGCCATGGCAGGAAATTTCCGCAGCGTCCTCCCCCGTATAGGAGCGGGGCGCTCGGAAAACCGTTAAAATGCAGTCATCCAGCTCCTCGCCGTCCTTTGAAAACACCCTTCCGTATGCACAGGTATATCCATCCATCTCCGAGGGCTTTTCCTTTCGTGAAATCGGCTTAAAAAGCATATCTGCGATCCCGAGAGCATTTTCCCCCGAGATGCGTATCATTGAAATTCCCCCTGCCGCACGGGGGGTGGATATTGCGGCAATCGTATTTTCTTGCATAGCTTTTTCCTCATAAACAAAAGGGCGCCCGAAGGACGCCCTTTTTCTGCATTTTTCAGGCGCGGAAAATTATTTTCATATCCGCACAATTGTCATAGAGCAATCAAAGCTCGATCTTTCCGTAAAGCTCACCCTCGGTCATGGTATCCTCGGGCTTGGGCTTCTTATAATCCTTCTCAAAGGAGGTCTTCATCAGATCCATTGAATGAGCCTGAGGCTCTCTTCTCTTGCGGGGTCTGTCATAGCCGCCCTTTCTGCCTCCCTGCCTGTGCTCGGGTCTGCCGTTAACGGAGGAGATAACAACCTTTCTGTAAGGCTCCTCGCCGACGCTCTTGGAGGTAACACCTTCGATCTCGCTGACAGCAGCATGAATTATTCTTCTCTCATAAGGATTCATAGGCTCGAGGGTCGAGGTCCTGCCTGTTCTGAGAACTGTCTTGGAAATCTTTCTTGCAAGGTCCTCAAGAATAGCCTTTCTCTTCTCTCTGTAGCCGCAAGAATCCAGAGTAATTCTGTAATATTCCTTGTCGCTGCGGTTTGCGCACATGGATGCAAGATACTGGATAGCGTCAAGGGTCTCGCCTCTTCTGCCGATAACAGCTCCTGTGGTATCACCCGTAATATCGATAACAGCGCCGTCCTCATTCTCGGTAATTGAAAGCTCTGCGCTGATATCCATGCAGGAGAGTATCGCTTTGATGTATTCGGCTGCGGTCTCAGCCTTTGAAGGCTCAAATTCCGCAAGGATCCTTGCGTCGGTCTTTCCGAAACCCAGAAATCCCTTCTTTTCTTCCTCAAGAACGGTGAAGGTAATTCTGCTCATCTCGGTGCCGAACTCTGCTGCGGCAAGCTCCTTAGCTTCGTCAACGGTATTTGCGGTAAATTCCTTTTTCATATTGATACATCCTTTCTGTTACGGATTTTAGAGGATCAGTCCTTATCGTCGTCGATGTATTCATCGCCGTATTTTTCGGCTTGTCTGCGCCTTGCCTCGGCAATGATCTTTCTCTCGTATTCCTTGAGCTGGGATTTGGAGAGCTTGATCTCCTCGCCTGTTTCCTCGTCCTTAACAACGCCTGTGGTTGCAATTTTTCCGTTATTACCCGAGGAAGCGTTCTGCTGCTTCATCTGCTCCTGCAGAAGCTCGTTGTATTTCTGCATGAAGCCTGATTTTTTCTTATTCTTATTTTTCTGCTTGTCCTTTTCGATAAGCTTAGCCACATATTCGGGAGTATAAATTTTATTGAGAATGATAGACTGTGCAAATCCTACCAGTGATGAGCATATCCAGTAATAACCGATACCTGCGGGGAATGAGAATGCCATCCAGACGGACATTATGGGCATCAGATAGAACATAGCGTTCATGCCTGCCATCTGTGAGGAAGCCTCGGGATTGAGCTTCTTCTGCTTTGCGGTGGTGTAGAATGTCATTATCAGCTGAATGACACCCGAAAGAACGGGTATGAGCATAAGACTTATTGCAGCTGCATTCCAGACTGTTCCGTCATTAAAAAGAGAGTTGGGAACTGCTCCTAAGTCAACAAGTCCGAAGAGCTTATTGTCAAAGGCAGCGATCTTGTCAAGGATCTCTGTTGTAACACCGTTCGCGCCCGCAAACAGCGCCTCATTTTCCTGAACAGCCTGCAGAATATATATCTCGGGACGTGTCTCAAAATATCTGTTTCCCTCGAAAAGGGGTGCAGCGATCTCCTTGAGAGCTGTGACCTCCGCCTTGGAAATATGGAGGATATGGGTCAGAGGACGGTAAACAACGTCGAAAATACCGTAAAGGAAAAGCATCTGAGGGATAAGTGTGCCGCAGGACGCCATGGGATTGATATCCTCCTCGGCGTAGAGCTTCATCTGCTCCTCCTGAAGCTTCTGGGGATTGTTTGCATACTGCTTTTTGAGCCTTTCAAGCTTGGGGCTGAATGCAGCCATTGCAGCGCTGGATTTCTGCTGCTTTACGGACAGTGGGAACATTACAAGCCTTGTGACCACCGTAAACAGAAAAATTGCAACTCCGTAATTTTTGAAAACCTGATAAATTGCCCACATTATAAAACCAAGAGGATAACCTATCAGCTCGGAAATAACTCCCATCTGATTTTTTTCTTCCTTTCTTTTTTCCCATCATGGATAAACGGTTTTGAGGTTAATTAAATATATATTTACAATGAAAATCATTGCTTATTTTCTTTTTTAAAGCAGTAGAGCAGATCGAATTTATCGGGAACATGATCCACTCCTCCCCTTGCAAAGGGATTGCATCTGAGAATACGCCATGCGCCGAGGATAATGCCCTTCACAGCGCCGTGCTTTCTTATCGCCTCCACCGCATAGGTAGAACAGCTGGGATAATATCTGCACCTTGCGGGAAAGCAGGGCGAGATAAATTTCTTGTAAAATTTTATCGGCAGGATAACTATCCTTTTCATAAGCTCCGAGAGCCTGTCGAGAGGGGTCATTTTTTTATCTGCCTTTTCTGTTTATCGGGATTTTTCATGGCGGGAATAACTCTGCTCATAAAAAACCTTGCAATATGATAGCTTTTGCAGGATGTGCTTCCCGCTCTTGCGCTGACAACAATATCGTAGCCTATGGGAAAATCCTTTTCCGTCTCCCTGTATGCCTGACGGATAACTCTCCTTGCACGGCTCCTGAGAACTGCGTTGCCGATCTTCTTTCCTGTGGAAATGCCTATCCTGTTTGTTTTCTTGCCGTTCTTTCTGTAATAGACGGTGCATAGCCCGCCCGAGACAAAGGCTCCCTTACCGTAAAGCCTTACAAAATCCTTATTATTTTTCAGCTTTATTGTATAGAGCATTTTCTTCTCCCGTATTTTCCGGCGGACCTTTATTTTTCTGAAACTCCGACACCCATTCACCAACTGTCGGAGCACCCTGCTAAAAAATATGACCGCAAATTTATGGTTTGCGGTCATAATGCTCCCGTCATACGGATCCCCCGTGCAGGGTATGCCGCTGCGGGAAAATCTCTGCATCAGTATGTGAGCATTTTTCTGCCCTTTGCTCTTCTGCGAGCCAGCACCTTACGGCCGTTTCTTGTGGACATTCTTTTCATAAAGCCGTGCTCTTTTTTTCTGTGGAGCTTCTTAGGCTGATATGTTCTTTTCACTATTCTCTCCTCCTTATCATTATTATTCAAAAATTATTGCCTTTACTTTTCATAAAGGGGGGTCGCAATATGATCTATCTGTCATGCTTTCTGCTTCTGATGATCTGCCTCTTATACGGCTACCCCATCAATGTTATAGTATAACTCATAATGCTCCCCGCTGTCAAGTCTTTTTTTTAAATTTTCATATTTTTTTATTTATTCACAAGGTTTTGGGGATATTATATCCCCTTTTTTGAAATATTTATGCACCTATGCGGCTTTATTCCGATTTAATTTTCAAATGGTATTGACAAATTAGAACTTTTGTGCTATAATAATCATAGTCTCATTATATTTCTCAATAAGCTTTTTCGATTAAATTTTTACGCTTTTTCCCTTTCTGCATTTTAACATATAAAATATAGTAAGGATTTGTTGTTTTTGGATGCTGTAAATTAGTTTTGTTCCATTTTTTTCATTTTTCCCTCCATTTGCAGTTTTCCGCTTTCCGATATGGGCATACGTCCATACTGTGAGGGTTTTGGGTGGAGATTTGGGTGTTTGAACGGTTGCGATCCGCAAATGATATTTTTCATGCTTATACAAAACCTATCGGCGCTGTGACAAAACAAACAAATCCACACAAATTTACAACGCGACCTCGCCGCGGGGCGTCTCCCGTAAAAAAAGCTTGATTTTTTTTCGTTAATATGGTATAATGAATTAGTATAGCGGCAATATGCCCTCAGAGGACATATACGCTTGATTTTTGCGGTTTTTCTTCCGCTCCGAAATGGGGTTTTGTATGAAATCTTTCGACGAGGTTTTTGATAAGGTCCTGGACCTTATCCATCAGAAGGTGGTCAACGGTGAGCTCACTGCTGTTGCCTTCGATATGTGGATAAAATCCATGAAGCCGGTGAAGCTTGAGGATAATGTTGCTTATTTTACAGTTCAGTCCAAGTTTCAGCAGGGCATTATCCTGAAAAATTATGAGAAGATCCTGAAGGACGCCTTCCTTAACGTCATGGGCTTCGATGTGGAGATCAATATCTCCCCCGCCGAGCTTTCCGATGAGAACGACTCCAAGCCCATCAAGGACAGGGAGGAACTGGAGCTTACCTTTTCAAACGCCGAATATGACTACACCTTCGACACCTTTATCGTGGGAAAATCAAACGAATTTGCCCATGCCGCCTGCGTTGCGGTCTCAAAAAATCTGGGCAGCGCCTATAATCCGCTGTTTATCCACGGTCCCTCGGGGCTCGGAAAAACTCATCTGCTCACTGCCGTTTCCAATGCCATCAAGGCGGCAAGACCCGAAACCTACATTGTTTATGTTACGGGCGAGGCTTTTACCAACGAGCTTATCAATGCCATCAGAGAGCAGACCACCCACGATTTCAGAAAAAAATACCGGAACGCCGACGTTCTTTTAATGGACGATATCCAGTTTATATCGGGTAAGGAATCCACTCAGGAGGAATTTTTCCACACCTTCAACGAGCTTCACAGCCAGGGAAAACAGATAATCCTCACCTCGGACAGACCCCCCAAGGATATCAAGACCCTTGAGGAACGCATCAGGACCCGCTTTGAATGGGGTCTTATTGCGGATATCACTCCCCCCGATTTTGAAACGAGAGTTGCCATCATCAGGCGAAAGGCTGACCTTCTGAATCTCACCCTTACCGATGATGTTGTTGAAACTATTGCTACAAGGCTCAAGGCTGACATAAGGCAGCTGGAGGGCTGCGTTAAAAAGCTGAAGGCTTCCCAGCATCTGATGGGCACTCCTCCCACCATGACTCAGGCTATGAATGCCATAAGAGAGATACTGAGCGACGACACCATCGCTCCCGTTACGGTTGACAGGATAATCGGTGAGGTGGCGGGAATTTACGGCGTTACAAGCGACGATATCAGAAGCATGAAGCGCTCCTCTCAGATATCCACCGCAAGAAAGGTCGCTGCTTACGTCATCAAGGAAATGACTCAGCTTTCTCTTCAGAATATCGGCGCTGAGCTGGGAGGAAAAAATCATTCGACAGTTTCCTTCTATATTGACAGCATTGCCGACGCTGTGGCAAATGATTCAAGGACAAAGGAGACCATTGAGGATATTATCAAAAATATCAAGGGCTCCCAAGGATAGCGCTTTTTCCCCCCATAATTTCTCCCATTTTATCTTTCAACAGGCGGATTACAATACGGTTACAAAAGGTTACAAATTGTAACTTTTTCAACAATTTTTCAAAAATCTCCATTTATAGCCATTTTTCGAGATCCGACAAATTTGGATATTTAGAAAATTATTTACACATTGTATTATTTGATATTAATTATACTTAAAGTGTGATTTTACAGAAAGTTATATCAACAGTTTTCAACAGCTTGTTGAAATGTGTGTTCAAAACTTACGTTATGTTAAAAGTCATAGTTACAAAATGGTTACAAGTTGTTACATTTTGGTTTTACAAAAAGTATAAACATGACTTTCAACATTTTTTTGAATACTGCGGAATGGGATGTTGGGTTTTCAACGGAAATTTCCACGCCGACAAGGTTTTTTTGAAAAAATTATCAACGCTTTGAACGCCTTCGGCGGGCGGTTCGGAGTTTTTAAAATTATTCAACCGATGGGTCGGATACTTCAACATCCGGCTGTCGACCCGAAATCCCTTTAATACAGCGGGGTGGGAGGTTGTTTGGATAATTTCAACACCCCTATTACTGTTACTATTTTGTAATTATTTGTTTTGTATTGTTACTGTTTTGTAATCACTCAGATCTTACAGTTAATGATCAGGCAGAGTTATTATTCAGAAAGGTTGTTAAAAAAATGAAGTTTATTTGCAGGCAGGCTTCTCTCAATGAAGCTGTTAACAATGTTTCAAGAGCTGTTCCGGTAAAATCCCCCGTTACCGCTCTCGAGGGTATAAAAATGTATCTTAACAAGGACAAGCTTGAGCTGACAGGCTATGACTTGGAGCTTGGCATCAGGACTACTATTGAGGTACAGTCAGAGGATCACGGCGAATTTACCGTTAACGCAAAGCTCTTCTCCGAGATTATCAGAAAGCTGCCCTCCGAAAATGTTGTCATCGAGATCGACGAGAAGCTCAAGGCTACCATTAAAGGCGGTGACGCTGAATACAACATCCTTGCTCTCTCTGCCGACGATTATCCCAATATGCCCGATTATGACACCTCGGACTGCGTCAGCGTTTCTCAGGGACTTCTTAAAAATATGATAAGTCAGACCATTTTTGCCGTATCTGTTTCCGATTCCAAGCCAATACTTACAGGAGAGCTGTTTGATATCGCTGACGGCATTTTCAACCTCGTTGCCATTGACGGTTTCAGGCTGGCTGTCAGGACGGAAAAGCTTGCCACCGAGGACAAGTATCATTTTGTCGTTAAATCAAAGGCTCTCTCCGAGCTTTCAAAGCTTTTGAAGGACGACGGCGAAAAGCCTGTGAATATGTTTGTTTCCAGAAAGCACATCGCCTTTGAGATAAACGGCTACACCGTTATTTCAAGGCTTCTCGAGGGCGAGTTCCACAATTACAAGGGCTCCATTCCTCAGAACCATTCTACCGAGATTATCCTCAATACCAAGGACCTTATCGCAAGCCTTGAAAGATGCTCCCTCCTTATTGTGGAGCAGACAAAGGCTCCCGTTAAATGCTCCTTCGGGGACGGTCAGGTAAAGATTAGCTGCTCCACCTCCCTCGGCAAGCTTTCAGACGTTTTCAATATTGACATGAGTGGAAACAAGGTTGAGATCGGCTTTAACTGCAAATATCTCCTTGACGCCCTCAAGGCTTCCGAATCCGACAAGGTAAAGCTTCTTTTAAACGGCGGTCTTTCTCCCATGAAGATAGTTCCCGTTGACGGTGACGCTTACACCTTCCTTGTGCTGCCTGTAAGATTAAAATCGGAATGATTTTCCGATAATAAATATGATATCACATTTTTTTGAAAGGTCAAATGCATATGGAAGTTCAGTCCGAACAGATTAAAATTTCCACCGAATTTATCAAGCTCCAGCAGCTCCTTAAATTCTCAGGTGCGGCGGATATCGGCTCAGAGGCTAAGGAAATGATCGCTGACGGCATTGTGAAGGTCAACGGCGAGGTTTGCCTTATGAGAGGCAAAAAGCTCCGCCCCGGCGATGTCTGCGAAATTCAGGGTGAGGATATCATCCTCAGACTCGAGGTAATCTGATGATAATCACCCACGTTTGTGCCGACGGTTACAAGAATTTATCGGGGGCGGATATTTATCCCCATGAAAAGCTAAATATCCTCTGCGGCGACAACGCTCAGGGAAAAACTAATTTCATTGAGGCTGTCTGGCTCATGTCAGGCTGCCGCTCCTTCCGAGGCACGAGAGACAGGGATTTTATCGGCTTTGACAAGGACAAGGCGGATATTTCCCTTGAATTTACCGATTCCTTCCGTCCTCAGAAAATCGGCTTTCAGGTGAAAAAAAATTCACTGAAGGACAAGAATATCACCTTGAACGGAGTTAAGCTCCCGCTTCTTTCAAAGCTCTTCGGCAGCCTTAAATGCGTGGTTTTTACCCCGGAGGATCTGGCTCTTGCAAAGGGATCCCCCGAAAACCGCAGAAGCTTTATTGATCTCTCCGCTTCTCAGCTGAAAAAATCCTTCGTTTATGCTCTTAACAAGTATGACGGGCTGCTGAGCCAGAGAAATGCTCTTATCAAAGAGATAAATTTCGGCAGGGCTGACAGAAGTATGCTCGATATCTGGGATGTTCAGCTTGCTAAAACAGGTGCTTATATTTCTGTTATTCGTGATACTTATTGTAATAATTTAAATAGTTATACTGAGAGTTTATATAATAAAATTACAGATGGTAATGAAAATTTAAAATTATACTATCAGTCAACTGTTTACAAGCGCCTTGAGGGACGCACCGATCATGACGGCGAGCTTGCGGATATTTATCTTCAAAAGCTCAGAAACGGCATTGAGGACGATATCAGGGCGGGTTATACTCTGTCAGGCGTTCACAGAGACGATGTCTGCACTGCTATCAACGGGCTTTCGGTGAGAGAGTTCGGCTCTCAGGGACAGCAGAGAAGTGTGGCGCTGGCTATGAAGATCGCTCAGGCTAAAATTATCAGAGATCAGACGGGCGACGCTCCCGTTATGCTCCTTGATGACGTTCTCAGTGAGCTTGACATGGGCAGACAGAAATTTATTCTGGAAAATATCGAGGGTATGCAGGTTTTTATCACCTGCTGCGATACAAGAGTTATAGGTGAGCCCGAGGGGAGGATATTCTCCGTTAAGGGCGGCAATATTACGAAAATAAAGGGCTGAGCTTATGTATATTCATCTCGGCAGCGACACGGTTGTGAGAGATTCGGATATCATTGGGATATTTGATATTGAAAATACCTCTGTGAGCAGGATCACTAAGGATTATCTCGCTGCTTCGGGCAAGAGAAAATCCGCTGTTTCCGTATCCTACGAAATGCCGAAAGCGTTTATTATCGCTACGGTTGACGGCAGGGAAAGGGTTTATATCTCAAACGTTTCTTCCGCTACCATTATGAAAAGATGTAAATAATATATAGTATAATATTATTTTTATATACAGAATGTAATATTTAGTCATTGCAGAAAGGAAAGGTCATTTCTTATGTCTGATATCAAAAACAACACTCCCGAGCAGGCTTACGACGAAAGTCAGATACAGGTCCTTGAGGGTCTGGATCCTGTAAGAAAACGCCCGGGTATGTATATCGGCTCCACGGGTCCCAGAGGTCTTCATCACCTTGTTTACGAGATCGTTGACAACGCTATTGACGAGGCTCTTGCGGGCTACTGCACCGAAATTAAGGTGAATATCCTCAAGGGGGACGTTATTGAAGTCGTGGACAACGGCCGAGGTATCCCTGTGGGTATCCATCCAAAGGAGGGTATTTCTGCGGCTACCGTTGTTTATACCATTCTCCATGCGGGAGGTAAATTCGGCGGAGGCGGTTACAAGGTTGCGGGCGGTCTTCACGGCGTTGGTGCTTCCGTTGTTAATGCCCTTTCCGAATGGCTGGAGCTTACTGTCAAGGACGGTAAACACATTCATTTCCAGAGATTTTACAACGGTGGTCATTATGATGAGCAGCTGAAAATTATCGGTGACACCACCGAAACCGGTACCAGCGTTAAATTTAAGGCTGATCCCCTTATTTTCACCGAGACTACCGTTTATGAATATGAGGTTCTTTTAAAGAGGCTTCGTGAGCAGGCTTTCCTTAATGCGGGAGTGAGAATCGTTTTCTCCGATCTGAGAGATGATGATAATATTCAGTCGGAGGTCCTCCACTATGAGGGAGGAATCAGGCAGTTCGTTGAGCATATCCACAAGGTAAAGGGCTATGAGCCTCTCACCGACAAGGTCATTTATGTAAGCGGCTCAAAGGGCGATTCTACGGCGGAGGTTGCTTTGCAGTGGAATGAATCCTTTAACGAGGATATCCGCTCATTTGCCAACAACATCCACACCGTTGACGGCGGCGCTCATGAGAACGGCTTCAAAAACGCTCTTACAAAGGTCATTAACGAATACGGAAAGAAATTCAATCTCATAAAGGAAAATGCGGACAAGCTTATCGGCGATGATGTAAGAGAGGGTCTTACCGCTATTATTTCCGTTAAGCTCACAAACTGCGAGTTTGAGGGTCAGACAAAGGGAAGGCTCGGTAATCCCGAGGCAAGACCTCTTGTTGAGGATATTGTTTATGAGAAGCTTATGTGCTATCTGGAGGAAAATCCCGAGCAGGCAAGGGCAATATTTGAAAAGGCTGTCAATGCTCAGAAGGCAAGAGAGGCTGCCAAAAAGGCAAGAGAGACTGCAAGAAGAAAATCTGCCATGGACAGCGCATCTCTCCCCGGCAAGCTTTCCGACTGCTATGACAAGGACAACAAGCTCACCGAGCTTTACATCGTGGAGGGAGACTCTGCGGGCGGTTCCGCTAAGCAGGGAAGAAATGCAAGATATCAGGCTATCCTTCCTCTGTGGGGAAAAATGCTCAATGTTGAAAAGGCTCGTATTGACAAGGTTTACGGCAATGAAAAGCTTATGCCTGTGGTTGCGGCTCTCGGTACCTCCATCGGTGAGGATTTCAACATTGAAAAGCTCCGTTACGGAAAGATAATTATTATGGCGGATGCCGATGTGGACGGCTCTCATATCAGGACGCTGCTTCTCACATTCTTTTTCAGATATATGAGGCCTCTTATCACCAACGGCAATATTTACATTGCTCAGCCTCCCCTTTTCAAGGTTGCTAAGAAAAAAGGCAAGAAGGAAATTGCAAGATATGCTTTCTCAGACGAGGAGAGGGATATGTATATCAGCGAGCTTTCCGCTGAGGGCGACGGAAAAATGATCGTTCAGAGATACAAAGGTCTTGGTGAGATGGACCCCGAGCAGCTTTGGGAAACTACCATGAATCCCGAAACCAGAACCATGCTCAAGGTGGAGCTGGAGGACGCTGCAAAGGCTGACGAGATATTCACTATTCTCATGGGCGACAAGGTTGAGCCGAGACGTGAATTTATCGAGAAGAATGCCAAGTATGTTCAGAATCTGGACATCTGATTATTTTATAAAGGAATGATATATGTTGTCGGTTTTGGACGATGATATTTATGATGACGGCAGGAGATCCTTCGAGGAGCTTCTTGCAAAGGGCGAATACAAAAGCTGCAAAGAGGATATTCTGAAAGGCTTTAAGATATTTCAGAAAAAATATGTGTACAAAAGCGTGTTTATCCAGATGCTTATTGTTGTTCTGGGGCTTGTTTCCCAGATACTTACCATTGCGACGGCTGGCGAAAATGAGGATGTTTCATTTTCTTATATGCTTATTGTGATGTGTGTGATACTGGGAGGGTATTTCCTTATCCGTCCCAAGAACACCTTCAGAAAGCTTGAAAACAGCATCGGTGAGCTTGAGGGGACGGTTTATGAAACTGAAATTTATACGGATAAGATAAAAATTTCAACTTTATACGACCCGTATATTTCAGAAGAAGCCAAAAAAGAGGCTGAGCTTGCCGAATCGGAAAAGCAGAATGAGGATGGCAAGGAGGCTGATGACGAAGAGGAGCTTCCTCCTGCTACTATTATTCATCTCGACAATGCTGCTGTTGAAATTGTTGAAAGTTCCGAGCTTTTCGTTGTTTACATCAAAAAATTCAATGTATTTGTGATACCCAAGTCTGCTTTCAAGCCTTATGAGGTCATGGAGATAAAAAACAGGCTTTCCAATATTATGGGCGTGAGATATAAGGATGAATGAAGCCTTATTTGCTGCGCAGCTTTTATCCTATAAAAGGAGTTGTTAATTTTGTCAGATGAAGTTTTCAGTTTGAATAATAACAGGTTTATAGGCAGGGATATTGAAAAGGAAATGAGAGAGTCCTTCCTTGCTTATTCCATGTCGGTTATCGTTTCCCGTGCCCTGCCCGATGTCAGGGACGGTCTCAAGCCTGTTCACAGACGTATTTTATACACCATGTATGAAAACGGTCTTACTCCCGACAAGGAATACAGAAAGTGTGCCGATACGGTCGGTACTGTTCTGGGTCGTTATCATCCCCACGGTGACGCTTCCGTTTATGACGCTATGGTCAGACTTGCTCAGGATTTCTCCATGAGATATCCTCTTGTGGACGGTCACGGAAATTTCGGTTCTCTTGACGGAGACCCCCCTGCTGCTTACCGTTACACCGAGGCAAGAATGGAAAAAATGTCCCTTGAGATGCTTACGGACATCAACAAGGACACCATTGATTTCATGCCAAACTACGATGACAGACTGAAAGAGCCTGTTGTTCTCCCCTCCCGTTTCCCGAATCTGCTTGTTAACGGCTCGGTTGGTATTGCTGTGGGCATGGCTACGAATATCCCCCCTCACAATCTTACAGAAACCATCGGCGCTGTTCAGACTCTTATTAAAAATCCCGACTGCACACTTGACGAGCTTATGGAGCATATCAAGGGTCCCGATTTCCCCACGGGCGGCATTATCATGGGTCGTGCGGGAATAAGGGCTGCTTATGCTACGGGACGAGGCAAGGTCACTCTCCGAGGCAGGACCAGAATCGAGGAAATCAAGGGCAGAAACTGCATTATCGTTGACGAGATCCCTTACATGGTCAATAAAAAGACTCTCATCGAAAGAATTGCAGAGCTTGCCAAGGACAAGAGAATTGACGGAATTTTCGCCATTCGTGACGAATCCGACAAGGATAATGCTGTCAGAATAGTTATTGAGCTGAAAAAGGACGCTATTCCTCAGGTGGTTCTGAATCACCTGTTCCAGTATACCCAGCTCCAGGATACTGTGGGAATCATTATGATCGCTCTCGTCAAGGGCGAGCCGAAGGTGCTTACCTTAAAGCAGATGCTTTCGGAATATCTTGATTTCCAGGTTGAGGTAATCCGCAGAAGGACTCAGTTCGATCTTGACAAGGCAAAGGCAAGGGCGCATATCTTAGAGGGTATGGTAATTGCAGCTGACAATATTGACGAGGTAATTAAAATTTGCCGCACCTCCGAAAATATCGGCGAGATAAAGCAGAGACTTATGGACAGGTTCACTCTCACCGATGTTCAGGCAGAGGCTATTGCTCAGATGAGAATGTATCAGCTTTCAAACATGGAGCGCAAGAAGATAGAGGACGAGCTTGCCGAGCTTCATGCTAAGATCAAGGAGCTTACCGAAATTCTCGGGGATAATGAAAAGGTGCTTTCCATCATTTCCGACGAGCTTGAGGAAATAAAGAAGAAATACGGCGACGAGAGAAAAACCGACATAGAAAATGTCAGCGGCGAGGTGGATGTTGAGGACCTTATCCCCGTTGAGGACTGCGTTGTTACGCTTACGAACATTGGTTATATCAAGCGCCAGTCTTTAAGCGAATACAAGATACAGAAGAGAGGCGGAAAGGGTGTTTCCGCCATTAAGCAGAGGGACGAGGACTTTATTCAGGAAATGTTTATTGCCTCCTCCCATGATGATGTGCTGTTTATTTCAAACAAGGGCATTATGTACAAGCTCCGCTGCTTTGAAATTGCAGAAGGCTCGAAGCAATCCAGAGGCGTTAATGTTATCAATATGCTTCCTCTTGCGGAGGACGAAAAAATTGCCGCTATGATAAAGACCTCAGATTATGACGAGGGCAAATTTATTATCATGGTTACGAAAAACGGCAAGATCAAGAGAACTCCCCTTTCCTCCTACAAGAACGTACGCAAAAACGGTCTGAGGGCTGTGGGTCTTGACGAGGGCGACGAGATCGCAGGAGTTAGGCTCACCGACGGCAATGCTCAGGTAATTGTTGCTACCAGAAAGGGCTTTGCTATCCGCATCGAGGAAACTCAGATGAGGCCTATGAGCAGGACTGCTCACGGCGTTAAGGCTATCAAGCTCCGTGAGGGTGACGAGGTCGTTTCCATGGCGAGAGTAAGAGACGGCGCTGCTGTTCTGACGGTTTCCGACAAGGGTCTGGGCAGACGCTGCCGCCTTGAGGATTACCGTATCCAGAAGCGCGGCGGATATGGTATGCTTAATTACAAGACATCCGAGGAAAAGGGCTATGTATGCGGCATTAAGATAGTTGACGAGGACGACGATATTATCATGATCGCTTCCGACGGCGTTATTATCAGGATAAGAGCCTGCGATATCCGAATTATGGGAAGATATGCAACGGGCGTCAAGCTTATGAGAGTCAGCGGCGATGACAGGGTTGTGGCATTTACCAGAGCCGAGCATGATGACAGCGCCGAAACTCAGAAGATAGAGCAGCCCTCCGAGGAGGAGCTTCAGAGAGAAATTGCCGAGGCTACTCTTGAAGAGCAGAGCGAGGTAATTATTGACGAAGAACCTGATGATGAGGACATTGAAGAAGAGGCAGAATCCGAAGAGAACGAAGAATAATTTCTTGAAGCAGGCGGTTTTTCCGCCTGCTTATTGTATAGGTGATTTGAATGTTTTTTGAGAGGATAGGCTTTACGGGCTTCAGCCTTTATGAAATGTGCCTGCTTTTTCTCATATGGTCCTTTATCGGTTGGGCTATGGAGGTTTGCGTTCATGCTCTGAAAATGGGCGAATATTCTAACAGGGGATTTCTGAGTATGCCGATCTGCCCGATTTACGGGGTCGGTGTGCTGATAATCACTGTTATTCTTAAACCGCTGATGGATATCCCTGTTTTATTTTTCCTGCTGTCCTCGCTTATCTGCACCTCCTTTGAGCTGTTGGTGGGTGTGGGGATGCAGCTTATTTTCCATAACAAATGGTGGGATTATTCGGACGAGCATTTCAATTTCAAGGGTTACATATGCCTCAAGGTCAGCATTGAATGGGGATTTGGCTGCATGATCGTGGAATATTTCATTGAACCGAGCATTGAAAAGCTTATTGAGCTTATTCCTCATGCTGTGGGTGTTATTTTGCTGTCGGTTATGGCTGTGCTTATTGTTATTGATCTGATAAATTCCGTTTCCGCTGTTTACAGGCTGAATATCCGTCTGAAAGAAATTTCTGAGATTTCGGGTAAAATGTACGATTATTCCCAGAATCTGGGGAAAAGGCTTGCCGATACTGCTCTTGAAGCTGCCGATTCAGGCGCTGAAAGGGCGGCGGAGCTTTATATGGCTTCCGAGGAGGTTTCCGAGGACGCTGAAAGAATAATGGCAGAGGCAAGGGAGAAAAAGGACGAATTTATTGAGAAGCTCAGAAGCAGATATGACGCTCTGATTGCTTTTTCCGATTATCAGGACAGGCGGGTCATCAGGCTTATCAATGCTTTCCCAAGCCTCAGATCGGATAATAACGGCGAGGCACTTGAAAAGCTTCGGATAAGCGTCAGGGAAAGGCTTCACAAGAAAAGAGGATGAGAATATGTTATCAGAGCTTATTGGGATAATGGCGGCGGTCAATACGGAACTTTCAACATTTTTAAACAGTGATGTTGAAAGTTATAAAATTATTGACCACACCCCTTATTATATCACATTCGAGGATGATTTCGACGGGACAGAGCTTGATCTGTCAAAATGGGAAAGATGTCCCGAATACAAAAGGCAGGACCTTAACAATTACTGGAGTGATGATATGTCCTATCTTGACGGGGAGGGTCATCTGGTTATTGAAATGAGCTATAACGATGAAAGAGGCAGCTTTGATTCGGGGGCTATCCGCACAAAGGGCATTTTTGAGCAGGCTTACGGATATTTTGAGATAAAATGCACTCTTAACAACATCCCCGGGTACTGGACTGCCTTCTGGCTCATGGGCGATTCCGTTAACAGCGAGAAAAACGGCGGCAGGGACGGTACGGAGATTGATATTTACGAATCTCCCTTTTACAGCGATAAAAAAATTCAGCATACCCTTAACTGGGACGGCTACGGCTTTCAGCACAAATCTGAGGGAAAGATCGTAAATGCCGATGTTTACGACGGAGAATTTCACACCTTCGGGCTTCTATGGACCGAATCCGAATATGTTTTCTATATTGACGGAAATGAGACATGGAGAACTGACGCTCAAAAGGCAAAGGGAACCTGTGAGGTTCCCTTATACCTGAAAATATCATCCGAGACGGGTGGCTGGACAGGTATTCCCGATAAAAACAGCCTCCCCGACAGGATATATGCCGATTATGTGAGGGTCTATTCCGCAAGCTGATCCGTTCTCACAAGTATCTTGCCAGTGTCCTCTTTACGCAGGGCTATTACTGCCCCCCTTATCAGATATGCTATGGGGTCCCCTGCGGGACTGCGGTGGAGGCAGATGACCCTTGTTCCTTCAATAAGCCCCATATCCATGAGACGGCGGCGCATATCTCCTGTGCTGTTCATCTCCGTTACGGTGGCTGTACAGCCCTCGGCAAGGGCTGATAAGGCTCTTATATTATTCATAAGTATTGCTTCCCTTAGTATATGATAAACAGTCTGCCTGTTTTGCAGGCTGTCATTATTATTTTATGCCCGATATAAATAACGGGTGAATTTATCCGGAGGAATTGTATGCCAAGATTTTTTATTGATGAAAGCGCTCTCTGCGGTGATGTTATCACTGTGAGAGGAGGCGACGCTGTTCATATCGGTAGATCTCTCAGAATGAAAATCGGCGATCAGATCACCTTTTGCAGAGAGGGAATGGACTATGTTTCCGTAATTGAAAAAATGACCTCCGAGGAGGTCTTTTGCAGAGTTTCTCAAATAATTCCCTCATCCTCCGAACCAAAGCTGCGCCTGACTATTTATCAGGCTCTGCCGAAGCAGGATAAACCCGAGCTTATTATTCAGAAATGCACCGAGCTGGGTGCGGCAAGGATAGTTTTTTTCATTTCAAAAAGATGCGTTTCCCGTCCCGATGAAAAATCAGCGGAGAAAAAGCTTCAAAGATGGAGAAAAATTGCAGAGGAAGCCGCAAAACAGTCGGGAAGAGGTAATATTCCCGAGATATGCGGCATAATAAGCTTTGATGAGGCTGTGAACGAGCTTTGCGGCAATGAGATAAGCCTTTTGTGCTACGAAAACGGCGGGAAAAGGCTTTCGGAAATTGATTTTAACGGCAAGACCACCTGCGGCGTTATGATCGGCGCAGAGGGCGGCTTTGACCGCAGTGAGGCTGATATATGCTGCGAAAAGGGAGCTGTTCCCATCTGGCTCGGCAAGCGTATTTTGAGATGCGAGACCTGTCCCATTGCGGTCACGGCTATGATTATGCTTTCTTCGGGTGAGGTTTGATGGAATACAGCGAGATTATTTTATCATCGAGGCTCTTTAAGGGAGTTTCCGAGGATGAATTATCCTCTATGCTTGCGTGTCTTGGGGCTAAAAGAAAAAAATATTGTAAGGGAGAGAGGATATATTCCTCGGGAGATGTGATCTCAGCCATTGGATTGGTGCTTTGCGGCAGGATTCATATTGAATCCGCCGATCACTGGGGAAGCGTGAGCCTTATTGCCGAATGTGCCCCCTCGGATATTTTCGGGGAGGTTTGCGGTGTTATGGGTGAAATGCCCATTGATTTTGATGTTTCGGCGGCGGCGGACTGTGATATCCTGTTCCTTTCGGCAGGGAAAATTTTATGCTCCTGCTCTTCCGCCTGTCCCTTTCACATGAGAGTTACGGAAAATTTAGCGGCGGCGCTGGGCGAAAAGACCCTTGCTCTTGCCGCAAAGGTCCTGCATCTGTCCAAAAGGACTATCAGAGAAAAGCTGTTATCCTATCTCTCGGAGCAGTCTAAAAAGTCCGGATCCTCGGAATTTGACATTCCTTTTAACCGTCAGCAGCTTGCGGATTATCTCTGCTCCGAGAGAAGCGCTCTTTCGGCAGAGCTTGGCAGGCTTAAAAATGATGGCATTATTGATTTTAAGAAGAATCATTTTGTGTTATTATAATAAAAAATCCCGAAATGCAGTTCACATACACTGCATTTCGGGGATTTTTTTATTCTTATTTTATTATCAGTCCAGTGACTTCATTGTGGGGAAAAGCAGTACATCTCTGATAGCGCTACTGTTGGTGAGAAGCATAACAAGTCTGTCTATGCCGAAGCCGATACCGCCTGTGGGAGGCATACCGATCTCCAGAGCACGGAGGAAATCCTCATCAATGCTGTTTGCTTCCTCGTCGCCGAGACGCTTCATCTCCTCCTGAGCCTCGAATCTGCGGCGCTGATCTACGGGGTCATTAAGCTCGGAATATGCATTAGCCATTTCTCTTCCTGTGATGAAAAGCTCAAAACGCTCGGTGTATTCGGGATTTTCGGGCTTCATCTTGGTAAGAGGTGAAATATCTGTTGGATGATCCATTATAAAGGTTGGCTGGATAAGATGCTCTTCAACAAATTCATCAAAGAACAGATTGAGAATATCTCCCTTTTTATGACGCTTCTCATATTCGATATGGTGAGCGTCCGCAGCGGCTCTTGCTTCTTCAATAGTATGGATATCGTTAAAATCCACGCCTGAGTATTTCTTAACGGCATCCACCATTGTAAGGCGCTCAAAGGGCTTGCCAAGGTCTATTTCCACATCGCCGTACATTATCTTTGTGGTGCCGCATACCTCTTCGGCGCAGTGACGGTACAGGTTCTCGGCAAGGTCCATCATGCCGTGATAATCGGTGTATGCCTGATAAAGCTCCATAAGTGTAAACTCGGGATTGTGCTTTGTATCAACGCCCTCGTTGCGGAATACTCTGCCTATCTCATATACCCTGTCCAGACCGCCGACAATAAGCCTCTTGAGATAAAGCTCAAGGGAAATTCTCAGCCTTACGTCCTCATTGAGAGCGTTATAATGAGTCTCAAAGGGACGGGCGGAGGCGCCGCCTGCGTTTGCAACCAGCATGGGTGTTTCCACCTCGATAAAGCCCTGTGCGTCCAGATAACGTCTGATTGCGGCAATAATGCGGGAGCGCTTTCTGAAGGTCTCGGCTACATCGGGATTTACGATAAGGTCAACATAGCGCTGACGATAGCGGGCATCCTGATCCTTGAGACCATGCCACTTCTCGGGAAGAGGAAGCAGTGACTTGCTAAGCAGAGTTATTTTATGAGCGTGAACGGTGATCTCGCCTGTTCTCGTCTTGAAAACAAAGCCCTCAACGCCAACTATATCTCCCATATCCCATGTCTTGAACTCCTTGAAGGCTTCTTCTCCGATATCGTTCATGCGGATATATACCTGCATACGGTCGGTGCTGTCACGGACATCTATAAAGTTAGCCTTGCCCATGTTGCGCCAGGTCATTATTCTGCCTGCGATCTTTACATTTATTCTGTTTGCCTCAAGGGCTGCCTTGAGAGCTTCCTCGTCTCCCGCTGCCTCTGCGGTGAGACGTTCCTCAAGCTCTGTGTATTGCTTTCTTATCTCGGAATTTTTGATATTATAGTCAAACTTTGTGATCTCAAAGGGATTTTTGCCCTGTGCCTTGAGATTCTCAAGCTTCTCCATTCTGACCTTCTTTAATATGTGGATGTCCTCCTCGGTCTGCTCCGATTCCTCTGCGGGGGCGGAGTTTGCCTTGAGCTGTTCTTCAGCCATTTTTTTCATTCCTTTGCTTTAGTTTTTATTAGATGCTGATTGATATCATATGGTTAAAAATAATTATTACAATGAATTTATTTCAAAATCTATCTGCGGGGTGTCCCCCGCCGCAACGCTTATTTGCTGATCTCAAGGACTTCCATTTTGATAACGCCCATGGGAGCTTCTACCTCAAGAATATCTCCAACCTTTTTCTTGAGTGCGGCAATTCCGATGGGAGCATCCTCGGAGATCTTGTTGTTCTCGGGGTCTGCTTCGGTGGAGCCTACTATCTGGATATCAAGTATCTCGTCAAACTCGAGATCCTTGAGCTTTACATATGAACCAACGCCTATCTCATCGGTGGAGAGATCTTCATCATTTACGACCTCGGCGTTGCTTATTTTCATTTCAACATCGGCAATTTCTGCCTCAAGGATAGCCTGCTCGTTCTTTGCCTCGTCATACTCGGCGTTCTCGGAAAGGTCTCCGAAGGAACGGGCTTCCTTCAGCTTCTGTGCTACCTCTGCTCTGCGGACGTTTTTGAGATATTCAAGCTGCTGCTCTAAGTCCTTATAGCCCTCTGCGGACATTCTTATCTTCTTATTATCCATTGTGTATTACCATCCTTTCAAACATTGCGGATATAATTATCTAAGTTTATATTATATAACAAAATCGCCTTAATGTCAAGGGATTTTTCCGAAAAAAGCCTGACGGAACTGATATTCCCCTGCATTATCCGCAAAACAGAAAAACCGCTCGGAATGAGCGGCTTTTCTGTGATATATGGGGGATGAAGGAGAAAATGGAATGAGTAAGCTTTTAATTTGAGGATACCTCTGCCTCGGGCTTGATAGCCTCTTCACCTGTGAGGGTGAGAGTTACGTCAATATTGCCGTCGGCTCTTGCAATGGTCAGCACCATTGTATCACCGATCTCCTTGCCCTTTTTGGCTGCGGTAAGCTCCTTCATAGAGCTGATCTCCTTGCCGTCGGCGGCTATGATAACATCGCCTGCGCTGATTCCTGCGGCTTCCGCACCGCTGCCCTCGCTGACGGATACTACCATTACGCCCTTGTCAACGGGGAGATTATAATATCTCATGATCGCATTGTTGATATCCGAGCCTGTGATGCCGATCTGAGGAGTGGTGTTTGTTACATAGCCCTTGTTCATAAGGTCGCTGATAAGGGGCATTGCGTCGGAAATCGGTATTGCAAAGCCAAGTCCCTCGATGGAGCTGTTAACAAGCTTTGAGGATGTGATCCCCACTACCTGTCCCTTGCCGTTGATAAGGGGACCGCCCGAGTTGCCGGGATTGATGGCTGCGTCTGTCTGGATAAGGGTCATGGAGGCTGAGCCGCCTGCCGAAAGCTCTACATTAAGGGTTCGGTTAAGTCCCGAAACGATTCCTTCGGAGGTGGAAAGTCCAAGTCCTAAGGGATATCCGATCGCAACTGCCTTGTCGCCCATGGTGAGCTGATTGGAGTCGCCGAATTCTGCGGGGATAAGGTCAAGGTTTTCTGCGTTTATTTTCAGCACTGCAAGGTCGCTGTTTTCATCTGCACCGATTATCTCGGCTTCATATTCGGTCTCGTCATCGGTGGAGAGTACTATTGTTACCTTGTCAGCCTGCTTGAGCTTTGTCTGATAGCTGCCGCCGAAGCCGCCGTTTCCGAAGAAATAGTCAAATATATCTCCGCTGCCGCCAAAGGGATTATAGTTATTGCGGTTATTGTTGGAGACATATTCATTTACTTCGGTCTGGACAACGTGGGCGTTGGTGATGATATAGCCGTCGTCGCTGAGAATTATTCCCGTACCTGTTCCCGAGCTGGTTCCCGACTGGGTCTTGAAGGAGGAATGTACTCCCACAACCGAGGGCGATACTTTTTCAACTATCTGCTTTGTGGTGAGATTTCCGTCGGAGGAATTTGTATTGAGAAGGGTATTTACCACATTATTTCCCGTCTGCTCATTGGTGGACGAGCTTTCGGTGACTGTGGGTGCTGCTGTGCTTTCCGAAGAAACAGGTGCGGCAGGCTCTTCCTTTACTGCAATGCTATTCTGAAGATATGCTCCGCCGAAGCCCGAGGCTCCGCCGACTACTGCAACTGCAAGGAGCATTGCAATGGTTTTGCCCACTTTATTATCCTTTTTCTTTTCATTTCCCTCATCGGGAACGTCAATGTAATTATAATTATTTTCGTACATACAAATCTTCCTTTCGTCAATATGTAAGCTTTTGTTCTTTATTCTGAGCTTTTTCTGCTCTTTTTTCTTTCTGTGATTATATAATAACGCTTCAATGTGTAAAATATGTGATATATGTACGAAAAAGTTTTAAAATGCGGGTGGAAATAAAAAATCTCTCCCCGATCGTATGGGGAGAGATTGATCACTTATACTAATCTTTGACCGTTCTATAGACAAAGTCGGCAGATAGAACGCTGCCAATATAGGAAAGCGACCGCAGGCGGGCTTGCGCCCAAATTATTCAACAAAGTGACCTCGCTGCAGATCTGACCCTCTTTCAGAGGGTCGTTACTCGCTTACTGTCTCTTAGCTCCGCAGTTATTGCAGAAATTGCCCTTGTTCACTGCGCCGCAGGAACAGGTCCATTCCTCGTTGGGATTCTTTGCACCGCAGTTTCCGCAGAATCTGCCTGTGTTCTTTGTGCCGCAGGAGCAGGTCCACTCCCCTGCGGGTGCGGGCTTTTTCGAGCCGCAGTTATTGCAGAAATTGCCTGTATTCTCAGCACCGCAGGAGCATTTCCATGTATTTGCTGCCTGCTGTGCTGCTGCCTGCTGTGCCTGCATCTGCATCTGAGCGGCATTGGTCTGAGACGCTGCGTTCATAAATCCGCCTGCACCGCCCATGCCCATATTCATTCCCATGAATGCGCTGCCTGCGCCTGCGGGATTGGAGCCTGCGCTCTGGAGTCCCTGTGCCACGGAGGACTGCACAAAGCCCTCTCTGATAGTAGGATCGGACATCATTGCGCCCTTGTTTCTCATATTGATAAGAGCCTTGGACTCGTCATCATAGGATATGCTTGCGATTCCGACGGAGCATATCTCGATTCCTCTCAGCTCTGTCCAGTCGGCGTCAAGGGTCTGAGCCATATATTTGGAAAGCTCTCTGGATTTTGAGGTTATTGCGGAAATTCTCACGCCGTCAACGGACATCTGATTAATAGCGGACTGGAGTGCGTCCATGAACTCATTGAAAAGCTGCTCGGACAGGTCCTTTATCTCGATCCTGTCGGTTCCCTTGGGGGCAAATTCGGTGAAGAATTTGATGGGATCGGTGATCTTGATGGAATATGAGCCGTGGGCTCTGAGGAACAGCTCTGCATTATAGAAATTGTCGAAATAGTTTACAGGCTGACGGGTTCCGAACTTGATTCCCTTGATCTCGGCGGTATTTATGTAATAAACATACTGTCTCTGTGAGGGTGCGCCGCCGAATTTGAAGCGCTCCCAGGTATCCTTGAGGGTATCCTTGAGCTCACCGTTGAAAAGCGAGGGTGATGAGGAATTATTTACCTCATAGTAGCCCTCCTGTGCGCTGTAATCCACGATCTTGCCGCCGTCCATGAGGAGCATGAGGGTATTGGGGAAAACGTGGATGATGGAGCCGTTTGATACCACGTTCTCTGTTCCCCGTTTATTTGAGCCTTTTTTGATGGCAACGCCCTTTACAAGCAGGGTGCTGTCGGACATTTCATCGGGTTCGATGACCTCCTTCCAGGAGTCTGCAAGTGAACCTGATACTGATGATACTGCTGCGGTGATAAGTCCCATAATAATAACCTCCATTTTTATCTGCATTTTTTTGCAGAAATTATTAATAACATTGTATCATATATTCAGATAATATGCAATAATATTTTCTCATTTTTTTTTCTTGGTGAATATTCCTGCAATAACTGCTCCTATTATCAGAACGGCTGCGATCGCAATTACAATAATATAGGTTTTCTGCTCCACGTTTCCTGTGGCGGGTATCTGCGATATAAGGCGGCAAATATAGTCCATTTTTATCTCTCCTTAAATTCATTTTTTTGGATAAGCCCATGTTTTTCATAGAGTGATATCATATATCGGCAGGTAAGCTTATCCCCAAGAAGCTCCCGAAAGGAGGCGGTTTTTGTTTTTCCCTCTGCTTTGAGAATATCCAGCTTCTCTGAGGTATCGCTGTATTTTTGCAAAACTTCCTCAAGCATTTCCTCAAAGGCTTCAAGACGGGTTTTCATTTTATCCGCTCCTTTTTGTGTCTTGCTATAGTATTATTTTAATTATATCATACTTTTCCCGAAAAATCTACAATACTTTAAAAAAAGAACGCCGTGCAAAGCACAGCGTTCCGTAATTTGCTTATGTACTGATTACTTTCTCTTGGAAACGAGAGCAGCAGCGCCTGCAGCAACCATTACAACTGCGATTGCAGCAGCAGCGGTGTTGCCTGTAGCAGCGGGAGCTGTTGTTGTATCAGCAGCGGGAGCCTCAGTCTCAGCGGGAGCAGCCTCAGTAACCTCTACAGCTTCCTCAGCAGGAGCCTCGGTCTCTTCTTCAGCAGCTTCCTCAGCGGGAGCCTCAGTCTCTTCTACTGCTTCCTCAGCAGGAGCCTCGGTCTCTTCAGCAGCTGTATCCTCAGCGGGTGAAAAGCAGTAATCCTTTACGTCAGCCTCTTCAATGATGGTGTATGCGCCCTCGGGAGAACCTGCCTCGAGGTTTGCAGATTTAACGATAACGTTCTGAACCTGGAAACCAAGTCCGCTGTCACCGAGAGAAGCAATTGTAGCACCAGTGATTACGAACTCAACAGATGTCTGACCTTCCTTTACAACAACAAAACCGTCAGGCTTAGCAACCATTGTATCACTTGTGAGCTGATCTGTTACTCTTGTCCAGCTGTTATCGTAATCCATAGGAGCAAGAAGGAACTGATCTGCAGTATTTGCAAGGTTACGTGTCTCAATATCGAGAGTAACTTTTACATCTCCGCCGATAGCCTCGAGCTCAGTCTTAGGAATGCAGAGACCTGCGCTCCAAGAACCAACATACTCGCTGTCGAGTGTTACTGTAGAAGCGAATGCGCTTACAGCCATTGTTGTAACTGCCATTGCAGCAGCTACGAAGCCTGCTAAAATTTTCTTTAACTTCATTATAATTCTCCTCCTTGGCATTTTTTATTGCCAATTTTATTTGTAGTCTAATTATATCATTATTGGATGGTTATTTCAATGTTAATATTAAACAAATTATCATAGCAATACTACTGCAAATTACATATTATTATACAAAAAAGCCGCCTTCCGAAGAAAGCGGCTTTGAATAATTCATTTTATAGAGATTACTTTCTCTTGGAAATGAGTGCTGCTGCGCCTGCAAGAGCCATAACAGCTGCGATGGAAGCTGCAGCGGTGTTGCCTGTGGAAGCAACGGGAGTTGTTGTATCAGCAGCGGGAGCCTCTGTTACAACGGGAGCCTCAGTAACCTCCTCAGCGGGAGCAGCGTCCTCGATAACCTCGCTCTCGTCCTTAGCGCCTGCAGTGAGGGAAGCTGTATCAACGAGGATAACCTTGGAAACGGTAAGCTCGGAGCCTGTATCGCCAACGATGAATGCGTCGAGAGTATCAACGAAGTTTTCGCTCTGGTACATAGCGGTCATATAATCATATGTAAATACTGCAACACCGTCGGTGGAGTATTCCTCATTAGCAGGAACCTTTGCCCAGCCTTCGCCGCCGCTCCAGGACTGGAGAACAACCTCGGGAGCTGTTTCAGCCTCATAGTAAACAACTACTGCCTTATCGGGAGTGAGGATTGCGGGATCGAATACGCCGCCCTCATTCTTGAGGGTTGTGAGGGTGATTGCCTGACCCCATGCGCCGCCGGAGGTAGCCTCTGTGTCGGAGATCACATCGCCCTTAAGTGCGGAATAATCAACTGCTGCTGCGGGAGCTTCCTCAGCGGGAGCCGCAGTCTCTTCTGCTGCTTCCTCGACAGGAGCCTCAGTTTCCTCAACGGGTGCCTCGGTCTCCTCAACGGGTGCCTCGGTCTCTGCCTCAGTCTCCTCAGCAGTTTCTTCAACTGCTGCAAAGCCTACGGGAAGAGCATTGCCGCTCTTGTCCTTGAGAACAACATTGTCGATGTAAAGAGTATAATCGCAGGTCTCACCATTGCCCCATGTCATTACACCAACAAAAGGATTAACGCTTTCTTCGGTATAATGGGATGAGCCGAGAAGATACTTCTTAACTACATGAGTAGTTGCAGATGCACCGGGAGTATATGCATTGTCATCAGTGTTCTGGAAATCGGTTGAAGACCAGCCGGGATTAACCTGACCCTTGTCCTTTGCGTTCATATCGAATCCGCCTGCGGAACCAAGCTGTCCGCCGATCCATCCGATAGCTTCTTCGGAATTCTTGGGTACAAATGTAAGGTCCATCTCAACAGTATTGATGTTGATAGTATTGGCTCTGGGAGTGATCTTATCAAGGTCAAACCAAACCTTAGGAGTCTTGGAAGCGGTTGTTACGTCTACCTTGAGCTGCTTGGAACCGTTAAATTCCTCAACGGAAAGAGCTGAATCGTCAGCACCGCTGTCATCTACATTCATATAAACAAATGAGAAGTCGCCGTCCTCAAAGTCGATAACTGTGCCCTCAGCAATTGCCGAAGTGCTTACGGTAAAGGCAGATACGGTTGTTAATGCCATAGCTGCTGCAGCAATTGCAGACAGTGTTTTCTTCATTTTCATTTGAAAAACTTCCTTTCATTTTCTGAAAAAACAGAATTATGCAGAGTACGCTCCGAGGAACGTCTCTGCATATTTAATTACTTTTGTGAATTTAAATTACTTTCTCTTGGAGATAAGAGCTGCTGCGCCTGCAACTGCCATTACAGCTGCGATGGAAGCAACTGCGGTGTTGCCTGTTGCTGCAACGGGTGTAGTAGTATCAGCTGCGGGAGCTGCCTCTGTCTCAGCAGGTGCTTCCTCTGCTGCAGGTGCCTCTTCAGCAGGAGCCTCTGCTGCGCCGGATGCGCTGTATTCCTTCTGAGCGATCTCGTTGCCGTCCTTGTCGAAGAGCTTGAGATCCTTGATCTCCATTGTTACGTTGTTGGAAACGAAGTTAGCGCTTGCCCAGTCCATGAATACGAACTCAGCCTGGGAAGCATCATCGGGAACCTGAGAAGGAAGGAGCCACTTGAAGCTGTCCTCAACTGTTACCTCATCCTCCCATGTAACTGTGCCGTCCTCGTTGAACTCGGGGCTGATCCAGTATGTAGTGGAGTTGCAGGTTGCTGCATAGCAGCCGCCGCCGATGCCCTGGATGTCAGAGCCTGCGAGACCGTGATATACAACAGTCCATGTGCCGGAATATACCTTGGAAACGTCTGCGGGATCAGCAAGGATCTGATCCAGTGTAATACGAGCCTTTGCTGCTAAGCCGTCAGCTGTCTGTGTGAAAACAACACCGTCAGCGGATGTGGAAATGATGTTTACAGTAGCGGGATCGCCGTCTGCATAGCCGGTCTGAGACCAGTCAGCTGCGGAAGCTGCTGCGGATACGGATACGCAAAGAGCTGCGGCTGCTGCGATTGCAGCAAGACTTGAAAGATTCTTTTTCATGGTTTTTTCTCCTCCATTTAAAATTGCGTTTATATTGCTCCTGTGGATACATTTACGCGAATTATAATAATATTATATCATCCCAAATTAAAAGTTGCAATTTGCTTTTTATACAATAATGCAATTTTGTATTTGGTCTATTTTTACAATTGTGAACAAATTCAGCTCTGCTTTTTCTTCCTTCGGGTCATTGCCACTGCATATCCCGAGAGAACAACAGCGCTTGCCGCCGCAAATGCGGATACGTTTCCGGTGGTGGAAGAGGTAGTGTCGTTATCGCTTTCGGGCAGGATCTCCTCGGTCTCGGCTTCTGTAACGGCTTCGGTTTCATGTTCCGATTCCTCTTCTGCAGCAGGTTCGGTCTCGGTTTCGGTCACAGGCTCTGTCTCGGGAACAGGCTCTGTTGCAGCCTCTGTAACGGCTTCTGTCTCCGTTTCGGTCACTGCTTCGGTTTCCGATTCCTCCTCAGTCTCGCTTGTCTGCTTGGGGGAGGACGCCCTCAAGCTGAGCTTCAGGGCTTTTCCGTCGGAGTCAAAGAAGCGGATATTATCCACATACATATTATAATCAACCTCTGCGCCCCATCTCATAAGTATCATCTGGGTGTCGGGGGTGCCGTTCACAAGTCTGTCGGAATAAAGCAGGAACTTTTTGCAGATGGTGGTCTGATCGGTGACGGCTTTTTTATTTTCCTCAAGCTCCCAAGGGGTCTGAGACCATGCGGGAGAATTGGAGCCTCCCTGAGTGCCGATTGCGCCGCCTGCCCAGCCGGGAGGGGTCGTGCCGTCCTTTGACTCGATGGTGATATCCATTTCAATGGTCTTGACCTTTTCAAAATCCCTTTTTTTCAGAATGGAATTAAGGTCAAAGCATACCTTTGGGACGTTTTTGCAGTCGGTGACTTCAACCTTCAGCTGCTTTGAGCCGTTGAAATCCACCACCGAAAGAACTGAATCATCTCCTCCGTCATCTGTTTTCATGCTGACAAAGGAATATTTCCCGTTTTCAAAATCTATAACGTCCGCTGCGGAGGCTGCTGCGGAAAAAGCCGTTACTGCGGATAATGCCGTGATAACTGCGGTGATAAGTCTTATTTTTTTCATTGATAACTCTCCTTGTCTGTCTCATTTTTCTTTTTTCTATATTTTTGCAGAATTTGCGAAGATACTTCTATTTATTTTATTATATTACAAATCAGTATCATTTTCAATAGGCATTGTAACGATTTTGTAACCTTTATTTTGTTCGTTGTTACTACATTGTAACAAATTTAACTTTATGTGTAACTGATTTGTAATTATACAGGATGTAGTATATGATTAACTAATGGTATTATTATATAATTTTATACAAATAGTAAATAATTCGCTGTTAGTTAGTTGACTAATAGTAATATTATAATTATAAAATACTAATAGTAATAAAATCCTGAATGAATTCTTTTACTAATAGTAATATATCATATATATATAAACTAACTGTAATATTTTAAGTCAATTACAACAAATAGTATTATAACATAATAATAATACAAACAGTAAATATAAAAAGCGAAAAAAATTGCGGGCATGAAACCCGCAATTATGATTAAAATTATCAGCCGCCAAGCTCATTCAGCAGCTCATTTTTCTTATCCCACAGCTTTTTCGACAGGTCAACATAATACTCATGGGGATTTTCAAAGCGCTTTACCTCGTCCCAGAGGGTGTCCAGCTGCTCTGCGCAGAAGGAGCGTATTTCAGTGGCAGTGGGCGATTTGTAGATACATTCGCCCTTTTCAAATATCTTCACATGAAGCTTCTTGGCGGTGAAATCGGTGAGAGTTTTCTTCTTGTAGGGATGCTCGGGGTCGAAAATGGTGATAGGCTTGCTGTCGTCTATCACCTCGCCATAGCAGGTGATAAGATCGGCAATAGCCTTGCCCGAGGTCTTGTCGTAAAATCTCCACAGCTCCTTGAAATCGGGTGTGGTTATCTTTGCAACATTCTCGGAAAGCTTTATTTTCGGGATAAGCTCCCCGTTTTTCTCTGCGGCGGTGAGCTTGTAAACTCCGCCGAAAACAGGCTCGCTGCGGGAGGTTATAAGCCGCTCGCCCACGCCGAAGCTGTCAATTTTCGCACCCTGCCTCAGAATATCCTGAATGATATATTCATCAAGGGAATTTGAGATGCAGATCTTTGCCTCGGGGAAGCCTGCCTCATCAAGCATTTTTCTTGCTTTTTTGGTAAGGTAGGTGATATCTCCGCTGTCAATTCGTATTCCTGCGGGCTTGTGACCTGCGGCTTTCAGCTCCTTGAATACGGTTATGGCATTGGGAATGCCCGTTTTAAGCACATTATAGGTATCCACAAGCAGCGTGCAGGAATCGGGATAGCACTTTGCATAGGCTCTGAAGGCATCAAGCTCCGAATCGAACATCTGCACCCAGCTGTGCGCCATTGTACCCAGAGCGGGAGTTCCCATTTCCTTGTCGGAAATGGTGCAGGCGGTGCCGCAGCAGCCTCCGATATAAGCTGCCCTTGCGCCATAAACCGCTCCGTCAAAGCCCTGCGCACGTCTTGAGCCGAATTCCATTACGGGTCTGCCCTCCGCAGCCTTGACGATCCTTGCCGCCTTTGTGGCAATAAGGCTCTGATGATTTATGCACAGCAGAAGCATGGTCTCCACAAGCTGCGCCTGAATTGCGGGACCCTTTACTATTATAAGAGGCTCATTGGGAAATACGGGAGTTCCCTCGGGTACTGCCCAGATATCGCAGGTGAAGCGGAAATCTCTGAGATAATCAAGAAATTTCTCCGAAAATATTTTCTTATCCCTGAGATATCCGATATCCTCCTCGGAAAAGCGGAGATTTTTGATGTAATCAATTGCCTGCTCCAGACCGCACATTACCGCAAAGCCGCCGTTGTCGGGAACCTTTCGGAAATATAGGTCAAAGCAGCAGATATTGTCTCCTATGCCGTTTTCAAGGTAGCCGTTTCCCATTGTCAGCTCATAAAAATCGGTCAGGAGAGTGAGATTTCTTTCGTTCATCAGAAAACATTCCCTTCATAATTTATTCGTGTCCGCCGCCATATTACGGCAGGCTTTTCATTTTCGCAGCCAAGCTGTTTTTTTGAAGCCTCCGCCACGGCTGCGATGTAACATTCGTCATCCGTATAACATTCGGGATATCGCAAAATCATCTCGATATAAATATTTGAATATCCCGTATAAACCTTCGGGTCATCGGGCTTAACAGAGCCTGAGACTGCATTGCAGTCCCCGAAAACCACGGCATTTTTCTCAAAATATTTCTCGGGATATGCCGAAAGCGTTCCTATAAGCTTAGATTTTTCGCTGACACCCTCCTTTTTCAGCATGGATATCAGCTCATTCATCTCCGATTTTGAGGTAATGAGCATTGCCCGTCCGCCGCCGGGAGAGGAAAAGCCCCTGAATTTGTAAATATCCGCAGATATGGTCTTTACTTCGTCAAGCTCCTCAAAAGGGGCTTCGTCATATTTGTGAGCCTCAAGGAATGCATTTTCCTCGGCAACGATCTCCTTGTATTCGGGGCGGCTCTCTATATACATATCGGAAAATCTGAGCAGCCCCGCAAGGCTTCTGATTTCCTCGCTCCGTGAGTAATAAGCATAGCTCATAATAACGGTATCGCCGTATACACCGCCTTTATATTCATCTCCCGAATACCATTCCACCGAATATCGGGGCATATCCTCGGCAGGCTCAGATTCAATGCCCGCTGCTTCAATAACAGCGGCACTGTCAAAGCTTTCCGCACCGCTCGATTTGAATACATCATATATTATCTGCATATCCTGTGAGGATATTTTTATATTCTTCTCCGTTTCAACGCCGTCGAGGTAGATGTTCCTGACAAGTATGCCGTCCTTTGTGGAGAAATAATACTCGGAAGACTCTCCACCTCCGAACCGATATGCAAAACCAAAATCGGCAGGTGCTTTTGCGGACTTTGATGCTTTTCCGTTCCATGCGCCGTTTTCATCAAGATAATATGTCCCCAAGGGAGTTTTGGCGGTTTTAAGGGCTTTCAGACCGTCATTTCTGGGGTCGAAATAGTACCACTTGCTCCCCTTTTTAAACCATCCTGTCCATTTAACGCCGTCCTTGTAGCAATAAGTCCCCTTTTTGGTTTTTGCAAAGCCTGTGTAGGGAGATATTTCGCCGTCCTTAACAATTGCCATTCGGTTTCCCGAGCCGTAAAGCCCGTCCTTTTCGGCATTTACTTCAATACTGCGGCTTGAGTCTGAATATTTGTCATAAACCGAATATTCCTCTGCCATGGCAGCGGGAGCGGCTGTTATTATCACAGCGGCGGCGAGAAATAATGAAATAAGCTTTTTCAATTGCGTTACCTCCTGTGTTTTTATATTAATTAAACAACCGAAGGGGGTATAATTTGTCACAAAATATGTAAAATTTTTGTATCACCGATATTTTTCGGAAACGTCAATGCCATTGTCAATAAGCTCTCTCACATATTCCCTGTCCGAAAGCCTTTTATTCAGAAATCCCGCTTACAAAAATAATTCCGCTGTCCTTTAAAAGCTTGTATGCGGCGAGATTTGCGAAATCGCTGCTGTGGAAGGGAGCGTCATAGGTCTCCACGCAGGAGATGGGGATAATTATTTTCACCTTTTTATCCATAGCCGTGAAATAGGTCTTGAGGGCAAGGCAGAACTGCATAACGCAGATATCGGTGCAGTCTCCCGTAACGATAAATGCGGTTATTTCGGGATGACATTCGAGAATATCCTTGAATTTGCTTTCATTAAAGCCGTTTGTGGAGTTTTTTGGAATGAGGATATAGCCGCCCTCGTTCTTTAATTCGTCAACTATCTCCGATTCCCTTGTGCCCTTGACGCAGTGGGGAGGGAAGGAGGAAAATTCCTCGGCGGTCTTTTCATGGCAGTCTGCAAAGGCGATTGAGAGGATATTATTCTTATTGCACATTTTCAGAAGCCTTGTGTTTGGTTCGATTATGTCTCCGACTCTTTCGGACGCCATGGCTCCCTCATTAATAAATCCGTTAATGATGTCTACAAAAACTGCCATGGTTGTTTTGCTGTCCAGTGCTGATACAGAAAGCGGTTCAAGTGAGTTTATTTCCTTTATCATAGCCTCTGCTTCGGTGGTTATGCGAGAGATAGGTTCGTTTGTGAATTTCATAAGGGCGCTTCCTTTCATTGATATTTGTATAATTCTAATATAATATTACTATTTGTAATAATACTAAATGTATTTTAATTCTTATAATATACAATATGTATTATACAATCAGTATTAAAATGATATATATATACTATCAGCTAAAATCAAAATTGCAAAAACGGAGCGAAGAACCTTCTCCGCTCCGAATAAAAATTATTTTTTTCCGCCGAAAAGCCCGCCAAGCATACCCTTGACGTTATCCGCAGTAATTTTAGCCTTAACGCCGTCAATGATGGGGTTTATAACATCATCGGGCAGGTCTGTGCCTGTGATCTTCTCAACAGCCTTAACGGGGTCAGCCTGAAATTCCTTGAGAAAATCGGGGTCAGCCTTGATTTTAGCAGCAATTTCTTCTATCTTAGCCTTGATATCCATTTTACAGTACTCCTTTTAGTCATGTACCGAATAGTTGGGAGCTTCCTTTGTGATGAAGATGTCGTGAGGGTGGGATTCCTTGAGACCTGCGCCTGTAATGCGTACAAACTTTGCCTTCTCGTGGAGGTCGGGGATAGTGGGGCAGCCGCAGTAGCCCATACCCGAACGGATACCGCCGACCAGCTGGAATACGGTGTCGGAAACAAGTCCCTTGTAGGGAACACGTCCCTCAACGCCCTCGGGAACCAGCTTCTTTGCGCCCTCCTGGAAATATCTGTCCTTGGAGCCGCAAGCCATAGCGCCCAGAGAGCCCATGCCTCTGTAAACCTTGAAGCTTCTGCCCTGATATATCTCAGTCTCGCCGGGAGCTTCATCGCAGCCTGCAAGGAGGGAGCCGAGCATTACGCAGTTTGCGCCTGCTGCAAGAGCCTTGACGATATCGCCCGAATACTTGATACCGCCGTCAGCGATAACGGGAATGTCATATTTAGCAGCAACGCAGGCAGCGTCATAAACCGCTGTGATCTGAGGAACGCCGATACCCGCAACAACTCGGGTTGTACAGATGGAGCCGGGACCGATACCGACCTTAACGCAGTCAGCGCCTGCCTTGATAAGGTCCTCTGCAGCCTCTGCGGTGGCGATATTTCCTGCAATGATAACAGCGTTGGGATAAGCGCTCTTTATCTTGTCAAGACAGGTCATGATATTCTTTGAATGACCGTGAGCGGAATCCAGAACGAGAACGTCAACCTGAGCGTCAAGGAGAGCCTTTGCTCTGTCCAGAACATCGCCTGTGATTCCGATAGCAGCGCCGCAGAGAAGTCTGCCGCTCTTGTCTCTTGCGGAATTGGGATACTGAACTGCCTTTTCGATATCCTTGATGGTGATAAGACCCTTTAAAGTGCCGTCGTCGTCAACGATGGGGAGCTTTTCGATCTTGTGATTCATAAGGATGTTCTGAGCCGCCTCAAGATCGGTTCCCACGGGAGCGGTAATAAGATTTTCCTTAGTCATGACCTCGCTGATGGGAGTGTCATAATCTCTCAGGAAGCGCAGGTCTCTGTTGGTGAGGATACCCACAAGCTTGCCCTTGCTGTCAACAATGGGAACGCCTGAGATCCTGTACTTGCCCATAAGCTTGTCAGCCTCGGAAACAAGCTTGTCCGCAGTGAGGGAGAAGGGATTTACGATAACGCCGTTTTCTGAGCGCTTTACCTTATCGACCTCGTCAGCCTGCTGCTCGATGGACATATTCTTGTGGATAATGCCGATACCGCCTTCTCTTGCAATTGCGATTGCCATTTTTGCTTCAGTAACCGTGTCCATAGCGGATGTTACGATAGGAGTATTAAGATAAATATCCTTTGCAAGCCTTGTCCTAAGGTTTATCATATTGGGTGTGACGTCTGATTTTGCGGGAATGAGCAGAACGTCGTCAAAGGTAAGACCCTCTTTTCCGAACTTGCTTGACATTTCAGTATCCAGCATTATAAATCTCCTCCAAATCATATAGTATTTCAGTTGTATAGGTATTTTATTTATTTTACTACAAACCGTTTCCGATTTCAAGTGGAATGAAAAAATTTTAAATTAGAATATGCAAAGCCTCGGGAAATGATTTTTGTGCAATTTGCCCCAAATCAGTTTTTCTCCTTGAGAATGTCTCTGATCTCGGTAAGAAGAAGCTCCTCGGCAGAAGGCTCAGGCTCTGCGGGAGGCTCGGGCTCCTTTTCCTCTTCCTTCTTTTTGCTCACTTCCATAAGCTTGTTAACAGCCTTGACCATGGTAAAGAGGATCACAGCCATAATAAGGAAATTGAGCACAGCGGAAATGAAAGAGCCATAATCAAAGGAAACGCCGTTTATGGTGAACTGACCGCCCACAAGGATAAGGTTTCCTGCATCATCCCTTTCGCACCCGCCTGTGATAAGGGCGATAAGAGGATTGATGAAACTGCTTGTGAGGGATGAAACGATATTCTGGAAGGCTGCGCCTATGATAACGCCCACAGCCAGATTCATAACATTGCCCTTTGAAATAAATTCCTTAAATTCGGCTATCAAGCCTTTTTTCTCTGCCATAGAAATTATTCCTCCCGTTATTAAAAATACTTAATGTAATTATACTATATATTTATGTCTTTTTGTTGAAATATGTGTAATAAATTGTCGGAACGGGTGCTTTGTCTGCGGAAATGTCCATTGCGGCGTATTGACCTACGAATCAGATATATCCTATGTAAATTGTAGTGTAAACATTTTGTAAAATGTAAACTTATTGGCAGGCAAAATATGAATTAAAAATTAACTATATATATTAGCTTAACCGGAAAAGGCAGTGTTAAATATTTGTTAATACGTTAATAAAAATTACATATTAAAGCAAAATATATGTAATTTTTCAAAAGCATAATAATATGTAAAAAGGTGTCGAAAAATATTATGTCGGGATGGAATACAGCGCAATATGGGGAAATATCTCTCAAATGGCAAAATAAAACCGAATTTCGGCTGTTCCTATCGGGCGTTATGTTCATGATTTATATAGAAAAAATCCACTTAAAAAACAACCCATCGGGAAAATATAAATGTTAATATAATTTAAAGTTTGTCGAAAAATGTTATGCGAAATGTGTTGACATATCGTGAATGAGATGTTATTATAAACTCATAAAGCATATGCTTGTCGGAGAAAAAAACTAAACGGAGAGAAACAGAGAGAAAAAAGAAATAACATCGTAAACCGAAAACAAACTGTATATTTATAGCAGGAGGAATACGATCATGGATGCAGATTACACAAGAGAACAGAACTTTGCAGCTCTCAGCTGGGGCGGACATATACCCGAAAGAACAGACGGCATGGAGCCTGTAGTCACCGAAATAATCCAGCGTATCGGCATACCCGCAAATATAAAGGGATACAGATACCTGAGAAATGCCGTTATGCTTGCCATTGAGGATATGAGCATTCTCGACAGCATAACAAAGGAGCTTTATCCCGCAGTTGCCCGTTCAAACGGCACCACTCCCACCCGTGTGGAGAGGGCTATCAGGCACGCCATTACCTCAGCTTGGGACAGAGGCGGCGGAGATGTAGCCTTTATTGAGGATAAGCTTCACTGTAAGATAGATTTTCACAGCAGCAAGCCTACCAATTCCGAGCTTATTGCCCTTATCAGCGATTGTCTCAGGCTCAACGCTTCAAGACTGCAAAGCTGATGATGAATTTACTTATAATATTGCTCCCCAATTAACTATTGAATTTTCTGCTTGCCGCCTTGCAAGGGAGCTTGACGACGAATGTGATTATTTCAGCCGAGGATTTGTCTATAGGTTGGTTAAAGATTAGTATTATTCAGTGGATATTGTTAATTCTTTTCTTATTTCCGTTTTGGCGGGCGTAGTCGCAAGCTTCATTTATGAAGCTGTCCGCAAGTGGCTGAACGGTCGAAAAAAGTAAAAGAAGGCAGCACAGCCCAAAAGAACCCCCACAGAGGTCGCAACTCTGTGGGGGTTCGCTTTTTTGTGAATCCAGTGGATATCAATTCTTTTCGTGATATATTATATCACAAAAAATATTTTTGTCAAGCCTCCGCCGAATTATTCAGGAAAACATCACTTGAGCAATGTGTTATGAACATTTATTCTGTTAAGCGCACGCTTGAGCTTGAGCTCAGCAAGATCCAGATCACGCTGGCTGTTTTTAGCGGCAATGCGCTGCTTAGCGTTCTCTTCGGAGCGCTTAGCCCATTCGATGTCGATCTCGTCAGCCCATTCAACAGCGTCGGCAAAAATATGCACGCTGTTGCCGCCAACCTTGATAAGTCCCGAGGACAGCGCAGCAAGGCGGTATTCGCCGTTTTCCTGCATCACCTTCAGAGGACCCGAGGGAAGGCTTGCCACAAGGCTTGTGTGATTAGCAAGGATACCGATATCGCCCTCAGTAGTGCGGACGATTATTTGAGTAGTGGTTCCGTCGAAAAAGGTCTTTTCGGGGGTGATTACGGTAAGCTCAAAGGGAGTAGCCATATATAACGCCCTCCTTTATCAGTTGCCCGACTGCTTAGCTTTTTCCACAGCCTCGTCAATTGTTCCGACGAAAAGGAATGCAGACTCGGGAAGATCGTCATGAACTCCCTCGATTATCTCCTTAAAGCCTCTGATAGTTTCCTTGATGGGCACATACTTGCCCTTCATTCCCGTAAACTGTTCAGCAACGCTGAAGGGCTGGGAAAGGAAACGCTGAATTTTTCTCGCTCTGGAAACGGTGAGCTTATCCTCATCGGAAAGCTCGTCCATACCCATGATAGCGATGATATCCTGAAGCTCGGTGTATCTCTGGAGAATGTTCTGCACCGCTCTTGCAACCTCATAATGCTCACGTCCCACAATTTCGGGAGAGAGGATCCTCGAGGTGGAATCAAGAGGATCCACCGCAGGATAAATACCTAGCGAGGAAATTGAACGGGAAAGAGTAGTTGTAGCGTCAAGGTGTGCAAATGTTGTAGCGGGAGCGGGGTCTGTCAGGTCATCGGCAGGCACATAAACAGCCTGAACCGAAGTGATAGAGCCCTTGTTTGTGGATGTGATACGCTCCTGAAGAGCGCCCATCTCCGTTGCCAGGGTAGGCTGATAACCAACCGCCGAGGGCATACGTCCCAGAAGCGCGGAAACCTCGGAGCCTGCCTGAGTGAAACGGAAGATATTGTCGATAAAGAGAAGAACGTCCTGACCCTCAACATCACGGAAATACTCCGCCATGGTAAGACCCGAGAGACCGACTCTCATTCTTGCTCCGGGAGGCTCATTCATCTGACCGTAAACAAGAACGGTCTTGTCAATAACTCCCGACTCTGTCATTTCGTTGTAAAGGTCGTTGCCCTCACGGGTACGCTCGCCAACGCCTGTGAAAACGGAGATACCGTTGTGCTGATTGGCGATATTGTTGATAAGCTCCTGGATAAGAACCGTCTTACCAACTCCTGCGCCTCCGAAAAGACCGATCTTACCGCCCTTGAGGTAGGGGCAGATAAGGTCGATGACCTTGATGCCTGTTTCAAGTATCTCATTTGAAGCGGTCTGCTCCTCATAGGAGGGGGGATCTCTGTGGATAGCCCATCTTTCCTGTGCCTCGGGAGCGGGCTTGTTATCGACAGGCTCGCCGAGGAGATTGAAAATACGTCCGAGAGTCTCTTTTCCGACGGGAACGGTAATGGGAGAGCCTGTGTCCACAGCGTCCGTACCTCTTACCAGACCGTCGGTGGAGGACATGGCGATACATCTAACCACGTCATCTCCGATGTGCTGAGCTACCTCGCACACCAGTTTTTTGCCGTTTAGCTCGATTTCAATTGCATTGAGAAGATTCGGAAGAGCGTCCTTAGCGAAGCGGATATCAACGACCGCTCCGATGATCTGGACCACCTTTCCGACATTATTCTGCGGCATTAAGTGATCACCTCGTTATTAAAATTTATACGAGAAGTATAATATTACATGAAGTAATATACTCAATGTAATATTATACAAATAGTAATTGCCATTATTCAGCGCTGCTTGCGCCGCCGACAATTTCGGTAATTTCCTGAGTAATGGAAGCCTGTCTTGCTCGGTTATACATAAGGGAAAGGCTGCTTATCATTTCGGAGGCATTGTCCGAAGCATTTTCCATAGCATTTCGTCTTGCCGCCTGCTCGGAAGCAAAGCTGTCCACGCAGGAGCCGAAAATCATTCCCGTGATATATCTGGGAACGATGTGATTGAACACCGCACCTGCGGAAGGCTCATATATGGGGAGCGCCTTGGATTTTTTCAGCTCGGTTTTAAGCTCCACAGGCAGCAGCCGTTTGGTGACAGCCTGCTGGGTAATGGGGGAAACAAACTCGGTGTAGAAAAGCTCGGCTCTCTCGTAAACGCCCTTGATATAAGGCTTGACGATGGATTCGGCAATTTCCTCCGCCTCTACTATCTTAATGCTCTCGCAGATGTTCTGATACTGAGCCATAAGGGAGTAGCCCCGTTTTTCGTAAAATTCCACAGCCTTTTTGCCGATGGGGAGAATATCCACCTTGTCTTTGCCGCCCAGCTCGTCTATTCTCTGTCCGGCAAGCTTGAAGATGTTGTTGTTGAAGCCGCCCGCAAGACCTCTGTCACCTGCGATTATTATAAGCAGGGAACGTCCCTCACCCGATTTACGGGTAAAGGGAGAGAGGAATTTGGGATTCTCCGCCTGTATCTCGCACATGGTATCGTAAAGGGCGTTGAAATAGGGACGAGCCCTGTCCGCCTTTTCCTTAGCCTTTCTGAGCTTGGAAGACGCAACCAGCTCCATTGCCTTAGTGATCTGCATGGTGGACTCGACGCTTTTAATGCGCCGCTTGATGACCTTCATATTGCCTGAAGCCAATTTTATGCTCCTCCTTTAGCGGTAATGTGGGGAAATATCAAAGAGCTGCGGTGAATTTCTTCACAAACTCCTCGAGAGCAGACTTGAGAGCCTCTTCATTTTCCTTGGTAAGCTCCTTAGTCTCCTTGATGGAAGCGATTATCTCGGGATGACCGTTGTCGATCTCGTCGAAAAGCTCAGCCTCGAACTCGCCTATTTTTTCAACAGGGATATCCTTCAGATAATTATTTGTAACAGCGTAAATGATAATGACCTGATTTTCGACCGCAATGGGAGAATTTCTGTCCTGCTTGAGAACCTCCACAACACGCTCACCGAGAGCAAGTCTTTCCTTAGTGTCCTTATCCAGATCGGAGCCGAACTGTGAGAAGGACTGCAGCTCTCTGTACTGAGAATAAGTGAGCTTTAAGGAACCCGAAACCTTCTTCATAGCCTTTATCTGAGCGGCACCTCCAACTCGTGAAACGGAGATACCGGGGTTAACGGCAGGTCTTACGCCCGAGTTGAAAAGGTCTGTCTCAAGGAATATCTGACCATCGGTAATGGAAATAACGTTTGTGGGGATATAAGCGGAAACGTCGCCCGCCTGAGTTTCGATAATGGGCAGGGCAGTGATGGAGCCTCCGCCGTAATCCTCGTTCAGGCTGCACGCACGCTCAAGCAGACGTGAATGGAGATAGAAAACATCTCCGGGATAAGCCTCACGTCCGGGGGGTCTTTTAAGCAGCAGTGAAAGTGTACGGTAAGCCACAGCGTGCTTAGAAAGATCGTCGTAAACGCAAAGAACATCCTTGCCCTGCTTGAGGAAATGCTCACCCATAGCAACGCCCGTATAGGGAGCTATATACTGCAGTGGAGCAAGCTCGGAAGCGGTAGCGGAAACAACGATAGTGTAGTCCATAGCACCGTTCTTAGCAAGAGTTTCAACCACATTTGCAACGGTGGAGCGCTTCTGACCGATAGCAACATAGATACAGATAACGCCCTTGTCCTTCTGGTTGATGATAGTATCGAGAGCGATAGCAGTCTTACCCGTCTGTCTGTCGCCGATGATAAGCTCACGCTGACCTCTTCCGATGGGTATCATGGAGTCGATAGCCTTGATACCTGTCTGCAAAGGACGGCTTACAGATTTTCTTGTGATAATGCCGTAAGCGGGCTGCTCAATGGGCAGTCTCTCCTCGGCGTTGATGGGACCCTTGCCGTCAATAGGCTGACCGAGAGCGTTAACAACTCTTCCCAGCAGCTCCTCGCCGACGGGAACAGAAACGACGCTGCCCGTTCTCTTAACGGTGTCGCCCTCTTTTATTTCAGAATCGGAGCCAAGCATAACGGCAGCAACGAAATCCTGCTCGAGGTTCATCGCCATAGCGTAAATGCCGCCCTCAAATTCCAGCAGCTCGCCCGACATACAGTTATCGAGACCGTGGATACGGGCAATACCGTCTCCCACAGTAACGACTGTGCCTGTGTCGGAAAGCTCAATTTTGGAGCTGAAATTCCTGATCTGATTTTTAATTATTCCGGTAATTTCATCCGGACGCAGATCCATCTGATTCACCCTTTCGTAACATTGATAAAGGGTTTCTTATACAGAAACCATATCCTTAATCTGCTTGTGCATATTTTCAAGCTTGGTTTTAACAGAGCCGTCCATCATGGAGCCGCCTGAGGAAACGATCATGCCGCCCATAATAGACGGGTCGATCTTTTCCTTTAAAATAACGGTTTTGCCGAATTTCTTCTCAAGCTTTGCCCTGAGCCTGTTCCTTGCGTCATCCTTCAGCGGGATAACGGTGGTGACAACAGCCTCGGCAATGCCTGCCGCTTCATAATATCCGTTTCTGAATTCCTCCGCAATACCCGAAAGATAGCCGCACCTGTTTTTCTCAGCTAAAACGCAGAGAAAATTAAGGGAGGTCTCGGATATTTTTCCTTCAAATACCGTCTTTATGAGAGAAAGCTTCTCTTCATCAGTGACGGTGGGAGCGGAGAGAATGTCGGTAAGCTCGGGATTTGCGGAAAAAATGCCGCTCAGAGCGTCAAGCTCCTCGTCAAGCTCCTTCATGGAGCCGTCCTCGGCAGCGATCTCCAGCAAAGCCCGTGAGTAAACATTTTCAACGGAGCCTGCCATAATGCTTCCACCTTTCTGAGGAATACTTATTCGTCGTCGCCAAGACCGCCGATAAACTCGTCAATGAGACGTTCCTGCTCCTCGTCAGAGGAAACTTCCTTTCCGATGACCTTGCCTGCGATGTTCACAGCGATATCGGAGATCTCGTCCTTGATCTGATTAACGGCACGCTTGCGTTCTCTCTCAATGTCGGCATTAGCCTTGGTAACGATACCCTGAGCCTCGTTTTTCGCCTGAGCGATTATCTCGTCGGAGCGCTGCTGAGCCTTTTTGGAAGCAGCTTTAACGATCTCGGCGGATTCCTCCTTGGCGAGGGAGAGCTTTTCGGAGTATTCGTTTTCCATGTTCTTAGCCTTTTCGAGAGCGGCGTCAGCGTCCTCATAGGTTTTGGAAACCTGAGCCTTGCGCTCCTCGATGATCTTGTTAACGGGAGCGAAAAGGAAATGCTTGAATACCAAAAACAGGATAAGGGTATTGAGCAGCACGCCGATAATTGTGCTTGGCTCAATGCTGAAAAAATCAAAATTAAGATGCATTTAACTTGACCTCCATCCTGTATCCGTAGACCCGAAATCAGCCCTCAAGGTGCTTGAGGAAGGGATTTACGAACAGCAGAATAATGCCGACCAGCAATCCGTAGATACCTGTAGACTCGGAAACTGCGCAGCCGATAAACATTGTGGTGGTAGCAGCGGACTTAGCCTCGGGCTGTCTGCCGATGGTTTCGATAGCCTTGCCGACAGCGTAGCCTTCACCGATACCGGGGCCGATACCTGCGATAAGAGCGAGACCTGCGCCGATGCCCTGACCCATAAGAACGAGAGCCTTAGCCAGAAGCAATGCCTGTGCGTCTGTCATATTCATAAAAAATACCTCCAAAAAATAATTTTTAGAAACTAAAATAAAGCTTGTCTTATTATACATAATGTATAATATTGAGGATAATTACAAAATGTAATCAATCCTCTTTGCCCGCAGCGTCGCCCACATAAGCCATGGTGAGCATAATGAACACATAGGACTGGATAACGCCCGAGAAGAAGTCGAAATAGATCGACAGCACGGCGGGTATTCCCACCTGAAAGACGTGGAAATAGTTGAGCGCGCCAATATTCAGAGCCAGCGCATTGTAAACCACGTTGCTCAGGACGGTAAGGAAAGCATAGATTATCGAGCTGATTATCATGCCGCTGGAGATGTTGCCGAACATACGAAGAGCCATAGCTACGGGAGTAGCGATCTCACTGAGTATGTTGATGGGTGTGATAACGGCGACAGGCTCGGCAAAGCCCTTGAGATATCCGCCGAGACCGTTGGACTTGATCTTGTAGAACGTGATAAGTATCAGCGTTAAAGCAGCCCAAGTACCTGTGCAGTTAATGTCAACAGTCATGCTTCTGAAGCCGAAGACGCTGATAAGCGAGCCTGTGAGAGCAAAGGTGAAGATGGTGGCGATATAGGGAGTAAGGTGAGCCATTTTCGCGCCCATATTTTCCTTCACAAGGTCGTTGAAGAAGGTGACGAACCATTCGGCAAGGACCTGCTTCTTTGACGTGGGAACGACCTTCAGATCGCTCGTGAGCCATTTGATAAGAATAAACAGAAGAATGATAAGCAGCCAGCCTGTGACAACAGTTTCGGAGATGGCAAAAAGCTCCTCCGAGCCATTCATAACAGTGATCATTTTTCGGGGACCGAGGACGTCTACATGAAGCTCGGTGTCGAAAAAAGCTGTTTGAGCGGCTGCCTGAGCGGTTTCCATATTGCATTAGCCTCCTTTCTTGTTTTTGATCTCGCCGATGACCGCACTGCCCGAATAAAAGAGCTTAGGGTACAGCAGAGGGATGAAAACGCACACGGGATCTAAATATTCACAGGAAAATCCCGCATAAATTGCCGCACCCATTATTGCGAGACGTATAAGATAGAAGCTGAACATATATCTTTTCGCCGCCTTAGCGGAGCCTTTTTCCACAGCTCTCTCGGCGCTGTAGCCGATGAGGATGAAATTGGCAAGGGAAGCGGCGGTACCGAGGAGAAGCCCTGCGGGAACGGATACAGTCAGCCCGTAAAAGGGCAGTGCTGCGATAAATATAAGCAAATCCGCAAGCAGTATTTTGGGGAGCAGGAAGCGAAGCTGTTCATTTATCATTTTGCTGAAAAATTTAAATTTCATAAGCAGTGCTCTGCGCTCCTTTTATACCGCAAGTTACATTTACAGATAAATATGCATGATGTTATTATACCAAATTCGGGGAAAAAAAGCAATAAATTTTAGAAAGTTTTGTTAAAACGTACTAAAATATTTGTTGATTTTACAATATATCCTTGTTGTGCAGTTATCCAAAACGGCAAATCTGACGAAAAATTCAAATTTGTATCCTGTTCCTCTTGACATCGGGCTGTAAATATGATATCATATATGAGGTTTTTTACGGGGCGTAACTCAGTTTGGTAGAGTGCTTGCTTTGGGAGCAAGATGCCGCAGGTTCAAGTCCTGTCGCCCCGACTTTTTAATAAGCACAGCCGCTGTGAGCATATCGCAGCGGCTTTTTGCTGATAATATTATAGCACAAACGTTTTGAAATGTCAATGGATAAATTGTAAATTATGATATCCGCCTGTGAGCCAGCAGCAGCGACAGCAAGCCTTCAGCATCCTCCTTCTGACGAAGTCCGTCTATCCATCTTTCGGGAATCGAATCAAATCCGAAAGCAATGCCTGCCAGCCCTCCCGCAATGCAGGCAGTGGTGTCCGTATCATCACCGAGGGCAATTGCCTTTTTCACAGCCTCCTCATAGGACTTTGCTTCCTTCATTATCATAAAAGCGCTTCTCAGGCTGTCAATAACATAACCGCCGCCTCTTCCCGTCCAGATATCGGGTTCGTCGGGACGAAGTGAAGATTCAAATTCCTCGGGATATTCCTCCTTGTCCGAATAAATGCAGCGAAGCTTTGAAACAGCATCCGATAAAGCCTCATCAAAGCTGATACCGTTCAGAAGTTCTCGGGCAGTGAGACAGTAAAGAGCGCAGCAGACCTGATTTGTAATATTTCCATGAGTGATAAGGCATTGTGCGTGTGCGTCGGAGACAAGCATTTCGTCGCTTCCCGTATGCCACAGCGCCAGAGGAAGAACACGCATCAGAGCGCCGTTGCCCTTGCCGTTGGGGCGGACATTTCCGCATTTTTCGGGAGCGGTCCCCGCTCTGAAGGCGGATAATGCCTCTGCCGTCTGAACGCCGATATCGAAAACATAATTATCCACAGCCCACAGACCGTCCTCGTACCATGCCAGCAGCTTGCAGGAAAAATCGCTCAGTGAAAATCTGCCGTTTTCCAGCAGACTGTCCAGCAGGCATAAAGCCTGAGCGCCATCATCCGACCATGTGCCCGCCTTAACCTCCGAATGAGAGCGCCGAAAGCCCGCAGGCGGCTCCATTTCGATCTGCTCAATAGGCGGGATATAGGCAGCGGGGTGAAATTCATAGGGAACGCCCAGAGCGTCTCCCACCAGCAGCCCGAACAAGCCGCCCATTATCCTGTTTTCCATATCCGTAAGGGGTAATGTATTTTCCATAGCTTCACCTTTTCAGTCAGCAAAAGTTTTTCTGAACGCACTGATATTCCTGCCGTCCTCCCTGCCGTAAACCGCAAAGCAGACGTTATCAAAGGCATATCCATAGCCCTCGTCAATAAGAACAGACCTGAAATATCCCGCAACATCATTGGGGTCATTTCCGAAAGCGCCGCAGCCCCACGCCCCGAGAACGAGATCTTTATATCCCCTATCGGCAGCGATTTTCAGCATTATCCGAATCCTGCGGGTCATTGTCTCTGCAATGAGTCCGATGGGAGAAACCACCGCCGCCCCGAATCTGTTTGGAGCGGGAATGGTAATGACCGCCGCCGAAAAGGGCGAACCGAGCAGCTGACATTTCTCGTTTCTGAAAACGCACACATTGGGAGACAGCAGCATATAGTCCGACTCCACTCTGCTGACATGAGTGTTGTTGAATTTGTACATCTCCGCCGCCTTATCCGAGCTGATGGAAGCGTATAAAGTGCTGCATCTGCAAAGGGCTTCCTCCTGAGCATTTGCCCCGAGCAGAAAACCGCCTCCTGCCTTATGGGCATTTGCGAAATTCATAACGAAAGGATCATCAAATTCCCTTGCCGCCTGAAAGGAATCTGCATTTACCACGGCAATGCGGCATAATTCGCCCTCTTTTGCGATATCGGGCAGCGCCGCCCCCGCCTCGGGGGAATAAACGATAACCTCTTTGTAATCTCTTTCGGGCAAAATGATCTCCCTGCCCTCAACCATGTATTTGCCCTCTTTGGTTATCCGCATGGTCTCCTTTGCGATATTTATGTTGTTCATAGACTCTCACCTTGAAAAAATTTTTCTGCCTAAATTATATCACACCGTAAAAAAATAGTCAATAAAAATCCCGCCGCACAAAGAAGTGCAGCGGGATAAAATTTCATATCAGCGGGGATCAGACACCGTACTTAGTAGTAGAAACGGGGATACCAACGCCCATAGTGGAAGCTACTGTGCAGGACTTGATGTAAGTACCCTTAGCAGCAGCGGGCTTAGCCTTAACGATAGCCTCGAGAAGAGTCTCAAAGTTCTCGCCGAGCTTCTCGGCACCGAAGGAAACCTTGCCGATGGGGCAGTGAATGATGTTGGTCTTGTCGAGACGGTACTCGATCTTACCTGCCTTAGCCTCAGCAACAGCCTTAGCAACGTCGGGAGCAACGGTTCCTGCCTTGGGGTTAGGCATGAGACCGCGGGGACCGAGAACCTTACCGAGACGGCCAACGAGACCCATCATGTCGGGAGATGCGATAACAACATCAAAATCCATCCAGTTTTCCTTGAGGATCTTGTCAACGAGGTCCTGAGCGCCAACGAACTCAGCGCCTGCAGCCTTTGCAGCCTCCATCTTGTCCTCCTTGCAGAATACGCAAACGCGAACGTTCTTACCTGTACCGTTGGGAAGAACAACAGCGCCTCTTACCTGCTGGTCAGCGTGACGGGAGTCAACGCCGAGACGAACGTGAACCTCTACAGTCTCGTCAAACTTAGCCTTTGCAGCCTTGCAGGCAAGCTCGAGAGCTTCTGTGGTTTCGTAAAGCTTGGTGCTGTCAACAAGCTTTGCGCTTTCGATATATTTCTTACCGTGTTTCATTATTATTATCCTCCTAATAGTGGTAATTACTCCCTGCATATTATCGGTATGGGGAGCTGCGGAAGCTTATCCTCCCACTTATGCGTGATTCAATCAGTCAACGACCTCTACACCCATAGAGCGAGCTGTACCTGCGATCATGCTCATAGCGGACTCAACGCTTGCAGCATTGAGATCGGGCATCTTAGTCTCGGCGATCTTTCTGATCTGATCCTTAGTGATCTTGCCGACCTTAGTCTTGTTGGGAACGCCCGAACCGCTCTGCAGATTGATAGCCTTCTTGATAAGAACGGCTGCAGGGGGGGTCTTGGTGATGAATGAGAAGGAACGGTCAGCATAAACTGTGATAACAACAGGGATAATGAGACCGATATCGTTCTTGGTTCTCTCGTTGAATTCCTTAGTGAATGCCATGATATTAACGCCGTGCTGACCCAGTGCAGGACCAACAGGGGGAGCAGGAGTAGCCTTACCTGCTGCGATCTGAAGCTTAATTAAGCCAACAACTTTCTGTGCCATAACGCACACCTCCATAAATCGTGTTACTGCATATTAAGTGCAGAGATGTTTTAAATACGGGATCAATATTCGTCAGCGATCTTGACCTGACTGATATTAAGAGTAGCAAGTGTCTCGCGTCCGAACATAGAAACGGAAACATCGGCAGTGCCGTCCTCGGAGTTGATATCCTTCACCTCGCCGGTGAAACCCTCCATAGGACCTGCAGTGATCTGAACTCTGTCTCCGATCTTGAAATCAGCTTCGGCTGCCTTAACGCCCCGCTCAACGCCCAGCGCAGCGACCTCCTTCTCTGTGAGAGGAACAGGCTCGCTTCCGGGACCGACAAATCCCGTAACGCCTCTTGTATTGCGGACAACGTACCAGCTGTCGTCGGTCAGTATCATTTTCACCAGAACATAACCGGGGAAAACCTTTCGCTCAACCTCACGAAGCACATCCTTGTCATTTTTTTCCATAGCCTTTTCGGTAGGGACCTTGACTTCCTGAATGAGATCGTGGAGCTTGCGGTTTTCAACAACCTTGAGGATAGTCTGAGCAACCTTGTTTTCATATCCGGAATAGGTGTGAATAACGTACCATCTTGCTGCTTCTGACATGAGCTTAACCTCCGTTTATTTTAATGGTGAAAACCTTTTTTGCCTTTGACACAAAGTGTCTCAGCCTGCCATAGAAAGGAGTCCTTTAAGGAGCGCTGCGAAGGCTGCATCGAGAAGCACGATAGCAGTTCCGCTTACGACCATTGTCGCAAGAACGGCTCCGGTGTTGTTGATGACGGTCTTTCTGGAAGGCCAAACAACCTTTTTGAACTCACTTTTCAGGTCTTTGAAGTATTTAACGACCCTATTGGGCTTTTTGGCGCCTGATTTCTTGGCAGTCTTGGATTCTGCTTTTGATGCGGATTTTTTTTCTGCCATAGCTGTTCCTCCGCCTTACTTAGTCTCTCTGTGGAGAGTGTGCTTCCTGCAGAACTTGCAGTATTTGTTCATTTCAAGTCTGTCGGGATCGTTCTTCTTGTTTTTCTTAGTGTTGTAGTTGAGCTGTTTGCACTCTGTGCAAGCCAATGTTACCTTTACTCTCATATCGGCACCTCCTGTTAATGCTGCTTTAGCAGCTTTCGTTGTTTAGATAACAGCCTTCAGGGTGTTATCATTGCCTCCCTCTCTGCGGATATGACGGTTAATATAATAAAGCCTGTCCGCCGCATATTCGGGGCATTGAGCATTAAAGCAAACCGCAAAAATGCGCAAAAAAATAAACCCCAATTAAGAGGTATTAATATAATATCACATTATATCCCGTTTGTCAAGCCTTTTTTCAAATTTTTTCGGGGCGAACCGCAAATAGCTGCCGCACCGAAAAATCGGTGCGGCAGCATCAAAAGCAAAATAAAATTTATCTCTGAGCCTTGAGACTGTCCAGCTGAATGACTCTGCTCAGTCTGTTTCTGAGTATAGTCGCAGTGATGGGCTTGGTGATGAAGTCCATAGCGCCCTCCTTGAAGCAGCGCTCCTCGAGAGCCTTGTCGGAATCGGCGGTGAGGAAAACAACGGGGATATCGCCGATCTCCCTGATCTTTTTAAGAAGTTCAAAGCCGTCCATCTCGGGCATATAAACATCCAGGATGACCAGATCGGGAAGCTCCTTGTCAAGAATTTTGAGAGCAGCCTCACCCGAATCCGCCGCAATAACATCGAAATCCGTTTCAAGGGTATGCTTTGCAATGGCGAGACAGGAGTGATCGTCGTCAACGATGAGAATGGAAGGCGGTCTGTCGTCCTCAGCATCGCCGCCGAGAAGATCGTCGGGGTCGTCAAGGATCGCTCTGATCCGTTTAAGAGTGTCGCCGTACTGCTCCCAGACGTGCTGATGATTTGCGAGGATATAGTCGATATCGCCCGACTTCTGCGCCATTTCGAGCTTCTTGGCTTCCTCCGAAAGCTCAGCCGCACCGATGGTGAGGGAGGTACTTTTTATGGAATGAACGGAGATGCGGTAATTCTCATAATCCTTTTCCTCAAACAAGCGCTTCATTTCCTCGAGGCGGGAGTTTTCCAGATAGGTCTGGAGCATTGACATATAAAATTCCTCGTCCTCGCAGCAGTAATTCATGCCTGTGGCAGTATCGAGGAATTGACCCAGCCTTTCCATGACCGTGAGCTTTCTGCGTTCGGTCTTTTTCGGCTCGGGAGGAGGAGGGGGTGCAGGGAATGGCTTTATTTTCTCAGCGGGAAGATATTTTTTTATCATTCCGTAAAGCATTCTGCCCGTAACTGGCTTTGCGATGTAATCATCAAAGCCCTCGGAGAGATACATCTCTCTTGCACCCGCAACGGTGTTTGCGGTGAGGACGATAACGGGAGAGGTGCCGCAGAGATTCCTGTCCCTGATAATGCGCAGAGCCTCAATTCCGTCCATTTCGGGCATCATGTGATCGAGGAAAATAATATCATAGCTTCGGTTTTCAAGGAGAGCAATTGCCTCTCTGCCGCCCGAAGCGGCGTCGATCTCAGCACCCGAGCCCTTGAGAAGTCCTTTGAAAAGCTCTCTGTTCATGGCGTTGTCGTCAACGGTGAGCAGCTTAACATCGGGAATGTAGAACTTGAAGCTTTCGTCGGAGGAATCCTCGCCTGAGCCAAGGGGAGATATCCTGCCGATAGGCTCGCTGTTCACTATCTCCTGCTTAATGCTGAAGGAAACGGTGGTGCCATTTTCATATTCGCTGTCGATGGAAATGGTTCCTCCCATCAGGCTCAGAAGCCTTGTGACGATGGTAAGACCCAGTCCCACGCCTTCGATATTCTGATTGCGCTTTTTGTCGAAGCGGGTAAAGCTGATGCTGCCCGAAAGCTGAGCGAGATCATCTTTTTTGATACCGATGCCGCTGTCGCTTATCCGTGCGGAAAGAAGTCCCGAATTTGAGCCGTCCTCGGAGGGAGTCCAGCTGACCTCGACCTTAACAAATCCCCTGTAGGTAAATTTCACCGCATTGGAGATAACGCTGTTGAAGATCTGGATTATGCGGGTGATATCACCCATAAGCTCGGAGGGGATATTCTCGTCTATCTCGGTTCTGAGTTCAAGCTGGGATTTGTCAGTGCCGTATTCCGCATAAGAAAGCACATCTCTCAGCAGGGAGCGGACGGAATAGGGATTTGTCATGATTTTCAGCTTGCCGTTGTCGATCTCGGTGTAATCGAGGATATTGCTGATTATGGCAAGAAGGTTCATGCCTGCCGACTGCACATTGTCGGCACATCTGACTATTTCCGGGTTATTAGTCTGCTGCATGATTATCTCATTGAAGCCGAGAATGGAGTTGATGGGAGTTCTGAGCTCATGGGACATAGCGGAAAGGAAATCGGTTTTCGCCTGATTTGCCGCCTGCGCCAGACCCATAGCCTCCTCCGCCTCATCTCTTGTGCGTGCAAGCTCATCCATGGTCTTGGTGAGAGCCTGATAATCGGGTGTTTCCATTGAAAACATCAGCATCACAAAGCCCAGAGAAACGGTGAACAGGGAGAAAAGCACATGAGGGAAGAAATACTGTATTATGGGACCTAAAAAGGTGGAAATGCTGTAAAGAATAATAGATATCTGCTGGTTTCTGTTGAAATGTCTTGACTCCCTGAGCAGTATAACCGTTGTGGAGGAAATATAGAAGAACGCCACAATATAGGTCATGTTATACAGCGGACCATGGATATATTCGCCCTCGGGGGAGAACCAGAACACCCAGCCTGTAAAGAAATTCAGCAGGAGAATAAGGAAGCAGACGAATGTGACAGTGCCGCAGAAGTAGAAAAATCCGCCCTTTGCTTCCTTTTTGCAAACGCCCACCAAGCTGTAAAGAAAGAACTGAAACTCCAACAGCGGAACCGACAGGAAGTAAAAATAATTGAGTATCATATTCACCCAAGGGGGGATAGATGCGGCATAGCTTATGGTTATGGCAGTGATAACGTCTAAGGTAACAGCGGTGAACATATAGATGGCAAGCCGCTGAAAGAGCTTGTTCTGCTTTGATTTGGAGCTGTACTGCAGACGTATGTACAGATTAAAGACAAGGAGGTAAACTGCAGCCGCAGCTTCAAAATAAATATTATAGATCATAGCTTACGCCTCCTCCCCAAAATAATCCGCAAGCCTGTCTCTGAGCTTGTTGCAGCTGTCAGCGAAGCTCCTGTGATGCTCCTTGACAAAGGAAAGATTATCGTTCTTGAGGGCATTTATGATGGCGGATGCCTTGGCGGAAAGCTCTTCGGCTCCCACGCTGAGAGAGGTTCCCATAATGCTGTGTACGCAAACGCTGTAATTATTCCAGTCACGGGCAGAGTAGTATTTGCAAAGTCTGTCGGGCAGGTCGCTTTCGGCAAAGCTTTTGAGGACCTCCTTGTAGAAGGATATATCTCCGCAGCAGAAGGAAATTCCCGCTCTTGTATTGAGAAATTCCAGACCGAAGATATCGTTTTTGCTGTAGCGGACAGGATCGTTTTCGCCGTAAGGGACGACCTTTTCTGCGGGAAGGAATCTGAGCAGCATATCCTCAAGCTCGCTTCCCTTGACAGGCTTGGAGAGATAATCCGAAAAGCCCATGGATATGTATTTCTCCTTTGCCCCCGCCATAGCGTTGGCGGTGAGGGCGATAACGGGGACATTCCTGTTGGGACCGTCCTTGGCGCTGCGGATAATGTTCAGTGTCTCCTCGCCGTCCATATCGGGCATAAGGTGATCCATAAAGATGATATCATATTTTTCCTTAGCGGCAAGCTCAATGCATTTTTCGCCGCTGTAAGCCGCATCCGAGCAGATAAGGGTCTTTTTGATAAGCTCCTGAATGACCTCCACGTTTATCTTCACATCGTCCACGATGAGGATCTTAGCGTCGGGGGCATGGAAGCGCTCTCTGTATTTTTTCTCGGGAAGGACAGGGCTTTGGGGGGTAAAGCTGCCGATAACAGCCTTGTCCTCGGTCTTCTGAGGGATACGGACGGTGAATACCGAGCCTTTGCCGTATTCGCTCTCCACAAGGATAGTGCCGTTCATCAGGTCAATGAGCCTTTTTGCGATGGCAAGACCCAGACCTGTTCCCTCTATTTTATGAGTCTGAGCGGAATTTATTCTTCTGAAGGAGTCAAAAAGCTTGCCCTTGTCCTCGTCAGAAATGCCCATGCCGGTATCCCTGACGGCAAAGATAAGCATAATGCTGCCGTCCTCCTGCCCTTCAAAGCCCACAGACATGGTAACAGAGCCTTTGGGAGTATATTTCACCGCATTGGTCAGGAGATTTGTGACCACCTGTCTTATTCGGAATTCATCACCGATAAGCTTTTTGGGAGTATCCTTATCCACCTCGAAGGAGAATTTCAGATCCTTGTCCGCCGCTCGCATAAATACGAGATTATAGCAATCCCTCAGCAGGATGGAAAGGTCGTAGGGAGCGGTATAGATATCCATTTTGTCCGATTCGATCTTGGAAAAGTCAAGGATATCGTTAATGATGGTGAGCAGAGAATTTCCTGCGCTGCGGATATTCATGGCATAAGCGGTGACATCCTTGTCGGTGCTTTCTCTGATTATCATTTCGTCCATACCGAGAATGGCGTTGATGGGAGTTCTTATCTCATGGGACATATGAGCAAGGAAGCTGCTTTTAGCGTTATTGGCGCTCTGAGCGGCCTTCATAGCCTTGACGAGCTCCTCGTCCCGCTCAATAAGGAGCTTGCTCTGCTCCTCGTAGGAAAAAGCCTGATAAACAAACATACAGCCGATGATAATTCCGAAAAATACGAATGAGCTTATGAGCTTTGCCGATTCCGCAGCGGGATTTGAGGGATGAATAATAAGGTCGGGGCGGCACAGCTCCAGCACCATGCAGGAAACAGCCGAAATAATTCCCGAAATAAATGGTAATATCAATTTGTTGCCCTTGAGAGCTACAAGAGGCACAATAAGCCCCAGAACAAACCAGAGCTGGACACCGCTTTTCATACCGCCGTTGGTGATGTACATGGCAGGGAGCAGCATCAAGTCACCTACAGCAACAATAATAATGACTGCCAGATGAGGATTATTTTTTTTGACGGATATCAGGAGGGTCACTGCTGCGAGGAACACAAGCAGCAGGGAAAAAAGATTTCCTATGCTGTTAAAGAAAAAAAGCATTGTAACAGCGGTAGAAACAAGACCCAGCACCAAGGATATTGAGAGCAGAATATTAAGCAGTCTATGCTGGATATCGAAGTTTTCATTCAGCATAGTATTGCAGAATTTTTTCCAAATTGATGAAATCACAAGGATTCTCTCCTGTTCTTATAGATGTTTTGCACAAAAAAGACAAGCAAATGTTTATGTGTTTATATTATATCATACATTAACGGCAATTTCAATATTTTTTAAAATTTTTTTATAAGGCAGAGAAAAAATTTTCAACAAAAAAGCCTCCCCGCCGCAGCGGAGAGGCTTTTTAGATTATTCCGCCTCGTTTTCCTTTGTAAGGCGTACTCTTTTCTTTTTAAAATCTATCCTCAGCTGACGGGGAAGGAAAAGCTCCATACCATCGAGGATCCTTTCATTGGGCGTGAAGATTATACGGACATTACCCTCGGTCTTATGGACGAAATCCGCATAATAATCTTCTCCCGAGCCGCTTGACGCAAGCACGGTAGTACCGCTGAAATCTCCTGCCTCGCTTAATTTGCCGAAGGCGGTGAAGCTGTCGATGGAGGCGCTTACAAGGCGTTTTCTCTTTCTCTTGCCGATTATCTTGTCGATGTCTAAGTCGCCGTTGGTGAGGATATATTCATACTCGGCGTCAACTCCCGTCATAAGGTAATATGCACCGTAGAAAATGCCCACGATGATAAATAGGCTTATGGGAAAAAAGATAAACCAGAAGGCTGCCGCCGACAGTATAGCTGTTCCGAGACCTATCAGCAGCTTTTTGACGGTATCTCCTCCTGAGGGTGCTTTGCTTACAAGACATTCGGTATAAAAATCATTATTCATATTTCGTTTACGTCCTTTCGGTCAATTTTGCCCCATTTGAGTATTATACCGCAATTTTATGAATTTTTCAACCATTTGCAAAGTAATAAAGAAAGACTGTCTCCGCCTTGGATGGGACAGTCTTCCATATCAGTAATATCTGTTTTTTCTCTTCTTCTTTTTGGAAAAATAAGCCGATGCCATTACAGCCGCCATGATAACAAAGATAATTATCACGATTATGACAGCCGCTGCGCCGCCTCCGTCCTTTGCAGGCTCGCTTTCGCTTATCGAAGTCTCCGCTTCGGCTGATGTGGTCACTGCGGGAGCGGAGGTTTCCTTTGCAGGTTTGGTTTCCGTCGGTTTTTCTGTCTGCGCTTCTGTTTCGGCTTCCGTTTCAGGTTCAGCCTCTGTCTCCGTCTCGGCTTCGGTCTCCGCTTCGTACTGCGTCTCGGTTTCGCTTGTTACAGCAGTGCCCGGGATATTGCAGTTTGTAACGGTGATACCCGTCACGGTGAGCTTAACGCCCCTGTCGCCTATGTTTATCGCATAAACTGTGGAGAAATTGTCCGTACCGTATGCCTTTGCAATGTCCGCAAAGGAGAATTTTGCGGAAGTCTCGCTGTATTCATAGGGGGAGACCTTGTTCCAGTTTTTCTTTACGTCGGGATCGGGCTCGACGGGACCCTTCCATGTCTGCCAGATAAGCTCCAGAGGGGCTTTTGAGCATTTCCCCTCGCAGATGTATTCCACAATGACCTCGGATTCGGGAGTCATCCATGCGGCGTCAAAATTATCGGGGAAATTTCCGGCATTGGCAGTCTCGTAAATAAACGCAAGGTCCCATTCGCCGTTTGTCTGCGAAGGCTCGGTTATTTCAAAAACATAGTCCTCGGCGCAGGCGGTTATTGTGAGAGCCGCTGCCGCAAGCATTGTAACTACCGCGGTGAACAGGGCTTTCAGGATTTTTTTCATCATTCTCTTTCCTTTCGGGTTAGCCATATTTATATTTTATATCATTTCATTCCAAATGTCAATGATTTATTTATCATTGAAAAAGCCGCTTCCGAACAGCTTCGGAAGCGGCTGAGATATTTTGATGAATAATTTTTCTGCGCCCTTAAAAACAGGACAGCATAGATATTAAATGCATGGAAAATTATGACTTCATCAGCTTGACCATAACAGCCTTCTGAGCGTGGAGACGGTTCTCAGCTTCATCGAAGATCTCCTCAGCGTGCTCCTCAAATACCTTAGCGGTGATCTCCTCCTCACGGTGAGCGGGCAGACAGTGCTGAACGATAGCGTCACGCTTAGCGGCAGCCATAACAGCGTCATTTATCTGATAGCCTGCGAATGCCTTGCGGCGGATCTCAGCCTCGCCCTCCTGACCCATAGAAGCCCATACGTCTGTGAAGAGAACATCTGCATTTGCGGCAGCCTCAACAGGCTTATCGGTAAGGGTGAACTTGCCCTCGTAATTCTTTGCGAAGTCGAGAACGGTCTTGTCGGGGTGATAGCCCTCGGGGCAGGCAACTGCTACCTCCATTCCAACGGTAAGACCGCCGACAATAAGGGAATTAGCCATGTTGTTTCCATCGCCTATGTAGCACATTTTCAGTCCGTCAAACTGACCCTTGTACTCACGGACGGTCATAAGATCGGCAAGCACCTGACAGGGATGGCAGTAATCGGTAAGACCGTTAATAATGGGGATATTTCCGAACTTGGAGAGATCCTCGACCTCCTTCTGCTCAAAGGTGCGTATCATTATGCCGTCAAGGTAGCGGGAAAGCACACGGGCGGTGTCCTGAACAGGCTCGCCCCTGCCTATCTGGAGATCCCGTGAGGACAGGAACAGTGCATTTCCGCCAAGCTGGTACATACCTGTCTCAAAGGAAACTCGTGTACGGGTGGAGGACTTCTGGAATATCATTCCCAGAGTCTTGCCCTCAAGGTGGCGGTGGGGGATGTTGTGCTTGAGCTCATATTTGAGCTGGTCTGCAAGGTTTAAGATATCAATAATATCAGCATTTGAAAGATCGGACATTTTGAGCAGGTGCTTCATGGTTGTTTACCTCCGTTTGTTAACTTATTAACTCTATAATTATTTGAACGGCGGCTTCAATGATATCTCCTATTATATCCCATATGGAAAATCCGGACAGTTTGCGCATACATATCACCCCTTTATGAGCGATATTATACTGTCAGAAGATTAAATATCATATCAGCCGCAGATTAAAATTCTGTTAGAATTATGCAAGCAGCTCACTCAGAATTTCCATTCCCTTGTCTATTTCCTCATAGGTGATTGTGAGGGGGGGCAGGAAACGGAGCTTTTCCTTGGCAGTAAGAATGAGAAGTCCCTTTTCGGCAGCTGCGGTAAGGATATCCGCCGCTTTTTTTGTTCTGAGCCTTACGCCGAGCATTAAGCCTAAGCCGTCAACGCCCTCAACCTCGGGTATTTCCGAAAGCTTTTTCTTAAAATAATCAGCCTTTTTGTTGACCTCATCGAGGAAGCCCTTTTCGGTAACTCTGTCGAGAACAGCGTTTGCACCTGCGCAGGCAATGGGATTTCCGCCGAAGGTGGAGCCGTGGGTTCCCTTAACAAGAACATCGGCGCATTTTTCGGTCGCAAGGCAGGCACCCATGGGCACGCCTCCCGCAATGCCCTTTGCAAGAGATGTGATATCGGGCTTTACTCCATACTGCTCGGAAGCAAGGAAGGTTCCCGTTCTGCCCACGCCAGTCTGGACCTCGTCCGCAATGGTGAGGATATCATTTTCGCCGCAGAGCCTGAAAATCTCCTCCACGAAAGCCTTGTCAAGAGGATTAACGCCGCCCTCGCCCTGAACGAACTCGAACATTACGGCACAGATTGTCTTATCCTCAGAGATAAGCTTTTTCAGTGCTTCAATGTCATTGGCGGGGACATTTACGAAGCCTTCCACAAAGGGGAAGAAATAATTGTGAAAAACCTCCTGACCCGTTGCGGAAAGGGTCGCTATTGTTCTGCCGTGGAATGAGTTCACAAGGGTGACGATAGTATGACGTCCCTTGCCGTATTTGTCGAAAGAATATTTCCTTGCAATCTTGATGGCGCACTCGTTTGCCTCTGCTCCCGAGTTGCCGAAGAATACGTTTTTATAGCCCGTGATACCGCAGAGACGGTCGGCAAAATCAGCCTGCACCTTGGTATAGAAATAGTTTGAGGTGTGCTGAATGGAACGTGCCTGTGCGCATACGGCATCAGCCCATTTCTCGTCGCAGTAGCCGAGGGAATTTGTGCCTATGCCGCTGCCGAAATCTATGTATTCCCTGCCGTTTTCGTCAATGGCTTCACGACCGTTTCCCTTTTCAAGGACGATGGGCAGCCTGCCGTAGGTCTGCATAACGTGCTCGTTGAATTTTTCTATGGTTGACATTTTTATCAGCTCCCTGCTGTGTGTAATGGTTATGCCCCTTTCGGACAATACTTATCATTTCTGAGCGTGTTCATTAGAATATTTCTCAAAAGCGGCTTTGACCTTTTCTGTATTCTCTTCACTTTTTCTTTTTTCAGCTTCAAAATCCGTTTCTTCAAATACTTCGCTGAACACAAGTCCGTCACGCAGTCTGTAGCTTGCCTGAGCCATAGAACCGTATATTTGGTCAAGCAGGATTTTAATATTTTCGCATAATTCTGCGTTTTCCTCCATTTCAGAAACAAAATCTAGTTCTACGCCGTTTTCTCGTTCAATTATTGCATCTATGGGTCCCGTATATCTTAAAATAACAGGCCTCGGTTTATTTTCGGGTGAGCATAATTCGGTTATCAGCTCAATGTCCTCACTGCTTATCAGAGAGTTTATATAATCCATGCCGTATTCACGTTTAAACAGCCCGAATAAAATGGTGCTGAGGCTGCCTATCTCACCGAGAGGGAATGCATTTTCCGCATAGTTCTTTGCTTTATATACGCTCTGAGTCACATACAGATCTCTGTATTCATAATTGGTGGAATCATTTGAAATCAGAGACGCCATTTTTAAAGCAGCCTCTTCGTCATTGTTCTTTACTTTTTTTAACAGTTGAATAACGTTTTCAAGGGAAATTACACCCTTATCCTTTAATGCTGCAATGAAATTCATACACGCTGTGCGCTTTTTCAGCCGTTCGCTTTCAGTCATTTCCAGCACGTTTCTGTCGGTTCCGTGATACAGCTGAACAGGGAATGTCTCTGTTCCGAGATATTCGTTCACAAATTTTTTGATAATAAAGTCCATATACATTTTACCTCTTTCATATTTTTTTTAGGAAGCATCACACAAACTGCGTGCCGATACCCTCATTTGAAAGCAGCTCGATAAGAATTGAGTGAGGCACTCTGCCGTCGATAATGCAGGTCTTTTTAACGCCTCGTCTGACAGCCTCAACGCAGCAGTCGATTTTCGGGATCATTCCTCCGCTGATAATGCCCTGTCTCTTCATAAAGGGAACCTCGCTGACCTGCACCTTGGGGATAAGAGTACCGTTGTCGTCCTTGTCTCGGAGGAGTCCCACGATATCGGTCATAAGAATGAGATTTTCCGCTTTAAGCTCGGCGGCAATTCTTGCGGCGGCGGTGTCGGCATTAATATTGTAGGTCTGACCATGCTCGTCGCAGGCAACGGTAGATATAACGGGAACATAGCCGTTTTTGAGAGCGTCGAGAATGGGAGCGGTATTTATCCTGTCGATCTCGCCCACAAAGCCAAGATCGACTTCGCCTTCCATCTTGTGACAGATTATCATCTGACCGTCGATGCCGCACATTCCCAGAGCATTTCCGCCATGCTGCGCAAGATGGGAAACAAGCTCCTTGTTCACCTTGCCCGCAAGCACCATTTTAACGATATCAACGGTTGCTTCATCGGTGTATCTGAGACCGTTTATAAATTTGCTCTCTATTCCCACTCTTTTGAGCATATCGTTTATCTCGGGGCCGCCGCCGTGAACGAGAACGGTCTTTATGCCGACAAGGTTCAGAAGCACGATATCGCTCATAACAGCGTCCTTGAGCTCCTCGTTTGTCATAGCGTTGCCGCCGTATTTTATTACAACTATCTTGTCATTGTATCTCTGAATGTATGGCAGGGCGTCTATAAGCACCTGCGAGCGTATTTCGTTTGAAATCTTATTTTCGCTGTTCATTTGAAATTATCCTTCCGATATGTAATAAAATCATTACTCATTATGAGCGGTAATCCCCGTTTATCTTAACATAATCATATGTAAGGTCGCAGCCCCATGCGGTAGCCTTTTCGTTTCCGAGCTTCAGATCAATGTAAATATCTATCTCGTCCTCGGTGAGTATCTTCTTAGCCTCGTCCTCGGAGAAATCCACGCCTGCACCGTTTGCGCATACATTGATTTTTCCTGCCTTGGAAGCAAGGGAAACGTCCACCTTGTTAATGTCGAAATCCGCCTCCGCATAGCCTATTGCGCAGAGGATACGTCCCCAGTTTGCGTCCGAGCCGAACATAGCGCATTTGAACAGGGGCGAACGGATAACGCTCTTTGCCACGATAATAGCGGTGTCAAGGTCGGGCGCACCCGAGCATACGCAGGTGAGAAGCTTTGTAGCACCCTCGCCGTCCTTGGCAAGCATACGGGTGAGATTTGCCATTACCTGATAGAGTGCGGCTTTGAATGTATCAAATTCAGCACCCTCGGCGGTTATCTCGGGATTTTCCGCAAGACCGTCCGACATGAGCATACAGGTGTCATTGGTGGACTGATCGCCGTCTACGGAAAGGCAGTTATATGTGATCTTCACAATTTCCGAAAGAGCCTTCTGCAGCATGGGAACGGAAACGGCGCAGTCGGTGGTGATGAAATTAAGTGTCGTTGCCATATTGGGGTGTATCATACCGCTGCCCTTTGCCATGCCGCCCATACGGCAGACCTTTCCGCCGATCTCAAATTCAACGGCATATTCCTTTTTTACCGTATCGGTAGTCATTATAGCAGTCGCAGCTTCAAGATTTCCCGTATAGGAAAGCTTTTCCATAAGCTGAGGAACAGCCGCCTTGATCGGCTCAATGGGAAGCACCTGTCCGATAACTCCCGTTGAAGCAACGATGACCTCCTCGGGCTTTATGCCTAAAGCATCAGCTGTAAGGCGGCACATCTCGTTTGCCTTTTCCTCGCCGTCTGCATTGCAGGTGTTGGCATTCTTTGAATTAACAATGACAGCCTTTGCCTTTCCGCCCGATTTTTCGAGATTTTTCTTTGTAACGATAACGGGTGCGCCTTTGACCTTGTTCTGTGTGTAAACTCCTGCTGTGTTGCACATAACATCGGCAACAAGCATTGCAATATCGTTCTTTTTGGTGGGATTTTCCTTTATTCCGCAGTAAACTCCGCTTGCTTTAAATCCCTTTGCGGCGCATACGCCGCCTTCGAGTGTCTTAAAATCCATATCAATGACCTTCTTTTATAATAGATTATATATCGTTTAAAAGCTCGCTCCGAGCCTTTTTTGTTAGCTTTGAGACTACATATTTATATGAGCCGTCTATCATTCGCAGAAGCTCCTGGTCGGGAACGCCGCCCGAAAGCCTTACGGTATTGAAATAGGGCTGCTGAACGGGGGGACAGTGATATCCTCTTTTTACGTCCTCGGGGTACATGGTACGGTAAAACTCCCCCGTTGGGATATCTCCGTTAAAGGTGAGCATCGGCTCCCCATGAAGATCAAAAAGCTGTGCGAATATCCGCTTTTTCACCTTCACAACGGTGCAGCCTTCTCCGAATGGGTGATCCTCATATGCTCCCTTTTTTTGAAGGCAGTAGGAGAGAATTTCGGAATGTGTCATAAAATCACCCTTGCTCGGAATCGTTAAAATGCAGTGACAGCATATTCCATATGACATCTCTGCTGCTGTCGTCCGAAAAGTAATATCCGCCCAGATCTTCATTGCCCTTGTATATTTCCATACAGGTACAATAATCAGCTGCGGGACAGAATTTGTATTCGCCTATCTGCACCCCGAACTCATTCTGCGGCGTACAGCAGTCAACTTTATAGGAACCCGCAAGGACTTTTCTTATCTCGGCGCTTTCCTTTTCGTTAAGGACAGCCTATCTGCCGAAGCTGAACAGTATAACGTCCCCTTCGGCATTAAAGGGTTTCGATTCTTCCCATAGGATATTGAAAAAGCCTATCACTGCCATGCTGATTGCAAGCCATATTATCATAATGGCAAGGAATTTTTTTCGGGTCATAGCGTCACCTTTTTTGCGTTGTGTATTTTTGGCAGACAAATTACTCTAATCCCGTACCCTCATCAATGCCCATCATAATATTCATGCACTGAACAGCCGCACCGCTTGCCCCCTTGCCCAGATTATCGAGCCTTGAGCAGAGGAGAACGTGGTCGTCATTGCCGTAAATAAATATCTGAAGCATATTGGTGTCCGCAAGGGTGTTTGAGAAAAGCTCAGCTTCCTCAGGCATTCCTTCGGCGCCGAAGGGCATTACTTTTACAAATCTCTCGTCCTTGTAATGCTCCGAGAACATCTCCCATACATCATGGGGAGTGGCTTTTTTCGCCATTGTTCTGAGATGAATGGGGATTGTTACGGTCATTCCGTTGTAGAAATCACCCACCGAAGGACAGAATATGGGAGGATAGGAAAGTCCCGATACCGCCATCATTTCCTTGACGTGCTTGTGGGTCTTGCCGAGAGAATACATTCTTGTGCTGTTAAGCTCAGTATCTCTGTCCTCTGCTTCATATCTTGCGATAAGCTTCTTGCCGCCGCCGCTGTAGCCCGATACCGCATGGCAGATAACGGGGTGATAGGGAGCGATTATTTTCGACTTCACCATGGGATACATGAGACAGTTGAAGCCGCTGGCATAGCAGCCGGGGACAGCGGTTCTCTTTGATGCCGCAACAGCCCTTCTCTGCTCCTTTGAAAGCTCGGGGAGACCGTACACCCATGCGGGGTTTGTTCGGTGAGCGGTGGAAGCGTCTATTATCTTGGTGCGGTCGTTTTCAACAAGGGAAACAGCCTCGATCGCTGCTGCGTCGGGCAGGCAGAGAAATGTATAATCCGAAGCATTGATAAGCTTCTTTCTCTCCTCGGTGTCCTTGCGCTTTTCCTCGGATATCTCAAGCAGCTCAATGTCGCTGCGGTTTTTGAAACGGTCGGCGATCCGCAGTCCTGTGGTTCCCTCTTTGCCGTCTATGAAAATCTTGTATGACATTGTTTTATTTCCTTTCCGAAAAAATCAGAAATTATATGCTTTAAGCTCGGATTTGAGCTGTTCTATCTGCTTTGCCACAGCCTCGGGAGCGGGACCGCCGTCAACATTTCTCTGCATTACGCAGGTCTCAAGGTTGATAGCCTTGTAAACGTCCTCCTCAAATACATCGGAAAGCCGCTTGTATTCCTTGATGTCAAGCTCCTCGAGAGTAGTCTCAAGCTCAATGCAGCGGGCAACCAGAGTGCCTGTTATCTTATATGCGTCTCTGAAAGGCATTCCCTTCTTAACAAGGTAATCTGCGCAGTCGGTGGCATTTATAAAGCCCTTTGCCGCAGCCTTTCTCATGTTGTCCTTTAAAACTGTCATGGTCCTGAACATGGGGATAAAGGTGGAGAGACAGAGCTTAACGGTGTCAACAGCGTCAAATATAGCTTCCTTATCCTCCTGCATATCCTTGTTGTATGCAAGGGGGAGATTTTTCATCATGGAAAGGAGAGTCATAAGATCGCCGTAAACTCTTCCCGTCTTTCCTCTGATAAGCTCGGTTATATCGGGATTTTTCTTCTGGGGCATGATAGATGAGCCTGTTGAATAAGCGTCGTCCAGCTCAATAAATTTAAATTCCCAGCTGCACCACATGATTATCTCCTCGGAAAATCTGGAAAGGTGCATCATAAGAACGGAAATTGCACTTGCAAGCTCAATGCAGTAATCCCTGTCGGAAACGCCGTCAAGGCTGTTGTAGGTGATATCCGCAAAGTCAAGAAGCTCGGCAACTCTCTTTCGGTTCAGAGGATATGTGGTTCCTGCAAGAGCGCATGAGCCGAGGGGCATTCTGTCCATGCGCTTTTTGCAGTCGGCAAGTCTGCCCAGATCTCGTGTGAGCATCTGTGCATATGCCATTATATGGTGGGCAAAGGTCACGGGCTGGGCTCTCTGGAGATGGGTATATCCGGGCATTACGGTATCGTAATGCTCCTGAGCGGTCTCAATTATTGTTTCGATAAGCTCATAGACAAGCTTTGATATCTCGTCACATTCGTCCTTCAGAAAATACTTGATATCGAGAGCCACCTGATCGTTTCTGCTTCTTGCGGTGTGAAGCCTTTTTCCCGTATCGCCGAGGCGCTCGGTGAGCACCTGCTCCACGAACATATGGATATCCTCGGCGTTGGGGTCAAAGCTCAGTGCGCCGCTGTCAAGGTCTGCAAGTATCCCCTCCAGACCCTTGATTATCTTTTCGCTTTCCTCGGGGGCGATTATCCCCTGCTCGCCCAGCATCCTTGCGTGCGCCATTGAGCCCTTGATATCGTGCCTGTACATACGGCAGTCAAAGGATATTGAGGAATTGAAGTCATTTACCTTTTCATCTACCTCTTTTGAGAAACGTCCTGCCCACATCTTTGCCATTTAAATCAGTCCTTTCATTACTCTGCTGCTGTTTCCGAGCCTTCTGCGGATTCGGCTGCCTCTGTTTCTGCAGCTGCCGGATCGGTTTCCGCAGCAGTTGCTCCGGGCCAGTTGGTTTTGAAGAAATCTGTGTATTCAAGCTGCTTTTGGTAGTTGTCGCTGTCGAGATAAACCACTCCGAAGTTGCATACCTCCTCCATGCTCATACGGCGCAGCTGTGTGGTTCCCGAGTCGTTTTTCATGCTGAGGACATCGTTTTCCACGCTTACCTTGCACATTGCTCCGTCAACGTCAAGAAAATCGTCTCTGAGTGTATAATTTACATCTACATACTGCGCTATCTCGGGAGTTATGGTGTGATATGCAAGAACTCCGCCTGAGGTAAATTCGTATAACTGATAATAGGGGTTTCCGTCATTTTCAAAATACTCGGGGCCGTTTATGTCGCACCAGATGCCAACGATATCGGTCTTTAATTTCTCATAATCGGGTTTATCTTTACCGCAGGCTGTGAGGGTCAGCATAAGCATGACCGCCGCAAGCAGTGCGGATAATATTCTTTTATTAATTGTTCTCATAAACTTGAGCGTCCTTTCTCTTTTGCCCTGATCGGCTTTATTTATGATATTATTCCAATATATTTCCGGGATACTCTTTTTTTAAACGAAATAAGTGCAATGCCCGAAACGGTGTGTTTCGGGCATAACACATTCAAAAAATATTATTATGAATAAATTTTGGAAATTACTTTCCTCTCTTCTGGTCGAGCTTTGCCTTAACGTGGGTGGGCAGACCGAAGATGTTGATGAATCCGCCTGCGTCGGACTGATCGTAAACGTGATCCTCATCAAATGTAGCAACTTCCTCATCATAGAGGGTGTAGGGAGATGTCACGCCTGCGAGGATAACATTTCCTTTGTAAAGCTTGAGCTTTACATCGCCTGTAACAGTCTTCTGAGTATCGGAAACGAATGCGGAAAGAGCCTCTCTGAGAGGAGTGAACCACTGACCGTTATAAACGATATCCGCAAACTTGATGGAAAGATAGGACTTGATCCTTGCGGTTTCCTTATCGAGGCAGAGAGTCTCGAGAGCCTCATGTGCTCTGTAAAGAATGGTTCCGCCGGGAGTCTCGTAAACGCCTCTGGACTTCATGCCGACAAGACGGTTCTCAACCAGGTCAACAAGACCGATGCCGTTTTCGCCGCCAAGCTTGTTAAGAGTGCTTACCAGCTCAACTCCGTTCATATTCTTGCCGTCAACAGCGGTGGGAACGCCCTTTTCAAAATGAATGGTAACATATGTAGCCTTATCGGGAGCCTTCTCGGGAGATACGCCCAGCTCTAAGAAGCCTTCCTTATTGTACTGAGGCTCATTTGCGGGATCCTCGAGATCGAGACCCTCATGGGAAAGATGCCAGATGTTCTTATCCTTGGAGTAGTTTGTCTCTCTTGTTATCTTGAGGGGGATGTTGTGAGCCTCTGCGTAATCAATTTCCTCGTCACGGGACTTGATGGACCATTCTCTCCAGGGAGCGATGATAGCCATATCGGGAGCGAATGCCTTGATAGCAAGCTCGAATCTTACCTGATCGTTGCCCTTGCCTGTGCAGCCGTGGCAGATAGCGTCAGCACCCTCCTTGAGAGCGATCTCGGCTATTCTCTTTGCGATGATGGGACGTGCGAAGGAGGTTCCGAGAAGGTATTTGCCTTCGTAAATTGCGCCTGCCTGAACGGTGGGATAAACATAATCCTGAATAAATTCTTCCTTGAGATCCTCAATGTAGAGCTTGGATGCGCCTGTTTTCTTAGCCTTTTCCTCAAGACCGTCAAGCTCGGTGCCCTGTCCGACATCTGCGGAAACGGCAATTACCTCGCAGTTATTGTAATTTTCCTTGAGCCAGGGGATGATGATAGAGGTGTCAAGACCTCCCGAATATGCAAGTACGACTTTTTTGATGCTTTCCTTATTAACTGCCATTTTACAGTACCTCCGTAAAAAAATTAAACCTGCCCGCATATAAGCTGCGGAGCTGCTGATTATTATTATACACTCTTTGCGGGAAATGTCAAGGCATAATTGCATATTTTTTCCTAATTTACGCAAAATATTCACTTTTGACGGCGGGTAAATGCATAAAATATGTAAATATACGGTATATTATTCGCTTTATACTGTATATATACATTTTGTCGGAAAATCAAAAAAATTGTCCGCTCTTCATTTACTTGAAGAACGGACTTTCGTTTAATAATACATTATAACGGGCGTGCCTCTTTCCACCATTTCGTAAAGCGTCTTTACCTCTGCTGCTTTCATATTGATACAGCCGTGGGAGCCGTTGGTGAGATAGATATTTCCGCCGTAAGCCGAGCGGCTCAGATCATGGAAGCCGATGCCCTCGAAGCTTATTCTCATAAAGTAAGCGCACTTTGCGGTGTATGAGCCGTCAGCCGCTTTCATGGTGTAATTCTTGCTTTTGGTGTAAACGCTGTAAACGCCCTCGGGAGTTTTTCTCTTGGGGTCGCTCGCCTTGCCCGAAACTATCTGGTCCGTTTCAAATTTCAGCTCGCCGTTTTCGTAATACCACATATGCTGAGCGGAAAGGTCTACCTCAATATAGGTATTGCCGATATCCCCCTCTGCGGAGCGGGCGGAATCAAAGCCCCGGTACTTGTATCCCGTGTCAAGGGTGACGTAATCGGGCTCAATTGTAACGGATTCGCCCGCTTCAATAAGACCGATAAGCCGTTCAACGGTTTTCTCTCTGTCCGTCCACCAGCCGTATTGCCCTGTGGAATACCGTCCCTGACTCATGGTGATGGTTCCGCGGTTGGTGGTCTGAAATTTGCGGGCGGTCATGAAGGTGTCGTATTTCTCCGCAAGGGAATCAACATATTTTTCCACCTTGCTTCTGTTCAGAACTCCGCCGTCCTCCATCCATTCGTATATCTGCGCTCCCGTAAGCTCCTCGGTGGTATAGCCCAGATCGTAGGTTATAACATAGTTGAATTTATTGTTGAGAGCGTCAAGGTCAGCCTCAATATCCGATGCAAAGACCTTCGGCTCTTCGTAGCAGCCGCTTTCCTCAAGGTCAATGGTGAAATTGCCCTTTGCCGCCTCGGAAAGAACATATTCGGTGAGCTTGTCCTTATTTGGCTTGTCGCCGTAGACCTCTTCCTTGACATAATAGCCGTTTTCCCCGTGAACGAGCCTTGCATCCTCGGTGGGGGTAGTACCCCATGACGCACGGTTCAAAAGCTTTTTCAGCTTATTTTCGTCATAGGAGGGCTTTGTCTCCGTTTCGTAATACGACTCGTTAAAATAGGAGAACAGCCAGCCGCTGTGGCTTATGCTGCGGTAGATTTCCCCCACTTCCCCGAAAATATCATAGCTGTAATCGAAATCCGAGGGGGAAAATTCCTTTTTGTCGCCGTTCCGCTCGATAACGGTAATGCCCGAGGGAGCGCACTGCGCCGTTACAAGAGCGCAGGCTTCGGAGATATTCTTTTTGCTCACATCAACGCCGTTTATATATGTATTCGGGAGAAATTTTCCCATGGAAGCCGCCCAGCCTCCGAAATACACAGCCGCAATAACAGCTGCGGCGGTAACGCAGGATATGATGATTATCTTTTTCTTCTGCGCCGATCTTGCCTTTGCGGCAGCCTCTTTCTTTCCCGCAATAGCTGCGGAAATAAGGCTTGAGGTCTCGCTGTCTATGGTGTAATCGTTTGTATCTGAGAATGTGGTTTTTTCTTTAATTTCTGCCATTCCGATTTTCCTTTTTATAATATAATACAGGACTATCATAGCATTATTTTATACGGTTGTCAATACTTGATATGTTCAAAAATCCCTTGACAAGCGCCTTGTTTTGTGATATATTAATAAAAGAAGCAGCCATGATGACGACAGAGTCGTCGGGCGGTGTGCTCCATGGTGAATAATTGTGTCCCTAACATGATGTTAGAAACTATCCGCTCAAGGTGCGACTTGGGCGGTTAGTCTTTTTTATTGCGTCTGTGATTCAGAATATCTATGATAAGGCGGACAATTTCAACAATTAATGTTAATATCGCACATATTTCGATTTATCGGACTGATACAAAAACTATCGGCGCGGTTACAAAACTTCCGACCCAAATAATCAAGCGGCGCGACCTCGCCGCGGGTCGTCACCCGCCAAATTACGATTTGGTTACAAAAGGGCATCAAATTTTTTCATTGACATTTTTGCGGTATCATGCTATAATTGCAATAAGGGTAATTAAAAATCAAACAGGGGGAACAGCGCTCAGCGTTCCTCCTTTTATATTTCGGAAGGTTGAAGCAGATGGATGAAAATAAAAACACCCCCGATAACGGGGAAAAAAATCAAAAACCCCAAAAGCCAAAATCCTTCATGGAAACAGTCCGTGAAATAAACGCCGCCGAAAGAAAAGCGGAGCTTGCGGAGGAAGCGAGAATCGCCGAGGAAAGGGCAAAGCGTGAGGAAAAGCAGCGCAAAGCCTATGAGGACAAGCTAAGGCAGGAGCGCATCGAGCTTATGAAGCGCAGACAGGGCATTGCGGTGGAGGAAGAGGAAACCGTTCCCGAGCCTGTGCGGACATATACCGTTTGGGAGAAGATAAGCAATTTCTTTTATCATAATAAGCTGTTTATTTTTTTCGGAGCGGCGTGTGCGGCTTTGGTCATATTTCTCGTGTATGATTTCGTTACCAAGGAAAGACCCGATATCAAGTCAATGTACATAGCAGCCGATTATGATATGGGCTATTATTCGGGAGAGCTTACCCCCCTCTGGAGCAAATACTGCCCCGACTACAACGGGGACGGCGAACCTCTTGCACGCCTTTATTATGTTCCCACAGGCTATGCCGATGACAATATGGCATCACTGTACCTTGCCCAGAGCGACCGCACAAGGCTTGTTGCTGAGTTTCAGTCGGGTGATGTGGTGATGATAATCGGCAATAAAAGGGCGTATCAGTCAATAGGTGCGCTTGAAGATGTATTTGTTGACTGCCGTGAGCTTTTCCCCGATGACCCATATGCCGAGGAGCTGGGCTACCGTCTGGCGGGAACCGACTTTATGGATATGCTGGGAGCGGAAACTGTAGATGATACCGAGCTGTATGTTTCCTTCCGCATCCCCGGGGATACTATGGGAATGAAAAAGGAAAAAATGCAGGTGAATTTCGACCATGCAGTGGAATTCTGGAAGAATTTCCTTTCCGAGCATAGGATCGACGGTCTGACCCTCCCTCCCACCGAAGATCCCGAGCCTCTCCCTGTGGACGAGGATAATTACGATTATATGGAAAAGGCAGAAACAACGAGTGCCGAATAATAAAGGAAAATGCTATGAAAACGAATAAAAATATTGCGGCGGTATTTGCAGCTGTGCTGATGCTTTCCGCCTGTTCCGCCGTTCAGAACGGAGACGAAACGGATACTATTCCTGTTCTCGAGGATAATATTCCCGCAGGAGGCGGCGTCATAATCACCTCCGAAGCTATAGAAGTCATAGAGGAGATAACAGAGGCATCAACTTCCGAAACTATTGCTTCGGAAAGCTCAAAGCCCGCCGAAACATGGGCAAATACCGATGAAGAACCTCTTGAGATACCGCAAAGAACGGAATCGGAGACGGAGGAAAGCTATCCCGAGGGAGAGATAACCTATATCGAGCTTACATATTATAATGTGACCCTTGAAACGGGCGACAGCTCAATGCCCATAGTCACCATGTATCCCGAGGACGCTCCCGATAAATCCGAGATATGGAGCAGCTCCGATGAAAGCGTTGCGGAGGTTGACGATATCGGAAATATCACAGCCATTTCCGAGGGAGAATGTATAATAAAGGTGCAGTCCGCCGTCACCCCCGAGGTCTTTGCGGAGGTATATGTCACCGTAATTTCCCCCGAAGAGGAGGAATCGGAAGCGGAGACCGAAGCATTCAGCGAAAATGAAAGCGAAACTCAGCTGACCTTCATTGACGGCATACTTATCGCAAACAAATCCTATCCATTGCCTGCCGATTACAACCCGGGAGTCAATGCCGACGCACAGGCTGCCTTTGACAGAATGCAGTCCGCCGCAGCGGAGGAGGGGCTGAATATATACATATCCTCGGGCTTCCGCTCCTATGATTATCAGGCGGGACTTTACGAGAGATATGTTGAAAGAAGCGGCAAGGCGGAGGCGGACAGATATTCCGCACGTCCCGGATATTCCGAGCATCAGACAGGTCTTGCCTTCGACCTTAATTCCATAGATATCACCTTTGCCGACACCGATGAATATGAATGGGTAAAGGAACACTGCGCCGAATACGGCTTTATAATCCGCTACCCCGAGGGAAAGGAAAGCGTTACGGGATATATGTATGAGCCGTGGCATATCAGATATCTGGGCACAGATATTGCAAAAAGCGTCAGCGACAGCGGACTTACTCTGGAGGAATATCTGGGAATTGATTCAAAATACGCAGAGTAATATTTGATGTCATAATAACATATAGTAATAATTTCTTGAATCACCCGAAAGCACACAGCTGCTTTCGGGATATTTTTTTTCTGATTTTGACACAGATAATCAATCATTTTTCATAAATCGGGCAAAAAATGCTTAAAAAGGGGCGAATTTCATGTCAAAATGCAAGATTTTAAGAAAAACTTGCAAAATTGTATTGACAAGCGGAGATTCCTGTGATAGAATTATAATATGCCGACAGACAGGGGTTTTTCAGGGAGGATCTCTGTCCAACATACAGAGTAAACGCAGAAAGTAAGGAGTAATGGCTATGGATAATTACAGAGTACAGGAACCATACGCAAAGCAGGGTCTTTACGACCCCAGATTTGAGCATGAGAACTGCGGTATCGGCGCAGTGGTCAACATGAACGGCGAAGCGGACTACAAGGTAGTTGACAGCGCACTGAAAATTGTTGAAACTCTCGAGCATCGTGCAGGTAAGGACGCCGAGGGAAAGACAGGCGACGGTGTTGGAATACTTCTCCAGATATCTCACACCTTCTTCTCCAAGGTATGCGCCGAAGAAGGCATTAAAATAGGCGGAAAAAGAGAATACGGAATTGCAATGTTCTTCTTCCCCCAGTCGGAGGATAAGCTCAAAAGGTCTATGGAGACCTTTGAAAAGGTGCTTGCAGATGAAAAGCTCAACTTTTTAGGCTGGAGAAAGGTGCCTGTTGAGCCTTCCGTTTTAGGCTCAAAGGCGCTTGAAAGTATGCCCAATATCTATCAGGCATTTATAGAAAAGCCCGCAGACTGCGAAAAGGGTCTGCCCTTTGACAGAAAGCTTTATATCGCAAGAATGGTTTTTGAAAAGGCAGACAAGGAAACCTATGTAGTATCCTGCTCCAGCCGTACTATCGTATATAAGGGAATGTTCCTTGTAGACCAGCTGAGAAAATTCTACAAGGATCTTGACTGCGAGGATTATCACAGCGCAATAGGAATCGTTCATTCCCGTTTCAGCACCAACACAAATCCCAGCTGGCAGCGCTCTCATCCCAACCGCATGATGGTACATAACGGCGAGATAAATACTATCACGGGAAATGTGGATAAAATGCTCAGCCGTGAATCCGTTCTGAAGAGCGATTATATCGGTGAAAGAATGAAGGATATCGTGCCTATCCTTGATGTAACAGGCTCCGATTCCGCACGTCTTGACAATACCCTTGAATTTATGACCATGGCAGGGGTTGACCTTCCCCTTGCTGTTATCACACTCATTCCCGAGCCTTGGCAGCATCAGACTACAATGAGCCGTGAAAAGAGGGCATTTTATCAGTATTACGCAACAATGATGGAGCCTTGGGACGGCCCTGCGTCCATTATTTTCTCCGACGGCGATATTCTCGGAGCCGTTCTTGACAGAAACGGTCTCCGCCCCTCACGCTACTATATCACCGATGACAATAAGGGCGGAAAATATCTTATCCTGTCCTCCGAGGTAGGTGCGCTTGATATCCCTGTGGAGACTGTCGTTAAAAAGGAACGTCTCCACCCCGGAAAAATGCTTCTCGTTGACACCGTAAAGGGCGAGCTTATCGAGGACGAGAAGATCAAGAACTATTACAGCAAGAGACAGCCCTACGGCGAGTGGCTAGACCACAATTTCTATTCTCTCCACGAGTTCAATATCCCCAACAAGAAGCCTCAGCGCTATTCGGGCGATGAGCTTGAGAGACTTCAGCACGCCTTCGGATATACCTATGAAGCCATCAGAAGCACCATGATACCCATGGCATTAAACGCTTCCGAGCCTACCTCCGCAATGGGCGTTGATACACCCATACCTCCCCTTTCAAAGAAGAATCCCCCTCTCTTTGATTATTTCAAGCAGCTTTTCGCACAGGTAACAAATCCCCCCATCGACGCTATCAGAGAATCTGTAATCACCGATACATCGGTATATCTGGGCACCTCGGGCAATATCCTCAAGGAAGATGAAAAGAACTGCCTCGTTTTGCAGATAAAGAATCCCGTTCTTACAAATCTCGATCTTTTAAAGATACGCACTGCCAATATCGAGGGACTGAAAACTGCGGATATCTCCATGCTCTATGATAAGAGCACATCCACCCTCAGACAAGCGATCGAAAGCCTTTACACACAGGCTGACAAGGCACATGAGCAGGGTGCTTCCATTCTCATTCTCTCCGACAGAGGCGTTGACAAGGATCATCTTGCTATCCCCTCTCTCCTTGCAGTGGCAGCTCTTGAGAATTATCTTGTCAAAACAAGAAAGAACACTGCCATTTCCATTATCGTGGAGACAGCCGAGCCATATGAGGTGCATCATTTCGCAACCCTTCTGGGCTTCGGTGCAAGCGCTGTTAATCCCTATCTTGCAATGGATACTCTCTATGAGCTTACCTCGGGCAAGGCTATTGACAAGGAATACACCGAGGCGCTTAACTGCTATGTTAAGGCAATTGTCAGTGGTATCGTTAAGATCGCTTCTAAAATGGGTATCTCTACCATTCAGTCCTATCAGGGCAGCAAGATTTTTGAAGCTCTGGGAATCTCCAAGAGCGTATGTGACGAATTCTTCCCCGATACCGTCAGCCGTGTGGGCGGAATCGACCTTGATGATATCAGCGAGCAGATAATCGCCCGCCATGACGCAGCATTTGACCCCAGAGACCTTACCGTAAATGACGCTATGGAAAGCGTTGGCAGCCATAAGTCCAGAAGCGGCAAGGAGGAGCATATGTATAATCCCATGACTATACATCTTCTCCAGCAGGCAGCTTGGACAAATGACTACAGCCTTTTCAAGAAATATTCCGAATATCTTAATGCCGAGGAGAGAAATCTTACTCTCAGAAGCACTCTTGATTTCAAATTCGACCCCAATGGCGGAATCCCGCTTGATGAAGTCGAAAGTGTTGAAAGCATCATGCACCGCTTCAAAACGGGAGCAATGTCCTACGGTTCAATTTCGCAGGAAGCCCATGAGTGCATGGCAATTGCCATGAACATGATAGGCGGAAAATCAAACAGCGGCGAGGGCGGCGAGGACCTTGAAAGGATAATCACCGCAGGTATGCCGGAAGATAAATGCTCTGCCATCAAGCAGGTTGCATCGGGACGCTTCGGCGTAACATCCAAATATCTCACCTCCGCAAAGGAAATTCAGATAAAAATGGCACAGGGCGCAAAGCCCGGCGAGGGCGGACATCTTCCCGCAAAGAAGGTATATCCATGGATCGCCAAGACCCGTCATTCCACTCCCGGCGTTGCCCTTATCTCTCCCCCTCCCCATCACGATATCTATTCCATCGAGGACCTTGCACAGCTTATCTATGACCTGAAAAATGCCAATAAGCAGGCTCGTATATCGGTTAAGCTTGTTTCCGAGGTGGGCGTCGGTACAATTGCCGCAGGCGTTGCAAAGGCAGGCGCAGGAGTTGTGCTTATCTCGGGCTATGACGGCGGAACGGGTGCGGCTCCCGGCAGCTCTATTCACAATGCAGGTCTGCCTTGGGAACTGGGTCTTGCCGAAACTCACAGAACCCTTATTATGAACGGACTCCGCTCCAAGGTCGTTATCGAAACAGACGGCAAGATGATGACAGGACGAGATGTTGTTATCGCAGCAATGCTGGGCGCCGAGGAATACGGCTTTGCAACAGCTCCCCTTGTAACCATGGGCTGCGTAATGATGAGAGTCTGCAATCTTGACACCTGCCCCGTTGGCGTTGCCACACAGAATCCCGAGCTCAGAAAGCGTTTCAAGGGCAAGCCCGAATATATCGTAAATTTCATGCGCTTCATGGCAATGGAAATGCGTGAATATATGGCAAAGCTCGGCATACGCACAGTTGATGAGCTTGTGGGACGCTCCGATCTTCTTGTGAAGAAGGATTTCCCCGAGGGAAGCAAGGCTGCAAAGATCGATATGTCGGAAATTCTCGATAATCCATATGCAGGTACAGACGCACCTTCTCATTTCATTCCCGGAGATGTATTTGATTTCAAGCTTGAGGAGACCATTGATGAGAAGGTAATTATCCCCGCAATGAAGGAGGCTCTTGATAAGAAGGAGCCCAAGACCATAGATATCAAGGTAAATAACCTTAACAGAACTCTCGGAACCCTCTTCGGCTCGGAGATAACAAGAAGATATTACAACACTCTCGAGGACGATACCTATGTGGTAAAATGCCACGGCTCGGGCGGACAGAGCTTCGGCGCATTCATTCCCAAGGGACTTACCCTTGAGCTTGAGGGCGACAGCAATGACTATTTCGGAAAGGGACTTTCGGGCGGCAAGCTGGTGCTCTATGCACCCAAGGAGGCTCGCTACAAATCCGACGATAATATCATCGTGGGAAATGTTGCCCTCTTCGGCGCAACAAGCGGAAAGGCATTCGTTGCGGGAATCGCAGGCGAGCGCTTCTGCGTAAGAAATTCGGGCGCAACCGTTGTAGTTGAGGGCGTGGGCGACCATGGCTGCGAGTACATGACAGGCGGACGTGCGGTAATCCTCGGAAAAACCAGCAAGAACTTTGCTGCGGGCATGAGCGGCGGAATCGCATATGTTCTTGACGAGGAATTTGACCTTTACACCAAGCTCAACAAGGCTCTTGTAGGCTTCTCCAAGCTCACAGACGAGGATGATATCAAGGAGCTGAAATCCCTTATCGAGGAGCACACCGAGGCAACAGGCTCGGTACGAGGCAGAGAGATACTTGATAACTTTGACGAATATCTTCCCAAATTCAAGAAGATAATACCCCATGACTATGCGAAGATGATGAGCAGCATCAAGAAGTACACATCAGAGGGCATGAGCGCCGAAGATGCAAGGATCTCCGCATTCTATGAGAACACCAAGTGATACGGGAGGGTAATTAAAATGGGAAAAGCAACAGGATTTCTTGACTATAAAAGAACTGAAAACGAGGGACTTGAGCCTCTCGAAAGAATAAAAAACTATCGTGAATTTCACACACCCCTCAATATGGAGGAGAGAAAGAAGCAGGCAGCCCGCTGCATGGACTGCGGCGTGCCCTTCTGCCAGTACGGCAAGCCCCTGCATAACGGAATGGTTTCGGGCTGTCCTCTGAACAATCTCTGTCCCGAGTGGAATGACCTTATCTATACCGACAGCATGGAGGGCGCAGCCCGCAGACTGCTTCTCACAAACAGCTTCCCCGAGTTTACCTCAAGGGTATGCCCTGCACTTTGCGAAAAAGCCTGCACCTGCGGACTTAACGGCGATCCCGTAACCGTCAAGGAAAATGAGTATTCAATTATTGAGTATGCATATTCACATGGACTTATGGAGCCTGCTCCCCCGTCTGTGCGAACAGATAAAACAGTAGCCGTAGTCGGCTCGGGACCCTCGGGTCTGGCAGCCGCACAAAGGCTCAACAGACGTGGACATAAGGTGACTGTATTCGAGCGTGAGGACCGTCCCGGCGGACTGCTCATGTACGGAATACCCAATATGAAGCTTGAAAAATCCATAGTTGAGCGGAGAATAAAGCTCATGGAAGCCGAGGGCGTGGAATTCCGCACGGGCGTGAATGTGGGCAAGGATATCACCGCCGAGGAGCTTACAGCAAAATATGACGCTGTAATTCTCTGCTGCGGCTCGGGCAATCCCAGAAATATCGAGGCTCCGGGACGAGATGCCGAGGGAATTTACTATGCGGTGGATTTCCTCAAGGCAACCACCAAGAGCCTTATGGGTTCAAATCTCTCCGACGGCTATTACATCAGCGCAAAATACAAGAACGTAGTGGTTATCGGCGGCGGCGATACAGGCAATGACTGCGTGGGAACGGCCATCCGCCATGGCTGCAAATCGGTAGTACAGCTTGAGATGATGCCCAAGCTTCCCGATACCCGTGCCGCAAACAATCCATGGCCCGAATGGCCCAGAGTGAACAAGACGGATTACGGTCAGGAGGAAGCCATTGCGGTGTTCGGACATGACCCGAGAATTTATCAGACCACCGTAAAGCAGTTCATCAAGGACGAAAAGGGAAAAATTCACTCCATTGAAACCATTCGTCTCCAGCAGGTAAAGGACGAAGCCACAGGCAGAATGAAGATGGAGCAGGTAAGAGGCAGCGAGGAGGTTATCCCCGCAGATCTGGTGCTTATTGCGGCAGGCTTCCTCGGAACGGAGAAATACATTGCAGATGCATTCGGCGTTGAACTGAATCCCCGCACCAACGTTGCAACAGCCTCCCCCGAGAGCTATAAGACCAACGTGGAAAAGGTATTCACCGCAGGCGATATGCACAGAGGACAGTCTCTTGTTGTATGGGCAATAAGAGAGGGCAGAGAGGCAGCAAAGGCAGTGGACGAATATCTTATGGGTTATACCTCTCTCAGATAAGTAATAATAAATCCGCTCCCGGTTTGCATCGGGAGCGGATTTTGATTGACAGGCTGTGTCAGATATGGTATAATTTTAAAAAAATGTCGTTACCCGCTGATAATTTGTCGAGCAAACAGTTGAGCAAACAAGCGTTACCGAGCCACAAATGAGATGTTTCGTGTAAAACATACCAACGAGAGCGCCGCGGGTCGTCACCCGCATGGAGGAAAAGAATAATGATAAAAAATGTAATCTTCGATATCGGAATGGTTCTTCTCACATTTGACTGGGACAAATACGTCCACCGCCTTTTTAACGATGAGAAAACTGAAAAAGCCGTAACCGCCGCTACATGGCATAACTCCGACACATGGAAGGAGCTTGACAGAGGCGTTATGACAGCAGAGGAGGTCTGCAAAAGCTTTGAGCAGGCAGGAAAGGGATATGAGGCGCAAGTGCGTCTTGCCTTTGAAAGAATGGGCGAGTGCCCCGTTCAGCAGCCATATGCCATTCCATGGATAAAGGAGCTAAAAGCAAAGGGACTGAATGTATATTACCTCTCAAACTATTCGGATCATCTCAGAAATGCCTGTCCCGAGGCACTGTCCTTTACGGAGCATACGGACGGGGGGATTTATTCATATGAAGTAAAGCTGATAAAGCCAGACCCCGAAATTTACCGCAGCCTCTGCGAAAAATATTCCCTCACCCCTTCGGAATGTCTTTTCATAGACGACCTTGCGGCAAATGTGGAGGGAGCGGAAAGCTGTGGACTTAATGCCATTCAGTTTGACTGCTATGAGAAAAGCTATCCCGAAATAATGAAGCTTATAGGATAAAAAACGGCTTGTATCGTGCGATACAAGCCATTTTAATTACTTCAGAATATCTATCATTCCGAAAATGAAAACCCGTTTTCCGCTGCCGAGAATGGCAAGGACGAGATTTTCAATGTAGTAAAATACCGAAACAATGTTGAGGACCGTACAAACAATACCTGCTATCACATTGACTATAGGGATAAATCCCAGCACAAAGCCGATGATCTTGGAGGCAGTGCCAAGAAGTGCCATAACAATAAATGTGACAAGAGACTGATTTGCTCTGAACATACAGTAGGGCGAATATTTCTTATCCTTAATGAGATAAGGAAGGAAGAACAAGAAGGGCAGAGCGGCGATAAGTGCGCCCAGACCTAAATTTTCGCTTTTGTCGCTTGAGCTGAATGCAACTTCGTTTTTCATAAACAGTCCGCCTTTCAGTCAGGTTTTACTTGATAACTCTTACTCTGATAACATTCTCCACAGCGGAAAGCTTGGAAACGATCTCCTCGGTGATATCGCCGATAGCGTCGATAAGAGTGCAGGCATAATTCTTTTTGGAGGGACTCATCATGTTCTCAATGTTGATGGAAGCGTTTCCGAGAACAGCTGTGATCTCGGAGATAACAGCGGGAACGTTTCTGTGAAGGATCATGATCTTAGTGCCCACAGCGTTCATTTCAGCATTGGGGAAGTTAACGGAATTTCTGATATTGCCGTTCTCGATGAAGTCGATAAGCTCATTTGCCGCCATAACAGCGCAGTTATCCTCGGATTCGGGAGTGGATGCGCCTAAGTGAGGAACGCAGATCGCATTCTTAACGCCGATGATCTCATCGGAGGGGAAATCTACGATATATGAAGCAACCTTACCGCTCTCCAGTGCGGAAATAATTGCGTCGGAATCAACCAGCTCGCCTCTTGCGAAATTGAGTATCCTTACGCCGTCCTTCATGAGAGCGATGGCCTCGCTGTTGATAGTGCCCTTAGTCTCGGCATTGTAGGGAACGTGAATGGTGATGTAATCGGAATCTGCATAAAGCTCCTTGATATCGGTCACGATCTTAATGCCGGGATTCATGGAAAGAGCAGCTTTAACGGAAAGATAAGGGTCGTAGCCGATCACCTTCATTCCCAGAGCCATAGCCGCATTGCCGACCAGAACGCCGATAGCGCCCATGCCGATGATTCCGAGAGTCTTGCCGCTGATCTCGGGACCTGCAAAATTAGCCTTGCCCTTTTCCACCATTTTGCCCACCTCTGCGCCGTTGCCCTTGAGGGAAGCAGCCCAGCTTACAGCCTCGGTGATCTTTCTTGAGCTCATAAGGAGACCTGCGATAACAAGCTCCTTAACGGCATTTGCATTTGCGCCGGGGGTGTTGAAAACAACAATGCCCTCTTCTGCGCAGCGGTCAACGGGAATGTTGTTAACGCCTGCGCCTGCTCTTGCAATGGCAAGGAGATTCTTTCCGAACTCCATCTCATGCATTGCAGCGGAGCGTACCATAATTGCATCAGGCTGGGAAACGCTGTCGGAAACAGTATATTTAGCCTTGTCGAAAAGGTCGGTGCCGCAGGCAGCGATTTTATTTAAAGTAAGAACGTTTGTCATAGTAAGCTATCCTTTCGTGGCAGATTATCAGGAATTTTCCTCTTCAAACTTCTTCATAAAGGCAACAAGCTTCTCGCAGCCCTCGACAGGCATTGCATTGTAAACGGAAGCTCTCATGCCGCCAACGCTTCTGTGACCCTTCAGGTTGATAAATCCTGCCTTCTTAGCCTCGGAAACAAACTTGGCATCAAGCTCCTCGTTGCCTGTAACGAAGGGAATGTTCATAAGAGAACGATCCTTGCCCTGAACGGTAGCCTTGAACAGCTTTGAATTATCAAGGAAATCATAGATGATAGCAGCCTTCTTCTCATTGTGAGCCTTCATAGCCTCAAGACCGCCCATCTCCTTTACCCACTCAAGAACCAGCTTCAGGATGTAAATGGAATATGTAGGAGGAGTGTTGTACATAGAGCCGTTGTCAGCGTGGATCTGATAATTGAGCATTGTGGGAGTGATATCCTTTGCATGACCGATCATATCCTCACGGATAATAACAACGGTAAGACCTGCAGGACCCATATTCTTCTGAGCGCCTGCATATATCATAGCGAACTTTGAAACGTCAACAGGCTCGGAAAGGATGCAGGAGGACATATCCGCAACCAGAGGAACGCTTACCTCGGGAAGCTCAGCCCACTTTGTGCCGTAAATGGTGTTGTTAAGGCAGATGTGGAAATAATCTGCATCAGCTCTGCACTCATTCTTGTCGATCTCGGGAATGTAGGAGAAGGTCTTATCCTTGGAGGAAGCAACAGCCTTGGCGTCGCCGTAGCGGGAAGCCTCCTGATATGCCTTGTTAGCCCACTGACCTGTGATAACGAAATCAGCCTTGCCGCTGCCTGTCATAAGGTTCAGGGGGATCATAGCAAACTGTGTGGAAGCGCCGCCCTGGAGGAAAAGCACCTTGTAATTATCGGGTATTGACATTATCTCTCTCAGGAGAGCCTCAGCCTCGTCGATAATTGCCTGATATTCCTTGGAACGGTGGGACATCTCCATAACGGATTCGCCTGTGCCCTTATAATCGAGCATTTCCGCCGCTGCAGTTTCGAGAACCTTTTCGGGCAGCATTGCGGGGCCTGCCGAAAAATTATAAACTCTTGACATGGTATATCTTCCTTTCTATAAAAAAGCGTTGTTTCTCTGCATAACAGAGAAACATAAATCATATTAACCGATACTAATCTTCATTATATCACTACAACGCAGAAAAGTCAAGGCTTATTTTGGCAATTCAGCGCATCAAAACAATAATATAAATATCCCTGTTACACAAAAAACTCCCTGCCCGAAAAAACGTACAGGGAGAGGAAAAACATCATATCACGATTTCTGTCTTGAAATTATCTTATCGGCAAGACCGTAGCTTACCGCTTCCTCGGCGGTGAAGAAGTTATCACGCTCGCAGTCACGGTGGATAACATCAAAGGGCTGACCCGTAGCCTCGGAAAGAAGCTGTTCGATGGTCTCGCGGGTCTTCATGAGCTTTTCCGCATGGATGCGGATATCGGTGCACTGTCCCGACAGACCGCCGCTTATAAGAGGCTGATGGATCATCACCTCGCTGTGAGGGAGAATGAACCGCTTGCCCTTTGCGCCCGAAGCCAGCAGCACTGAGCCCATGGAGGCAGCCATTCCCGTGCAGACGGTGGAAATATCGGGAGAAACATAATTCATAACGTCCATAATGGCAAGACCTGCCGTTACCGAGCCGCCGGGGGAATCAATATACATGGTGATATCCTTCTCGGGGTCCTTTGCGGCAAGGTAGAGAAGCTGTGCGGTAACAAGGCTTGCAGCGTCGCTTGTGACCTCCCCGTGCATAACGATAATGCGGTCCTCGAGAAGCCTTGAGTAAATGTCATAGGAACGCTCGCTGTTTCCTTTTTTTTCAATAACATAGGGTGCGTACATTTTATCATATCCTTTCGCTGTTTGTGTTTATATAATAACACAGCCCGAAAGGAGTTTTTCTGCAAATCTGAATAAATGAGCCATGATACCGATGTGGTATCATGGCTCGATTGATTTATAATTATGATCTTATTTCTGCGCCGATCTCGCTCAGCTTTTTCAGAGCCTTTTTAACGGCGCTGTCAGCCTGCTCGTCGGTGAGGGTGCCCTCATGGGAGCGCATTATAATGCTGAAAGCAACGGATTTCTTGCCGCTTGCTATCTGCTTGCCCTTGTAAACGTCGAAAAGCTTAACGCTCTCAAGGATCTTTCCGACGCCCTCTGTGATAGCCTTTTCAAGATGTGCAACGGGTATATCGTCATCACATACCACAGCCAGATCTCTTGCAGTCGCAGGGAATTTGGGCAGGGGCTTGTAGGTCTTGGGAGCTGCAGCTGCCATAAGCTCGGGGAGATTGAGCTTAGCGGCATATGCCTTCACGCCGATGCCGTAATTCTCAAGAGTCTCGGGATGAAGCTCACCGAAAATGCCCACAGCCTTTCCTCCTGCGAATACCTCTGCGCATCTTCCGGGATGGAATGCGGGTGCCTCACCGAAATTCTCGGAAACGCCCTTGCAGGGCTCGTAGGAAACATCAACAGCACCGATAACATCAAGCAGCTGCTCAATAATGCCCTTCAAGCTGTAAAAATCGTAATTCTCGCCGTACATTCCGAAAGCAATTCTTGCAGGCTCCTCGGGAAGCTCGCCGCCCTTGGGGAGATATTCATTTCCCATCTCAAAGAGAACAGCCTCGGGATTTCTGCTGTTGTAGTTTCTTGCAAGAACCTCGCACATGGAGGGGAGAAGTGTGGTTCTCATAACGGAGGTATCCTCGCCCAGAGGATTGGTGATAACAACGGTCTTTCTGAGAACGCTGTCCTCGGGGAGACGTATTTTGTCGAAATATTTGGGGGAAATAAAGGAGAATGTAGTTATCTCGTTTGCACCCAGAGCGGCAGCGGTGTTCATCACCTTCCGGCTGAATTTCTGCTCGGGGGTAAGCTCGCCGCTGGCAACGCCTCTGATAATGGTCTGAGGAATATTGTTGTAGCCGTAAAGACGGGCAATTTCCTCTGCAAGGTCATTCTTGTACTCAATGTCAATTCTGTAAGGGGGAGCGTATGCAACGCCGTCCTTTACCTTGATATCAAGCTTTTCAAGATACTTTATCATATCTTCCTCGGAGATGTCTGTGCCGAGGAAATTGTTTATCCATACGGGGTCAAAGGGAGCGGTTTTCTGAGTGTCCGCATGAGTGTCGCAGTCGATGATCGTGCGGACAACCTCGCCGCAGCCAAGCTCTTCAACAAGCTCGAATGCACGAAGCAGTGCGGGCATACACATTCTGGGGTCAAGACCCTTTTCAAAGCGTGCGGAAGCGTCTGTTCTCATGCCCAGAGCCTTTGCGGTGGTGCGCACACTTGCGCCGTCAAAGCAGGCAGCCTCGAATACAACATCAACGGTATCGTCCATAATTCCGCTGTACTCTCCGCCCATAACGCCTGCAACGGCAACGGGCTTTTCGGAATCGGCAATAACCAGCATTTTCTCTGTAAGAGTTCTTTCTGTGCCGTCAAGGGTGGTTATTTTCTCGCCCTCTGCGGCATTTCTTATCTCAATGGAATTGCCCTTGATGTAGCGGATATCAAAGGCGTGCATGGGATGACCGTACTCAAGCATTACATAGTTTGTGATATCAACAAAATTATTGATGGGACGAACACCGCAGGCACGAAGTCTTTCTCTGAGCCAAAGGGGAGAAGGACCGATCTTAACATTCTTCACAACGCCTGCACAGTAGCGTGAGCAGAGCTGCTCATTCTTTATCTGCACCTTGAGCATTTCGTTGATATCCCCGTCAATGCCCTTGAAGGAAGGCTCCTTGATGTTAAGGGGCTTATCAAAGGTTGCGGCAGTCTCTCTTGCAAGACCGAGAACGGAAAGACAGTCGGGACGGTTTGAGGTTATCTCAAATTCGATAGATGTGTCATTAAGGTCAATGGCGTCACGGATATCCATACCCGGGGTAAGCTCTCTGCCGTCCTCGCTTTTCAGGATAAAAATGCCGTCGGAGATTGCATAAGGGAAATCGTGGGTTGTAAGACCCAGCTCACCGAGAGAGCAGAGCATACCGTTGGAAGCCACGCCTCTGAGCTTGCCCTTCTTTATCTTAACGCCATTGGGGAGAGTAGAGCCGTCAAGAGCGGCGGGAACTAAGTCCCCGATATTTTCCTCTCTGATGTTGGGTGCGCCTGTAACGATCTGAACAGGCTCAGCCTCTCCAACATCTACCTGACACACAACAAGATGATCCGAATTTTCATGGGGCTTAACGTCGAGAAGCTTTCCCACAACAACACGGGAGATCTCGCTGCCCTCTGTTTCGTATTTTTCAACCTTGGAGCCGCTCATGGTAAGTCCCGAGCAAAGCTCCTTTATGCTCATGTCTCCGATATCAACATAATCGGAGAGCCATCTTACTGAAAGATCCATTTATATTTTCCTCCTTATTTTTTTCTGACAACAGTAATGCTTTCCGCTCTGACGGTGTTGAAATACTCCTCCATATCCGCTTTCTGATAATTCACTCTGAATAATATCTCCGCATTGGGACATTTTGCGGAAAGCATATCATAAAAGCTCTCGCTCATATATCCGAGTCCCACAGGAATGCGAAGCTTTCCGAAGCTTTTTGTTTTAAAAACGATATTGGTGGCGGAAGGCGAGCCGACATAGGTATTTGTTATCGCTTCCTGTATCTCATAGTAAGGGAGGATAAGCCCCTCCTTTGAGAAGAGATATTCCGAGGTAAATGCGAAAACTCTGAACCGGGCACATTCTTCAAGCTCTGCGGAAATTTTTTCGGCAGTATTTTCGGAAATCGCTTCAAGCTGCCTTTTCATTGATCTGCTCTGAATAATATTCATCGCAAACAGGGATATTCCCATAGCTATGGAAATTATTTTCCACAGCGTGCTGTAATCCGTTCCGTCAAGGAATTTTATAAGCGGGATAAGAAAAAGCGTGTAGGTGATGCTCAGTGCGTTCCATAAAAGCTGCTTGCGTCTGAAATGCTTTTTATAGCGCAGAAGCAGGCTGTTTTTGTCAGTGCTTTCCATTTTATCAGAACTGTCCCAAGAATCTCATATCATTCTCATAAAGCAGTCTCATGTCATTGATGTGGTATCTGCCCATGGTGATACGCTCAAGACCGATTCCGAAAGCAAAGCCGCTGTAAACCTCGGGGTCGATTCCGCAGCCTCTCAGTACCTCGGGATGGACCATGCCCGAGCCTAAAAGCTCAACATATCCCTCTCCCTTGCACATTGAGCAGCCCTTGCCGCCGCAGTTGAAGCAAACAAGGTCAACCTCTGCGGAAGGCTCGGTATAAGGGAAATGATGAGGACGGAGACGAATTTTAGCATCTTTGCCGTAAAGCTTTTTCATAAGCAGGTCAAGAGTGCCGTACAGGTCGCCAAGAGTAACGCCCTTGTCGATAACAAGTCCCTCTATCTGATGGAAAAGAGGAGAATGAGTAGCGTCCACAGCATCGGAACGGTAAACACGTCCCGGGGAAATAATTCTGATAGGAGGCTTTCTCTGCTCCATAGTGCGTATCTGAACGCTTGAGGTCTGAGTTCTGAGGACAACGTTCTCGTTGATGTAGAATGTGTCCTGAGTATCTCTTGCAGGGTGGTGCTTGGGCATATTAAGAGCCTCGAAGCAATAGTGGTCTGTCTCCACCTCGGGACCGTCAACGATATCAAAGCCCATACCCAGGAAAATTTCCTTTACCTCCTCAAGAGTAGCGGTAAGGGGGTGGAGACGTCCGGGACGGGGAGCCTTTCCGGGGAGAGTAACGTCAATAGTCTCCTCTGCCATTTTCTTAGCGGCAGCCTCGCTTTTGAGAGCCTCAGCCTTTTCGGAAAGCTTTTCCTCTATCTCCGAGCGCACCTTGTTGGCAAGCTGACCGATAACGGGTCTTTCCTCAGCGGACAGACCGCCCATCTGCTTGAGGATAGCAGTAAGCTCGCCCTTTTTGCCGAGAAATTTAACTCTCAGCTCCTCCATAAGTTTCAGGTCGTGACACTCCGACAGTTCCTGCTTGGCAGCCCCGAGTATCTTTTCAAGCTGTTCTTTCATTGGTTTCTATCCTTTCATTATAGTAAAATAAAAAAGCCCGTACCCGAAATAAACCATTCAGGCACAGGAGAAATATCTATTCCCGACTTTACGGAGCATAAATTCAGCTCGTACAAAGGCTAAGGACAGACATCCCCCCGACCTTAACGCGGTCATTCGTCTGCCCCTAATAACCGTTGTCCGCCAAAGGACACGACATTCAAGGCAGCCACTCACGGGCGAATTTCGGAATCAAGCGGCACAAAGGAAGTCCCAGCCGTCTGCAGATCAGACGCTCCCTATTCTCTGTGTATGCCAAAAGCGCAGGATCCTTACTGTATCCCGGTCAGCGTGTTTTTGTACATCGCAAAATAATTGCTTCTTATATTATACAGTATGTCTTCGGAAAATGCAAGTGTTTTTTTGAAAAAAGTGAGGTGATAACATCAATAGGTATCCACAGCCACTTGCCGTCGTGATAAGACACTGTTTCATCATACAAAGCAAGGATATTTTCCGAAAAGCTTTCACGCTGCGCCCGGAATTTCTCCCGCTCGTTTTTCCTAAAATAATGAGTATAACGGCAGTGCCCTGTTTCGCATAAAAAGTGCAGAGAGTTTTTCCCCCTCTTCGGTATTTGTACTCGTATACCCACTCGCCGAAGCCCTTGCCGGGCGGCAGCCCGCCTGCAGTCGCTTTCCTAGATTGACGAAATTCTATCTGCCGTCCTTGTCTATAGAACGATGTGGAATTAGTGTAAGATATGCATCGTCGTCAAGATGTTTGTTTTGCTATGGATAAATTATAATATCACCCACATAAAAATTCAATTGCTCCAAAAAATGAAAAGCCGCTTCTGAGAACTGAAGCGGCTTTTCCTATAAATGATTTACATATCAAGAACTCTTATCTTTCCGAGAACAGTGCCGCTTATGGAAGCAAGCTTCTCGTCAATGTCCTTTTCAATAAGAGTGGGAGTGATGAAAGCAAGCTCATTTTCGGGCTGACCCTCACGATTGATGTACTCAACATCACCGAAGAGCTTTTCAATATCAGCCTTATCCGCGCCCTGTACACGGACATACATCGAAACGCTGTCCTCTTTGTAATTAGCAATAAAGCTGTTGTCTGCGCTGTCCTCCCACATCTGGGAAAGGATAGTGGTCTTGTGCTTTGCGCAGTCGATAACATCGCCTAAAACTGCGCTGGCGGTGGGCAGCTTTCCTGCGCCTCTGCCGTAGAACATTACCTCGTCAAAGCCG
>JALFVE010000045.1 GCA_022787085.1 Oscillospiraceae bacterium | reverse complement strand
CCGTAGGGGAGGGGGGAAGTCCCGTATTTTTGTTGGGTTTAGTTCTTCCCCCCTCCCCTTAGGTTGTCCCTTTGCATACTCGCTAACTGGGTTAAGCTGAATGATATTATAATACAGCAAATAAACAGCTCGCCATATTCCGATTTGAATGGTTGATTTTAACTTAACATCGCAAAGCCGTCACTCACAGTCCCTTGCAGGTCTTGTTATAAGCAATAAGCGCAGCAATAACGCAGATGATCTGAGCGGCATTGACCGAAAGGGAGAAGCCGAAGGCAAGCTTGAAAACGATCAGATCGAGAATAACAGGGGCGCCCGTGTCAATTCCCACCGACATATTGTAAGCGAGCCAGTCGAGGTAGGGAACGCCGCTGCAAAGCCTTGCAATGACCGTACCGAGAACTATCCCCGCCAGCAGAAAAAAGAGAAAAGCAATAGTCCGCTTGAAATTTTCCTTCATTATTTTATCCCCCTGAAATAAAGTCCTCTTGTAAATTTTCCATAGGGAGCGCCATGACCAAGGTATCGCCGAATAACGCCCTCCGCCTGCGACAATGGCATATTTCCCGTATCGAGCAGAGCAAATGCCGCACCTCTGAAGGATGAAAGCTTGTCCGAAGTCTCAAGAATGTCGCAGTTTCGGATACGGGCGTATTTTCTGTCATCACATTCCACAGGGAAAAAGCGTCCCGTCCTGTCGGTAAGCCCGCCCGAGCAGCTTTTGCAGCCCGACTGAGCCTTAACGGGGCAGTTTCGGGTTATCATAAGGGGCAGCCTGCCGTAAGCGTAAAAGCCCGTGGGAATTTCCTTGCACAGCGACGAAAACTGCGCCGCTTTAAGCTCAAAGGAGGCGGTGATATCCTCAAGCCCCAGCTCCTTGAAGCGCTTTATAGCAAAGGAATTTGTAATATTCAGCCCCGTGCCTCCGTGAATGTGAATGTTATCAAGCTCCGAAAGCACGCCGAGATGGGTAAAATTGCCGCAGACAAAATGAGAAAAGCCTCTTGCTTTCAGGGCTTGCAGCTCATTTAAAAGCCCCTCTTCATCAGTAACGATATCGGGGAGAGAAACAGCCGCCTTATTTATGACAGCATCCTCCGAAAGCCCCCTGCAAACGTTTATGGGAGCGATCACAAGCTCCGAATATTCAGCCGCCATGCGAACCGTTTGGGCATCCGATGAGATCACCCTTAAAGCAGGATTTCCCGAAAATCCCGCAGGAACAGGCATTTCGGGGCTGTATCCCGTAACGGCATAACGGGGAGTATTTTTCATAACAGTGAGTCTTTCACATTCGGAAACAGCCTCTCTGCGCAGCCTGTTAAGCTCGGAAGCGGGAACAGTAATGCCTTCATCAATATCGCAGATAATGCCGTCAAGCTCAAATACGGTGCCTCCCAGCTTGGAAAGCTGCCTTTTCACATCCTCGGCAGAAAGGCTTCTGTTGACCGCAGCTTCGGGAACAGCACCCGAAATAACGCCGTTTATATCCCCCGAGGAAAATCCGAGCGTTACAGGCTTTCCTGCCCTTGCGGCAAAGGAAAAGCATATACTGCGGCATTTTTTCTCGTCCTTGTATAATGCGGCAAGAGAGGGCAGCACCTTGTCAGCAGAAACAACGTCCTCTTTTCTGCGATGACCGAACATCTCACCGCCGATTTTTCCCGTTAAATATCCGTCGGTAAAGCCGCTGCGGGAGAAGACCGCCTCAAGCCTTGCCATATCCTCGGAAATATCTCCCTCGCCGTCAGCGGCATGACGAACAGCCGTTACCGCCGCCGCCACATATTCGGGACGCTTCATCCGTCCCTCGATTTTAAAGGAAGCGCAGCCTGCATCTATAAGCTCGCCGATATGGCTCACCAAAGACATATCCTTGAGCGACAGGGCATAATGCTCCGTCTTTTTGTTATCTGCGGAAAACGGTAATCTGCACGCCTGAGCGCACTGACCCCTGTTAGCGCTTCTTGAGCCGATAAGAGCGCTCATGTAGCATTGTCCCGAAAGGCACATACACTGAGCCCCGTGAACGAAGACCTCCGTCTCGGTGCCTGTTTCGCATATCTTCCGAATAGCTTCGAGGGAAAGCTCTCTTGCGGGAACGATCCTGCAAAAGCCCGCATTTTTGGCGGCAATTGCCCCCAGCGGGGTGTGAACGGTCATCTGTGTGGAACCGTGACGGGGCATATTGGGGACAGCCCTTTCCGCAAGAAAAGCCGCTCCAATATCCTGAATTATAAGCCCGTCAATACCGATCTCGGCGCAGAATTTAACTTCCCTGACAAATTCCTCCGCCTCGCCGTCAAAAATTACCGTGTTCATGGCACGATAGAGCTTTACCCCATGAAGATGGCATTGATCCGCCGCAGCTTTAAGGTCCTCATGGGAAAAATTGACGGCGTTTGCTCTGGCAGAAAAGAGCTTTCCGCCTGCGTAAATGCCGTCTGCGCCGCATCTTACAGCGGCAAATATGCTTTCGAGACTGCCTGCGGGAGCAAGCACCTCGGGCTTGTGGGTGTTATTCATAGCCTGTTAATGCCTTTTCTTTCTGCTTTTCCTGTTCTGATGTGGCTGAGTCACGTCAGCATTTTGTGAATTACCGCCATCATTCGGAGCTTCTGAGCCTGTTCCTCCGTCAATCCCTCCGTGTTCTGCGGAATCGGCTTTTTCCTCGCCGTTACTGGCATCTGAGCCGCATTCGGCAGTCTGGGCGGGCGCTTCCTTCTTTTCATCGGATAACGGGGCAATGTCAGCCTGTTCCTTGGGAGCCTCCTCGGGCTTTGGAGTATCCTCCGCCTTTGCTTCGGGAGCGGATCCCTTTTCGGGAGCGGCATTTTCCTCGTCAGCCTTCTTTTCCTCGGGCTCCTTCAGATCCTCGGAGATCTTCTTCTCCTCAGGCTCCTGCTCCTTCACAGGATTATTGGTATCCTCGGAAGATGCGGCATTTTCCTCCGCATATATCATCACCGCAGGAGTAATGGTGTTTTCCAGTACAAGCTGCTCGCAGTCAAACTGAGGGGGACGCTTTTTCAGCTCCTTTATTTCCTTTTCCAGTGCCTCGATCTTTTCGGAAAGAGCCTTGTTCTTTTCAGCAAGCTTTTCCTTTTCCTTGCGAGCCTTGGCAGTCTCCGACATATAGGTCTTGATCTGAGTGCGGATATTTTCAATGCTGTCGGCAGCCTTCTGAGCCTCGTCGAGAGAGGTGAGGGCAACAAACACAGCGGCGTTCTGGATGCCGAAATTGGGTTTAGCCTTGACCAGATCGCCTATTTCCTTATCCACACGCTTTGCCAGAGAAATGAGATAATCGGGAGTCTCGTCGGTCTGGAGATTATACTCCTTGCCGCAGATAGTGACCTTGACTTTGTTTACAATGTTCATCTGTCCGTTCCTTTCGGCTAAAAATTTAATTACTATAAATTATAATGCATTTTGCGGGAAATATCAAGAGCCCGAATGATTTATTTATCATCATCGGCAATGCCTGTCCCAAGCCCCGAATCATCATGCTTTTTAGAAATGGGACCCGAGAAAAAATCATCGGGATCGGCAGGCTGTGAAAGACGGCTGAGCTTTTCCATAAGCCTTGCGGATTCGCCGCCGTCCGAGGGAGAGGAGATATTTCCCGAGGCGGTGGTATTTCCGAAGCTGTCCGAAGCCCTTGGCGGGGGATAGGAGGCGTCGGGATAAGGAGAGGTCTGAGCCGACGAAGCTCGTGCCTTTATGAAAATAATCAGCATAGCAGCCGCAGCGGCGGAGCAAATGACCGTGAGAACTATGCCGAAGGTCATATCGCCTTCCACCGAGGTCACATTCCGCTCCGTGATAACAAATGGGCATATCATATCCTCATAATCGGCTCTTGTGCCGTCCTCACCGTCGCTTGTGAGCCATGAGTAAAGATGCTCCTCAAGCTCGCCGCCCAGCTTTTTAAGCTTGCCCTGAACATAAAATTCGTTCCATATCACAGGCTCGGTGCCGTTTATCTCATAATCAACAGTCTGCTCCAGAAGAAGCTCCGCATTCTCCACCGCTTCGGGTGATTTCAGCTCAAGGGCAATAAACATGGGAGTATCCGATTCAAAGCTTCCGCTCAAAAGAATGAGATAGTAATGGGATGTGATCTTTGAGCCGTGCTTTATTCCAAGAGTCTCATTGTAGCTTTCCATGTAGGCAAATTCCCCGAAGACCTCGTAAACATTGCCCTCCACGAACTGTCCCGCATTAAATTCCGATGGGATCATTGTGTTAAAATCCTTGATACCCTTTGCAATAGCCCTTTTCTCCTCAGTGCCCGCAGCGATAAAGCTTATTCCCAGCAGTCCCGCAACAAGAAAGAGAAGCAAAACAGACCTTGTGACCCTGTTCATATTTATTACCCCATTTTCCGACATATCTGTATAATCTGATTATAATACATCGTCAATGTTTTGTCAAGAAAAAAAGCAGCCGCAAATTCCCCTGCAATTTCCCGACAGACCCCGACTCTCATCGGGAATAAATAAAGCGGAATAAGCTTTTTCAACGGTATTCGTCAGTTATCCGCAAGTGATAAAAAAGCTTTCTTGCGCAGATGTGACCTTTTTCGCACAGGGATAATGTTATCCTATAACTAAATATATACCCGAAAAATAAACAGGGAACCAAAAGGAAAGGAAGATAAAAATGATCACAAGGACGGAAAAAACGGGGGAAATGTCTCTTCATCCCGAGACTTCCTCTCGCCGCAGGACACGGGAGCAGACGGCGGCAGCGGTGCTGTGGGCTGTCATGGGCTACATAACCGCAGGAATGAGGATAGGCGGAGCAGCATCCCCCTTCGGAGCGTCCCTGACGGCGGCGGGAAGTCCCCTGTCGGCAGCGGCGGCGGTGTTCGGGATGTTCTGTGCATGGGCGGCGGACGGAAGCCTCTGGAAGCATATAGCGGAGCTGTCGGCAGCGGCATTCACAGCAGCGCTTCTGTGGGTGTTCCGCAGGAAATGCTCCCCGAAAATACGGTCTCTGGCAGCAGGCGGAGCGTACTTTATAAGCAGTGCGGCAGTCTCGGCGGCAAACGGCGGAGACTGGGTAATGTTTATAGCGGTATTTTTCAGAGCGGTGATGTGCTCGGGAGCGGCATACTGCCTCTGCGAGACCGTCAGAACTGTTAAAACGGGCTTTTATTCCGAGGGGAGCGGAGGCTTCCGGACCGCCGCCGTGGGGATAACCTATATGCTTGGGATATGCGCTCTTGCCTCTCCCGAAACGGGCGCTGTGAATTCGGGCAGGATAGCAGCAGGCTTTTTCACAGCTGCAGCGGCAAGGAAATTCGGCTGCATGGGCGGAGCGGCAGCGGGAATACTTTCCGCCGCTTCATTTCTTCTTGCGGAGCAGTCTCTGGGCAGAAGCGGAGCAATGCTTGCCTTTGCGGGGCTTGCGGCGGGGCTTTATGCGGTTAAGGGAAAATATGCGGTGAATATGGCATTTATCCTGTCCGCCTTCGGAATATCCGCAGCGGCGGGAATGCCCTCGGGAACGCCGGGCTTTATCGCAGATATGGGAATAGCTGCGGCTCTCTACTGCCTGATACCCGAAAGGCTCTATCTTCCGAAGCTGAACGGGATATTCGCATCCTCGGAAAAAAGGGATATCCGTTCGGATAAGCTGAAATTTGCGGCAAAGGTGCTTGAGGAGGTAGGAGAGGATGTTCAGACGGCGGCGGAGCTTTTTATGCGCACTTCGGACATGGGTTCGCAGGATATATATTCGGACATCAGGAGCAGTATTTGCGGCACTGCTTGCTCGCAGCACGGGTGCAGCGCGGCTTGCGGCTGCATTTCGCCTGACGGTATTGAAAGCTGCTTCAAGGCCGCTCAGAGCATTGCGGAGAAAAAAGGTAAGATCACTGCAAAGGAGCTGCCGTCGGGCTTTGAGGGCTGCTCGAAAAAAGCGCAGCTTGCTGACAGCTTCACTCGTGCGGCGGGAATGGAAAGGATATCCCGCAGACGATCGGCATACCTGCGGCGATTTTTAGACAGCGCCTCTGAGCAGCTTTCAGCCTCCTGCGGAATGATAAGCGAGCTTTCGGGAGAGCTGAACGACCTGCTTCGTGAGGACGAGGAATTATCGAAAATACTCCGCAGGCTCCTTGAGGAGGAATTTTCCGTCCGCTCCGCCGAGGTAGCCTTTGACGGTGAGCAGCGCCCCTTTGCTGAGGCATATATCCATCCCGACGAGAATTTCAAGGATATTCATCTGAGCGGCATTACGGAGCGTCTCGGGGCGCTTTTCGGGGTCCGTCTCGCAAGACCCGCCGTTACCTATTGCGGAGAGGGGGAAAACAGGCTTTGCCGCATCAGATGGCGGCAGGAGGGGAAATATGTTCCCGACTGCGAGATACAGGCAGAGGCGGCAGAGGGCTGCTGCGGGGACAGTCATGCCTGCTTCGAGGACGGTATGGGAAATTATTACATAATCCTTTCCGACGGCATGGGCAGAGGAGGAAAGGCAGGCTCCCGCAGCGCCCTTGCGGTAAATCTCCTGCGCCGAATGATGATAGGGGGAATGGGAAGCCGCAATTCGGTCAGGATGCTCAATGTGATAATGTCCGCCGCATCCTCGGAGGAAATTTTCACCACTGTGGATATATTGAAGACCGATCTCTATACGGGCGAGGGCAGGCTTATAAAAATGGGAGCTGCGCCCACCGCCGTTCTGACCCGTGAGGGAGAAAACAGCCCCATTATGAGCATTTACAGCGACAGCTCCGCACCTGTGGGTATAATAAGCGGGCTGCCCGTCACCGAGGAACGGATAATGCTCAATGAAAATTCACGGGTGCTTATGACCACCGACGGAATTGACATCACAGGAGCAGCCGTTGCGGCAGTGCTTGAAAATGACAGGCTCACCTGCGAGCAGATATGCGGCAGGATAATGGCAGCCGCCGAGGAATACGGAGGGGAACGTCCCGATGACAGAACAGCCGCCGTTCTGAGGCTTTATAATGCTTAATCGTTTTATTTACATAAAATTAACAATTCTATTTCCTAACATATGGAAAAGCGTTGTTATCTTGCACAAAGGTGATGTGAGAAATAAGTGAGATTTGTAAAACTTTTACAATACCCCTTGTAATCTCATGCATAATCTGTTAAAATATTAAGTAAGATAAGCGGACGTATATTCCAACGGTGAAGGAGTCCGCTTCAAATAACCTGAAAGGTGGATATTTTCGTCATATGAGTAAAAACAGATCCTCTATCGGAGATTATGATTTTCCTCTTTTTGTTTTCCACGAGGGCAGCAACTGCGAGGCGTTTAATTTCTTCGGCGCTCACAAGGGCGTGAAGGACGGCAGGGAGGGCGTTTATTTCCGTGTATGGGCGCCCAATGCCAAGTCCGTCTCGCTGGTGGGAGACTTCAACAACTGGGACAGACGCAAGAATCCCATGTACCGCCTTGATGACCCCACAGTGTGGGAGATATTCATAGAGGGCGTGGAGCAGTATTTTGCCTACAAATACAGCGTTGAGACCGCTCACATGAGCATTGTGGACAAGGCAGATCCCTACGGCACACACATGGAGCTTCGTCCCAATACCGCAACAAAATATTTCGACATCGACAGCTACGAGTGGCATGACCGGAAATGGTACGACTACAAGAAAAAGATCAACATCTACAAAAGCCCCATGAACATCTACGAGGCGCATCTCGGTTCATGGAAGCAGTATGAGGACGGTTCTCCCTTTGACTATGTAAAGTTTGCCCATGAAATGTCCGATTATTTGAAGGATATGGGCTATACCCATTTAGAGCTTATGCCCCTGGCGGAATACCCCTATGACGGCTCATGGGGCTATCAGGTAATCGGCTATTATGCTCCCACCTCCCGCTACGGCACTCCCGAGCAGTTCATGCAGATGATAGACATCTTCCATCAGAACGGGATCGGAGTTATCCTTGACTGGGTTCCTGCCCATTTCCCCAAGGACGCCGCAGGTCTTTTTGAATTTGACGGCGACTGCTGCTATGAGTACAGCGATCCCCTGAAAAAGGAGCACGCAGCTTGGGGAACCAGAGTATTCGACTACGGCAAGGGCGAGGTAAGAAGCTTCCTTATTTCAAATGCGGTTTACTGGATTGAGAAATTCCACGTTGACGGGCTTCGTGTTGACGCCGTTGCTTCAATGCTCTATCTTGATTATGACAGACGTGAATGGCGTCCCAATAAAAACGGCGGACATGAGAATCTTGAGGCTATTGAGTTTTTGCAGAAGCTCAATACCACCGTTTTCTCCAGAAATCCCGATGTGCTCATGATAGCAGAGGAATCCACCGCATGGCCTATGGTAACAAAGCCTGCGGATGTGGGAGGTCTGGGCTTTAACTTCAAGTGGAACATGGGCTGGATGAACGACACCCTTTCCTATATGCGCACCGACCCCATTTACAGAGCAGGAGATCACGGCAAGCTCACCTTCTCCTTCTTCTATGCATTCAGCGAGAATTTCGTGCTTCCCATCTCCCATGACGAGGTGGTTCACGGAAAGGCTTCGCTTTACGGCAAAATGAGCAGCGGCACCATGGAGGGCAAATTTGCCAGCCAGAGAGCCTTTGCCTCCTATATGATAGCCCACCCCGGAAAGAAGCTCAATTTCATGGGCAACGACTTTGCTCAGGTCATCGAGTGGAATTACGAAAAGGAGCTTGACTGGATGCTTCTGGGCTTCGAGACCCACCGCAAGATGAATGATTTTTACAGAGATCTTAACAATCTCTATAAGAATACCCCCGCCTTCTGGCACGACGACGATTCATGGGACGGCTTCAAGTGGATATGCGCCGATGATTATACTCAGAGCGTGATATCCTTCAGACGAATCGACAATTCCGACCCCGAAAAGCCCGCCGAGATAATCGTTGTCTGCAACTTCGTTCCCGTGAGGCGGAGCGATTACAGGATAGGCGTTCCCTATGAGGGCACATATGAGCAGATATTCTCCACCGATGACGTTAAATACGGCGGCAGCGGAGAGGTGGACAACGGCAAGATAAAGGCAAAGGAATATTCAATGCACGGCTGCGATTATTCCATCAGTCTTACGATCCCGGGACTGTCCGCAATGTTCTTTAAGTATGTTCCCCCCAAGGCACGCAGGAAAACGAGCGGCGAGAAGATAGACGTTACCGAGACAGCAGCAGTCAAGGAAACTGCTTCGACCAAAAAGACCGCCAGAAAGCCTGCAAGGAAGACCGCAGCAGCGGAAAAAGCAGCAAATACATCGGCGGAGGCTGCTCCCAAGAAGCGGGGCCGCAGACCAAAGACCGATAAATCAGCGGAATAAACCGCATTAAACCGAAAGGAAGGATTTTCAAGATGTACACTAAAAAAGAATGCGTCGCAATGCTTTTGGCAGGCGGACAGGGCAGCCGTTTGTACGCCCTCACACAGGATATGGCAAAGCCTGCCGTTCCCTACGGAGGAAAATACAGAATAATCGACTTCCCCCTCTCCAACTGCGTAAACTCTGGTATTGACACCGTTGGCGTTCTCACCCAGTATCAGCCTCTCGTTCTGAATGACTATATCGGAAACGGTCAGCCATGGGACCTTGACAAGCAGTACGGCGGAGCACATTGCCTGCCTCCCTATCAGACCGCTCTGGGTGCAGAGTGGTATAAGGGCACCGCAAACGCTATCTATCAGAATATTGCCTTTGTTGACCGCTACAATCCCGATTATGTAGTAGTTCTCTCGGGCGACCACATCTACAAGATGGACTATAACGTAATGCTCAGCTACCACAAGGAGAAGAACGCAGCTGCTACAATCGCAGTTCTGGACGTTCCCATGGAAGAGGCTTCCCGCTTCGGAATCATGATAACCGATGACGACGGCAATATCGTTGATTTCGAGGAAAAGCCCAAGAATCCCCGTTCAACACTTGCTTCAATGGGTATCTACATCTTCACATGGAGCAAGCTCAGACAGTACCTTATCGACAACGAGAACAATCCCGATGAGGACAAGGACTTCGGAAAGGCTATCATCCCCAACATGATGAATGCAGGCGAAAAGCTCGTTGCATGGACCTTTGACGGCTACTGGAAGGACGTTGGAACCCTCGATTCCCTCTGGGAAGCAAATATGGACCTTCTTAATCCCAATATCCCCATCGACCTTTACGATCCCGACTGGAAGATGTATTCCAGAAATCCCGTTCTTCCTCCTCAGTACATAGGCGACAATGCAAACGTTGAAAACTCCATGATCGCCGAGGGCTGCAATATTGACGGAAATATCGACTTCTCCGTAATTTACGAGGGTGTAACCATCGAAAAGGGAGCTACCGTAACCGACTCCATCATCATGCCGGGAACAGTTATCAAGGAGGGCGCTGTTGTTGAATACGCGATCGTAGGCGAGAACAGCATCATCGAAAGCGGCGCTCATGTAGGCGCACGCCCCGAAACTGTTGAAAACAGGGACGACTGGGGCATTGCCGTTATCGGAAATAAGATAACCATTGCCGCAGGTCAGGTAGTAGGACCCAAGCAGATGGTTCCCGATATCAAAAAGAAGTAAGAGCTTTCACGGAAGGTAGGTTAATATAAAATGAGCTTGAATAAAAAGATTCTGGGCGTAATTTTCGCCAATATGCACGAGGACGTCGTTCCCGAGCTTACCCGTCAGAGGACCATGGGCTCGGTAATGTTCGGCGGCAGATACAGACTTATCGACTTCACCCTCTCCAATATGGCAAATTCGGGCATTGACGAGGTGGGCGTTGTAACAAAATCCAACTATCAGTCACTTCTCGACCACTTAGGCTCGGGCAGAGAGTGGGATATGGCAAGAAAGAACGGCGGACTTCATCTTCTGCCCCCCTTCTCGAACCTCACCAGCGGAATGTACAGAGGCAGACTTGAGGCTCTTTACGGTATCTCCGATTTTATCCGCTGCTCCGACGCAGACTATGTTATCATGTCCGACTGCGATGTTATAACAAGCCTTGACTACAATAAGCTCTATGACGCTCATGTAAAGAGCGGCGCAGACATTACCGCTGTTTATGCAAGAGCAAATCTCGATCTCGACGCTGCCGCTCACACCAACGTTTTCGGCATTGACGACGAGGGACGAATCAACAACGTTCTTATCAATCCCGAAATAAGTGGCGAGTGCAATATCTCCCTCAACACCTACATCATCTCCAAGCCCCTGCTCATGAGCATGATAACAGACGGCGCTGCAAAGGGCATTTACAGCTTTGCAAAGTCCATTCTTCAGGCTCAGTGCAGCCGCTATAAGATCATGACCTACAAGCATGAGGGATATTTCTCCAAGATCACCTCCATCAAGAGCTACTATGACGCAAACATGGCATTGCTCGACACCGACAACAGAAAGGGACTTTTCCCCGACAACGCTCCCGTTTACACCAAGATACGCGATAATCCTCCCGCAAAGTTCGCTATCGGCGCAAAGGTCAAGAACTCCCTTATCGCTGACGGCTGCATCATCGAGGGAACAGTTGAGAATTCCATTCTGTTCAGAGGCGCAAAGGTTGCCAAGGGCGCTGTTGTCAAGGATTCCATCATCATGCAGGACGGCGTTATCGGCAAGAACTGCAATATCAGCTGCGTAATCACCGACAAGATCGTTAATATTTCCGATCAGAAGATACTTACAGGCTCTGTAAATTACCCCATCTACATAGGCAAGGGCGCACAGATCTGACACTCAGCACAAAGCCGGCAAACAGGCTTGATATCACAGAAATGACATCGAGCCTGCGGCTGTGTTCCGCAGGCTCGAATTTATCTGACGAAATACCCGAAAATCATATCAATTTACTTACGTCAATAATACCTTCCGAGAGAAAGGATAATATATATGAGAATACTTTACACAGCTTCCGAGGCGCTTCCCTACGCCGCTTCCGGCGGACTGGCGGATGTTGCGGGCTCTCTTCCCGCAGCCCTCTGCAAGGCGGGACATGACTGCCGTGTCGTACTTCCCCTTTACAAGAGCGTAAAGCCCGAGCTGAGAGAAAAGCTCAAATTCATTAAGAATTTCACAGTCGATGTTGGCTGGAGAAAGCAATATTGCGGCGTGTTCGAGGGAGAGGCAAACGGCGTTACCTACTATCTCCTCGATAACGAGTATTATTATGCAAGAGACGGTCTTTACGGCTTTTACGACGACTGCGAGAGATTCGTATTTCTCTCCCGTGCGGTGCTTGAGCTGATAAAGCAGATCGACTGGAAGCCCCAGATCATCAACTGCAATGACTGGCAGACAGCTCTTATCCCCGTTTATTATCAGACCTATTACAAATTCCAGTACGGCTATGATAATATCAAGACCGTTTTCACCATTCACAATATCCAGTATCAGGGACGCTACGGCATGGACGTTATCAACGATATCATGGGAATACCCATGTATCACGCAAAGCTCCTTGAGTATGACGGCGCTGTGAACATGATGAAGGCAGCCTTCGAGACCGCCGACAAGATAACCACCGTTTCTCCCAGCTATGCATGGGAAATTCTTGACCCATGGTATTCCCACGGGCTGGACAGGGCGCTTACCAACAAGCAGTATAAGCTCTGCGGCTTCCTGAACGGAATTGATACGACACTTTACGACCCCGAACACGACCCCCTCATCCCTGCACATTTCTCCGCAGACGATATCTCGGGCAAGGCAAAGTGCAAGGCTGAGCTGCTCAAATCCCTGAAGCTTGCCTCGGGAGATGAGCCTCTTATCGGAATTATCACAAGATTCGTATCCCACAAGGGAATCGACCTTATCAAATACGTTTTCGAGGAAATGCTGAGCCTTGGCTGCAAGTTTGCGGTACTCGGCGCAGGCGAGAAGATTTATGAGGATTTCTTCAAGGAAATGGCATGGAGATATCCCGACAAGGTAAGCGTAACTCTCGGCTTCGTTCCCGAGCTTGCAAGGAAGATCTATGCAGGTGCTGATATGTTCCTCATGCCCTCTCAGAGCGAGCCCTGCGGTCTGGCGCAGATGATATCCATGCGCTACGGAACCCTGCCCATCGTAAGAGAAACGGGAGGACTTCGTGACAGCGTAAGAGACGCAGGCGGCGAGAATGGTAACGGCTTCACCTTCAAGACCTATAACGCTCACGATATGCTCAACGCCGTAAACAGAGCCTGCGACCATTATCAGGATAAGAAGGCATGGGCGGAGATCGTCAGCTACGCTATGAAGAATGACTTCAGCTGGGATAATTCTGCCAAGCTTTACATCGGGCTCTATAAGGAGCTTGCGGGTGAGGAATGATATCGGACTATTTTGAATAAAGGAGAAAAATCGCCGCAAAATCATGGGTATATGGATCTTGCGGCGATATATCCCCATATTTTATGACCCGAGCGCAGGCTTCGGGTCTGTTTTCGGTTGATTGTTTGAAAAATTATTATATAATTTGATTTATATTATAGATAATAATTGACAACGTTTTCACAATGTGCTATAATTTTACATAGAAGTTTTTGTTTTAGGGCGGATATCAAAAGCTAACAGGAAAGGGAAAATGAAAATGAGCATCAGTGCTTTCAGCGAGGGTATTCTTAAATTTATTACAGAAATCGACGAAAACGTTATGGGGATCGACAATGCAGTTGAGGATATGTGCAGGATCATGGAGCTGGTCGCAGACGAGGTCGGGCTGGGCAGGCTTATCCTTTCTCTTGATGCTCCCCCCAACAATTTTGAGCCTGAGGGCGTTAAGAAGTACAAGAAAGTGACCTTCAGCCCCGATGTAAATGAAGAGGACTGCATTTACAGAAGATATGTGACCCCCGAGGGCGGCATTATGGAAATGACCTTCCTGCCCCGCACAGGCTGCAGCTGGGACGAAAAGGAAAGAGCGCTTATCTGCGTTCTTGCCAAGCTTTTCTTCATTTTCAGCGGCAGGATAAGAGTGATGGACCTCCTTAATAAAAGCATTTATACCGACAGCAGAACAGGCGCTGCCAATACTCAGGCTATCATGAGATTCGGCGGAATGCTCAAGGCGAGGGGACAGCTGGTGGATTATGCCATTGTATATATAAACATCAAGAATTTCAAGTTTGTAAATCAGCTTTTCGGCAATCCGGAAGGGGATATGCTTCTTAAGAAATTCAGCGAAGCTATGAAAAACTTTGTAGATCCCGACGGATTTTTTGCAAGGCTCGGCGGCGATAATTTCATAATGCTCCTTAAAAAGGGCAGGATAACCGACCTTCGGGGCTTTGCGGACGCACTCTCCTTTGAGATGGGCGAGGGTGACGCAAAGCAGCTTTATGATGTAAGGCTCCGCATGGGTATCTGCGAGGCAACGGAAAGCGATACAATGTCCGACCTTATGAGCAAGGCAACAGTTGCCTACGGCGCCACCAAGCAGGAGAATATGGATGTGGTTTACTATACCCCCATTCTCATGGAAGCCTCCATGCACAGAAAGGAGATCTCCACAATATTCCCCAAGGCTCTGGAAAACAGAGAATTTGCAGTTTACTATCAGCCCAAGGTGCGCCTTTCGGATAACAGGCTCTGCGGCTGCGAGGCGCTTTGCAGATGGATAAAAAACGGCAGGATAGTGCCTCCCATGGATTTTATTCCCGTTCTGGAGGCGGAGGGCACCATCTGCAGGCTGGATTTCTATATATTTGAAAGGGTCTGCGAGGATCTGAAGCGGTGGAAGGAAATGGGCATTGAGCCTGTGAAGGTCTCGGTGAATTTCTCAAAGCACCATCTGCGCAACAGACGGCTGGCTGACGAGGTTCTGGGTATTATCAGAAAGCACGGCGTTGACGGAAAATATATCGAGATCGAGCTGACAGAAATGACTGGTGCGGAGGACTTCACCGCAATGAATGTTTTCATCGAAAAAATGAAGGAGAACAATATCAGCACCTCTATTGACGATTTCGGAACGGGCTACTCATCGCTGAATCTTCTCAAGGATCTTGACGTGGACGTTATCAAGCTTGACAAATCCTTCTTCACGAATATAAACGAGGGCGATGGCGGCGTTTCCACCGACAGGATCGTGGTGAAGAACATTGTCAACATGGTGAACGAGCTTAATATGGAAACAATTTCCGAAGGTGTGGAAACTGCCGCTCAGGCAGATTTCCTGCGTGATATAAACTGCAATATGGTGCAGGGCTTCCTTTTCGACAAGCCTCTGCCAAGAGATGAATTTGAGGTGCGCCTTATTAATGGCGACTTTTATCAGAACAGATAAAATTTTCTCCGAAGCCCTCTTTTTTAAATATCCGTCTTGACATTGCCCGATCAAAAGAGTATAATTTATCTTGATAAGTCGGATGAAAAGAGGTCGTTATGGCTGTTTATTCCATATTATTCCTGACAGCCCTGGGGGCAGGCATACCCATGTGCGGGCTTTCGGAAAGAAGGGACGGTAAAGCGCCCTGCATTTACTGCATAATTATGGCAGTGCTTTTTACCGCCGCAGCCTCCCTCCGCTATGGGGTGGGGTATGATTACAACCTGTACGCAGGCTGGTTTTATGACCTGAATTTCACCGATTTTGATGAGCTGAGGGGAGACAGAAGGGAAATAGGGATATTCCTGCTTTTAAAGCTTGTGAATATCTTCTCTGCGGATTATGCTGCCGCATTTCCTCTGATATCACTGCTTATCTATCCCCCTCTGATGCTTTATATCTTCAGAAATTCCGACAATCCATGGATGAGCATGGCGGCGTTTCTGGGAATGGGGCTTTTCTTTAATTCATTAAATTTTATGAGGCAGTTCATCGCCGCTGTAATTTGCGCATTCGGCTTGCAGTATGGGGTAAAGGGCAGCTATATGAGAGCAGTTCTCACTGTGCTTGCAGCCTCGGCGTTTCATCGCTCTGCCCTGTTTCTTCTGCCCTGCATTTTTCTTGTGAGCATTGACTGGAATAAGCTCACCCTGACAGTGACGGCGGGATTGTCAATTGGGGCGTATGCCTTTTCCGAGCCTCTTATCAGGGGCGTTACACGATATGTTTACTCGAATTACGGCATCGGCAGCAGAGAGATGACAAACGGACTTCCCATTCGCTATGCGGTGATGTTCGGAGTGCTGTTTTTGGCGGCGTATGCCCTGAAAGACCGCATGACGGGGGATAAGCGCAGCATAAATATGATAATATGGTGCTGCTATGGGGCGTTTTTCTTCGAGCTTATAGGCTCCCGATATGCCATTATTTCCAGAATGTCGCTGCTGTTTTTCATTCCCGGGGTTTGCCTCGGAGCACCGAAAATACTCATGGCGCTGTACTCTTCTGCCATAAAAAGGAAAAAGAATCTCGGCGCTGCTGTCATGGCGGCGGTCATTCTGATGATGGGTAATTTCCTGTTCCTGGCAGAAAAAAATTACAACGGCGTTATGCCCTACAGAACCATATTCGAGAGGGAGGGTAATCCATGAGGCTTTCCTTTTATCCCTCCGGAACAGCCGAGGATATTGCCATTTGCCTCGGTGTGACCTACCTTTCCGCCTGTCTGGGCAGGGACGATCATCTCCCTTCGGAGGCGGCGGGTATGATCCGATGCGGAGCAATGCTTCTGTGTATGCTGTGCTGGCTCGTAATGGCATTTATAAGCGGACTGCGTATGAGAAGGCGGTTTGCGGCGGGAATGTGTATATGCCTTGTTCTTCCCGCAGCCCTTCAGCCGCTGATGGGAATAAGAGCAGTTAAATTTTCCGCTTGGGGCATTGCGGCTGATAAGCTTTGCAGGATAATTTCAAGGCTTCCCTTTGCGGAGCTTGAAAGGGCTTCGGGCATTAACGGAAATGTTTTCTCCGTGCTGACGGCTGCCATGGGGCTTTTGCTGTTCGGAGCGGGATATTTCTATACAAAAAAGCTGCTAAGTAACTTTGAAAGGAACGATACATTATGAAAATGAAGAAATATTTGTCGGTGTTTGCCGCAGTGCTGATTGCTGCTTCTATGGCTGCGTCCGCAGGAGCGGCGGATTATTCCTCCGATCCCGCATATCCCGCACCTCCCTCAAATCCCACTGCGCCATCGGGAAATAACGATTCACTTTACACTCCCGCTCCGGGAAAAGATCCCGAAAATCCTATATCTGTAGTAGACAAAAGCAGCGTTTCAAACGCTCTCAGAAGCAATTCGCCTATCTATGCCTCATATGAGGACGCAGGTCTCAGGGCTGACGGGCTTGCTCTTCTTGCAAATAGAGAGGGCAGCGTTCTCACGGTGGAGACAAAGCGCTACACTGCCGTTATCAGAGGCGAGACCGTTACAGAGGCTAAGGATATCAGCCTTGCCATCAAAATGACAAAGAGCACCGATCGGGGCGCTTTGATACTCAGAACAGAGCAGCAGGGCGAGTTCGGCTGCACTGCGGACATTATCATCTCTCCGAAATATTACAATCAGTGCGGCGTTGATCTGACAAAGGCGCATCTCTATTTCATCGACGAAAACAAGCAGGTCAATGATATGGGCAAGATCATTCTTGATGATGACGGCAATATCGTTATCTCCATGACAGTTGGCGGCAAGTATATTGTAATGTAAATTCATATTAATAATTGGCGGATATTCCCAAAGGGGATATCCGCTTTTTGTATGATATAGACTATTTTTGCAGACTCAGACCGCACTTTTTTTACGCCGTTACCGAAATGTTATATATCAGGGGTTAATTTTGTCATTATACGGTTGAAAAGATGCATTTTTAGGTGTATAATAAGAATACTTAGATCAGAATATTATTAAAAGGAATGTAATGCTTTGGTATTTTCGGATATATTTTTTCTGTTCATATTTCTTCCGCTTTTTCTGCTGTGCTATTTTGCAGCGTCAAAGACAAAGCTTAAAAATATTGTTCTTATAATCTTCTCACTGTTTTTCTATGCATGGGGAGAGCCTGTCTGGGTATGCCTGCTGATTTTCAGCTCGGTTTTCGACTATTTCAACGGAAGATATATCGACAAGCATCAGGGACAGAAATGCGCCGTTCTGGGGGTTATCGTTTCCTGCGTTGTGAATCTCTCCATTCTTGGGGTATTCAAATACAGCGGAATGATCGTTTCGGGGATAAACAGCATAGCGGGGCTTTCCCTGCCCGTTCCCGAATTTCATCTGCCCATCGGTATTTCCTTCTACACCTTCCAGTCCATAACCTATGTGGTGGACGTTTATCGGGGAAAGGCTAAGGCTCAGAAGAATTATTTCGGTTATCTGCTGTATCTTTCCATGTTTTTCCAGCTTGTGGCGGGTCCTATCGTCAGATACAGCTCTGTGGCTCGGGAGATCGAGAACAGAGATGTCAAGATAAGCGAATTTCATCAGGGAATAAACCGCCTTATTTTCGGTCTGGGCAAAAAGGTCCTCATTGCAAATTCCATGGGTCTGCTTGCCTCGGAGCTTCTCACCTTTGACAAGGCACCCTCCTCCGTTCTGGCGGCATGGGCGGGCGTTATTATGTATTCACTGCAGATCTACTACGATTTTTCGGGCTATTCGGATATGGCAATAGGCATGGGCATGATGTGCGGCTTTCATTTCCCCGAGAATTTCGAGCATCCTTATGTGTCCTCCTCCGTCACCGAGTTCTGGCGCAGATGGCACATTTCTCTGGGAACATTTTTCAGAGATTACGTTTATATCCCGCTGGGCGGCAACAGAAAGCACCAGCTTTTAAATATCGCCATCGTGTGGTTCTGCACGGGTCTCTGGCACGGCGCAAGCCTTAATTTCATCATCTGGGGACTTTATTTCGGAGTTCTCCTTGTTATCGAGAAAACCTTCCTGCTTAAAGTCCTTGAAAAGCTGCCGAAAATATTCGGACATATCTATCTGCTTATCGCTGTGATATTCGGCTGGGCGATATTCTATTTCACCGATACCGCACAGCTTTCCTCCTGCATAGGCGCCATGTTCGGAGCGGGCGGTCTTGCTCTTACGGATATCCTTACCGTTTCAAAGCTGGGGGGCAGCCTGTGGCTCATAATAGCTGCGATCATCCTTTGTATGCCCGTTTACAGCGTTGTTTCAAAGATGGGTGAGCGGCTTGCTATGCAGTCAAAAGGCAAATTTATACTTGTGAGCCTTATAAAATTAGCTGTTCTGGGACTTATTATGTTCCTGTCGGTCATCTCCCTTGTGGGCGATACCTATAATCCGTTCCTGTATTTCAGATTCTGATGGAAAACCTTTGATTTGAAAGGAAGATGGCGTTGGTCCTGCTTATAGTTGACGCTCAGAAAGCAATTGTAAACGAGGCATTATACCGCTTTGAGGATTTTGCGGATAATGTCAGGCGGCTGATCGAAGCTGCCCGAAAATGCGGTGTTGAGGTCATTTATATAAGGCACGACGACGGACCCGGAGAACCTCTGTCAAAGGGCAATGAGGGCTTTGAGATATATGACGGCTTCAAGCCCGCCTGCGGTGAGAAGATATTTGACAAGACCGTTAACAGCCCTTTCAGAGATACGGGTCTGCTTGAATATCTGAAAGCAGGTGACGAAAGCACGCTGATAATCGCAGGTCTTCAGACGGATTACTGCATTGACGCAGCGGTAAAATGCGGCTTTGAACATGGCTTTAGAATAATCGTTCCCGAATATGCAAATTCTACCTTCGATAATGATTTTTTATCAGCAGAGCAAAGCTATAAATATTATAACGAGTTCATCTGGAACGGCAGATATGCCGAATGTCTCTCTATGGCTGATACGCTCCGCATTATGGATAGGAAAGGCTGTAATACATGAAAGAATCCAAAGAAAACAAAAAGCCCGTTGTGAGGGGCAAAAGAAACTTCAAGCCCCAGCCCGTTTCAAGAAAAAAGCGGATGACCGAGGCGGAAAAGGTCTACAAGGCTCGCCATGCGATTTTTGAAAGAGTGAGCATTATTATTTTTCTGGCGGTGCTGTTTTTTACGGGGCTTTGCCTTGTGTTTCTCAAGAGACCCGATTTTTCCGAGTCGGAGAAGCGTGAGCTGGCTAAAAAGCCCGAGCTGACCCTACAGAGCTATTTTGACGGCAGCTTTGCGGATAAATTCACAGAATATTTTTCCGATACAGTTCCGTTTAGGGAGGATATCGTGGAGCTTTGCGCCGAATACAACAATTTAAAGGGAATCAGCACTCCCAAATTTTACGGGAATGTTAACGTTGTTGCCGATGACGAGGGCAACCTTATAGGCGAGGAAACAAAGCCTGCCGTTTCTGAAGCAGAGCCTGCCATTTCTGAAACAGCACCCGCTGAGACTGCTTCCGAAGGTGATGTGACCTCTGCCGTTTCCGATACCTCCGCACCCGAGACAGCCGTTTCCGAAACGGAGACAGAGGATGAGGCGGAAGTGGAGAACATTGCGGATTTTGCCAACAACGGCATTGTTGTTGACGGAGTAAAAATGTACGGCGAAAATGCGGGAGTAATGCTCTTCGGCGGAAACAAGAAGATGGGAACCCGCTATGCGGAGCTTCTGAGCCGTTATAAAGAGGCAATGGGTCCCGACGTAAATATTTATAATATCGTTGTTCCCACCTCGGTTGAGTTCTATCTTCCCAAAAAATTTCAGAAGTACAGCTCCTCGGAGAAGGACGCTATCGACCATATTTACAGCAGCTACACCGCAGATATTATCCCCGTGGACGCATATTCGGAAATTGCCGCTCACACCGATGAATATATCTATCTGAGGACCGACCATCACTGGTCCCACAGAGGAGCATATTATGCATATGCCGCTCTGGTCAAGGCAATGGGCGAGACCCCCAAGGATATTGACACGGATTATGAGGTTCGGGAGATAGACGGCTATGTTGGCTCTCTCTACGGCTACACCAACGACCCCATTCTGAAAAACAGCCCCGAGCTTTTCACCTACTACAAGCCAAAGTCTGAATACAAGACCTATTACTATGATTACGACACCTTAAAGCCCAAGGGTCAGGGAACCCTTTTCTATGACAACGTAAGCCCTGGCTATGCATACGGCGTGTTTATCGGCTCGGACGCTGTTCACACTCAGATCGTCACCGAGAACAACACAGGCAGAAAGGTCTGCGTTTTCAAGGAATCCTACGGAAATGCCTTCGTTCCCTATCTGGTGGACAGCTTTGACGAGATATATGTTATCGACATCCGCTACTTCGGCAGAAACGCTGTTGATTACATGAAGGAGAAGGGTATCACCGACGTTATCTTTATTAACAATGCCTTTGCCGCAAACACAAGCTCTCTTATTGACGGAATCGAGAAGCTATTTACAAATCCCTACGGCACTCTCGATGACGAAAAAATTGCCGCTGTTCAGCCCTATTATGCCACATCCGAGACAACTGCTACTGTGACAGCTGCTCCCGAAGCGGCTTCCGACAATGTTCCCTCGGAAACTGCTGTTGCCGAGGATACCTCCGTCACCGAGACTGAACCTGTTCCCATAAATTCGGACAATGAGGGCGGAAACGGAGGGAGCGGCTGATGTACGCTGACTGTCATCTTCACACACGCTTCTCGGGAGACAGCGATACTCCGCCGACAGAGCAGATAGAAAAGGCAATTTCTCTCGGAATGAAGCGGATATGCATTACCGACCATGACGATCATGACGTGGTTTCGGATATTGATTTTAACCTTGATTTTCCCGTATATTTTAAGGAGCTGTCAGAGCTCAGGGAGAAATACAAGGACAGGATAGAAATATCCATTGGCGTGGAAATGGGACTCCAAAGCCATATTTCGGGATATCTTGAGGAGCTTTCGGAAAAATATCCCTTTGATTATATCATCGGCTCGGTGCATTTTGTTGACGGGCTTGACCCCTATTATGACGAGTATTTCGACACTCACAGGGATAATGCATATGAGCGCTTTTTTGAAGTAACGCATAACAGGATAAAAAAAATAAGCTGCTTTGACAGCCTCGGGCATCTGGATTACATTGTCCGATACGGGCAGAAGCATGGGCTCAGCTATTCCTACGGGGAATTTGCAGATTATATTGACCCCATTCTGAAAGTGCTTATTGAAAAGGGCAAGGCTCTTGAGTGCAACACAGGCGCTCTTGCAAGAGGAATGACCGAGCCGAATCCATGCAGGGAGATCTTTCGGCGTTACAAGGAGCTTGGGGGCGAGCTTATCACTCTCGGCTCGGACGCTCATTCTCCCGAATCGGTGGGCATTGCCTTTGCTTCGGCGGGGGAGATGCTCTTAGACTGCGGATTTAAGTATTATGCGGTTTATCGGGAGAGAAAGGCTGAGCTTTTGAAGCTGTAACTTATAAAATCAAGCGGGCTGTTCTGTTTGAACAGCCCGCTGTTTGTATCACAAAGCGTCCTTCAGGCTCTTGACAAATTCACCTACAGCCTTGGGGGAATCCGTTCCGTTTGCTTCCATTATGCGGACAATTGCGCTTCCCACAATAACTCCGTCGCAGTAGGCGGACATTTTTTTTGCCTGCTCGGGGCTTGATATGCCGAAGCCCACACAGCAGGGGCATTTGGCATTTTCCTTGATGATTCCGAAAAATTCATCAAAATCCGTCTTGAACTCGGAGCGCACGCCGGTAACGCCGTTTGAGGAAACGCAGTACAAAAAGCCCTCGGAATCGGCGGCGATGCGCTTTATTCTGTCATGGGAGGCGGGGGAGACGAGATTTATATTATGCACGCCGTATTTTTTTGCTGCGGGAAGTATCTCCTCCCTCTCCTCATAGGGCATATCGGGAACAATTACGCCGTCAACGCCCTTTTCCTTGCAAAGTGAGAAAAATTTCTCCACTCCGTAAACAAAGATCGTGTTCAGATACATCATAAGGATAAGGGGCTTGTCGGTTTTTAAGCGAATCTCGTCCACAGCCCCGAATATCTTATCAAGTGTGGTGCCGCCGTTCAGGGAGCGCAGGGAGGACTTCTGAATGGTAACGCCCTCGGCAATGGGGTCGGAAAAGGGCACTCCCAGCTCGATTATATCCGCACCCTTTTCAAACATCTCAAGGGCGGTATTTACAGTGGTGCTCATATCGGGGTCGCCTGCGGTGACAAAGGTGATAAGCGCCTTTCTGCCCTGTGCTTTAAGCTCCTCAAAGCATTTATCTATACGGTTCATGGTTAGACCAGCCTTTCTTATGAATTTTCGATGTTGTGACCTCTGTAGCGGGCAACGGAGTAAACATCCTTGTCCCCCCGTCCCGAGAGATTTATGACGATTATCTGCTCCTTGCCCATTGTGGGAGCTATCTTCATTGCTGCGGACACTGCATGGGCGGATTCAATTGCGGGGATTATTCCCTCGGTCTTTGAGAGATATTCAAAGGCGCAGACTGCCTCTTCATCGGTTACGGCAACATATTCCGCTCTGCCTGTTTTCCATAAATTTGCGTGCTCGGGTCCTATTCCGGGGTAGTCAAGACCGGCTGAAATGGAGTAAACGGGAGCTATCTGACCGAATTTATCCTGTAAGAACATGGACTTCATTCCGTGGAATATTCCCACGCTGCCGCAGGAAAGAGTTGCGGCGGTATCTGCGGTATTTATTCCTCTGCCTGCCGCCTCTGCGCCCACCAGCCTTACAGATGTATCGGGGATAAAGTCATAAAATGCGCCCATGGCATTGGAGCCGCCGCCTACGCAGGCAACAACGCAGTCGGGAAGCCTTCCCTCACGCTCCATAAGCTCCGCTTTTATCTCCTCGCCCACTATCTTCTGGAAATCCCTTACCATTTCGGGATAAGGGTGAGGACCCATTACCGAGCCTATGCAGTAAAATGTTGTCTCGATATTTGTACACCAGTCTCTCATTGCCTCGTTTATGGCGTCCTTGAGGGTGCAGGTGCCGCTGCTGACGGGAACAACCTTTGCGCCTAAAAGCTCCATTCGGTAAACGTTCAGAGACTGCCTTTTTGTGTCCTCCTCGCCCATGTAAACGCAGCATTCAAGCCCCATGAGTGCGCATACCGTTGCGGTGGCAACGCCGTGCTGTCCTGCTCCCGTTTCGGCGATAATGCGCTTTTTGCCCATTCGCTTTGCAAGGAGTATCTGTCCTAAGACATTATTTATCTTGTGTGCGCCTGTGTGATTCAGATCCTCACGCTTGATGTACACCTTTGCGCCCCCAAGATCTTCAGTCATGTGCTTTGCATAGTAGAGCATGGAGGGGCGGTTTGCATAGTCCTTGTAAAGCGCCGCAAGCTCTGCCTTGAAATCGGGGTCGTCCTTGTATTTGTCATATGCCGCTTCAAGCTCGTGTACAGCATTCATTACGGTTTCGGGAACATACTGTCCGCCGAATTCTCCGAATCTTCCAACCTTATTCATATCTGTAATCCTTTCTGTGTAAGCTTTCTGTAAAGCTCCATGATCCTGCGGATCTTTTCCCTGTCCTTTACACCGTCCGTTTCAACAGAGCCTGACAGGTCAATGTCCGGGGATATTTCAAGAGCCTCCGCTATATTATCCTCGCCTATCCCTCCTGCAAGGAAATAGGGGAGTGTGATGTCCGTGTTTTTTATAATGCTTCGGTCTGCCGCTACTCCTGTGCCGCCAACGGCATTTTTTACAAAGCTGTCCAGCAGCAGCCTGTCACAGCCAAGTTCCTCTGCACGGTATATATCCTCCGAGGAACGGACCCTGACCGCTTTCCATATTTCGCATAAGCCTTCAAGGGAGCGGATATATTCCCTGTCCTCGTCTCCGTGGAGCTGGATAACGTCAAGACAAAGCCTTTCGACAGCCGCTTTGACATTATCCGCAGGTTCATTTACGAATACACCCACCTTTTTTATCCGTCTGTCGAGCTTTTTCGACAGCTTTTCGGCAGTATTCATATCCACCGTCCTGCGAAAGCCCTCGGTGAGTATCATTCCGATGAAGTCTGGAAGATAGTCATTTACTATCAGAACATCCTCCTGCCGTCTTATTCCGCAGAGCTTTATCATACGCCCTCCCGAAGTGACTTCATACATTCGGAAATGCCGCTGACGCCGCTTCTCATAAGCGTCTCACCGATAAGCACCCCGTCTGCGCCCCATGCACGGGCGGACTTCATATCGCCGTTGTTCTTTATCCCGCTTTCGCACACAAGAAGCGTGCTATGGGGGATAAGTCCCGCAAGCCTTTTGGTGTTTTCAATATCCACCTTAAAGGTCTTGAGATCTCTGTTATTCACGCCGATCATATCGCAGCCCATTCTCACAAGCCGAAGCACCTCTTCCTCATCATGCGCCTCGCAGAGAACGTCCAGTTCCAGCGAATGAGCAAGCTCATACAGGGGCCTGAACTCTTCATCTGTAAGCAGTGCGGCTATCAGCAGAACTGCGTCTGCGCCCACAGCCTTTGCCTCATAGATCTGATACTCGTCAAATATAAAATCCTTTCGGAGAATGGGAATGCTCACATTTTTTCTGATTTCCGCAAGATATTTCGTTGAACCTTGGAAATAATGCTCCTCGGTAAGGCAGGATATTGCTCTTGCTCCCGCCTTTTCGTATTCAATGGCGATTTTTACGGGGTCGAAATCGGGCTGGATAAGTCCCTTTGAGGGAGATGCTTTTTTTACCTCGGCTATCACCGACAGCCCCTCCGCCGAAATGGCTTCCTTAAAGCTGTGAACGGGGAAATTAGCTGCGGCTGCACGTTTTTTCATATCCTCAAGGGGGACTGCGGTCATTTCCCTCTCAAGCTGAAGCTTTCTCTTTGCTGCAATTTCATCAAGTATCATATCAAACCTCGTTGGTAAATGCTTTCATTTCGTTGAATTTTGCAATAGCCTTGCCGCTGTCTATTATTTCTGCGGCAAGCTTTACGCCCTCTGCGATATCCTTTGCGCCGCCTGCGCAGTAAATTGCACAGCCTGCATTAAGCAGAATAATGTTTCTTCTTGCGCCTGTGTCTTTGCCGCTTAAAATATCAAGTGTTATCTTAGCGTTTTCCTCGGGTGTTCCGCCCTTCAGATCATCGGGTGTGCAGTATTCAAATCCGTAATCATGGGGATCGATATCGTATTCGGAAATTTTTCCGTTCTTTACCTCGCATACATGAGTTTTGCCTGTCATGGTTATCTCGTCAAGTCCGTCGCTGCCGTTTACCACCATTGCGCCCTTGATTCCAAGCTTGATAAGCACATTTGCCATAAGCTCGGAAAGCTTTTGGTCATAAACTCCCAGAACGATATAATCCGCAAGGGCGGGATTTGTGAGGGGACCTAAGATATTGAAAAATGTGCGGCAGCCGATCTCTCTGCGGACGGGAGCCACGAATCTCATTGCCCCATGGAATACCTGTGCGAAGAGGAATGCAACTCCAGTTTTCTCAAGGCATTTTGCAGCATTCTCGGGGGAGAGCTTAATATTTATCCCCAGCGCTTCAAGGCAGTCCGCTGCGCCGCTCTTGCTGGATGCGGCTCTGTTTCCGTGCTTTGCAACGTTTATTCCCGCTGCTGCTATCACAAAGGAGGAGGTGGTGGAGATATTGAAGGTTCCGGCCATATCTCCGCCTGTGCCAACGATATCTATTGCGGAGCGGAAGCCGTTTATAACAGCTGCCTTGCTTCTCATTCCTCTTGCAAAGCCTGTTATTTCTTCAATTGTCTCGCCCTTCATTCTCATATCCATCAGGAAGGCGGCTATCTGGGCGGGGGTTGCGGCGTCGCTCATGATAATATTCATGGCGTCATAGGCTTCTTCCTCGGTAAGATTATTTCCGTCAACAGCCTTTGCGATATATTTTTTCAGAGCGCTTCTCTTTTCCATTGGAATGGGTGCTACTCCTGCGCCTGTGGTCTTTACACCCACCACCTGTGTAAGGAAATTCGAAATAATATTCACGCCCATTTCCGCAAGAATTGACTCGGGGTGGAACTGAACTCCGTAAATGGGATATTCCTTGTGAGCCACTGCCATTATCTCTCCGTCATCTGTCTCTGCGGTTATCTCAAGGCAGTCGGGAAGGGATTCTCTTTCGATTATCAGTGAATGATATCTTGCGGCGGTTATTTTATCGGGAAGACCCGAGAAAATGGGGCAGGAGGTGTTTATTTTTATTACGGAGGATTTGCCGTGCATGGGAGCCTTTGCTCTGACTACCCTTCCGCCGAATGCCTCTCCGATGGACTGATGACCGAGGCATATTCCGAAAATGGGCAGCTTTCCTGCGAAATGCTTTATTGCCTCCACCGAAATTCCTGCGTCCTTGGGATAGGAGGGACCCGGGGATATCACAAGGGCTTCGGGAGACATTTTCTCGATCTCGTCAATGGTTATCTCATCGTTTCTGAAAACCTTTATGTCCCTGTACAGGCTTGCCATTGCCTGATATACGTTGTAGGTGAAGCTGTCGTAGTTATCTATCATTACGATCATGGTATCAGATCCTTTCAAATAATCTCAGGTTACAGCTGCGCTGCGCCGCTCAGTGCATTAAGTACCGCTGCTGCTTTTCTCTTGGTTTCCTCATACTCGTTTTCGGGAATGCTGTCATATACTATCCCTGCGCCTGCCTGAACGTATGCCTTGCCGTTTCTGAAGAGAACCGTTCTTATGGCGATGCAGGTGTCGATATCGCCGTTCCATGCCATATATCCAACTGTGCCGCCGTAAAGTCCTCGCTTTACATTCTCAAGGCTGTCAATAATTTCCATTGCCTTTACCTTGGGTGCGCCCGAGAGGGTTCCTGCGGGGAGGACGGACATCAGTGCGTCAACGGGTGTTTTGCCCTCTGCAAGCTGTCCCTCAACGTCGGACACAAGGTGCATTACTTTTGAATATCGCTCTACTCTCATAAAGTCAGTGACCTTGATCGTTCCCGGGGCGCAGACTCTGCCCACGTCATTTCTGCCTAAATCAACAAGCATTGTATGCTCGGCTCTTTCCTTGGGGTCGTTTTTGAGCTTCTTTTCAAACTCGATATCCTCATCGGCTGTTGCGCCTCTGGGATAGGTTCCCGCAATGGGCTTGTTGAGCACAACGCCGTCATTTACGCTGACAAGCATTTCGGGAGATGCTCCTGCAATGCAGTAATCCTTGTGGTCAAAATAGTAAAGATAAGGAGATGGATTTGTGGAGCGTAACATTCTGTAAACATCAAAAGGCTCGGGGGGATTTTCCGCTTCAAACCGCTGGGAGATGACTATCTGGCTGATATCGCCGTCTATGATATGTTCTCTGCACTTCTCCACCATCTCGCAGAACTGCTCTTTTGTATAATTGGATTTTACGGTTATTTCTGCGGGGGTAAGAACCTTTGGAGCAGGCTCGGGAACGTATCTGCAAAGGAGCTTTCCAAGCTTTTCGGCTCTGTCGCCAAGCTGTGAATACATCATTTCCGCTGCCTTATCAAAGCTTTCGCCCGACTTTTCCGCAAGCTCCCCGATGGCTTCCTTATCCATATTGAGAATTATTACCGCTCTGTTTGAAAGGTGGTCGTAGGCAACTATCTCATTATAGATGAACATATTTGCATCGGGCATATCCAGATCGTCCTCGGGAACGTTTGTCAGTTTCTTTTCGTAATATCTCGCCATATCATAGCCGAAATATCCGATCAGACCGCCTGTGAGCTTGGGATAATTTATAAACTTCGGGGACTTGTATTTCTCCATTATTTCCGAGAAAAGCCTTACGGGGTCGGAAGCGTCTGCCGTTTCCTTTCTGCCGTCCTTATAAATTATCTCAGCCTGCTTGTTTTTTACCCGTATCTCCGCCTTGGGGTCGAGACCGATGTAGGAATAACGTCCCCAGCGATTGGAATTGTCCACCGACTCAAGGATAAAGCAGTTTTCGTAATTCTCCTTTAGTATGGCAAACATTCTGACGGGGGTGAAGCTGTCTGTCAGCAGCTCGTAAAAAAGCGGGACTGTGCCGAAGCTTTTTAAATATTCTTTTGTCTCATCAAGTGCGGGATACATCATAAAAACCATCCTTTCAATAAAAAAAGCCTGCCGTCCCATGACGATACACTTTCATGTATCATCAAGGGACGGCAGACTGTATATTCATGTCCGCCGCGGTGCCACCCTGATTGTGAGCAGATTCCGAAAGGAATATACATCACCGCTTTTCGGGTACGTCTGCGGAAAATAAAAAGCATTACCGAAAAAAATCCGATAATGCTGTATAAACTCTGACAATTCTCAAAGTACGCAGCGTTTCGCATCAATACCCTTTCCTTTTACGCAGGAATTACGGCACAGGCTACTATTCATAAAAGATATTCACCCTGCTCCTCACAAACCCATTCACACCTGCTGTTCATATCATGCTCACACCAATGCACGACTCTCTGTGATGCCATCGCAAATGCTACTTGCTTTTGTTCATAGGATTTAAGTCATATTAAATTGTAAGTTCAGTATATCACTTGAAAATTTATTTGTCAATAGGAAAATTTCTATTTTGTGATATCCTACAAAAATCTCTATCGCCTTTGTAGGATATCACTGGGCTTTTTCCTCTGATTCCTCGGTCGTGTGCTTGGGATGGGCGCTTACAAGGTTTATCGCCTTGAGTATCTCAATATCTATATCTGTGGTCTTCTGCGGGAGCATACTGTTTATTCGCTTGAACAGCATTCCTTCCGCAGTATTTACATAGGCGGGCTTGATGTTGTTCAGTGCGATCGCCATCATGTCGCAGACGCATTTCTCGCATTTGCAGCAGTTGTATTCCTGCAAAAGCAGAGGCATACGAAGCTTTACGATCTCCTCGTTGGCGTTAATAAGCATAGACCATTCTCCCTTTCAAGCTGAAATATTTACGCGTCGATATTTCTGTTTATAAGCTCAATGCACATTCTGCCGTTGTGATAGGGGCATTTCCACTCATTTACCATGGTGAAGCTCATCATGGGCTTGCCGTTATAATCAACCTCTGCCCACCATTCGCTGCCCTCACGCTTGTCTATCTGGATGTTCTTTATCCAGCCCCAGATATTTGCGGCAGCTGTGAGGAATTTTTTGTCTCCGCCGTGGCTGTAGGCATTCACAAAGCCCACTACGGACTCCGCCTGTACCCACCATACACGTTTCTTGTCTATCTCGGTCTTATCACGCTCGTTGTTAAGGGAGTTGTTTTCATAGGCGATATTCAGGATATTATTTGAAATGCGGAGGTTTATATTCTTCCACTTTTCTATGTAATCCGCCTCGCCAAGAACATCGCAGGCACGGTCAATGAGCCATGTGGCTTCAATATCGTGACCGTAGGAATGGATATCCCCTATAACGTTCAGCTCTCTGTCAAAGAAAACCAGAAGCTTGTTGTTTTTGCTGTCGAATATCTTATTTTCGGTAATGTCAAGGAGGAATTTCAGCCTTGCCCTTACTCTTTCATCGCCGCTTGCTTCAAGAAGAACGGTGTAGCCCTCAATAAGGTGGAGGACGGTGTTCATGGTCTTGTCAGCCATAAGTCCGTTCTCGCTGAGAGCGTCATTTTCAATGAGCTGCCAGTTTCTGTCAAATGCCTCCATATATGCAATATCATCGGTGCATTTTTCTTCAACTGTCTCAAACAGCTCAAATGCAAGGTCAAGAGCATCCTTGTCCTTGCAGGCAAGGTAATAGGTGGACAGGGCATAGATCGCAAACGCCTGATTATAGGTGTGCTTCATGCTGTCCATAACGGTGCCGTCGTAGTTCATCATCCAGTAAACGCCGCCGTTTTCTCTGTCAACGCACTTGTTTTTCAGAAATTCATAGGCATGGCGGGCATTTTCAAGGTTCTTTTCTCCGCCTATTGTGCGGTAGCAGGAGGAATAGAACCAGAGTATTCTGGAATTGAGTATAACTCCCTTTCCGCCCTTTTTGTCAAGGTTAAGGTCATTGTCCATCTGACCGTAAAATCCGCCGTATTCATCATCTCTGAGAGCGTCCCAGAAGGGAATGATGTGGTTCTCAAGCTCGTTTTTTACTTCACTGATAAGCATTGCATTTTCCCCCTTTTATTTTAAATCTCTTCCGCAGCAGTTCTTGTATTTTTTGCCGCTTCCGCAGGGACAGGGATCGTTTCTGCCCACCTTTTTAACGCGTCTCGGCTCATTTGAGTAGCTGCCGTCGCCCTGAGTTTCCATAGGCTGGGCAACTCTTTCTCTCTTAGGCTCCTCGTTGCCCTTTACCTGAATTGTAAAGAGAAGTCTTACGGTATCCTCACGGATAGACTCGATCATAGCGTCGAACATCTCGAAGCCCTCGTAACGGTACTCTACAACGGGATTCTTCTGACCGAAGGCTCTGAGACCGATACCTCTTCTCAGCTCCTCCATGTCATCAATATGAGCCATCCACTTGAGGTCAACCACCTTGAGAAGGATAACTCTCTCAAGCTCTCTGAGCATATCGCTGCCCAGATCCTTTTCACGCTTTTCGTAATATGCCTCGGCTCTTTCCGTAAGCATTTCGGTAAGACTTTCCTTGGTGAGATTTCCAAGCTCCTCGGGGGTGTAATGGAAATCCTCGGGAGTGGTAAGAAGACCTGCGAAATGCTCTCTCAGACCCGAAAGATTCCACTCGTCCTGAACGGTGTTGTCGATAATATACTGATTTACGCCGTCCGATACCCAGTCCTTAATCATCTTGGTGATATGCTCATGGATATCCTCGCCGTTAAGAACCTTTGCTCTCTGCTCATAGATAATAGCTCTCTGAGTGGACATAACGTCATCATAATTGAGGACGTTCTTTCTGATGGCAAAGTTTCTGCCCTCAACCTTCTTCTGAGAGGATTCGATAACCTTTGAGAGCATTTTTGACTCAATAGGCATATCCTCGTCAATATTCATATTGGTCATCATCAGCTGGAGACGCTCTCCGCCGAACAGTCTCATAAGGTCGTCCTCCAGAGACAGGAAGAAGCAGCTTTCGCCCTCATCGCCCTGACGTCCCGCACGTCCTCTGAGCTGATTGTCGATACGTCTGGATTCATGGCGCTCTGTTCCCAGAATGTACAGACCGCCTGCGGCTCTTACCTTGTCCGCCTGACCCTTGATGACTTCCTGATGCTTTGCATAGAGCTTCTTGTATTCCTCACGGGCTGCAAGAATCTCCTCATCATCGGTGTCGGCATAGCTTATTGCCTCACTGATAAGCTCATCCTCCATGCCTGCACGCTTCATATCAGCCTTTGCAAGGAACTCGGCATTACCGCCCAGCAGGATATCCGTTCCACGGCCTGCCATGTTGGTAGCGATGGTAACTGCTCCCAGCTGACCTGCCTGCGCAACGATCTCCGCTTCCTTTGCGTGCTGCTTTGCGTTCAGAACGTTATGCTTGATGCCTCTCTTGGAGAGCATTTTTGAAAGTATCTCGGATTTTTCGATGGAAATGGTACCAACCAGAACGGGCTGACCCTTTTCGTGGCATTCAACGATACGGTCAATAGCTGCTCTGAACTTAGCCATTTCGGTCTTATATACAACATCGGGGTGGTCGATACGCTGAACGGGACGGTTTGTGGGAATTTCGATAACGTCCAGCTTGTATATTTCCCTGAACTCGTCCTCCTCGGTCATAGCCGTACCTGTCATACCCGACAGCTTGTGATAGAGACGGAAGAAATTCTGGAAGGTTATGGAAGCAAGAGTCTTTGACTCGTGGGCAACCTTAACGCCCTCCTTTGCCTCAATTGCCTGATGGAGACCGTCATTGTAGCGGCGACCCATCATAAGACGGCCTGTAAACTCGTCAACGATAACGATCTCGCCCTCATTTACAACGTAGTCGATATCCTTCTTCATTACGCCGTTTGCCTTGAGAGCCTGATTTACATGGTGGAGAAGGGTTGAATTTTCAGCGTCGTAAAGGTTTGCCACGTTGAAATATTTCTCCGCCTTTTTAACGCCCTGACGGGTGATGGTAGCGGTCTTTGCCTTTTCGTCGATGATATAATCGCAGTCCTCCGCAATTTCCTCCTGATCGGTCTTGGTGTCCATTTCAGCAACCACGAAAGGCTTTAAGCCCTTGGCAAATTTATCCGCAAGGGTGTACCATTCGGTGGATTTGTCTCCTCTTCCCGAAATGATAAGGGGGGTTCTCGCTTCATCTATAAGGATGGAGTCCACCTCGTCCACGATGGCGAAATTAAATTCTCTCTGAACCTTTTCGCTCTTGTAGATGACCATGTTGTCACGGAGATAGTCGAAGCCAAGCTCGTTGTTAGTGCCGTATGTAACATCACAGTTATAGGCAGCACGTCTCTGATCGTTATTCAGACCGTGCAGGATACAGCCGACTGTAAGACCGAGAAATCTCAGAACCTTGCCCATTTCCTCAGCCTGAGTCTTTGCAAGATAGTCGTTTACTGTAACAACGTGAACGCCCTTGCCGGAGAGAGCGTTGAGATATGAGGCAACGCAGGCAACAAGGGTTTTACCTTCACCTGTTTTCATTTCAGCGATACGTCCCTGATGAAGAACGATAGCACCGATTATCTGAACGGGATAAGGTTTTTTTCCGAGAACTCTGTCAGCTGCTTCTCTGACTGTTGCAAGAGCTTCCGGGAGAATAGTGTCGAGAGTTTCGCCTATTTCAAGTCTGTCCTTGAATTCCTGAGTTTTAGCTTTAAGGTCTGCATCGGAAAGCTGCTGATACTCCTCGTCCAGAGCAAGAACTTTATTCTTAATAGGTTCGATACG
>JALFVE010000033.1 GCA_022787085.1 Oscillospiraceae bacterium | reverse complement strand
TATGCCTGTCTTTGCTGTGACTGTTGCTTTCTTTGCATTGCCGTCATAAACAAGGTTTGAAGGTGCTGCGAAAGTGAAATCAGCTGCTGTAAGTGTGCCTGATGTTACGGTAAATGTCCAAGTATCAGCTGTCAGATCGGTAACAGCTGCATAATTTGTGCCTGCTGTAACATCTATTGACACCTTGTATATTCCGGGAGTTTTGGGAGCTTCGGTGGTTGCTGTTGTATCTCCCGTTTTCTGATATTTCACTGTAATTGTGCCTATTCCTGTTATGCCGCTATTTGCTGTGACTGTTGCTGTCTTTGCATTGCCGTCATATACAAGGTTTGAAGGTTTTGTGAAATCGAAATCAGCTGCTGTGAGTGTGCCTGATGTTATGGTAAATTTCCACTCGTCCGCTGTAAGCTCCTGCACATCAGCATAGCTTGTGCCTTTCTCAACGTCTATTTTAACCTTATATGTTCCGGCATTGACAGGCTTATTGTCATCGGTGAGTAAGGTTTCGGTATCGCCTTCGACAAGATAATATTTTACGGTAACTGTGCCTGTGCCCGATATTCCCGTAACTGTGGCTTCCTTTGCCGTATTATCATATACGATCGGAGCTGTGGGAGCTGTGAAAGTAAAATCGCTTGCCTTCGGAACAGGCAGGAACTTATTTGTATAGAACTTGTATTCAGTTTCTTCATCGCCGATCTTAACTTTATGTGTTTCGCCTGTGAGATATGCATAAAGATTTGTGTCACCTGTGCCTGCCGCAGAATGGTTTGAAGGCTTGTAGGGTGTTGTGCTGCCGTCAATAAATACATCTTTACCGTCGGGGTTTTCTATGGTTAGCAGATATACGTTGGCTGCACCGTCTGCGAGGGTGGGGATTACTGCACTTTGGTTGAAACCTCCGCCAATAGCGTTTGCGTTTTCACCTGCGACTGCATTAACAGAGCCGCCGCTTATTCTAATGTCTGATGCCTGACCATAATCGCCTCCGCCTATGCCTGCTCCGTTCCTTCCGCCGGTTGCGGTAACTGTGCCGCCGCTTATGGTGATGTATGAACCGGAACCTCTATTGCCGCCGCCTATGCCTGCGCCATATTCGCCGACGATTGCGGTAACTGTGCCGCCGCTTATGGTGATGTATGAACCGGAACTGCAAAAGCCGCCGCCTATGCCTGCACCCATAGGACCGCCGGTTGCGGCAACTGTGCCGCCGCTTATGATGATGGCTGAACCGTCACCTTGAGTGCCGCCGCCTATGCCTGCGCCAGATCCGCCGCCGGTTGCGGTAACTGTGCCGCCGCTTATGGTGATGTATGAACCGGAACCGCTATTGCCGCCGCCTATGCCTGCGCCAGTATCGCCGCCGGTTGCGGTAACTGTGCCGCCGCTTATTTCGATGTTTGAACAGGAACCATAATTGCCGCCGCCTATGCCTGCTCCGGTCATTCCGCCGGTTGCGGTAAGCTTGCCTGTACCGTTTGTGCCGCCCTTAATGGTAAGCTTGCCAATTCCTTCTGCGTTTCCGTTTTTCTGCAAGCCTGCACAACGCGATCCGCTTTTCAGCATGTTTTCGCCCACAAGGTTAACTGTTACGTTTCCTGTGCTATTGTCCGCAATTTTGAAAGCCGCCGCATTGTACGAGGAAGAAATATTCACCCCTGCAAGGGTAATATTTGCGGAAACGTCGCTCTCAACCTCAATTCGGTCGGTTGTCGCTGTGGTCGGGGTTGTGTTCTTTATCATCAGCGGAGTAGCTGTTTTTATGGTAAGAACGCCGCCCGAATATGAGTAGTCTGTATTCAATTCGCCGCCGTAAATTTCAAACGCACCTTGTGTTGCCGGTGTGGCAGGGTCGGTAATGGTGCCGTTTTCGGCGATATGAATTGTCTTTTCCACTTCGCCGATCTTAACAGTGTGGTAACCTGCCGAAAGATAGGGATAAAGCGAATTTACGCCGTTATGGGTTGTGGGGTATGTAACTCCGTCAATTTTGATAGAGTTTGCTCCGTCTATTTGATAGAGGAAAACCTTTGTTGTTCCGTCTGCGAGGGTGGGGGTGACTGCACCGTTGCCCACTTTACCGCCGCCGATAGCGTTTGCTTCTGATCCCAGAACAGCATTTACAGAACCGCCGCTTATGGTTATGCCTGAACCGTTGCTATAGTAGCCGCCGCCTATGCCTGCACCCCAGGTGCCGCCGGTTGCGGTAACTGTGCCGCCGCTTATGGTTATGTCTGAACCGGGTTTATAAGTACCGCCGCCTATGCCTGCGCCGCAAGAGCCGCCGGTTGCGGTACCAGTGCCGCCGCTTATGGTGATGTTTGAACCGGAGCCGCTATAGCCGCCGCCTATGCCTGCACCTTTGTTGGCGCTTTTTGCGGTAACAGTACCGTCGCTTATGGTGATATATGAACCGGATTGATTATCGCCTCCGCCTATGCCTGCGCCGCCAGAGCCGCCGGTTGCGGTAACTGTTCCGCCGCTTATGGTGATGTTTGAACCGGTGCCGCTATAGCCGCCGCCTATGCCTGCGCCTGCCATGCCGTTTACGGTAACAATGCCGCCGCTTATGGTGATGTTTGAACCGGAGCCGCTATAGCCGCCGCCTATGCCTGCTCCCTCCAGACCGCCGATTGCGGTAACTGTTCCGCCGCTTATGGTGATGTTTGAACCGGTGCCGTATTCGCCGCCGCCTATGCCTGCGCCATATTCGTCGCCGGTTGCTGTAAGCTTGCCTGTACCGCTTTCGCTCTTTATGGTGAGCTTGCCTATTCCTTCTCCGCTACCGTTCTTCTGCAAGCCTGCACAATTTCTTCCGCTTTTCAGCGTGTTTTCAGAGCCGTCTGCAAGGGTTATGGTGACATTTCCTGTGCTGTTGTCCGCAATTTTGAATGCGGCAGTGTTACTTTTAGATGAAACGTCAATATCCACCCCGTCAAGGGTAATATTTGCGGAAACGCCGCTTGCCACTTCAATTCGGTCTGTGGTTGTTGTACCCGAAATTGTCAGCGGTGTTTCTGTGAGAATAGTCAGCACATTGTCCGCATATGAATAGTCTGTGCCTTCCGTTCCGCCCGTAACCGTAAAATCGCCTGTTTCCGCACTTGCCACAATAGCATTGCCGAAACCGTCAAAGAATCCGTCCCCGACCTCCGCAGGGAATGTGAATGTCGCAGCCATAGCCACAGCCGCCGCAAATGCGGTTATCCGCCTGGCTATACGTTTTAGCTTTTCTTTCTTCAAATTTATCCTTCCTTTCAGTATTACATACAAAATTTCTTTTCTGCCTGTGTCCGATAGTTCTGATTTGTATTGCCTGCTTAATAAATGTCATACAAGCTGAAAACATCTGCATAAAAAATATTATACTGCATAATTTTGGATTTGTCAATAGACTTGGAACCAATACATAGGACATGGAACAACAACATGGAACGAAAAACCGTTCGTTCCATGTTGCTCTGCATCAATTCATCATTTTTCGCAAATACATAAGTACCGCCCTGTCCCCTGCGGAGTTTTCAAAAGACATTTTTGTATCGCAAATGTCAAAAAGCATACAGCCGCAATGCCCCTTGAAGGTGGGGAAACAGATTATCCGAAGATACTTGTCTATTTCGGGGCTGTAGTCGATAAGCTCAAGGGTCTCGCCGTAAAGCACCGCACGTTCATAACTTCTGAGCCATTTTCTGTCCATATTCTCAAAAATGCTGCCGAAGCTGCTGCCAATAAGCTTGTCAAGGGGGCAGTTTTCTAACCGTGCAAGGGCTTCATTTCCGTAGCGGAATATCCAGTCCACCGCCTGACTGTCCTCATCGAACACCATTTCTATATCGGTGAAGGCAACGGGGATATCGTCAAAGCATTTGTAATGCTCGTGATATTCATCATTTTTCACAGGATTGCCATTATTCGCAAAGCTGTCGATGATACTGCGCTGTTTTTTGCGGAATTTCTCGATTATCTCCTCTCTGTGCTGTGCGGAATATTCCAGAGAATCGCCGTTCGAGAGGGTTAAAAGCTCCTTTACGCTGTGGATAGCCTTTGCCGAAACAAGACAGCCTCGGTGAATCCTGATAAAATCCTCGCCCAGCTCCTTTTGAAACTCGGCAAAGGTCATTCGTGTTTTAAGAATACTCCCGTCCGAAACATGAACATAAGCGTCCTGCTTTTTCATCATTACATATAGTATGTTCGTTACGGGTATAGTATAGGTCTTTCGGTCGGATATGAATGTTATGGTCTTTTCTTCCATTGTTTTGCTCCTCGTTTTGGATTTGTGGGGGTTACTTCTTATATTATATAGTATAGTGGGGGTATAGTCAAGGGAAAGAATGATATTGTCTCCATTCCGCCTTATATGACGATTTGCCTGTAATCAGACAACAACGCAAACAAATGACCACATATCATTTCCCCCATGATATGTGGTCAAATCATTATCTGATGATGATATACAAGCCTGTCATAATATTTTCTGTTTTGTCCCGTCCATATGTACAGTAGACTTGCTTATCCCAAAAACCTTTGCAGCAGCACGAACAGTAGCTTTATTTTCGGTTATGTACTCCCCTAATATAACCGCCCTTTCCTTTTTGTCATCAAATGTCAGCTCATTCATAGCTCTCCCCCGTTAACACTTAGAATTATGATATTTTATGCGGAGTGAGGGCGGATAATTCCATTATTACAGAATTGTGCGGAAACAAGAAATAGATATCCTCAAGACACATTATGGACGGCGGCAGAAAATCAAATGCCGGATTCCCGAAAAAAAAGATATTCATCCTCGCTGTACATATCACATCATATCGAATATCTCGGGAGTTACGCCGTCAAGTGCGTCGAGAGTTATTTCATAATCATAAAAGGAAGCAGGCTTTATCACACCGTCCTTATCATATTTCTTCTCACTGCAGCAGTCAAACATCGGTAATATGAAAATAAAGAAAAATCAGTACCGCATAAAGCCCATCTGACTGCTTTATGCGGTACTGGCATTATTCCAAAACATCTTACGGTTTCTTATATTCACCTATTACTGCCGAGTCACCATCTATGATCAGACCCGCTAAAAAAACGATAGGGTCAACTTGTGAGAATGATGTACACTCATCTCCGCTGTCATTCAAAGATCTCACCATCAATTATTTTCACAATTCGCTGAGCAGATTTTGCAACATTAAGATCATGGGTTATCATAACATACATTATATAACTTTTTTCTGAATTGAGGCTTAATTTTCGCTTAATTTCCAAATTTTTTTTTGAATATGAGATCACGCAAAACAGCCGGGCTGCCATAAAAAGCAGCCCGGCAATTCGTGTCGTATGTATTTACCCGAAATACTCCTGCATAAGTGATTTTTTCAGCGTTTCGAGCTTTTCAAGAGATTTTTTTACTGAATTTTTTGATTTGTCGGTTGCTTGAACAAAATCGGAAAATTCATTCTGCATATGCTTAGGAGGAACAATATAAAGAAGGTTTTCTAAGGGTTTCTGCGTAATTTTAGGCTGACCGGAAAAATCTGCATACTGATAGAAATTCATCATCTTCATTACTTCATTTAAAAATTCTAATGTGAATTTATCAGTCTTATGCTCTTTTATATATATTGCATTATCTGTTATCCAAACCGGCTCTTTAACCATATGAATATTTCCACATAAAGCCCCAACACGTCCAATGATAATGGTTGGATAATCAATTAGAGGTTCATCTGTATACCAAGCAATTCCATTTCCACCATAAGCTGCAAAGCCACTTTCAAACCTTTTTTCTTCTTTCAAAAACTTTCCGCTTGAAAACTTAAAAAGGTCTGCTCCTTTATGCTGTTCAAAGCCTTTATTATTGGTTGCTAAATCCCCAAACATTTCTGAAAATCTGGCTTTAACAAGCAAATCAAGCTCTTCAAGCTCTTTCTTGCATAAGCTTATGAGGTCGGTAACTTTATCGAGAGTTGCGGCGATTTTTTGCTGTTCCTCAAGTGGTGGTATTGGAATACGAAAATCTCTTAATATCGACATATTGATATTATTTTGTGCAACACCTCTTCCAACGCTATTCACAAAACTTTTCAATGATAATAAGTAATAATATAGGTAATATTTATTGACAGTATTATCCTTAATAATAATACCTGCAATAGCTTGGTTTGTAGTTGCATCAATTTTCAAGATTGTAACCTCTCCAAGTGTTGCAAAAATTGTAAAAAGTATTGTCCCAGCTTCAAATAATTTCGCTGAAGAGTTTTCAAGTCCATTTTTGGTTATCTTTTCTTCTGTGCTTTCAAGATATTTACCATTAAAATCGCTAATTTTGACCCACGGAATATTACCATTATTCCAATACTCTGATTTGGAACGTGATGGTGTACCACCGGAAAGTATATCACAAATGTCTCCCAATCTCTTAGTTTTCCACTTACCCATTCAACAACCCTCCAACTCCGCCATAGCAGTCACCGTCATAATCCCAAGCCCGTAAGTCATCATATGAAAGCAGTTCAAAAAAGCCGAAAGGGTATTTCCCATATGGCGTTTATTCTGAATGTGAGTTCTGCGGCGAGCATGGTTTTCCAACGATATTGTAATATTATAATTATAGCATATTAATACAACTTTTGCAATACTTTTATCAAAGATTCGAGTAACGGCTTGTTCCATCAAAGAAACTTATGCAGTATCAATACCGGACCAAGCAAAAGCAGCGGGATATGACCGCTGCTTAGCAGAATTACTTTTTACGCTTTTCAAGGAGCCCGGAAGGCAGATACTGAATAAGAGCCGCCTCGAGCTTTGAGGGGACAATAGGCTTTTCCACGAAATCCGAAAAGCCCGCATTGAGATATCTTTCTCTGGCACCCGACATAACATTTGCAGTCAGCGCAATAACAGGGATATCAGCAGATCTGCCGCCCATCCTGCGAAGCCTGTCCAGAGTTTCAACGCCGTCCATGCCGGGCATCACATGATCGAGGAGGATCATGTCATACTCATTTTCGGAAGCCTTTTTCAGACACTCCTCACCGCTTGAAGCGGTGTCGGGCTTGATACCGTTTCGCTTGAGAAGATGGCTGACAATAGTAAGATTAAACGAGGTATCATCAACCACAAGGATCCTTGCAGATGGCGCATACGGGATCTCATCGGGCTTAAAGTCCTCTATCCTCTTTTTCCTTGCCTTCTCGAAATCGCCGACAGGACTGCTGTCTGCCACCTTCTGAGGAAGAACGAAGGAAAAAACAGAACCCTGACCGTAAACGCTTTCAACATCCAGCCTGCTGTTCATCTGCTCAAGAAGGCGGACAACGATGCTCATTCCGAGTCCTGTGCCCTCAATATTTCGGTTGCGCTTTTCCTCAAGGCGCTCGAAGGCGGTAAAGAGTCTGCTCATGTCCTCCTTACGCATACCGATTCCTGTATCCTCGACCCTGATGCGAAGCCCGGTCATGCCCTCCTCTGCCTCAGTGCAGTCCACCGTAAAGGTAACGCTGCCCTTCTCGGTGTACTTAACAGCATTTGTAAGTATATTGATAATGATCTGCTTTATTCTCAGCTCATCGCCCAGCAGACGGGAGGGGATGTCCTCGGAGACATTAACATTAAGCTTTAAATTCTTTTCCTTCACCTTAATGGAAACAATGCTGCATATATCGTCGATCATCGCAGCAGTGCTGTACTCAACGGGAATTATCTCCATCTTACCCGCCTCGATCTTTGAATAATCGAGAATATCGTTGATAATGCTAAGGAGCATTTTGCCTGCGCTTCTGATGTTGCCCGCATACTGCCTGATATGTTCCTCGGAGCTTTCCCGAAGTATCATTTCGTCCATGCCGAGAACAGCATTTATAGGCGTCCTGATCTCATGGGACATATTAGAGATAAAAACGGTTTTCGCCTTATTGATATTGTCAAGCTCCTTGTTTTTTTCTTCAACAGCGGCAATGATATTTTCCTGATGGAGCAGGCGGAGCATATCCTCATTGATATCCTGAACAGTATAAACGAAAATGGGATTTTCACGGCTGAAATCCTTCATTCTGCTGAAAGTGAGCCGAACCCATATGTATTCGCCCTGCAAATTCTGCATCTGCATCTCAATACGGAAATACTTGTCCTTCTCAAGTTTTTCGATGATATGCCCGGGATCGGAAGCCGAAAGGAACATACTCTTGTCGTTGGGCATGAACATATTAGCGATCATGTATCTCCATTGAGAATATTTAATGTCAAGATAATCCTGCCGCTCAGCGTTGATCTCGGTGGTGGCGGAATTTCGGCAGGTATCGTTTTTCAGATCAACTATCATCGAGAAAAGATAATTTTCCTGAATGGTGTCCATCTTCATTTTTTCAAGCCTGTCGGAAATATGACCGTCGGTATTTTCCATAAAATAAACGGCATTTTCGTTTTCTGCAGTCTTAATCACACGGTAAATGAAGCTTTTCTCCCCGTCCTTAACGGGAATTGTCACACTTCCGCTGAAGCTGTCACGCTTGAAAAGGGACTCATACACAAAGGCGTCGTAATTGGCATTTTTCTTAGTCTCACCTGAGCTGATGTGCTGAAAAAGCCCCTTGTAAAGCTTGGTAAGATCTCCCGACGAGCCAACAGCAGCCCTGAAATCATCATCTGCCACAAGCTCCTCAAAGGAATTGGCAGCAGCGTCAATAAGATAAACTGCGGAGCATTTTGAAAAAACGGTTCGGGAAATGCGGCTGAGAGTCAGCTCCTTATTTTCAGCGTCCAAAAGAATCCCTCCTCAGATACGGTAAATATCAAAATAATTTTAAGAATAAGCATTATTCACAATTAAAGTATACCAAATATACCGTCATTTGTCAATAATAAGATAAATTATTTCATAGCAGCCATCAAAAAAATCAGCAGTACCCGAAAATTATTTTCCAAACTATTGACTTTTGAACAGTAGTATGATATTATAAAAGCAGCAAAACTATTATTCAATAAACAGTAGTTTGGGAGTGAAGAAAATGACAAAGAAACAATATCTGAATGTCCTTGAAAATAAGCTTCGTTTTCGGGTATCCGCCGAAGAGCTTCGGGACATAATGAGCGACATGGAGGAATGTTTTGAAGCGGGAGCGGCAGAGGGCAGGACCGAGGAGGAAATCGCCGCAGGACTCGGCTCCCCCGCCGCCGCCGCAAAGGAGCTGTCCTCGGGCATAAAAATAACGGCAGACCCCATAATAAGGACAGCTGCCTGCATATTCATCACGCTCCTTCTCCATTATGTCATGCTTGAAACGGAAGCAGAGCTGTTTGTGCCGATGATATTCCTGCCTCTGCTGTTTCTGATGATCTGTGAACTTCCAAAAAGCCCGCTTCGGAGCATTGCGGAATATCCCGCTGATATTATCCCGCTTATATCCGCCCTCCTGCTGCCCGTAAGCGGAAATTTTCTCGGATGCTTTTTCAGTTATGTATTTATCGCAGAAACACACAAATATGCAGGGATATCGGTAATATTATTTATGGCAGCAGCAGCATTATCAACAGTACTGCTCCTTATTTCCTTTATAAAAACCAAAAGAACAATTAAAGCATTACTGTCGGGCGGATTGACCCTGTACACCGTCGTGACACTTGTCCGAATGGCCGCAGCAATTGTAAAATACCCACTGTATGAGAATGTGATCGGAGCACTCGGAATCGCAAAGGCGCTTTTTGCAGTCCTTTTTCTGTCCTCATATCTCTCATTGCTCTGCACCGTTAACGATAAAAATGCTCTGAAAGCAGCCGCATTGTACCCTTCCCTGTTCACAATAGCCTATGCAAGCAGGCTCTGGCTTGCCGCAAGCCGCATAGACCCGTACAGCAGCATTTTTCAGCCGATAGGTTACGGATATTATCTTTCCGGCGGGATGATATGCACAGCGGCAGCACTGGCAGCAATACTCCAGATACGCAGAAGCAGGAGGGCAGAAAATGGATAAGGGACAGATGAAAAAAGGAGTGCTGGAGCTGTCCGTGCTCTATACCCTGACCACCGACGAGCTTTACGGCTATGATATAATGAAGCGGATAACGGAAATATTCCCCGAAATAAATGAAAGCACCGTCTATGCCGTCCTGCGCAGGCTCCACGCCGACGGCTGCACCGAAAGCTATATGGGGGAACATTCGGGAGGACCAAAGCGAAAATACTATCGTGTAACAAAAAAAGGAATGGATGAGCTTGAAAAAATGCTCGCCGAATGGCACGATATCATAAACGCAATGAAAAAGCTGGGGATAAAATAAAAAAAAACCGGGCACCCGCCCGGGAAAGCTATTTAAATATAAAGTGCACAGCAGGCGAAGCATTGACCCCGCCGAAATAAGCCACCAGCCGGACAGCGCCGAGAGCGGCAGCCGAAACACCGATAATAAGCAAAAGCTTCAAAAATAAGCCGATGAGACCCTTCATGGCAGGATGCAAAAAAATCAAACAGCCCACCGCCATAAGCCCGAAGATCATCTCCGCCACCAGAAGAACAGACTGGATCCCGAAAAAGATCTCACCCAAAGCGTCCTCCGAGCCCAAAGGGAGACAAAGAAGATATTCACGATGGATGACCATAACTATGTAAGACAGCGCCGCAGCAGCGATCATCAAGCCGCCCGACCGTCTGAGGCTGAAAAAAGTACCCATGACCGCACCCCTAAAAAAATCGGCACAAAACTTTAAACAGCCCGGAAATTTCCGATCTCAGGATAAATAAGGATAGCTTCCGATACCCTTACCAGTCTCATCATTAACGATTTCTTCGTAAGTAAAGGGTTTGACCTCCTGATTGTTGGGACTGATTGAATTATTGTTGCTCCAGACAGCCAGCTCCACATCGCAGCCATCCGCCGAAATGCGAAAAGCAAAATGCCCGTGAAAATCCTCGCCCATGTATTTTCCCACCGAAAGATCATCCGACCCCAATAACGAAGCGTGTGCAGTGCCCGAATCATCCCCGACATAAATCTCACCGGGTTCAATTTTTTTAACAGACGAGTAATCAATTATGGCAAGCTTGGCGCCATTATAAACGCTTCTGGCATTAGCCATGACCGTAGAAGCTCTTGCCTCCTTGACATGGATAACCATAGAGGGAACAATAATAGCCGCAAGGATCGCAATGATAGCAATAACAACAATGAGTTCGATAAGTGTAAAGCCTTTAAAACTGCCCTTTCTCATCTCTCCCCCTCCTTTTATTATTTTGATTATACAATAATTAGCCCGCAGATATATTAACATTTTGTTACATAAAGATAATATATTTGTTAATTATTATATGTTTTTACAAATAATTATGTGAATTTTTTCTTTTTATGCAGAATGATATAAATCTGCAGTAAAACGCCCAAAAAATTTTACAGCCGTCCCCCCTTTAAATTTACGGAAAAATGTGGTATAATAAAAAACAGTAAAAACAGCATATCCTGACATGGCAAAGAAAGGATAATCAAAACATATGTCCGACAATACAAACGAGACGGCGCAGCATCGGGGCAAAAAGCTGCCCGCAGCGATTCTTATAGCAGCAATATTAACAGGCTGCGGTCAGGCAGAAGAGCCTGCAGCAGATAAGCTCCCCTCCGTAACGGATTATTCCGCTCAAGCAAGCAGCGTCAGAATGATCGAGACCGAGCGCTGGCATTGGGAAACCGAGGGATCCGTTTCTCTGAGCTCAGACAGCGAGACCGTATCCGCAGGCAGCGCCGCCAGCAGACAAACCGAAGCCGTCACCTCCCATGAGACAGAGCCATCCGAAACCGAAGCTCCCGAAGAAGCATCCTCAGAGCCTGTCTCCGAAGCGGTAACCACCGAAAAGGAAGCTATTCCTTCCGAAAGCGAAGCGTCCGAGACTTCCCCCGTCAGCTCCGAAGCGTCGGAAATCACCGGATCATCAGCCGCAGAAGCCCCCGAGACCATGGAGCTTGAAACGGAATGTTCCGTTCCCGCAGCGCCTGCCCCCGCTCCCGATGCAAGCTACGATTCCGACTTTTTCTCCTCCGATCTGTTTATCGGAGATTCCATATCGACAGGCTATTCGCTGTATGGCTTTTTAAGCGAGAAGAACGTGTTTGCGAAGGTAGGACTTAATCCCTCCACCGTCCTCACCAAATCCGTATCCACCTGCTACGGCGATATCGGGATAAACGAAATGCTCACCTATACCATGCCCCGCAGAGTGTATATAATGCTGGGCTCCAACGGAATACAGTGGCTGTCTGTGGGCAATATGCTCCAGTCCACCAATACCCTTGTAACACTTATCAAGGATACCTGTCCCGAATGCGACGTGGTGATAATAAGCGTCCCCCCCGTGACCGCAGCCTATGACAGCACCGTTGAGGACGTAAACGTTATGGCAAAGATAAACGAGTATAATTCCAGCCTTAACGCCTACTGCACCGCAAACAAAATGCTTTTCGTAGACGCAGCCTCGATCTTAAAGGACGAAACGGGATATTTCAACAGCACCTATGCCGAATCCGACGGAATGCACTTCAAATCCTCCGCATATAAGACCCTGCTTTCAAAGATACAGTCGGACGTAACGGAATTTGAAGAGGCAAACGTCACTTCCGAGACCGAAGCGCCCGCAGAGGAAACGGCTGCCGAAGCGTCAGAGGAGGAAATATCCTCGGAAACTGAAAAGGCAAGCGAGACAATTCCCGAGACCTTTGTGACCCTCCCGAAGCAAACGGAGAAAACAGATGAATAAAATCAACTATCAGAACGAGCTTGACAGGATAATAAGCGAACACCAAAAAGCAGGCGAGACCCCCGCTCTGCTGCTTCACAGCTGCTGTGCCCCCTGTTCAAGCTATGTTCTGGAATACCTTTCCCGTTATTTCAGAATAACGGTTTTTTATTATAATCCGAATATCTATCCCCCCGAGGAATATTATAAGCGTCTTGCCGAACAGGAGCGGTTTATAAACGAGCTGCCCGCTGAAAATCCCATCTCATTCATAGGCACCGAGCATATGAGCGAGGATTTTTACAAAGCAGTAAAGGGACTTGAGCATATCAGAGAGGGCGGCGAGAGATGCTTTGCCTGCTACCGCCTGCGCCTTGAGGAAACAGCCCTTGCCGCCAAGGAAAAAGACATGGATTATTTCACCACTACCCTTTCGATCAGCCCCATGAAAAACTCCCAAAAGCTTAACGAGATCGGCGGAGAGCTTGCGGAAAAATACGGAGTGAAATATCTTTATTCGGATTTCAAGAAAAGGAACGGCTACAAACGCTCCACCGAGCTTTCAAGGGAATACGGGATATACCGTCAGAACTACTGCGGCTGCGTGTTCTCATTGAAGGAGCGGGAAGAAGATATGAAAAACAGCGAAAAAAAATGATGCCTGCGCCCTGCAGACATCATTTTTATTTATTATCCAACCACGGTGTAAAGCCCCGTATCGTCCCCGCTGATCTCAATATCCTTAGCCTCGAAAAGCTCGGAAACGGTCACAAACTCATAGCCCTGCTTCTGAAGCTCGGGGATAATGGTTTTAAGAGCCTCAACAGTCTTTGAATTGCCCTGCATATCATGAAGCAGAACAATGGTACCGTCCTTGACCTGCTTTAATGTGCGCTCAGCACGTTCTTCGGCAGAAACCTTGTCCTCCCAGTCATTGCAGCCCGCACCCGCAATAAATGGCATATCCACAGCGTCATACATGGTCTGATTCACTGCAATGTACGGAGGACGGAAAAACTTAGTGTCCTCTCCCGTTATCTCCTTCACCTTATCACGAACAAAATCAATTTCCGCAGTGATCTCCTCGGGAGTCATTTTAGTCATATCCGAATGGGTCTTTGAGTGATTATTTATCTCGCAGCCCATGTCATAAGCCCGCTTAACAACGTCCTTTGTGCTGTCGCTGATATTATTGCCCACGAGGAAAAACGAACCTCTAACGCCGTATTCCTCTAAAACATCAAGAACCTGCACAGTGGTGGTGATGTTGGGACCATCGTCAAATGTAAGAGCCACCAAAGGCTTTCCCAGTGCCTTGTAATCCACCTTTTCAACCTCCTTTTTCGTTGTTTCCTCAGAAGTCTCCGAAACCACAGCAGGCTCGGAGGGGGAATCCGAAGAACTCTCCTCCGCAGGAGCGCCGACACAGCCGCAGACCAGCGAGGAAACCATGGCCATTATAAGAATTATCGTTTTTTTCATGTCACCGCTCCATTTCTTTGGTATTTTACAAAATTATACCATATCTTAAAGCAAAAGTCAACAATAATATCAATCCGCAAACTGACTGTTATAAAGCTTTGCGTAAAAGCCGCCCTTTTCAAGCAGAGAGCTGTGGTCGCCCTGCTCAATGATATGACCGTCCTTCATAACAAGGATAACGTCCGCCTCCCTGATGGTGGAAAGCCTGTGAGCAACGATAAAGCTTGTCCTGCCCTCCATAAGACGGGCAAATGCCTGCTGAATTTTAATCTCGGTTCTGGTATCGATGGAGGAAGTCGCCTCATCAAGAATGAGCATGGGCGGCAGACAAAGCATAACTCTCGCAATGCATAACAGCTGCTTCTGACCCTGAGAAAGGCTGCCGCCGTCCTCCCCGATAATCGTATCATAGCCCTTTGGCAGGCGCTTGATAAATCCATGAGCATGAGAAGCCTTTGCCGCAGCAATGATCTCCTCATCGGTTGCATCGGGCTTTCCCATAGCAATATTATCACGGACAGTGCCCGACCTGAGCCAGGTTTCCTGCAGAACCATTCCGTAATTTTTTCTCAGACTGCTTCTGGTCATATCCCTGATGTCAATGTCCTCCACTTTTACCGAGCCGCTGTTCACATCATAAAAACGCATGAGCAGGTTAATGACCGTAGTCTTTCCGCATCCCGTAGGACCAACAATAGCCACCCTCTGACCCGATTTAACATTCAGATTCAGATCCTCAATGAGCCGCTTTTCGGGAACATAGGAAAAATACACATTATTAAGAGAAACATTTCCCTTGGGGTCAGTGAGAACCAATGCATTATCCTTGTCGGGAATCTGCGGTTCCTCCTCGATAAGCCGGAAAAGCCTCGAAGCGCAGGCAAGAGCGTTCTGCAATTCTGTTATAACACCCGAGATCTCATTAAAGGGCTTTGTGTACTGATTTGCATAGGAAAGGAAAACCGAAAGCTGACCGACAGTAAAGGGAACCGCCGCTCCCACTGTGGCAACACAGGTGAGCGCTCCCGTAAGCGCCACCGCCGCATAAACCACATTGTTAACAAATCGTGTGCAGGGATTTGTGAGGGAGGAGAAAAATGTGGCTCTGAGAGAGCATTTAAAAAGCCTGTCATTTATCTCGTCAAACTTTTTCAGAGTCTCTTCCTCTCTGCCGAATGCCTGAACCACCTTCTGACCACCGATCATCTCGTCAATAAAGGCGGTCTGCTCCCCTCTCGTCTCCGACTGAAGACGAAACATATCATAGGTGTTCTTTGCGATAAATCTTGCAATGAACAGGGAAAGAGGCGTGAGGACCACTACCGCAAGAGTAATTTTCCAGCTGATGGTAAGCATGAAAACGAGAGTAGCAAGAATGGTGGCAATTCCCGTAAAAAGCTGGGTAAAGCCCATGAGCAGACCATCCGCAAACTGATCTGCGTCTGCAATGATACGGTTAACAGTCTCACCCACAGGGTGAACGTCAAGATAGCTGAGAGGGAGCTTTTCGATCTTTCGAAATGCCTCATTTCTCACGTCACGGACAACATGATAGGTTATCCTGTTGTTAACCGTATTCATGATCCACTGAACAACAGCAGTGATGCCGACCGTAATGCCAATCGCAAGCAGGATCTCCGCAATTCCCGCAAAGTCAACATTGCCCTCGCCCACAATAAGGTCGATTGCACGTCCCGCAAGAATGGGAACGTAAAGGGTAAGCCCCACCGAAGCCGCCGCCATTAAAACGGAAATAAATATCAGCGGAATGTAGCGCTTTACATATGCAAAAACCTTTTTCAGAGCACCCTTTGGGGCTTTAGTCTTTTTATCCGCCACTCAGACCGCCTCCTTTTTGAACTGTGAATTATAAATTTCCCTGTAAACCTCGCAGTTTTCAAGAAGCTCGGAATGAGTGCCAATTCCCACAGCCTCGCCGTCATCGAGAACGATTATCTTATCCGCATGAAGGATCGAAGAAGTCCTCTGGGAAACGATGAATACCGCAAGAGAATAATCAAGCTCTCTTAGGGATTTTCTGAGAGCAGCATCCGTTGCGAAATCCAGAGCCGAAGCACTGTCGTCAAGAATGAGAATTTCGGGCTTTCTGACCAGTGCCCTTGCAATGGTAAGCCTCTGACGCTGACCTCCCGAGAGATTTTTTCCGCCCTGCTCGATCTCGCAGTCAAGACCGCCCTTTGCCTTGATAACATCAAGCGCCTGAGCCGCCTTAATAGCCTCCATGATATCCTCATCGGAAGCGCCGCTGTTTCCCCAAAGCATATTTTCACGGATAGTCCCCTTGAAAAGCACCGCTTTCTGCGGAACAACGCCAATTTTGCATCTTAGCTCGGAAAAAGGCATATCCTTCACATTAACGCCGTTCACCAGCACCTCGCCCTGTCTCACATCGTAAAATCTGGGAATGAGATTCACAAGAGAGGATTTACCCGAGCCTGTGCCGCCGATAATGCCCACAGTCTCGCCCTTTTTTACAGCGAAATCAATATCCGAAAGGCTGTCCGCACCTGCATTTTTATATGCAAGATACGCATGACGAAATTCAACAGCATTTTCATTTTCAGAAGCGCCCTTGCTGCCGTCAATAACTGAGGGCTTCATCTCGAGAACGGATTGGATACGGTTTCCGCAGGCAATGCTCTTGGTGATGTTGATGATAAGATTTGCAAGCTTGATAAGCTCCACAAGTATCTGCGACATATAATTGTACAGCGCCACCACAGCGCCCTGAGTGAGAACGCCCTCGCTTACGCTCAGTGCACCTCTGTTAATAAGAAAAATAATGCCCAGATTTATAATAATGTAGGTAACGGGATTCATCAGAGCAGAGATCCGTCCCACAAATTCCTGAGAACGGGTAAGCTCGTTATTTTTTTCGGTAAATCGCTCTATCTCCTCGTCCTCCTTGCAGAATGCACGGATAACTCTCACGCCCGTGAGATTTTCTCTCGTGACGCCCGTAACGGCGTCAAGCTTCTGCTGAGTCTTTTTATAAAGAGGAATGGAAGCAAGCATGATGGCAAAAACCACGATAAGCAGAAGAATTGTCACATAAACGAATATCATCGCCGCACGGGCATTGATGGTGAAAGCCATTATCATTGCGCCGAAAACCACAAATGGCGAGCGCAGGAGCAGTCTCAGAGTGAGATTCACGCCATTCTGGACCTGATTCATATCGCTGGTCATGCGTGTTATCATGGCGGAGGTGCCAAGCTCGTCCAGCTCCGAATAGGACAGGCTCTGGATATGCTCAAACAGAACATGACGAAGCTTTGTCACAAAGCCCACCGACGCTTTTGCGGCAAAAAACTGCGCCGTAACTGAAAATCCAAGCCCAACAAAGCCCAGAAGCACCAGAACAAGGCACATTTTCGTGATGTAGCCCGAGTCCCCCGCCGAAATGCCCTTGTCAATGACAGCGGCTATGACCAGCGGCACAAAAAGCTCCAGCAGTGCCTCCAGAAGCTTGAAAAGAGGTCCTAAAATGCACTCTTTGATGTACATCTTCATGTGAACAAGAAGCTTTTTCAAATTCATCTCTCCCATTTAAAAAATTATACAGAATTATTATACCATATTATATAGAAATGTTTTATTCTAATTTGTTAATTTTATTGGCGATAGCTTGAATTATTATTTCCAATTATTGTAATTATCATAAGCTATGAAAATATTTTCTCAGCCTCTTGACAAATCAGGAAATATATGTTATTATAATGATATCAAAATGATATCATTTAATATCACTCACGAAAAGACATGATTTTTTATGGAGGTTGATTTTTATGAGCAAAAAGATAATCGGCGAAATTGAAGAAAAAGAGCTTCATGCTCCCAACGGTCTGGCAATCGCATTTTTATTCATTCTGCTTTACATCGCAGCAGGCGTTGGCATCATTCCTGCGGGAATGAACCTTGACAACGACAATCCCACCTACGGAGCTTTTCTCCTAACGATCTGCATTATCTGGCTCTGCGTGGGCTGGATCCCTTTCATGGGCATCAAGGTCATCCGTCCCAATGAGGCTCTTGTACTTACACTATTTGGAAAATACACAGGAACTCTGAAAAAAGAAGGCATTTTCTTTGTGAATCCTTTTTCCTCTGCGGTGAATCCCGCAAGTGCGGCTGAACAGGCTCCTCAGGCAGGCGTTCAGATATCTGCGGACGGCAAGGCAGAGATAAAGTCAGCCTCCTCCGTTTCAAAGAAGCTCTCCCTCAAGGCGATGACCCTCAACAACAAAAAGCAGAAGATCAATGACAAGGACGGAAATCCCGTTGAGGTGAGCATTGTTGTTATCTGGAAGATCGCCAACACCGCTAAGGCTGTTTTCAATGTGGATAATTATCAGGAGTACATTTCAATCCAGGCGGATTCCACTCTCAGAGACGTGGCAAGCCTTTACCCCTATGATGTTGGCAATGACGGCGGTAAATCCCTGAGAGGCTCCTCTGCAGAGGTTGCTGAGAATTTAAAGGCAGAGCTTCAGAGAAGAGTTGCCGATGCAGGTCTTGAGGTCATCGAGGCACGCATCACCCATCTTGCTTACGCTCCCGAGATCGCTGCGGCAATGCTTCAGAGACAGCAGGCTGCAGCTATTATCGAGGCAAGGCAGAAGATCGTTGACGGCGCTGTGGGCATGGTCGAAATGGCTCTCGAGCGCATTACCGAAAACAACGTCTGCGATCTGGACGATGAGAGAAAGGCTCAGATGGTTTCAAATCTCCTTGTAGTACTCTGCGGCAACAAGGACGCTCAGCCTATTGTAAACAGTGGTTCCATTTATTGATAAAAAGTCAATACTGTTCCCGTTCCCCGGTCACAGACAGGACAACGGGAACAGATACGCATTTAAATGAGGTGACAGTTTATGTTTTCAAATGTAACAATAGCTTCAATGTTCATATGCGGGATCATCTGCATTATCATTCCTATTGCGGCAATGATTATTTACAAGAAGAAAAACAAGGAAGTGAAAATTTCCTCGTTCTTCATCGGTGCAGCCACCTTTTTCCTGTTTGCTCTTGTTCTTGAGCAGATAATGCATTATTTTATGCTCCCCGTCGTAAGCGTCAGCACTGTGACTTATGTGATATATGGAGTTTTAGCCGCAGGCATTTTCGAGGAAACAGGCAGATTTATTGCCTTTAAAACTGTTATGAAAAAGCGGAATGACCCCAAGGATGCTGTTATGTTCGGATTGGGTCACGGCGGTATCGAAGCAATTATCCTTGCGGGAATTACTATGATAAGCTACGGAGCTACGGCTGTTATGACGAATATGATGGGGCTTGACGCAATGGTCTCGATGTCCTCGGGAGAAAATGCGGAAACAGCAGAGCTTGTCCGTGCCCAGTTTGAAGCTATGGCGGCGGTGGGATTGGGTACGATCTTCATCAATATTCCCGAGCGCATTATCGCCATGACCTTCCACACGGCAATGTCGGTTATGGTTTTCGAGAGTGCAAGAGTCAAGGGCAGAGGCTTTATGTACCCTGTTTGTATCCTTTTCCATGCAGTTCTCGACGTTGCTCCTGCGCTTTATCAGCGGCAGGCAATACCCATGCCTGCGGTTTACATCCTTATGACCATATTTACAGCTGCGGCGGTTTTCTGCGCTGTCAGATCATACAGAAGAATCAGAGAAGCTTCGGGAGAGGAGACGACGGCTTGAAAAAGCTCTTTATGACAGCTCTCGGCATCTCCGCCGCAGTATTCACCTTTTTAACGCTTTTAAAATTCAGCCAAAACGAGCTTTGTATCGGTGCAATGCTCGCAGCTGACGTGAATTTCATTGCAGTCTTGCTTATTAGCTTTGGTTTCAGGCTTGCGGCGGAGAACGGTTATGGGAACACTGCAAAGCTTGACAGGATATCAGCTGCCGCAGCAGCAGAGCTGTTTTTTCCCAGTATTCCCCTGTTCTTTGTTCCGCTGTTCCATGAAAACATCTCTGAGACGGCGTTTGCAATTTATGTGAATATTATCGGGGTCGTTCTTTTTTCAACCATACTTTTTATTAACAAAAAATTCTGAAAACGGAGGTGAAGCGATTGGCTGAAAATGAAAAGGCAAAGGGCAAAAAGCAGGTCCCTCTCAGGCTGTCCGCTTCCCTTTACGACGAGCTTGCAAGATGGGCGGAGGACGATTTCCGCTCAATAAACGGTCAGATCGAATATCTGCTCACCGAATGTGTCAAGCACAGAAAAAAATCCGCTCCCCCAAAAAAGCCTGTGAACCCTCCCCCGGGTGAGGCTCCCGAGCTGAACGAACCCTTTATTTTCACCTATCCCGACGGGCATACGAGAGAATTTGAAAATGTCAAGGTCTTTCTCGATCATGTTATTTACGGAGAGGATGGGAAAAAGGACGACAAAAAGAAATAGTATTCTCTCCGAAAGGACGGATGTTTTATGGCTGTTCTGATATTTACGGTCATTTTTCTGCTCTTAATGCCGCTGACAATGATTATATGCGGTGCGTGGTTTATAAAATCTCCCCCCGATATGGACAGCGGCATCGGGTACAGGACAAGCCGTTCCATGTCCTCTCCGCAGGCGTGGGTCACGGCTCACAGGATCTGCGGAAAATACTGGCTGATCTTTGGTATTATTACACTTATCGGCACTCTGCTGTGCGGCGGGTTTGCGATATTCTCGCTTGCGGATACCGATGACGCTATATACAATATTATCCTTATCGTTGAGGGAGTTCAGCTGTTTTTCCTTCTTCTCGTCCTTCCCATTACCGAAAGCAGGCTGAAAAAGTTATTTCATTAAATTTTACAGATATATTGACATATTATATATTATGTGATATAGTTTTATAAAGACATTAACATAAATTGGAGGTTTTTTAATTGGCTGACGTATTAAAGGCTGAGGGTCTGTCAAAATCCTACAAAAAGGGCATTATGGCGGTGAAGGATGTCAGCTTCACTGTGGGCGAGGGCGAGATTTTCGCTCTTATCGGTCCCAACGGTGCGGGCAAGACCTCGACTATCCGTATGATTTCCACTCTTATAAAGCCCACGGGCGGCGACGCTTTCGTTGACGGGCACAGCATCATCTCCGAACCCGATCTTGTGAGACGTGCTATTACATATCTTCCCGATGAAGCGGGCGCTTACAAGACCATGACGGGCATGGACTATCTTTATTTCATGGCGGGGCTTTTTTCCTCCGACAGGGACGAGATAGACAAGTATGTGAACAGGGCTGTTAATATGTGCGGTCTGGGCGACAGGCTTGAAGAAAAGATCGGCGGTTATTCGAGAGGTATGATAAGAAAGCTGCTTCTTTCCCGTGCGGTCATGACACGTCCCAAGCTTGCAATTCTTGACGAGGCGACCTCGGGTCTTGATGTTATCAACGCTCTGGACATCAGAAAGACCATCAAGCGGCTTTCCGCCGAGGAGGGCATGAGCTTCCTGCTTTCCTCCCACAATATGCTGGAGATCGAATTTGTTTCCGACAGGGTGGGCATTATGACTCACGGCGAGCTGCTTGTCACAGGCTCTGTAAGCGAGCTTAAAGAGCGCTACAATGCCGCTAACCTTGAGGAAGTTTTTGAAAGGGTGGTGCAGGGCGATGAAATTAAGTAACCTTCTAAAAAAAGAGCTGAGGGAGCTTCTGACCCCTCAGGCTATCTTCTCAATGCTCTTTTCATGCATACTGCTTATTGTTATGGGCAATGTGATGGGCGGAGCTATGGACGAGGCTCTTAACAATTCCTCGGTGAATATCGCTGTTCTTGACAATTCCGATTTTACTGCCGAAATGATAAATAAACTGCCCGAGTACGGCGCTGACCCCACTGTTGTCTCTTTGCAGTCAGATGACTACACAAGCGAAATGAAGCGCCTTGACATCAAATCTCTCGTTATTATCCCCGAGGGCTTCGGTGACATGATCGTTAACGGCTCCGAGGCTGCGGGCGTTGACTGTGTGAGCATTGTCTCAGGCGGCGGTCTTACCTCTTCCATGCAGAATATGTCCGCTTCAAGCCTTACCTCCTCTATCACAAGCTATGTGAGAGACTACATCGAAACTCAGAAAATGGGCATGACCGACAGCGAGAAAAAGCTCCTCGGCGATCCTGTTGTCACTGTGGAATACACCACCGCCAACGGCAGGACTGTTCAGGTCTCCGCAGATATGCTCATGGGCGTTCTTATGAGCCAGTCCATGATAGCTCCCTTTGCGGTCTTCTTCCTTATTATAATGGCTTCTCAGATGATCATGACTGCCATTTCCACCGAGAAGATCGACAAAACTCTGGAAACCCTTATGTCTGCTCCCGTTTCAAGGCTTACGGTGCTTTCCGCTAAGATGATCTCCGCTGTTATCGTGGCGCTTCTCAATGCAGGCGCTATGATAATCGGATTTGCCTTCTATATGCAGGGCATGATGGGCGGTGCCGCAGGCGAGCTTGAAGCAGACGCTGCTGTCAACACGGCGGGCATTACCTCGGGCGCTGAGGCTATGGCAAGTCTGGGTCTTACTCTCGGCATCGGAGATATCCTCATATTCGGCGTTGACCTGTTCCTTACAATTGCTATTGGGCTTTCAATTTCTCTCATTCTCGGCGCTATGGCTACGGACACCAAATCTGTTCAGACTCTTGTTATGCCTATTATGATGGCGACTATGATCCCCTTCTTCGTTACCATGTTTGCGGATGTTAATTCCATGTCCCCTGTTTTTAAGATCATCATGTACATCATCCCCTTTACCCACACCTACACGGCTATGAATAATCTGATGTTCGGTCAGACTGCTCTCGTTGTCGGAGGTCTGGTTTATCAGGCGGTATTCTTCGCTGTTTGTATGTATCTTGCGGTGAAGATGTTTACCTCCGACCTGCTCTTTACCATGAATTTCTCCGCTGACAGCGGCAAAAAGAAAACTCTTTTCAAGGCGGGAACAAAGTGAGATTTCACGATTATGAGCCGAAAATGCAGAAAAATCCCCTGCTTATCGCCTCCTCTGTCATTTCTGCGGCGGCGGCGGCGGCTTTGTGGTATTATCGCACCGAGCTTGAGCTGAGCGTTTCCGATCTGCTTATGCTTTCGGGCATTGCGCTCTTTATTCTGCTGCTGACTGTGAGGGATATACTCAAAAAAAAGGAAAATTTTCTCAAAGCCTCAGAGCTTAAAAAACAGCGTGAGGATATGGCTCATGAGGATTTTTCCGACAACAGCATTTTCTTTGACTGATTTTTAAGCTTCTGCTCTGCATATTCGTGAATCATCGGCTAATAATAGCTTCTGTGGAGAAAACCATTTCTCCGTGGAAAGGATGTATTTAACCATGTTCAATCAGAACCAGAATAACAACCGTCAGCAGAATAATCAGCAGAACAACCAGAATCAGCAGAACAACCGCCAGCAGAACAACAATCAGAAGCAGCAGAATCAGCAGAACAATAACTGCAGGGACAACCGTTCCGACAGATAACCGGCTTTTTTCTGCCTTCAATGCGCTGTATTTCATTTTTTGAAATGCGGCGCATTGTTTTTTGTTTTTGATGAAATATTCATAGTGCCGACAATAAAAATTTACATATGTAATTCAGCTCATTTATCTGATTTAACCAAATTTTGATTACAAATTGTTACTCTTTTTTTGTTATCAGCCGAAAACGGCGGTTTTTAGGGCAATTTCAACGAATTAACCCTTTTTTATTTTATTCTAATTATCTCTTTGTCACGTTGACATTGCGGGATTTTTGTAGTATAATTTACAATGTATCATCAGAATTTATTATGCCCTCTTCGGCATATATTACTTTTTTCCTGAAAGGAAGTCGGTTATGGGACCTGACGGGAGTCGGTTTATTGTTTCGGACGAGAAAAGACTGATATTCGCTATCGCTGTCTGCGCTGTTCTTACAGGCATAAGGCTGTTCTACGGCTGCGCAGAGGCTGCTGCCGATGAGCTGGGCGAGGCTCGGATCAAAGGCTTTGAAGAGGAAAACGGCGGAAAACAAACCCTTTTCCGTTTGTTTAAAGATCAGGGAAGATTTTTTGCTGTTTTTTCAGTTCACAAGCTTTTTAATTCCATGCTTATCGGGGCGATCTACGCTTATTTCTTCGTATCCCCGCTCATTATCGGGGCGGTCGGCGGCAATCTGCCCGCTGCTTGGCTCATTATTGCCGTTTCCTTCCTGCTCACTGCGCTTATTCTCAGATTTGCGGGCAGCGATCTCCCGAGGATCCTTATGAGAGATGATACTGCTGAGAAATTTGCAGTTTCCTCTGCGGGTGCTGTAAGATTTCTTTATTATCTCATGTCCCCCGTTACCGAGCTTTCTGCGGCGGTCTCCTCCCTTTTCGGCAGAAACAGGGGCGATGAGGACGCTGTTACCGAGGAAGAGATTCTTATGATGGTCGATGCGGGCAACGAAACAGGCGTTATCGAATCCTCCGAAAAGGAAATGATAAACAACGTTTTTGAGTTCCATGAGCTTACGGTTAGCGATGTTATGACCCACCGCACCGATATTGTTGCGGTGAGCGCCGATTCTCCCATTTCCGAGGTGGTCTACACTGCCATCAAAAGCGGCTTTTCCCGTATCCCCGTTTATAAGGACAGCGTGGATCACATCGAGGGCATGATTTATGTCAAGGATCTGCTCTGCCTTATCGGTACTCAATCCTCCGAGGGCGTTACTGTGAGCCGCTTCCTGAGAGACGCTGAATTTGTTCCCGAAAGCTGCCTCTGCGGCGACCTTTTTAAGATGTTCACCGAGAAAAAACAGCAGATCGCTGTGGCTGTGGATGAATACGGCGGCACGGCGGGTCTTGTTACCATGGAGGACCTTGTTGAATCCATCGTGGGCAGCATTCAGGATGAATATGACAACGAGACCGAGGATATCTCTAAAATATCCGATGATACCTTTATCGTCAAGGGCACTGCCGACCCCGCTGACGTTCTTGAGGCTCTGGATGAGCCGCTTCCCGAGGACTGCCGCTATGACACTATGAGCGGCTTTATCACAGACCTTCTCGGGCGTATTCCCGAGGACGGCGAGACCCCCTCCGTAAGCTACAAGGGGATCGACTTCACCGTTCTCCTTACTGAGGACATGAGGATCGTCAGAATAAAAGCTGTTAAATCCAAGAAAAAAAATGAAAAGGAGTTATCTGAAGATGAAGACAACACAATGTAAACGAATTTCCGCTGCAATTGCCTGCATTCTGTCTATTTCAATGCTGGCTTCTGCCTGTGAGAAAACAGGCGAGAGCACAGGCGGTATCCCTGAGATCGAAACTACCGTTTCCACTGCTTCCGAAACCGTTTCCGAGACTACCGCTGAGGAAACTACTTCTCTGACAGAGGAAACTACCACTGTTACTGAGGAAACTACCGCTGAAACCGAAGAAACTACCGTTCCCGAATCCTCCGAGACCTCTGCGACCGAATCCTCTGAGACCTCCGAGACTGCTTCCGAATGGTCCGAGACCGAGCTTTCGGGTACTAAGTATATTACCGAAAAGTGCTACTCAAGAGAAAAGGCTATCATCGGCGCTACTCCTATTTCTCAGTATTATCCCGGCGACACTGTTGAGGTCACTGCACTTACCGATACAGGCTACTACAAGCTTGCTGCAGGCGGATTTATCCACTCGGATTATATTTCCGACGAGAAGCCCGCAGAAACTACCGCTAAGGAAACCTCCGCTCCCGAAACCACTGCTGCTCCCGAAACTTCGGCTGAAGCTGCTGAAAATACTACCGAGTTTAAGGATCCCGCAGATCAGAGCAATTCCGATTCCTCAAGCAGCACAGGAAGCTCAGGCGGCGCTGCTATCGAAACTCCCAATTACAACATCAAAACCTCCTCAAGATACGCTTACAAGCAGCTTTCCTCTACCGAGCAGAAGCTTTATGACAACCTTGTGACTGCTATCAGGAAGCTTGACAGCAAGGTTGATGTTCCCGATGGTCTTACCTCCGATCAGGTAATCAAGGTTTACACCATCGTTTACGACTCCGAGCCTCAGCTCTTCTGGATGGATTCCTCCATCTCTCCCAACAACAGATCTCTCTCTCTTACATACAAAACTTCCGACAGAAACGAGATTATATCCATGCAGAAGGAAATTGATACCGCTGCAAACAATATCCTCAGCAAGGCTAACAAGTACAGCGGCACTGTTTCCAAGCTCAAGGTTTTCTTCGATTCCATCGTTTTACAGAGCGAATTCAGTATGTCCTCCTCCGGCTACAACAGCACTATTTACAACGGCTTTACCGCTAAGGGCGAGCTTCAGTGCGCAGGCTATGCAAAGACTATCCAGTACCTCTGCGATATGGCAGGCATCGAATGCTGCGTTGTAAGAGGCTCAGACAAGGAAGGCAGCTCTCATGCATGGAACGTTGTTTACTGCGAGAACGGCTACTACAACCTTGATGCTACATGGGGCGACCCCATCAACAAGTTCGGCTCAAGCTATGCTCAGTATGAGTTCTTCCTCGTTCCCGACGCATGGATCCACAACAAGACTCACTGCAATGTAAGCACCCTCCTCAGAAAGTCAGGCTCCATCAAGCTCTATAATCCCCCTGCCTGCACCAAGGAAGCCTGCAACTATTTCGCCGCTTACAGCAAGCTCTATGACAACGCTGCTGACGCTGAAAAGGGTATGTATGCCGCTATTGACGACGCTATTGCCAACGGCAGGAACGTTGCTCAGATCCGTGTTTCCTCTCAGGCTGACTACGAGCTTCTCACAAGCACCGATTATTTCAAGACATTCCAGAAATACGCTAAGTCTAAGTCCTCCTCCGTTAAGCAGCTCGAAAAGAAGGGCTCCTATACCGCAGGCGTTCAGGTTGTTCATTACGATATCGTTTATAATTGATCTTTGTGACGCAGCAGAAAATGACATCCCCCGCAGGGCTATCGATACATGGCTTTGCGGGCGGATTCCTGCCACTTTGCTGCTTCCGTCTATTCATGTCGCTATGCGATAATATCCCATTTTACCGAGAATAAAGAAAGGAAAACAGAAATGAAGAAAAAAATATCCGCTGTATGCGCTGCTCTGCTTATTGCCGCTTCCGTATTTTCAGGCTGCGGTAAAAACAATGTTGACGAATCCCCCGCCGATACTGCTATTAATATTATTCAGGACGGCACCGAGGCTCCTTCTGAGGACGGCTCCTCTGCAAATGACGTTTCGGACACCACCGCATTTTTCGATCCCGGTGCAAACATTGACTTCGGCGGCAATGAAGACGTCCCCGATGTTTCCGAAAATACTGACACCGAGGCTGCGCTTCCCGATAATCACGATGAGATCGTTAATATGATCGAGGGCGGCATCGTTTCCGAAAAGGCTCCCGTTATCACCGAATATAACGTCGATTTCAAGACCCGCTACGGCTACAATACCCTTAACGATCAGGAAAAGGCGCTTTATGCCGATATCCTCGAGGCTGCTAAGTCCGTTAGGACCAAGGTAAAGGTTGATGACAGCGTTTCCGACGAGATGTGGCTCAAGGTTTACGGCTGCCTCTATATGCAGGAGCCTCAGCTCTTCTGGCTCGCTTCCAAGGGCGTTACAAAGGGCAAGCTCAGATACTGGGAGGTTGATCCCGAGCTTATCGCTTCCATGCAGTCCGAGATCGAGAAAAAGGCTGCCGATGTTCTCGCTAAGGCTGACGGCAAGGACACCTTCGGCAAGCTGAAGGTTTTTCATGACTACATTACTCTTAACAACAACTTCGTTAAGGAAGAGGGCTTCAATCAGACTATTTACGGCGGCTTTGTCAAGGGCGAGATCCAGTGCGAGGGCTATGCCAAGACCATGCAGTATCTCTGCGATTTGGCAGGCATTGAATCCGTTGTGGTTGTGGGAAGCAATGAATCAAATGATTCCCATGCATGGAACGTTGTCAAGGTTGACGGCGAATGGTATAATCTGGACTGCACTTGGGACGACCCCATCCTCAAAGAGGTTGACGAGAGTAATGTCAGATACAGATATTTCCTCGTTCCCGATGAGTGGATCCACAACAAGTCCCATTTTAACGTTAACACCAAGATTTCCGGTACTCAGATAAAGTATTTCGATCCCCCGAAATGCACTGCAACTAAAATGAATTATTTCACTGTTTCAGGCGAGCTTTATTCCGACAAGGCTTCCGCTGAATCCGCTCTCAAGGATAAGCTCAAGTCCTACGCTTCAAACAAAATGAGAGCTGTTGAGATCCGTGTGGCAAGCAAGGACGTTTACGACGCTATCACCGGCAATCTCAAGGAATACGCTTCCTGGATCAAAAATGAAAATTCCTCCGTTTCCTCCGTCGCTTCCAACTGCGACCCCAACACTCTCGTTATCGAGCTCGATCTTAACTATTGATGGACATGAACAGGCTTCGCTTTTTAGGCGCTGTTTGCGCTGCTGCTGCCTTTTTCTCCATTACAGCAGGCTGTTCAAGGGTCGAGGAATCTCCCGTTTCCGAGGGAGATCCCTCCATCCCCGGGAGCAGCCTGTCTGCAAATGAGGACGTTTCCTTTGATAACAGCAGGTATATTTACAGCCTTCTCTCCCCAAAGGAGCAGGAATATTACGACATTATCCGTGACGCTGCCATGGATTTTCAGGACACTGCCGTTTTTCCCGAGGCGGTGGACCCCGATACTCTCCGAAAGGTTTATATTTCCGTTTATTACCAGGAGGAGGATATTTTCTGGCTGTCAAGTATGTTTTATCGCCCTGCGGCGGCTTCTCAGTCGCTTATGCTCACCTACCGATTCAGCAAAGAGGAATGTGAGCCCCTCAGAAGCGCTGTCGCTGCCAAGACTGAGGAAATCCTGAGCAGCATTGACCAAAATGCCTCGGATTACGAAAAGCTCAAGGCTTTTCACGATCATCTGGTCCTGAACTGCTCCTTCTCCATGGACACCAAATATGCAAACACTATCTATGGCTCTCTCTGCGACGGCTTCGCTCAGTGCGAGGGCTATGCCTTCGCCTTCGATTACCTTTGCAGCAAGACGGGCATCGACTGCTTTACTGTCTCGGGCACCAATCCCGACGGCGAGGCTCATGCATGGAACATGGTCAGGCTGGAGGATATGTGGTATAATGTGGACTGCACCTGGGACGACCCCATTCTCTCCCCTCCCGATCGGGATTTTATCAGATATTACTACTTCCTGACTGCCGATTCCGACATCATCGGCGTTACACATTTTCCTGACAGCTATAATTATTTTTCTTATCCCCTCTGCATCTCCTCCGAAAATTACTACAAGCGGGAGGGCTATTTCGCAGATTCTGCCGAGGAGGGCGTGAAGCTCCTGGAGATCGCTGCGGCGGACGCTCTGCGATCGGGCAGAAAGGACGCTGCTGTCAGATTCTCCAATGAAAGAGCTTATCTTTCCGCTATTAACCGCCTTTGGGACGGCAAGGAGATCAAAAAGGTCCTTCAGAATGTCAACAACAGCTCTGATGTTAAGGTAAACGGTGATAAACATATCCGCTATCTTAACGATGATGAGCTTATTATTCATATTTCCATGATTTTACAGTAACCTTACGGAGAGCCGATTTACAATGAAAAGCTACAGTTCACTTTCTTTCAGAGTTATTTCCTTTGCTGCTGCTGTTGTTATCCTTACGGGCTGCGGCAATAAAATCGAATATCCCGATGGGGCGGATACCCTCCCCACCTATTCCGACACGGGAAGCGTTATGACCGTTTACGACACCTCCGAGAGAACTACTCCCCCGGAAACTGTTGTCACCACCTCTAAAACTACTGTAACCGAGGCTGTCACCACTGTTCCCGAGACCTCCTCCCAGACTGAGACTGAGACCGAAACTGTTCCCTCTGAAAGCGAGACTTCCATGACTGCAAGCAGCTCCCTCGCTCTGGAGGACGTGCCTGCGGTGGGTATTTCCGAATATTACGAAAAAACTCAGACCACACCTTCCCTTCCTTCGGTAACTGCGGCTCCCACTCAGTCCGCTTCACAGCAGGAATCCCACACTTCATCTTCTGCCGTCACTGCTGTTGTTTCCGAGACTGACGGCTCGGTCACTGCCTCTGCGGCGGAAAGCTCGTCGGCAATATCAGAGATTTCCACCACTTCGGAGGAGATTGCTGCTGACCCATATCTTCACGTTAAGCTCACTGACGGAAGAAAAAGCAAGTACACAGGCAGGGAGATCATTTCCCATCCATACAGCTACTACACTCTCAGCCAGAGTGACCGCAGGCTTTACGACCGCCTTGTCAGCGCAATGTTTGACTGCGACAGCAAAATCACCTTTACCTCCGATGACAAAGTCACCTTTCAACAGCTTTACGACATCTATCAGCTCATTTACAACGATGAAAACAGGCTTTTCTACATCTCCCCCACAATTGAATATGTTTCGGACGCTACGACGGGCTATATCAGAAGCATGAAGTTCACATATCTCTTTTCTAAGGATAAGATCGCTTCCATGCAGGAGGAGATCGATGCTGAGACTGATAAGATCCTTTCAATGATCACTCCCGAGATGGGCGATTACGATATTGTCAAGCTCTTCCATGACTATATCATCACAAGCTGCACCTACAACGACAAGGCGGAAAATCCCAACAATATTTACGGCACCCTCGTTCAGAAGGATTCCCTTTGTCAGGGCTATTCTCAGAGCTTCACCTATCTCTGCTCCCTTGCGGGAATTGACTCTTTTATCGTTCTGGGTGTGGCAAATGAGCCTCATATGTGGAATATTGTTAAAATGGGCGGGGATTATTATCACGTTGACCTAACATGGGACGACCCCGACAGGGCTGCATCTCCCGATTCCGTCCGGTATGATTATTTCGGGCTTACCGATGACCGAATCAGAGAACTGAGACAATTCGATGATTACGATTACGACATCCCAAAGGCTGCGGGCACCAAGTATCAGTATTATTATTACAATAATCTGGTGGCGGCAAGCGTTTCAGAGGCTAAACAGCTTATTACTGCCGAGGCTCTCAAGGCTGCTGAAACTAAGGCTTCCACTATTCAGATCATGTGCAGCGATGACGAGGTTTTCAAGGAGGTCACAGACCTTTTCTTCGGAAATTCCGCCGATAATGTTATCGGTATCCTTGACAGCGTTAAAAAAGACGCAAAAAATCTTTACAACACCGAATCTATTTTCCACAACAGCAACAAAAGTACCAGAACTGTCAAAATTTTCCTGGAATATCTTGACTGATTTACGGAGGATACTATGCTTTGCAGCAGATCTAAAAACAGAATATTCGGCGCTGCTGCGGCTCTTCTTATGCTCGTTTCCGCTCTTTCAGGCTGCACCGAAACTGAGAGTATCACCGTTATTTCTGACGGCACTACCGTGGAGCTTACCGAAGAGAATTCTTCACTGTCCGAGGATTTTTCCGATTCGGGGCTTTATATTCCCGACAAAATGGTCACAAGATACGCCTCGCTTGATTACGATGACCGCATGAAGGACGTTTATGACAGCGTGGTCAACACCATTATCAACTTCGACAGCTATGCCCATATGCCCCTGACTATCAGTGAGACTGATTATGTGAAGGTGCTTGAATCCGTTCGCTGCGAACAGCTTATGCTCTTTTATCTGGAAAACAGGACTCTGGGCGATTTCGATATTTCTGCTCATTCGTATACCGTCAATTTCTCCTATAAAACAACCTTGGAAGAGGCTAACGAAATGCTCAGGGCTGCCGAACAGGCGGCACTGGATATCATTTCTCAGCTGGATGAGGATATGTCCGATTATGAAAAGCTCAAATTCTTTCACGATTATCTGGTGCTTAATGTGGAAAGCACTGTGGAGGGAGAGTTCGTTGACTCCGTTTACGGCGCTCTTGTAAACAAAAAAGCCCTTTGCGAGGGCTATGCAAAGGCTTTTTCTTATCTGTGCAACCTTGCCGGAATTGAAAATATGATAGTTACGGGCTATACCAGCGTTGACCATATGTGGAACATGGTCAAGCTGGAGGGAAGCTGGTATCATGTTGATATCGGCTGGGATCAGCCTGCTGAGGCTCTCAGGGCGGAATATCCCGATCTGATCCTTTATCAGTATTTCCTCACCGATGACGCTGTTATCTCCAACAACAGAAGCATCAACAACTATTTCTGCTCTCCTCCCAGTGCGGAGGCTGAGACTATGAATTATTTCATTTACGAGGGCAAATATGCCAATGATTATGATGAGGCTCTTCAGATTATTGAGGATTCCTGCAGATGGTGCATTGACACGGGCGAGAAATATTTTATGCTCAAGCTCGATTCCTCTAATCTGTGCTTGCAGACTATATCCGATCTGATAAAGCCCGATGATGATGGTATTTCGGATATTGACAGGATCGTTGAAAGGCTCAATTTTAAAGGGCAGATAAGCTATATTGATTATTACAAGCAGTATCGGATCCTGATTTTTGTGGTGGAGTAAATAAAAAGCGGCAGGATAAACCTGCCGTTTTTTATTATTCAGCTTCCTTTTTTAAATTGCTCAACATCGGGGACGGTGAATTTCTCTGTGGGAATCGCTCTTCCTCTGAGCTTTCGCCGCTCCTTCTGCGCCTTGATGACCTTCTGGCGGGAGAATTCCTCCCTTTCCTTTTCCTCAAGGCTGTTTTCTATGAATTTTACGGTTGACTCATACCGAGGGATAACGATGTTTTTCAAGGCGTTTGCTCGGGTCTGGGTCTTTTTTATTGCGTTTGCCAGACGGAAAACGCTGTTATCCACCTCAGCAAGCATTGCTGTCATCTGCTTTACCCGATTGAAGCAGATATATGCCATATCTACATTGCCATCGGTATTCTCAAAGCCGTAGGTAAGGTGATTTGCAGACACATCAAGGCTTACCTTGGGAAGCTCACAGCCCATTACGCTGCGGTAGGTCACGCTTACGCTGTCCTCCACAGGCATCCCCTCGGCTACTCTGCTTATCAGTCCCATGGTGATATTTGCTCGCTGCAGGGCGGCATAGGCGTCCTTATAGGTATCGGTTATAGAGCCTCGGAGTGCTTTTGCGGCGTCTACCATCATCATCAGCTCTCGGATAAGCACATTCCTCTTGCGGTCAAGCAGCTCGTAGCCCACCTTTGCAAGCATCAGGGATTTTTTTACATTAAGAAGATTTCCTTTGGTGGGAAATACCTGATCTGCCATCTGACCTCACTCCTTTAATCCGTAAACTGCGCTGCCTTATCGGGGTCGTATTTCTTATCAAGCAGCTTTTCGTCCACTCTGTCCAGCGCCGAACGGGGAAGGGTGGACAATAGTGCCCAGCCCAGATCCAGCGTTTCATCTATGCTGCGGTTTTCGTCAAAGCCCTGATTTACAAAATGCTTTTCAAATAGCTGTCCGAAGCGGAGATATGCTTTATCAAGCGGTGAAAGCTCCTCCTCGCCTATTACCGACGCAAGCGCTCTTGCGTCCTGCACCTTGGCATATGCCGCAAAAAGCTGGTTTGCACAGTCGGAATGATCTCCTCTTGTAAAGCCCTCGCCGATTCCGTCCTTCATCAGTCGTGAAAGGCTGGGAAGCACTGCTACGGGCGGATATATGCCGTTCTGGTCAAGGCTTCTGTCAAGAACGATCTGTCCCTCGGTGATATATCCCGTAAGGTCGGGTATGGGGTGGGTGATATCGTCATTGGGCATGGTGAGAATGGGTATCTGGGTTACAGAGCCCTCTGAGCCTTCAACGATTCCCGCTCTCTCGTAAAGAGATGCAAGGTCGGAATAGAGATAGCCCGGGAAGCCCTTTCTTGCGGGAATTTCTCCCTTTGATGATGAAAACTCTCGGAGCGCCTCGGCATAGCTTGTCATATCCGTAAGTATTACCAGGATATGCATATTCTTCTCGAAGGCAAGATATTCTGCGGCGGTCAGGGCACACTTGGGTGTGAGTATTCTCTCGATGATTGGGTCGTTTGATAGATTCAGAAACATTACTACTCGCTGCAGAACGCCGCTTTCCTCAAAGCTTTTTCTGAAATAGTCGGCTATATCATTCTTAACACCCATTGCGGCAAATACCACTGCGAAATCCTGTCCGCTTTCCTCGGCTATTTTCGCCTGACGGACTATCTGAACCGCAAGCTTATTATGGGAAAGTCCAGATCCTGAGAAAATCGGGAGCTTTTGCCCTCTGATAAGGGTGGTCAGGGCGTCAATCGAAGATATTCCCGTATTGATATAGTTTCGGGGATAGGAGCGGGAGACGGGATTTAAGGGCTTGCCGTTGATATCCGCATATTTTTCTGCGTATATCTCTCCAAGTCCGTCGATAGGTCTGCCTGCGCCGCTGAGGACTCTTCCCAGAAGCTCCTCGGAGAGAGGCATTTCCATGGGCTTTCCCGTGAATTTGGTTCGGGTATTGCGGAGGGAGAGTCCCTTTGTTCCCTCGAAAACCTGCAGAATCGCTCTGCTGCCGTCGATCTGGACTACTCTGCCCGTTCTTACCGAGCCGTCATCCAGCCTTATTTCCGCTACCTCGTCATAGGACACGCCTGTTACGTTGTCAAGGGCGATAAGCGGGCCGTTTATCTCCTTTAATCCGATATACTGAACAGCCATTATCTTCCCTCCTCGGTGCAGGCTTTGACTGCTTTCTTTACAGTCTGCTCTATCTCAACATCAAGCCTGCGGAAAAGCTCAGGCTTATCGTTGGGTATGTCATATTTCATTTTTATGACCTTTTCAAATATTCCCGTGGATATTATACGATTGATAGGAACGCTCTTTTCCACTGCGACACGGCACTCGTCATAAAGCTTCAGGATAGATCTCATCATTTTGAACTGCTTATCAAGAGGAACGTAAGTGTCATCCTTATGATATGCATTCTGCTGCAAAAATCCCACTCGGATAACTCGTGCGATCTCGATTATCAGCTTCTGGTCGTCGGGGAGGACGTCTGCGCCGATCAGCTTTACTATTTCCATGAGCTTATTTTCCTCGATAAGCAGTGAGGATATCCGCTGACGGAAGGTGAGAAAATCCTTATCCACATTTTTATAATAATACTCGCTGAGATCCTCGGTATATTCCGAATAGCTGTTATTCCAGTTGATGGCGGGATAGTGGCGGGCATAGGCAAGGGATTTATCCAGCGCCCAGAAGCAGCGCACAAATCGCTTTGTATTCTGGGTGACAGGCTCGGAAAAGTCCGATCCCTGGGGGGATACGGCTCCTATTATGGAGACGCTGCCCTCGCTGCCGTTTAAATTCTCCACATAGCCTGCTCGCTCATAGAACTCGGATAGTCTTGAGGGCAGATATGCGGGGAAGCCTTCCTCGGCGGGCATTTCCTCAAGTCTGCCGCTTATTTCACGAAGCGCTTCTGCCCATCGTGAAGTGGAATCCGCCATTATCGCAATATGATAGCCCATATCACGATAATATTCGGCAATGGTTATTCCTGTGTAAATTGAAGCCTCTCGGGCTGCTACGGGCATATTGGAGGTATTTGCGATAAGGACCGTTCTGTCGGTAAGGGGGCGGTTGGTCTTGGGGTCGATAAGTCCCGAAAATTCCTCCAGAACCTGCGTCATCTCGTTTCCTCGCTCGCCGCAGCCGATATAGACGATTATATCTGCGTCGCACCACTTGGCAAGCTGATGCTGGGTCATGGTCTTGCCCGTTCCAAAGCCTCCCGGAACGGCTGCTGTGCCGCCCTTGGCTATGGGCAGTATTGTATCGATAACACGCTGTCCCGTTATCAGGGGGCGGTCTGCCATAAGTCTTTTTTCAAAGGGGCGTGACTGCTTAATTGGCCATTTCTGGCACATTGTAAGATCATGCTCGGTGCCGTCTGCCGTTTTTATGCGGCAGATAACGTCATTTATGGTATATTCCCCGTTCTCGGCGGCAAATGTTACCTCGCCATTCATATTCGGGGGTATCATGCAGCGATGCTCAATAAGGGGCGTTTCGGGGCAGACTGCAAATATTGCTCCACCATGCACTTCGTCCCCCACAGTTACCTTGAGGGTCACGCTCCATTTCTTTTCTATATCAAGGCTTTCGATATTCGAACCGGGTGAGATATATGCTCCAGAAAGCTCCTCTATCTTCTTGAGGGGACGCTCGATCCCGTCAAAGATATTTGAGATTATTCCGGGACCCAGAACTGCAGAAACGGGGGCTCCCGTTCCTACAACAGGCTCTCCCGGCTTCATTCCCGTTGTGACCTCATATACCTGAATAGTCGTCTCCTCGGAATTTACTCCGATCACCTCTCCCATCAGGTGATTTGCGCCTACATACACCATTTCCATCATGGCAAAATCGGAGGTGTCCCGTACCTTTACTACAGGTCCGTTTACTGAATATACGGTATTCACTGTTACCTGCCCTCCTGTGCCGACATCAGATTTCCCGAAGCAAACAGGCTCTCCTGCTCCTTCAGGGTACAGTCAAAGGTCCTGTCCGTGACGGTACCCTTTTCGGGTCGGAGTATATATAATCCTCCGTATTTTATGGACTCGTCCGCTGCTACTGTTACCTTATTCTTTGATGCGGCGGCTATTGCGTCAGAAAGCTCCATATCCTCGGGGGAAAGATATACTCTTGCTCCCTCAAGGTCGCTTTCTTCTTTTATCGCTGCGCAGAGCTTTTCCTCGTATTCGGAGGTTTTTCTGTATTCCGAAAGCTTTTCATGCACCTTCTCGAAAAGCTCCGCTGTAAGCTTTTCTCGGCAGAGAAGCACTTCCTTTTTCATCTCAAGCTCCGCCTTTGACACCATTCGGACATACTTGCCCGAGGTCATTTTCATATTATCGCTGAGACAGCGGCGCCCCGCTTCCTCGGCTGACTCCTTGGCTGCTGAAAGGATACTGTTCCTTTCCTGCTCCGCTTCGGAGAGAATTTCATTTACCTGCTTATCCGCAGCAGTATTTACCGCTGTGAAAAAACGGTCAAGCTTATCCTTTTCCAAAGTATCATTCCTTTCGGGTATTTACAGCTTTATTCCGATTGCCTCCTGCACATATCGGGATATGGAGGCGGTCACGTCTACTGCAGCGTGTCTGTCGGGTATTTCCGATATCAGCGGTGACGGACGGCTGAGCTTCAGCTCGTTTACCTTGTCCTCAATGAGGTCGATGAGCTTCTCTGTCATAAGTATTACGGCAATGTCCTTGTTGTCCATGGCTTCAAGAAGCGCCTTTTCGGTCTCCTCCGCCCGATGCACAACTACTCCTTCGATACCTGCCAGCCTCATTCCTGTGACGGTATCCACATTGTCGCTGAGAAGATAGAATTTCATTTTCTTTTCCTCGGATCTGTTTCAGACTGCCTGAATGATAAGGAATGCGATAAGGAAGCCGTAAAGCGCAACGCCCTCGCCAAGTGCTACGAAGATCATTGCTTTACCGAAGCAGGAGGGTTCCTCCGCTACTGCGCCGATGGCTGCGGGCGCTGCATTGGCTACGGCGATTCCGCAGCCGATGGAGCCAAGTCCTACTGCAAGTGCTGCTGAAAGATAGCCCATGCCTGCGCTGCTTATTACGCCTGCTGTTTCCTCTATTACTTCTGCGGATACGAAATTGCCCATTGGAAGTATTACTGCAAGGAGCATTACTCCGAAAAATGTACAGATATTTCCGATGATGGCGTTTTTGCATTTTGTGCCGTCGGTGAAATGCTTGATTCTTGAAATTACGGGGAGTGCAAGAAGAACTACAATTGCAAGGGGAAGTAAGAAAATATACATATTGATTTCCTCCAAAATTTTTTATTCTATTATTTCATCATAGTTTATGCTGACGGGCTTGAACGCCTTGCCGCCGCCTGTATAGTAGCGGGAGAACATCTCATAGAACTCAAGTCTCAGTACCTGTATTCCCACAAGAAGTCCCTCAAGGGCGATCACAAAGAGATTTCCCAGTATCATTACAATGGGTGACATTCCCCCCGACATCTCCGCAAGGGCAAGCACCACTGACATCATTCCCGCATGGGAAAGCACAAAGCCGCCTACTCTGACAAAGGACAGCGTATTTGTGGCATAGCCCAGCAGAAATTCAAAGCACTCAAAGAAGTTTGCTGCGATAAAATCCCCGAGGCTTTCGTGGATATGGAAGCCTTTTCCCTTTACAAGGTCGCCAAGAGGCTCTCTAAGGAACATTATCACCAGCGGCAGGACGATGAGGCAGATAACATATACCGTTCCGCCCACGTTAAGTCCCAACATTCCGCCCAGGAGAAGCATCAGCAGTGAACAGTAGAATACAAGTCCTGCAAGTCCGTTATTTGAAAACAGCGCTCTTGTATAATCCTTATCCTTGAGTCCCATTATCATATTGACGATCACGGAGATTATGATAATGAATATTCCTATGCCGATCGCCGTATACAGCACGTTATTTATGCTGTGTATCGCTTTGAAGGGCAGAAAGCTTATTCCCATGCTTTCATACATGGGGTCAAGCAGCTCTTCATATCCGAACACGCTGCCGTACAGCGTTCCGAATATCATACTGGATATGCCCAGACGCTCCATTATTCTGCCCAGCGTCATTTTCTTCCATTTCCAAAGCAGCAGTCCCAGCAGGCTTATTACAAGCCCCTGCCCCAGATCGCCGAACATTATTCCGAAAAGGAGCGTGTAGGTTATGGCTACAAAATTGGTGGGGTTTATATCGTTATAGGCGGGAAGTCCGTAGAGGTCAACAAACATGGAGAAGGGCTCCGCAAATTTATTGTTCCGAAGCTTTACGGGCGTCTCGATCTCGCCGTTTTCAGAACATGGCTTCATTACCAGAGATACGGTTTTCAGCCCCTCGAAATACTTCCTGAACCGCTCAGAATCACGCTCGGGAACAAATCCCACGATATAGAATTTATCCCTTATCATCATCACCTTTTCACGCAGCTCAAAGGTGTCATGCATGGTTTTTAGCTTGGTGAAGTATTTATTCAGGACCTCACGCTTTTCCTCGATATAATCCGCCAGAGCTTTTTTCCGTTTTTCAAGCTCTGCCTTATCTTCTTCCACATTTTTCTTCAGAGAGTCCGCTGCGTCCTCCGCACTTCCGTGGACGAAATCAGGAAGCCTTATCCTGTCAAAATACAGCGAATCAAGTATCCCGTCTATCTCCTCCGACTCCGATTCGGGGGCAAAGCAGAAGCCATAGGTATATTCCTTATCTCTGCCATAGGCAAGGAAATAGAAATTCCTGTCCTCATAGAAGGAAAGCTTTTCATAGCTGTCAACGGGAAGCCGTCCGAAACGCACCTTGATATGCTTGCAGGCAAATATCTGCTCGATATCTACGCTCAGTGCCCCTACACCTTCTCCTCCGCTGAGGTGAAGCACCTGCTCCAGCGCCATGTTATGGGCATTCATATTGTCCGACGCCTTCTTGACCTCCGCTTTCAGCTTCTGGACACGGTTTCGTATGGAACTGATATCCGTTCGGACCTTCTCTGCATCGCTGTCCCTGATCTCGCTTGAATCCGCTCGTTCAAGCTTTATTCCCGTCAGCGTACCTATTTCCGCAAGCATTTTCAAAGGTGCCGTATAGGGATTTTCCCTCTTTGCGGTATTCTTTGCTCCGCTTACATGAACGGCTGCCGCATTTTCCATGTGGAAGCAGCCGCAGGAGCTGATGATGTCAAGAACAGCGTCAAGGTCGGATTCGACGCCCGCTATATCTGCGAACATCATTTTTTCTATAGATGACATTTTTACAGACGCACCGTCCTTTCTGTCTGTTTATTTACAGAGCTTCTCAGGTTATGATAAGCTCGGCAATTTCCTTTGTGGGAAGTGAATATCTTATTCCCTCGATTATCCTGATGATGTTCTTTACCTCTATCTCCGATAGCTGGATAAAGGTATAGAAGCACTCAGGCGCTGTGGTGGAGCGGGAAAATGCCCGCTTCGTCTGCAAAAATCTGAACTGCACCAGCGACATTTCCGGATTTTTCATATCAAAGCCCTTTTCCGTTATTTCTCTGCCGTAATAGGTTTTTGAAAGCTTTTCAAGAAAATCCTTATCGTCCCTTGCACTGTAAAGCTCGTCCATTTTCTGCTCGGGTATCCGCATATAGATGGGTATCATTCGGGATTTTATCTCCTCGGAATCGGCGTTGAAATACCGCTTCATCCGATAGCTGTTGATGATATTTATCATATCTATCTGGGTGCCGATATAGCTTCTCAGCCGCTTTTCCGTTTCCCCGCCGAATTTTTTCAGTGATTCCGCAAGGCGGTTGGAATAATATGTCCTCAGCTTCAGCTCGATGGCGGGATAGTTGATATGCCCGCTTTCATCGGGCTTATTTGCCTTTAATATGCTGTAATAGGGCGTTTTCTCAGTCAGGCTCAGAAGCTCGTCATAGCTCCCCACCCTTGCAAGCTCCATTAAATTAAAGGAGGTATATTTATTCATATAGATGGGCAGCGTAGTGATATGGTCGCCTGTTCCCGCATTAAGATGGAGGATACAGATGAGTATCTCGTCAATTTCCGTCTTTACAATAATGAAATTGTAAAACTCATCCCCGCCTATCTTCTCAAAGCCGATTATTCGGAAATAATTCTCGATAAGGCTTCTGCGCAGTATATTTTCCAGATTCCCTCGGTGGATATTCTCCGTATCCACTCCCTCCAGTGCTCGGCTGAAATAGGTGCTTCGCTTTAAATATCCCGCTGCGTCGGATACAGAGGTACAGCTGAGCAGCGCCGAATAATCCTCCTGCTTGAGCCTTTTTCCGTAAACGGCGTGCATTTTTGCCACTGTGGCGTTAAGATTTCGCCTGCCTCGGCTTTTTTTATTCATCAAGGCGGTATCCCTCCCCTCTTATATGCTCGCTTTTTTATATGGAGATAACGGCTTTGAAGATCTCCTCACACCATTTGTCGGAATTTTTCTCGAAGCTCTGCTTCATGGCTTCAAGCTTTTCATTCTTTTCCTGCATAAGCTCGGAGATCCTGGCGTTGGTCTTATTAAGCTCTTCCTTTTCAAGCTCAGCAAGCTCGGCTTTCTTTGCTTCGAGGGCGGCTGCTATTATACGCTCCTCCTCTGCTCTTGCCTCCTCGATCATTCGGAGCTTCTGCTTTTCGGCTTCCTCGATTCGCTTTGACGCTCCCCTGTCGATCTCGATTATCGACTTGATTATATCGTCCATTGCTGTTCTCCTTATAATCAGTTTTTAAGGCTGTGAAGCGGTGCGGGTATCTGTCCTCCGCGGTTGATGAATTTGGAGGGGGAATAGGTGTTTACCTTCATTACGGGACCCTTTCCGAAAAGTCCGCCCCAGTCGAGGACATCTCCCTCCTTGCAGCCTATGGCGGGAATTACTCTTACGGCGGTGGTCTTGCAGTTTACCATGCCAATTGCCGCTTCGTCTGCGATTATTCCCGAAATGACTTCTGCGGGAGTATCACCCGGGATAACTATCATATCAAGTCCCACAGAGCATACTGCGGTCATTGCCTCAAGCTTTTCGATAAGCAGGGAGCCGCTTTCTGCTGCGGCTATCATTCCTGCATCCTCCGAAACGGGGATAAATGCACCCGAAAGTCCGCCTATTCTTGAGCAAGCCATTACGCCGCCCTTTTTAACGGCATCATTGAGCATTGCAAGGCAGGCTGTTGTTCCTGCGCAGCCGCACTTCTCCAGACCCATCTCCTCAAGGATATAGGCTACGCTGTCGCCTACTGCGGGAGTGGGTGCAAGGGATAGGTCTACTATTCCGAAGGGCACGCCCAGCTTCTCGGAGGCTCTTACGCCTACAAGCTGACCTACTCTTGTTATTTTATATGCAGTCTTTTTGATTATATCCGCAAGCTCGTTGATATCTGCGTCGGGGTATTTTGAAAGTGCGGAGCGGACTACTCCGGGTCCCGAAACGCCCACGTTTATTATGCAGTCAGGCTCGCCCACGCCATGGAATGCGCCTGCCATAAAGGGATTATCGTCTACTGCGTTGCAGAATACCACAAGCTTTGCTGCGCCGAAGCACTGATTATCCACCGTTGCTTCCGCAGATTCTCTGACAATATTTCCCATGAGCTTTACGGCGTCCATATTGATTCCCGTTTTGGTGGAGCCGATATTTACCGAAGAGCACACGCAGGTGGTTGATGCAAGGGCTTCGGGTATTGAACGGATAAGCCTTTCATCTCCTGCGGAAAAGCCCTTCTGCACAAGCGCGGAATATCCGCCGATAAGGTTTACTCCGCACTCCTTTGCGGCTCTTTCCATTGTCAGCGCAAATTTTACGGGGCTTGCATTGCAGGCTGCGGATACTATTGCGATGGGGGTTACGGATATTCTCTTATTTATAATAGGAATACCGTATTCCTTTTCTATCTCCTCGCCTGTCTTTACAAGCTTTCCTGCACAGCGGGTTATCTTCTCATAGACCTTTTCACAGGCTCTGTCGATATCGCTGTCGATGCAGTCCATAAGAGATATTCCCATGGTTATTGTTCTGATATCAAGGCACTCGTCCTGTATCATTCGGATGGTTTCAAGTATATCGTAAACATTTAGCATAAGTACATTCTCCCCATGTTATATTCTGTGCATGGTATTGAAAATATCCTCATGCATGGTGTGTATCTTCAGTCCCAGACTGTCTCCGAGATCTGTGAGCTTATCCTGCAATGCCACAAAATCATTGCTCATCTTTGTGATATCCACAAGCATTATCATTGCAAACATATCCTGCAATACGCTCTGGGTCACTTCGATAACGTTGGCGTTATTCTCGGCACAGATAGCGCTTACCTTTGCAAGAATGCCCACTGCGTCCTTTCCGATTACGGTGATTACTGCTTTCATAGATATTATCCTCCATATATAAAATCATTTACAGCCAATTATATCACATTTTTATTAAGAAATAAACACTTATTCATATACATTTCCTATATTACCACTTATCAAACAAAAAATCAAGTGCTTTTTTGAGATTTTTTGTATTATTATACTCAAAAAATAATTTATTGACAGTACGGAGGATTTATGCTATTATAATTTTTATCAAAGGGGGATTTTTGATATGGATATTTTTGTTCCCGACTATTACGAGGATTTTTCCTGCATTGGCTCGGATTGTAATGACAACTGCTGCATTGGCTGGGAAATCGACATTGACAGCGTGACCCTTGAGAAATACTTAAAGCTTGACGGTCCTCTCGGTGATGAGCTGCGTACGAATATTACCCGCTCCGAGGACGGCTCGGACTGCTTTACTCTTGCGTCGGGTGACAGGTGCCCCTTTCTGAACGATAACAACCTTTGCAGGCTTATTCTTTCGGGCGGTGAGGATATGCTTTGCGAGATATGCTCGCTTCACCCACGTTTCAGGGAATGGTTCGGGGAAAGATGCGAAATGGGCATCGGGCTTTGCTGCGAGGAGGCTGCCCGTATCATTATTAACAGCGATAAGCCCTTCGGGCTGCACATTCTCCGCTCCGAGGACAGTGAAAGTGAACCTTTGGATACGTTCCGCCTCCGTTTGCTTGATATCAGGTCGGATCTATTTAAAATAATTGAAAACGGTAAGGATATTTTTTCTGTATGCCAAAATCTGCTGTTTTATTCGGCTGAGGTGGGGAATGATTTGACGGGCTACTATCCCAACAAAGTGGGTATGCTCCGCTCCCGCAAATTCACCGAAAAGGCTGTTTCCATGCTTCTCTCTCTCGAACCCATTAATGACAGGTGGAATGATGTCTGCAACCGGCTTTCTGCGGATATTGATCTTGATTTCTCGGATACTGCAAAATATAAAAACATACTGTCCTACTTTATTTTCAGATATTTTTTGAAAGCGGAGCCGGATGAGATTATATTTCTTAAACCCGCTTTTGCGATCTTTTCGGCTCAGATGATAGCACTTATTCAAAGAGGCTGCTTTATGAGCATTTTGGACGCTGCTTGTTTATGGTCAAAAGAGGTTGAATACAGCAGCGAAAATCTTGAGGCGGTGTTTAATTTTCTGTATGAAGAGTATTGCGAATAAGCAAGGGACTTCGGTTATTTTTCCCGAAGTCCCTCATTTTTTATTCTTCCTCGTTTTCGTCGCTGCTGCCGCAGCTGTTATTGTCGGCACTGTTGTAGCTGCCGATGACAGTACTCTTTCGGGGGCTGAAAAGGGCACCGATCACAATGCCCAGCAGTGTGCAGGCGGCGATCGCCAGCACCAGCTCACGCTTTTTAATGGTTACATTCACATCCAGTGACTTAATAAAACGCTCGAATTTGATCTTTAATACTGTTAACATGATTATCCTCCTTATCCGTTTATCCTTTTAAGCTGCCTTACGTCACGTCCTGCGAAAAGGAGCAGGGTGCAGCAGCAGAAAATTCTTGAGATTATTCTTTCGTTATAGGTCGATGCAAGCTCCTCTTTTGTGAGATTGGTGCTTATTATTATGGGCTTGCCTGTGTTTATGCGGGTGTTGATGATATTATAGAGAGTGGATTCGTAAAAGGGGGTGTGATGCTCCGAGCCTAAGTCGTCAAATATTAGCAGGTCGCAGCTGCACACGCTCTCAAGGGTATCGCTCACCTGTTCGCCTCTGCTGAAATGCTCCTTTTCTATGCTTCTGAGGAGATTTATCACAGAGCCGTATATCACGTTATAGCCCTTTTCAATAACCTCCTTGGCGATGGACATGGACAGATGGGTCTTGCCTACTCCCGTTTTTCCAAGCATTAAAAGACTGTCGGAGCTTTCGGTAAACAGCGCTGCATATTCTCTGCAGAAGCTCAGATTTTTTGACATCAGGCTATAGCAGTCTATTCCGTCAATTGTGATTCCTCTGTAATATTCAAGGCTGAAATGGGCGAAATCTGCGTCGGGAAGATTGGCGGAGCGATTAAGCTCCTCGGCGGCTATTTTGCTTATAAGCCGCTTCATGCAGTCGCACATCTCCCTTTCGGTATATCCTGTATCATTGCACACCTTGCAGCGGTAATGTGTTTCAAGATAATCCTCGGGATAACCCTTTGATCTTAAAAGCTCCTTTATCATATTTGCGCCGTCCTGATTATTCCTGCGGAGCTTCTCGAAATTTTCCTTGTAATCGCCCTTTCTGCCGATTATCATTCGGGATAACTCGGTGGCGGTATGGGCAAGCATTCGCCGTATTTCCCCTATCTCGGGTATCTTTGCATATATTTCCCGCTGTCTGTCGGCGGCTTCGTTTTCTGCTCTCAGCTTCCGCCTTTCCATTTCTTCATTCGCCTTATGGCGTATTTCGGTTCGGGTCATCATCTTGCCTCCTCTCCGTTTTTCTTGACTGTGGGAGTGGTTTTCAGAGCGTGCTCAAACAGCAGATCAAGATCGTAGGAGGGCGCTGCGGAGGGCTTTGCTTCCGCTGCGGCTTTTTTCTCCGTCTTTCTCACAGGCTTTGTTCGCTCGTCAAATTCTGCGGCGGCGGTCACGTTTGTTATGCCGTTTTCATGCCACTTTCTGAGTATTTTATCCATATAATTGAAGGAGGGCTTGCCGATGCCGTCAACGGTCTTATCATAGGCAAGCTCAACCATATCTATAGTGATATCCATTCCCGACCATGAATCTATGTACTTCTTCTGGGAATCCGTGAGCTTGCTCTGGAGCTTCAGCCTTGACTGCACCTTTCCCTCAAAGGAAAATGCCTTCTGCATGGAAAGTATCTCATTTTCCGCCTGCTCATGGGTGGTTATATTCTTCTCATGCCACTCTACGGCGATCTTTTCTATCTTTCCCATATTTCCCCTGCCCACCGAACAGCAGTAGGCTATGAGCATGATTATGATATCTGCCGACATTCCAAGATGATCGTAAAACCACAGTATTGTCCGCTGATCGTCAAAGGTAAGCACCCGACCAAGGCTCTGCTCTGCGCTTCTGAAAAGAAAGGCTATTTCCTCGGACTGCTCTATCCGCTCGGCTATTTCCGTGGGCAGCAGCGCCTTTACGGACTTTATCACAGGCTTTTTCTCGGCAGCCTTCGGCTCCGGCGGCGGGGCTATGATCCGAACGGGCTCACATGGCTTTGCGTCATTCTCGGAAGCGGGCTTCGGTGTCTGTACCGTTTCGCTTCCCGCTTTTTTCAGTATTCCAAGCTGCTCCCAATAGGACAGGGCGTCCTCCGCATCCTCCGCTGTCACTCCGATATCCTCGGGACGCTCGGGCAGGCTGCGGTATTTCATAAAATATACAAGCACCTTGACTGCCTTTCCGCTTGCAAGCTTTAGTCCATCTGCAGCTGCGTCGGGTACTGCAAATACTCCCTCACAGCAGTCCCAGTTGATTTTATATTCCATTTGTTCTCCTTATTTCTCATTAAAGTTTATTATTATATTATAGCACAGCCCAAGAAAAAATTCTATATATATTTTGCATAGTTTTCCGCTTCGTATTTCTATACGGCAGAATATTAAGGCGGGTTTTGTACATTTTTACCGTTTTTTGACGGGGTTTCGGTAAATTCTCTGTAAAATTATATTTACCGTTTTGGCTTGAAAAAAATGCGGTAAAATGGTATAATATAAATTATAAATATACTGTTCACCCCATTGGAGTTGTTTTTTATGATAAAGGATATTCAGGAAAAGATAATCAAGCTGAAAAAAGAAAAGAACATCTGTATTCTCGCTCACTGCTACCAGACTCACGATATTCTTGAGATCGCTGATTTTACGGGAGATTCCTTCGGACTTGCCCAGAAGGCTGCTGCGACTGACTGCGAGGGAGTTATCATGTGCGGCGTTCGCTTTATGGCGGAGACCTGCAAGATCCTTTCTCCCGAAAAAAAGGTTTATCTGCCCCGTTCCGAGGCGGGCTGCCCCATGGCGGAGCAGCTTGACGTGGATATGCTCCGTCAGCTTCAGGATATGTACAAGGGCTACAAGACCGTTGCCTACATAAACACCACCGCTGAGCTTAAGACCCTCTGCGATGTCTGCGTTACCTCTTCCTCAGCTGTGGATATCATCAGGAAGATGGACGCTGACAAGATCCTTTTTATCCCCGACTGCAATTTAGGCGATTACGTTGCAAAGCAGATACCCGAAAAGCAGTTCAAATTTATTAGCGGCGGCTGTCCAACCCATGCACGAATCACTGTTAAAGAAGTTCAGAAGGCTAAGGAGGCTCATCCGGATGCCCTTGTGCTCCTTCACCCCGAATGTCAGCCCGCTGTTACCGCTATGGCTGATTATGCGGGCAGCACCACGGGTATTATGGATTTTGCAAAGAAAAGCTCCGCTAAGGAATTTATTATCGGCACCGAAAACAGCATCGTTCAGCATCTGAGCATCGAATGTCCCGACAAGATGTTCTACGCTCTTTCTAAGGACTGCTTCTGCCATAATATGAAGATCACCTCCATCACCGATGTGCTCCACTGCCTTGAGGGCACTGACGGCGAGGAGATCATTCTCCCCGAGGAAACAAGACTCAAGGCTAAGGTATGCATTGACGAAATGCTCAGGCTTGGATGAGTTTACTGCTTTTCTGCCGTCCGCTGATTCTGCGGGCGGCTTTTCTGCTTGACATTTCGTGGAATTTGTTATACAATATAAGCATATTACATATCGAAAGGACGGAATAAATTTGAGATTTTCAAAAACTATCGCAGCTTTGATGGCTGCTGCTGTTATGCTCATGCCCCTTTCTGCCTGCGCAGGCAAGTCCGATTCTCCCGCTGCTGAGGAGACTTCCGCTGTTCAGGCGGCTCCCATGAGGGATATCCCCTCCACCGAGCTTATTAAGGAGATGCACGTTGGCTGGAATCTGGGCAACACGCTGGATTCCGTTATCAATAATCCCAAGGGCACCGAGCTTCCCTCCGACTGGGAGACTGCCTGGGGTCAGCCCGTTACCACCAAGGCTATGATAGACAATGTTGCCGCTCAGGGCTTTGATTTCCTTCGTGTTCCCGTTACCTGGGAGGGCAAATTCGGGGAGGGTCCCGATTACAAGATCGACCCCGCCTGGATGGCAAGGGTCAATGAGATTGTTGATTACGGCATTGAAAATGATATGTTCGTTATCCTCAATCTCCACCACGAGGACTGGCATATGCCTACATACGAAAATGAGGCTGCCGCTCAGGAGATCCTCGTTGCGCTCTGGACTCAGATAGCCGACAATTTCAAGGAATACAACGAAAAGCTTATTTTCGAGGGTCTTAACGAGCCTCGTCTCAAGGGCGACCCATCCGAATGGAACGGCGGAAATGCCGAGGCAAGAGAGGTCATCAATCATTGGAATGCCGCCTTTGTGGAGACTGTCAGAAATTCGGGCGGCAACAACAAGCTCCGTCATCTGATGGTCACTCCCTATGCCGCTTCATCGGGGGACAATGTTCTGAATGATTTTGCTGTTCCCGAGGATGACAAGGTGATCGTTTCCATCCATGCATATCTTCCCTACACCTTCGCTCTTGCCGACAATGCTCAGGGCACTAAGGAATGGAGCGCCGACAATGCTGCCGACACCCGTGATATCGACTATCTGATCGCTAATCTCAAGGACCGCTACATTGACAAGGGCATTGCCGTTATAATCGGTGAAATGGGCACTCGCAACAGAATGAACACCGAGCCTCGTGCTGCCTGTGCAGAATACTACGCTGCTGCTGCTCACGACGCAGGTATCCCCATCTGCTGGTGGGACAACAACGCATTTGTGGGCAATGGCGAAAACTTCGGTTTATTTGACAGAAACACCTTTGAATGGAGATATCCCGATATCAATGCCGCTCTGATGAAGCCCTCCTCCGAGGACAAAAATGGCTGATATTCTGAAATTTGATGAAGCCTGCCGCACCGTTTATTCGGGCGGCAGGCTTATTAAGGGAATTGGCACCAAGGGCGAAAAAAGCGTTCATGCGGTACTGAAAAATTATTACGAACCATATCACGATTCCCAGGAACAGAAGATCGGCGGCTATATTGCGGATATTGTGGGGAAAAACGGCATTATCGAAATTCAGACGGGGCATTTTTCCTCCCTTTCGGACAAGCTGGATGCGTTTCTTCCCATTTCAAGGGTAACGGTGGTCTTTCCCGTTTTCGTTAAAAAGCGGATAGTTACACTTGACGGCGAAACGGGGGAAGTTATAAGCCGCCGCACATCTCCCGTCAAAGAGACGGCTTATGAGATTTTCCGAAACCTTTTTCCCATTTCAAAGTTCCTTACCCATGATAATCTCAGCTTTATCATCGTTCTTCTCGAGGCGGACGAGCTTCGTGTCCCTCCCGAAAGCGTGGGTCGGAAGAAAAGGCGGCGGGGCAGGCTTTCGGTGATCGACCGTGTTCCTACGGCGCTCGTTGACGAGATCTCCATTAAATGCCTTCATGACTGGGAAAAGCTTATCCCATGTCTTTTTGAGGAGGATTTTACTACGGAAATTCTGTCCCAAAGGGCGGGGATTTCCCGTGAGACGGCTTCAATGGCGCTTTCCGCTCTGTTTCGGGGCGGTGTTGTCTCAAGGACGGGTAAAATCGGAAATGCCTACACCTACAGATTTTCATATGATTAAAAAGGGCGGTTCTTATATATGAAGAAAAATTTTTTATTTGCCTTGGCTGCTGCGCTTCTTTTCTGCGGCTGCGCAAAAAATGAAGGCTCTGAGGAAACGGAGTCCGCTGCTTCCCTTTCTCCCGACACCTCCTCAGCTTCTGTCACCACCGTTCCAGAGGAAGAGGAGCTTCCCGAAATAAAATTCTCCGCTAAATCCACCTTTTTTGTGGAGCACGAGGAACGCCCCGATAATTCGGGGGCGATGGTCAACAGGGTCATCCCTCTTACAGAGGGCAAGGAGCTTACCTTCCGCCCTGCGGACGGCAGCGGTGAGTCTGTCACACTCAAGGAGGGCGATGTGATATTGGGCTGGACTATGGACAGCTTTCTTATGTTTTCAAATGACACAGGCTCCTTTCAGTCCCGCTTTTCCTCCGAAGAGAGAGAATTTGAGGGAAATCTCACCATTCACATCAGTGACCTGACAGACGAGCTTGAGGCTGCTTTTGTTCCCAATGACGCTTCTCAATTTCCGAAAGCATCCACCGACGGACGAAAGCTCTGGTTTGCGGTGGATAATCTTGAGGAGACACTCGAAATGCTGGGATATTCCCCCGAGGATTCCTTTGAAAAAGAAGTGATGATGCGTGTGCGGCTGAAAACCGACCGTATTTACATCAATAATCTCCCCCTGGATGATGTCAACAATCTTATCAGGGTGCTGGTAATTGAAAAAATATAAAAACAGGGCTTGCCGATTTGCGTCGGCAAGCCCTGTTTTTATACCGTATCACACGATTTTAATATTTCTCCATAATATTCTTCAAGCATGGGACGGCATTTTATAAATTCTCTGCCAAGCACGGGGTCAAAATGCTCCCCTAAGGATTCCTCGATTATCCCGAAGGCTCTTTCAAAGCTCATTGCTTCCTTATAGCACCTCTTGCTGACAAGTGCGTCAAACACGTCCGCCAATGCCATTATCCTTGCCTCCACGGGGATTGCTTCCCCCGAAAGATTGTCGGGATAGCCTTTTCCGTTCCATTTTTCATGGTGGTAATGGGCAATATTTACTGCTATTTCCGAAAATTCATCCGACTCTGCGCCGTCAAGTATCTTCCTGATTATCTCCGCTCCCTTTGCGGCGTGGGTCTTCATTATCTCAAATTCATCCAGAGTGAATTTTCCCGGCTTCCTGAGTATCTCATCGTCAATGGCTATCTTTCCCAGATCGTGCATGGGCGCTGCCTTTATCACATTGTCCAGAAATTCATCCGACAGCTTTATCCCGCTATTACCCCTGCGAAGATACTCCGTAAATATCCCGATGACCTCGCTTGTGCGCCTGATATGTCCTCCTGTGCTTTTATCCCTGCCCTCGACCATATCCGCCATGCCAAGAATAAGCTTATCCTGCATTTTTCTGATATGGGCGGTCTGCTCCTTTACGGATCTTGAAAGCTCGTCGTTATAATTATCCAGCAGATGGATATAATCCCGCTGACCCGTATCGTCCGCTATTTCCACCACATAGCCTGTCCATTCCGATTTATTCTCGGAATAGGCGGGGCTTATGGATATTTTAAATTCCCTCACGTCCCGCTTGAGGTAAAAGACATATCTGCTCTCATCCCTGAGATTCAGCCCGATATTATCGTAAAGATATTCGTTTTCCTCGGGTATGGTATGGTCGATAAGCAGGCTCTTCAGCTCGGGAAGAAACCGCTTTGCTGCCATATTGCAGCCCATGAACTGCTTTTTCCTGTTGAATATGACATATCCGCTGTTTTCCGACTGCTCAAGATTGTCCGAAACCATTTTTGACACGTCGTACATTACGATACGCCTGAATATCAGCAGCACCACTATTTCTACGATCAGGTAAATATACACCGTCAGATCAATGCTCAGATCTGTCAGCCGCTGCAGAAAATAAGAAGCATAGGTCACGATCACCGACGCTATCAGCACCGACGAATATTTATAGGAACACCTTTGCTGCCTGAACAGGGCTACTATCATTATTGTAAGCATTGCTGCGGCATAGCCGATAAGAAATAAAATATACAGCCAATGGAGAGTGCCGTATTCCTTTACAAGCAAGGTAAAGCCGCCTGAGGTATCTATGGACGCTGATTTGTAATACCAGTCGGTATAGCCTGTTGACCATGTGCAGAAAAGCATTGCAAAATTTATTGCCGTCAGGATCAGCATCTTTCTGTGACCGATCCGTATTCTGAGAAGCTGACAGATGGTCGTCAGCAGGAACAGCGGCAGAAATACTGAGGCAAGATAGATGAATCTGTTGGCAAGGAGCGCTTCCTCCGTGTTTTTTGCCATTGCCAGCGCAAGATAGGCTGCATTGTTTATAATAACGCAGGTGAATGCCATCAGAATGGATGAAATGCTCTGCTTATGACCTATTGTCCACAATATCATAAAACATATAAAGGAAAGCGCAAGGGCACCCGTATAATATGCGATCACCATAATGATATATCCTAACATAATGATTTTTTCGGTTTATCTTGTTAAATTATACCATATTTCAATGCAAAAATCAACTATTATTATAATTTTTTTTAGACATTTATTGACTTAATTCTTATTTGATGATATAATATAATTGAATTTATTATAAATCGGGAGGAATCACTGTGAACGATTGGGAAAAAATTCTGGATGAACGCTTTGGCTGCGATAATGTTATCGCCCTTGCCACCTGTGAAAATAACTGTCCCCATGTGAGAAACGTTAATGCTTTTTATGAAAACGGCTCCTTTTACATTATCACCTATGCTCTTTCCGACAAGATGAAGCAGCTTGAGAATAATCCCCTTGCGGCTGTTTCGGGCGAATGGTTCACCGCTCACGGCACTGCGGAAAATCTGGGCTTCATCGGCAATGAGGAAAACCGCTCCACATCCGATAAGCTGAGAACGGTTTTTTATGAATGGATAGACAACGGACACGTTGATTTTAATGACAAAAACACTGTTATTCTGCGGATAAAGCTCACTGACGGCGTGCTTTTTTCTCAGGGAAAGCGGTTTGATATTACATTCTGACCTCCCAGACATATTCCTCGGGTGAGGTATAATGCCCGCCTCTTTTCAGGGCATTTGCTTCGGAAAAACATATTTCCACGCACTGTCTTATTACCTCATCGGCATTGCGTGCATTGAAAAATTTCTCGTTATTATTATAAATATCCCTCATGTCCTCCGCCATTTCCCTTAGAAAAATATCCGTTTCAAAGGGATATATCCTGTTGATATCCTCCCTGTCCATGTCCTTCGGGGCTTCGGGCAGGGAGGTTATTTTATATGCTTTTACGATATATCCGTTTACGCTGTGATAGTCCTTATAAAGCTCCTCGAGAAAGCCGCTTTTACCTCTCATTTCAAGAAGCCCCAGTCCGTAATAGATATATTTTCGGAAAATGCAGTCCTCGATCAGATGCAGATAATAGCCCAGATACAGGCTGTCTGTAAGCATCTTATCCTCAAATTCATCGTAAAACCTATAAAAATCCATCACCTTATGGGTGCTGTCGGTCATTCGGTCATAGTGAGTTCCCAAAGTTTTCTTGTCTCCCGAAATTATTGCGTCGGGGAGCAGCATTCCTATAAGAAATCTCTCGCTGTTTTCCATTTGCATCTGCCTCAGAAGCTCCCTTCCCATGGCAAGATGCATTATTCTTGAAGCCATATCAGTACCCCCTGAAGGAGGTTGGCGACATCCCCGAATAACGCTTGAAAACGTGACCGAAATAACTCTTGTCGGCATAGCCCACCTGTCTGCCTATCTCCGCTACTGGCAGATCTGTATATGTCAGCAGCTTTTTTGCCTCCCTTATCCGTATCATAGCGATATATTCAAAGGGCCTCATTCCCGTTTTTCTGCGGAAAAGGGTGCAGAAATATTCCCTGCCTACTCCCGAAAGCTCCGACAGCTCATCAAGGGTGATCTCCTTAGCATAATTTTTGTGGATATATTCCACCGCTTCGGACAATGCCCGCAAATTATCCCTTTTCTCCCTTTCCTCCACTGCCGTTGACAGATACAGCTCGTTTATCATCTCGCAGAGCAGGGGTGAAGCCCTGTGGATACACAGCTTATCCTTGGTTCTGATTATTCCCGAGCAGCGGTGGAACAGGTCCTCCATCAGCATCAGTGAGGACAGCTTTATGGGCGCAGAGCCGTCAAGTCCGTAATATTCCAGAACCGAGCCGATCCCATCCCCCGAAAAGATCACCCAGCTGACACCCCAGTCCGCTCCCTCATGGGGATAATACTCGTGGGCTATCCCCTGCGGAAGGATCACTGCCATTCCTGCGGGAAGGTCATATTCCTTTCCCTGACAGCGGACTGTTCCGCATCCCGATACGGTGAACATCAGCTGATGAACGCACATTCCCTGCTCCCTGATAATGTGATTCTGCTTATCGGAGGTGCCTATCCCGCAGACCACATAGGGCAGCCTGATTTTTTCAGTTCCAAGAGGATATTCCGCAAAATTCATCCCATCACCCCGATTTTTCAAAACGGCTTCGGCAAATTTATGCCGAAGCCGTCCAAATGAGTTTAGTTTTTTATCAAAGCTTGATTATTACCTTGCCTTCTGCTGTGGGGTTTACCTTTACAGCCTCGCCGCCTGCTACCTTTACCGAGAAGCTCTTATCGGTATTGGTATAGGATACCTCTACGCTGTCGCCGTGACGGACTGCGGAGATCTCGAATACCTGATTTGCTTCGGTATCGTAAACCTTTGCGCTTGTCTTTACCCCCTCCTCGGGTGCATAGATTACAAACTCGGTGCCCTCAAGATAATCATACTCGAAATCTCTCTCGAAGCTGCCGTAACCGATTATACTGCCGGGCTTTGCAAGGCAGGGAAGTCCGAAATAATCGTACTTCTGAGTATAGAATTTGCCGCCCTCGTAAACCTGTCCGCTGATGATATCTGTCCATGTTCCCTCGGGAACGTAAAATTCAACTGTTCCCTGATCGTTGAGGATAGGCGCAACCAGGATATTCTCACCGAACATATACTGCTTATCAAGAGTAAGGCAGGCGGGCTCATTTGCAAAGTCGATAACCATTGCTCTCATCATAGGAACGCCTGTCTCATGGGTCTTGACAGCCTGTGCCCAGATATATGGCATGAGTCTGCCCTTGAGCTTGGTGAAGAAGCGGAGAACGTCAACGCACTCGGTGGAGCCGTCCTTATCGAAGAGCCAGGGAACACGATAGGAGGAGTTTCCGTGGAGACGGGAATGTGTTGAAAGAAGACCGAAGGCTGCCCATCTCTTATAGATATCTGCGGGTGCTGTTGCCTCAAAGCCCGACATATCGTGGCTGAAGAAGCCGAAGCCCGACATACAGAGGGAAAGTCCGCCGCGGATAGTCTCTGCCATGGAGGTGTATTCGGCAGAGCAGTCGCCGCCCCAATGTACGGGGAATTTCTGTCCGCCGACGGTTGCGGAGCGGGCAAAGAGGCAAGCCTTATTCTCGCCGTAATATTCTTTCAGTACGTTGAATACGGTCTTATTGTAGAGATATGTATAGTAATTGTGCATTGCGATGGGGTCGGAGCCGTCGAAATACTTAACATTGGTGGGTATTCTCTCGCCGAAGTCGGTTTTGAAGCAGTTTACGCCCATTTCGCAGAGAACTCTGAGCTTGGAAGCATACCACTCGCAGGCTGCGGGATTGGTAAAGTCAACGATCGCCATTCCGGGCTGCCAGAGCTCTGCCTGGAACACGCTGCCGTCGGGATTCTTGATGAAATATCCGCCCTCTACGCCCTCGTCAAAGAGCTTGGAGCGCTGTGCGATATAGGGATTTATCCAGACGCAGATCTCAAGGTTCTTATCGGTCTTGAGTCTATTGAGCATTGCTGCGGGGTCGGGGAACTGTCTCTTATCCCACTCGAAATCGCACCACTGGAATTCCTTCATCCAGAAGCAGTCGAAGTGGAACACCTGGAGAGGAATATCTCTCTCAGCCATGCCGTCAATAAAGGAGGTAACTGTTTCCTCGTCATAATTTGTTGTGAAGGAGGTGGTGAGCCAGAGACCGAAGGTATATGCCGGAGGAAGGGCAGGCTTGCCTGAAAGGGTAGTGTAATTTGAAAGCACCTCGGGAATATCTGCGCCGCCGATGATGAAATACTCAAGTCTCTCTCCGGGAACGGTGAAGGATACCTTGGAAACCGTATCGGAGCATACCTCGAAGGATACCTTATCGGAGGAATTTACCAGAACGCCGTAGCCTGTGGAGGATACATAGAAGGGGATGCACTTATAGGACTGCTCGGAGCAGGTTCCGCCGTCGGAATTCCATGTTTCAACGTTCTGACCGTTCTTTACAAAGGGTGTGAACTTCTCACCGAAGCCGTAGAAATATTCACCGACGTTCATTGTGAACTGCTCACGGATAAAGGTGCCTCTCTCGTCCTGAGGATAGCTCCAGAAGGTATCGTCCTGCATGGAGTTTAGGCGTGCAGAGGTCTTGAACTTGCTCTCCTTGATAACGGATGCACTTCTCCATGCGCCGCCTGTGAGCCTCTTGTCCTTATAATAATACTGAACTGTCCAGTTAAACTTGCCGATAACCACCTTGGTATCGCCGCTCAGGATCTCCCAGCAGTCGTCCTTCTCGGTGATAGTAGGTGTATAGCCCTGATCTTCCTCAAGCTCGAACTTGGGTGAGTTATTCAGCGCACCCTTGAAATGGTCAATGGATACCTTGATTACGTCCTTCTGAGTAGAGGTGAAGGTGATGTCGAGGCAGGGACCGCCCAGGGTCATTCCTCTGTTCTGGATGTACTGAGTGGTGGCGTAAACGTTGAGACCGTTTTTAACGGGGGTGATCTCATATGCCTGAGATGCGTAGTTTACCTCGTAGCCTCTCTGATTGAGCCAGAAGCCGTCTGCAAATTTCATAATAGATGTCCTCCTTGAATTTTATTATATGTATGCTATTTTACTTTTTATTTATCGGCTGTGCCGTGATTTTCATTTGACAAGGAAATATAAATCATTGTCAAATGTTATCGTTTACATTGTATAACATTAACAAGGGATTGTCAAGGGCTTTTTAAAATTTTACAGCTTATTAACATTATAAGATCCTCTCCCCCGTCAGCTGAACTGCTGAAATCTCAATATATTTATATTATATCATATTAAACTTATTTTTTCAACCATTTTATTAAATTTTTATTCAATTAGATGAATTTGTTATTTAAAACGTTTAATTCACCGTTTCGAAACAATCTTAAAAATCTTTTAATTGACAACCCCTTTTCCTTGTGGTATATTTATACAAAAGTCTCATAACTTTTTTGTTATTATCATCACATTTTACTTTTTAGAAAAGGTCGTGCAGTCAAATGGATATCAGGTCATTATTCAGAAAAATCACCGCTGCTGTAAGCGCTGCGGCTCTTACCCTCTCCCTTTCCGCAGGCGTCAGCGCTGCTGTTAAGGATTTCGATTTCGATGTTTCGGGCGCTCCCGTTCTCGAGCCATGGGCAAGCTATTCCATCGGAATGGATCATTACGATCCCACTAAGATAACCGAAGATTCCCAGGTTATTGTTACATATTCCTGCGAGTACATATCCGGAAGCACCGGCTCCTCCCCCGTCGAGCTTATCGTTCAGAGCTGGTCTTTCCCCGATACCCCGATGGCGAACTCATCAGGAAGCGTATGGGCAAAGGTGGCTCCTGTCGAATATGACGATGAACACGCTGTTTTCAATTATGCTGACATGGCAGCTGCTTACGGGACCTACGATTTCTCAGGGGTTGACTCCATAAACATCGGAGCTACAAACGGCGTTAATCTCACTCTGAAAAGCTGCACCATCACCAACTGCGGCGAAGATATGTACATTGAAATGACCGACGCACAGCGTGCCGAGGCTTACAAAAACGCTTTGATAATTGTTCTTGCCTCCGCTCTTGCGATAATCATTATTATCATCGTGGTATTTATGATCATCCTCAAGAGAAAAACAAGCTATGCCTATGACCCCACCCTCGGCAAATACGTCAAGATGGACAAGAACAGCAAGGAATAATGCCCACTTGAATGCTCTCCGCTCTTTTGCGGAGGGCGTTTTTTATTCCCCGAAAAATATTTTTCTTCTCTGCACCATTTCCGCTCCATGGCATAATATGAACTATGAAGGCAAGACAAAGCGGAAAACGCCGCCGAGCAAAAGCCTTCCGAGCATACCCTTTAGGGTCCGGCTCAATACATTTTACAAAGGAGCGTTTTTTTATGAACTGCAACTGCGGATTTGGCGGATTCAACTGCTGCTGGATTATCATCATCCTTCTCGTTCTCTTCTTCTGCTGCGGCAATGGCAACGGCATCTGCAACACCGGCTGCTGATTTTTTTCCCGTAACCCGATAAGCACGGCATAGCGCCGAAAAGCCCCCGCGGTCAAGAGACTGCGGGGGCTTGCTTTTTTATTCTGTAATATTATCAGCCCATTACTGCAACTACTTCGTGAGTGCCTGCTGTGATGTCGGTGATAACATTTCCGTCAACTGCCTTGCCGTCAACGGTGAGGGACTTGATTCCCTTGGAAACGTGGTCGGGATTCTCGATCTTGATGTTGAAGGTAGCTCCTCTGAACTGACGTGTTACGGAGTAGCCGTCCCATGCCTTGGGTATGGAGGGGTCGATCTTGAGTCCGCTGTAATCGGGAATAATGCCAAGGATATACTGGGAGATAGCAACAAAGTTCCATGCCGCTGTTCCTGTGAGCCAGCTGTTCTTTGCCTCACCGAAACGCTTTGCGTCCTTTCCTGCGATCATCTGTGCATATACATAAGGCTCGGTCCTGTGGAGCTTCTCGTCCTCCTGGAATGCGGGAGCGATCCTTGTATAGTAGTCATATGCTGTGTCGCCCATGCCTGCGTATGCGGCTGCGCACATGATCCATGCGTTGTTATGGCAGAAGATACCTGCATTCTCCTTATATCCGCCGGGATATGTGGAGATCTCGCCGTATTCAACGATATATCTTGTAAATGCGGGATTGTTGAGAACAAGTCCATGCTCGGTGCCAAGATATTTCTCGATGCTTGCCATGGTCTTTTCGGTAAATTCCTTGCCGCCGATATCGGACATAATGCAGAAGCCCTGAGGCTCGATGAATATCTTGCCCTCTTCGTTCTCGTGAGAACCGACCTTCTTGCCGTATGCGTCGTATGCACGGAGGAACCAGTCGCCGTCCCAGCCGTAGTCGATGATTGCCTGCTTCATCTTGTCGATCTCTGCCTGAGCCTTGTCAGCCTCGGCATTGTCGCCCATTCTGCGGCAGAGCTCAACGTACTCGGGTCCGATGTATGTGAACATACCTGCGATCATCACGGATTCTGCGGTCTGCTCGTTGAGAGGTGCGCCTGTTTCGGGGTCAACCTCCTTGGCAATATTGCTGGCGGTATTCTGGAAGCTCTCGCCGGGTACACGGGAGAAGCAGTTCAGGTTAAGGCAGTCGTTCCAGTCGGCACGTCCGATAAGGGGCAGACCGTGAGGACCCTTGTTATTAACAACATGATAGAAGCTTCTCTTCAGGTGGTCGAGGAGGGGCTGTGCAAGAGCAGGATCGTTCTTGTAATCTACCTTTTCCCTGAGGATATCGTAATCGCCTGTTTCCTTGATGTATGCTGCTGTGGAAAGGATCATCCACAGAGGGTCGTCATTGAAGTTTGTGCCTGCTGCATCGTTGCCCTTCTTGGTAAGGGGCTGATACTGATGGTAGTTTCCGCCGTCCTCAAGCTGAGTTGCGGCGATATCAAGGATTCTCTCCCTTGCTCTCTCGGGGATCTGATGAACAAAGCCCAGAATATCCTGGTTGGAATCACGGAAGCCCATGCCTCTGCCGATTCCGCTCTCAAAGTAGGAGGCGGAACGGGAAAGGTTGAATGTAACCATGCACTGATACTGATTCCAGATATTTACCTGTCTGTTAAGCTTCTCGTCGGGAGAAGAAATGGTATACTTAGCAAGAAGCTCGTCCCATGTCTGCTTCAGCTCTGCAAGAGCGGCATCAGCCTTGTCTGCGGAGTCGAATTTCTTCATCATCTCGTATGCTCTTGACTTGTTCATAGAGCCGTCTGCGTTGAACTTCTCGGGATAGGGATTCTCAACATAGCCCAGAACGTAAACGAGAGTCTTTGTCTCGCCTGCTTCGAGGGTAATACTCTTGCAGTGGGATGCTACGGGAGACCAGCCGTCTGCTACGGAGTTCTTAGGCTCGCCTGCAAATACTGTCTCGGGATTTGCAAAATCATTGTAAATGCTGCCCATGAAGGTCTCACGGTCGGTATCATAGCCGTCGATGGACTCATTTACGGTATAGAATGCAAAGTGGTTTCTTCTTTCCTTATACTCGGTCTTGTGGTAGATGGTGCTGCCCTCGATCTCGACCTCGCCTGTGTTGAAGTTTCTCTGGAAGTTTGCAGAGTCGTCCTGTGCGTCCCAGAGGCACCATTCAACAAATGAGAAAAGCTTGAAGGACTTCTTTTCGCTTGTCTCGTTCTTGAGAACGACCTTCTGAACCTCTCCTGTGAAATTCTGAGGAACAAAGAATGTTACTTCGGCGGAAAGACCGTTCTTTTTGCCCTTGATGATAGTATAGCCCATACCGTGACGGCAGACATATTCGTCAAGCTCGGTCTTTACGGGAGACCAGCCGGGATTCCAGACGGTGCCGTTATCGTTTATGTAGAAATAGCGTCCGCCTGCGTCTGCGGGAACGTTGTTGTAGCGGTAACGGGTGATTCTTGCAAGACGTGCGTCCTTATAGAAGCTGTAGCCGCCTGCGGTATTGGAGATAAGGCTGAAAAAGTCCTGTGTTCCAAGATAGTTTATCCAGGGATAAGGGGTTTTGGGAGATGTGATAACATACTCCTTGTTAGCGTCATCAAAGAAACCGAATTTCATTGAACATACCTCATTTTCATAATATTTAAAGCTTCCCCTGCAAGGGGAAATATGCCCGTGCTGCCGCTAATTTTCCCCTGCGGAGTAATTTTCGGGCATATCGCTTATATTATTTTAACATATTAAACGTTTTTATTCAACTGTAATGTGTTATTTTTGCATAACAAATTATTTAAACGTTTTTTGTGCATTTGATACAAAAGATTATTTTTCAAATTACCCTCCCCTTACTTTACAAATTATCCCGGATGTGTTATAATAAAGAGTAAAATCAATTTGTTAGGATGTGTTATTTTTGGAGCGGGATCAGAACAATATCAGAAATTTCTGCATAATTGCCCATATAGACCACGGCAAATCCACACTTGCCGACAGAATACTCGAACTTACCTCCACCGTTGCCCTCCGTGACATGGAGGATCAGCTCCTTGACAACATGGATATCGAAAGAGAGCGCGGCATCACCATTAAAGCCCGTGCCGTAAGGCTTCTTTACACCGCCGATGACGGTAAGGAATACGTTTTTAATCTTATTGACACTCCGGGTCACGTTGACTTCAATTATGAGGTTTCCCGTTCACTTGCAGCCTGCGAAGGCGCTGTTCTCGTGGTGGACGCTTCTCAGGGAATTGAGGCTCAGACCCTTGCTAACACCTATCTTGCCATTGAGCATGACCTTGAGGTGGTTCCCGTTGTGAACAAGATAGACCTGCCCTCCGCAGACCCCGAAAGAGTCTGCGCCGAGGTGGAGAGCGTTATCGGTATTCCCGCAATGGACGCTCCGAGGATTTCGGCTAAGCTCGGCACCAATGTCAAAGAGGTGCTTGAGAGAGTGGTAACGGATGTTCCCGCTCCCAAGGGCGATCCCAATGCTCCCCTCAAGGCGCTTATTTTCGACAGCTATTACGATTCCTACAAGGGCGTTATCATTTATGTGAGGGTGGTTGACGGCTCTGTCAAGATCGGTCAGACCATCAGGCTTATGGCTACGGGCGCTGAATTTACCGTTGTTGAGGCGGGATTTATGGGCGCTGTTGATCTTGTGAACGCAGGCAGTCTTTGTGCGGGCGAGGTCGGATATATCGCCGCATCTATCAAGAGTATCGGCGATACAAAGGTTGGCGACACCGTTACAGACGCCGATAATCCCTGTCCCGAGCCGCTCCCCGGCTACAGAGAGGTCAATCCCATGGTATTCTCGGGAATTTATCCTGCCGATGGCGCCAAATACGGCGATCTGAGAGAGGCTCTTGAAAAGCTTCAGCTAAATGACGCTGCTCTCTCCTTTGAGCCTGAGACATCTGCCGCTTTAGGCTTCGGATTCCGCTGCGGATTTCTGGGTCTTCTTCACATGGAAATTATTCAGGAAAGACTTGAAAGAGAATATAATCTCGATCTTGTGACCACCGCTCCCTCGGTTATTTACAAGGTCACTCTCACAAGCGGCGAGACCGTTTTTATTGATAATCCATCAAATTATCCCGACCCTGCAAGCATTTCCTGCGCCGAGGAGCCCATGGTCAAGGCTTCCATTCTCTCCCCATCCGATTATGTGGGAAGCATTATGGAGCTTTGTCAGGAAAGACGGGGCATTTTCAAGGATATGAAATATCTGGACGAGACCAGAGTTGAGCTGCATTATGAGCTTCCTCTCAATGAAATTGTTTACGATTTCTTTGACGCTCTCAAGTCACGCACAAGAGGCTATGCTTCCTTTGATTATGAATTTATGGGCTATGCTCCATCTAAGCTTGTTAAGCTTGACGTTCTGCTTAACGGCGATGTGGTGGACGCTCTCAGCTTTATTATCCATGCGGACAAGGCATATGGCAGAGCAAGAAAAATTGCCGAAAAGCTCAAGGACAATATCCCTCGTCAGCTCTTTGAGGTCCCCATTCAGGCGGCTATCGGCGGCAAGGTCATTGCAAGAGAAACGGTCAAGGCTATGCGCAAGGACGTGCTTGCAAAGTGCTACGGCGGCGATATTACCCGAAAGAAAAAGCTGCTTGAAAAGCAGAAGGAGGGCAAGAAGCGCATGAGGCAGCTGGGCACCGTTGAGGTTCCTCAGGAGGCTTTCATGGCTGTGCTGAAGCTGGATGAATAAGGGGCTTTACATTCATGTGCCCTTCTGCCGCAGAAAATGCCGCTACTGCGATTTTTATTCCGTCACCGACACGGGGCTGTCAGACAGCTATGTTCAGGCGGCAATCAGGAATATTAAGACACGAAAGGATATATTTAACACCGTTTATTTCGGCGGAGGAACTCCTTCACTGCTTTCGGGCAGGCAGATCTCCGATATCCTTTCGGCGGCTGATATTTCGGACAAGGCTGAAATATCAACGGAAATAAATCCCGATTCTGCGGATATTACTAAGCTTATTGAATTTCGGCAGGCGGGAATAAACCGCATTTCGGTGGGTATTCAGAGCCTTGATGACATTGAACTTAAAATGCTCGGACGGCTTCATGATTCGGAGCATGCGGTTCGTGCTGTTGCTTCGGCTCACAGGGCAGGCTTTGAGAATATTTCCGCAGACCTGATGCTGGGGCTCCCCTATCAGCGCACAGAAACGGTCCTTCGGAATATTGAAAGACTTTCGGAGCTTGGGATTACCCATATTTCGGCGTATATGCTGAAAATCGAGGAGGGCACTCCTCTTTCGGAGGATAAGGAGCTTATCTCAAACATTGCGGACGAGGAGCTTTCTGCAGAGATATATTTATCCGCCTGCAATGCGCTTGAGGAAAAGGGATTTCATCAGTATGAGATATCAAATTTTGCTAAATCGGGCTTTGAGTGCCGCCATAATCTTAAATACTGGCGGTGTGAGGATTATTTCGGGGTGGGTCCTTCGGCTCATTCCTGCATTGACGGAAAGCGCTTTGCCGTTCCGAAGGATATTCATGCATTTATAAACAGCGAACGGCAGCGGGAGATCATAACAGATGATTCGCCCTGCGGCGAGGAGGAGCGGCTCATGCTTGCTCTGAGGCTTTCCGAGGGATATTTGATCCCCGAGGGAAATGCGGGTGAAAGGCTTATCCATGCCTCAAAGCCTCTTGAAGCTCATGGGCTTCTCTATATCCGTGACGGACGGATAATCCTCACTCCCGAGGGATTTCTGGTTTCAAACAGCATAATTTGCAGGCTCTCCGATGCATTGGAAGAAGGTTGAATATTTTGGAGAAAAATGACTTAACATCAGAGGAAGAGGAAAGACGGGACAGATATTTCCGTGAGAACTACGGCATGAGCTATGAGGAATTTCAGGAGAAATATCCTCCCCTTGACGATATGGAATTTATGAGCCTTTACATCGGCTCAAAGAAATATGTGGACAATTCATTCAGAAACTGAGGTGGATTATGATTAAATTCAGCAAAATCACTGCCACTCTGCTTGCTGCGGCAATGCTCACAGCCTGCGGTGCAGCACAAGATCCCTCTGCCGAAAATGCCACTATCGAGAGCGAAATTTCATCTGTTTCCGAGACAGAAAAGGCTCCCGAGACCCCCGAGGAATTTCACAAGGCAATGGTTGACCGCTCCCTTTACAGCCTGGGAAATACATCGAGGCTCAAGGCAAAAATGGAGCAGGCGCGCTCGGGAGAAAGAACTTCGATAGCATACATCGGCGGCTCTATCACCGAGGGCGTGGGTGCAAATGCGGCAAGCTGCTATGCAAGGCTTTCCTACGAATTTTTTCGTGACACCTACGGCACGGGCGAAAATGTGGAATACACAAACGCAGGTCTCAGCGGAACGCCCTCGAATCTGGGAGTTTTAAGGCTTGAGAGGGACGTTCTCAGCGCAAAGCCCGACATTGTTTTCGTGGAATTTGCGGTAAATGACAGTCAGGACGAAATTGCAAAGGAATCCTATGAATCCCTTGTGAGAACGGTTCTTGAGCAGGACAATGCCCCTGCAGTGGTGCTTATTTTCAACGTTATCGAATCGGGCTACACCGCTCAGGCGCACATGAAGGAGATCGGCGAGCATTATGATCTGCCCATGGTTTCGGCGGCGGACGCTCTTACTCCCGAATTTGAAGAGGGACGAATGACATGGAAGGATTATTCCAACGATCAGTCCCACCCCAATCCCGAGGGTCACAAGCTTTTATGCGAATTTATCGCAAATCTTCTCACGGCGGCGGAGAACGCTCCCGACAGCGGCGAATACACATTCCCCCCTGCTCCGAAATTCGGAACGGCTTATAAAAATGCGGCTCTTGCCACTCCCGAAGCGGAAAATGACAGGATAATCATTTCGGAAACAGGCTCATTTGAAGCGGTTCAGTCGGGAACCTCGGGCTTCCCCTGTTCATGGAAATACAAGGGCGGCAGCGAGCCTTTAAAGCTCACCACAAGGGAAAGCTCCTTCTTTGTTATCTTCAAGCGGAATAATTCCTCCTCCATGGGCAGCTTTGACGTTTATCTGAACGGCGCAAAGCTCAAAACCGTTAACACCAATCAATCTGACGGCTGGGGCGAGGCTTTTTCCCAGCAGATAATCAAATTCCAGACCGTCAAGGACATGGAGATTGAGATAGTTCCCTCCGAGAATAACGGGGATAAGACTATTGAAATTTTGGGATTTGCTTGTGTGGAAAACTGATTTCGATATAATGCTGCAAAATTTTCAAAAACAGCCTTGAAATTCTGATTAAAGTATAGTATAATAGAATTACTGTTTATTTTGATGAAAAAGGAGCTTAAAAAATGTACAAGGATATTATTGACACCATCGGATATGTTGAGCAGGCTGACCCCGAGGTCGGCGCTGCTATGGCAAAGGAGCTTGCACGCCAGAAGCGCAACCTTGAGCTTATTGCCAGCGAGAATATCGTTTCCCCCGCTGTTATGGCGGCTATGGGCAGCGTTCTCACCAACAAGTACGCTGAGGGCTATCCCGGAAAGAGATACTACGGCGGCTGTCAGGACGTTGACATAGTTGAAACTATTGCTATCGAGAGAGCTAAGAAGCTTTTCGGTGCAAACTTCGCTAACGTTCAGCCCCACTCGGGCGCACAGGCCAACACCGCTGTTTATGTGGCTCTCCTCCAGCCCGGCGACACCGTTCTCGGAATGAGCCTTGCTGACGGCGGACATCTTACCCACGGTTCTCCCGTTAATATTTCGGGTAAATACTTCAACTTTGTTTCCTACGGTCTTGATGACGAAACAGAGATGATCAACTATGACACTGTTCAGAAGCTTGCTGAGGAGCATAAGCCTAAGCTTATCGTTGCAGGCGCTTCCGCATATCCCAGAGCTATTGATTTTGAGAAGCTTTCTCAGATCGCTAAGTCTGTAGGCGCTTATCTTATGGTGGATATGGCTCATATCGCAGGTCTTGTTGCCGCAGGTATGCACCAGTCTCCCGTTCCCTATGCGGATATAGTTACAACCACCACTCACAAGACCCTGAGAGGCCCCAGAGGCGGTCTTATCCTCACTAATGACGAGGCTCTTGCCAAGAAGATAAATTCCGCTATCTTCCCCGGCACTCAGGGCGGTCCTCTTATGCACGTTATCGCAGGTAAGGCTGTTTGCTTCGGCGAGGCTCTCAAGCCTGAGTTCAAGGAGTACGGCAGACGTATTGTTGAGAATGCTCAGGCTCTTGCAAAGGGTCTGCTTGACAGAGGCTTCAACCTCGTTTCGGGCGGCACCGACAATCACCTTATGCTGGTTGATCTCCGTCCCTTCAACATCACAGGAAAGCTCCTCGAGAACCGTCTTGACGAGGTTTATATCACCGTTAACAAGAATGCGATCCACAACGATCCCGAAAAGCCCTTCGTTACAAGCGGCGTGAGAATCGGTACTCCTGCCGTTACCACAAGAGGTCTCGGCGTTCCAGAGATGGAAAAGATCGCTGAGTACATCTATCTCTGCGCTACCGATTTCGAGAACAGCGCTGACGCTATCCGTGCGGGCGTTACAGAGATCTGCAAGAAGTTCCCTCTTTATGAATAATTTTTGGATTTTACTTTCGGGGGCAGGAGGCGATTTGTCTCCTGCCCCCTATTTTTCCATAAGCTGATATTATGTTATAGAAAAACATACAAAGGTAGTGATAAAAATGTCCTCACCCCTTGCGGACAGAATACGTCCGAAAACCCTTGATGAAGTCGTTGGACAGAGGCATCTGCTGGACAAGGGCAGGTATCTGAGACGGATAATCGACGGGGGAAATATACCCAATATGATATTCTACGGTCCATCGGGTGTGGGAAAAACCACCGTTGCCCGAATTATTGCGGAAAATTCGGGAATGAAGCTCCATAAGCTCAACGGCACCTCCGCAGGAATTGCCGATATCAAGGACGTTATTGCCGACACCTCCACCATTGACGGTATGAACGGCGTTCTGCTCTACCTTGACGAGATCCAGTATCTCAATAAAAAGCAGCAGCAGTCTCTCCTTGAATATATCGAAAACGGGCAGATAACCCTGATTGCATCCACCACCGAGAATCCCTATTTCTATGTGTATAACGCAATTCTCAGCCGAAGTGCGGTTTTCGAGTTCAAGCCCGTTACCGCCGAGGACGTCGTTCCTGCTGTTAAACGGGCATTTCGGGTGCTTTCAGAGGAATCGGGAGTTAAGATACGGGTTGACAAGGGCGTTTGCGAGCATATTGCAAGGGGCTGCGGAGGAGATGTTCGGAAATCAGTCAGCGTTTGTGAGCTTTGCTTTCTGGGGGCGGAGAATAACGGCACAGAAGCTATCGTCACTCTTGAGGAGGCAAAAGCCCTCACTCAGCGCAGCAACAACCGCTATGACCGTGACGGGGACGAGCATTATGATATTCTTTCCTCGCTTCAGAAATCAATTCGGGGCAGCGATGAAAATGCAGCTCTCCATTATGCAGCAAGGCTTATCGAGGCGGGAGATATTATCTCCCTCTGTCGCAGGCTTCTTGTTATCGCCTCGGAGGATATCGGGCTTGCCTATCCAATGGCGGCATCGGTGACAAAGGCGTGCGTTGACAGCGCATTGCAGCTTGGACTGCCCGAGGCTCGCATTCCCCTTGCGGAAGCCATAATCCTGCTTGCAACGGCGCCAAAGTCAAACTCTGCGGAAGCGGCTATTGACGCTGCTCTTGAGGATGTCCGCACAAAGGAATGCGGAACTCCCCCCCGACATCTGCAAAACAAGCACTGTGACAGCACAGATGCGGAGATAAAGGGACAGCATTATCTCTATCCCCATGAATATCCCAATCATTATGTGCCCCAGCAGTATCTTCCCGACCCAATCAAGGACAGGGTTTATTACACCTTCGGGGACAACAAGACCGAGCAGGCGGCTTATGCATACCGAAAGCATATCCTTGATGATGCAAAAAACAAATAAAAAACGGCGCTCCAATCATATGACCGAAGCGCCGTAAATATTTATTGGATAAAAGAATTAGTTGTTGCCCTTTGCCATAGCTGCAACTTCCTCAGCGAAGTTATCAGCCTTCTTCTCGATACCCTCGCCTCTCTCAAAGCGAACATATTCAGCAACAGCGATCTTTCCGCCGAGAGTCTTAGCAGCATTCTCAACATACTTGCCAACGGAGATCTTGTCATCCTTAACGAAAGCCTGCTCAAGGAGGCAGTTCTCTGTGTAGTACTTGCCAACCTTGCCCTCTGCGATCTTAGCTCTTACCTGCTCGGGCTTGGAAGCCATCTTGGGATCCTCAGCCATCTGAGCCATGATGATGGTCTTTTCGTTCTCGAGAACCTCAGCGGGAACAGCCTCTCTGTTAAGATATGCAGGGTTCATAGCTGCAACCTGGAGAGCGCAGTCCTTACCTGTCTCGAATACCTTATCAGCGGGAAGGTCAGTGTCAAGCTTTACCATTACGCCGATGCTTCCGCCGCCGTGAACGTAAGGAACGAGAACGCCCTCAAGTCTCTTGAAACGACGGATAACCATATTCTCTCTGATCTTGATGAAGAGATCCTGAAGAGCTTCCTCAACGCTCTTGTCGCCGCCGCTGATAGTAGCAGCCTTGAGTGCGTCAACGTCAGCAGGATTCTTCTCGATAACAGTCTTTGCAACTGCTGCAACGAATGCCTTGAACTCGTCGTTATTAGCAGCAAAGTCAGTCTCGATATTTACTTCAACAACTGCACCTACATTACCCTCAACAACAGCGGTAACGATACCCTCTGCTGCAACTCTGCCGCTCTTCTTAGCCTGTGTAGCAAGACCCTTCTCACGGAGAATGGTAACTGCCTTTTCTGTATCGCCGTCAGCCTCTTCAAGAGCCTTCTTGCAGTCCATCATGCCGACACCTGTTGCTTTCATAAGTTCCTTGATCTCGGAAGGTGAAACCTTTGCCATTTGTAAATTCCTCCTGTGTTATTTTAATCAATATCGAAATTTGGGCAGACGTTATTTATATAATAAAGTCTGCCCGAAATCTGTAATAATTATTTATTATAATTACTCAGCTGCTTCTTCCTCGGAAGCTTCCTCAGCCTGAGCAGCCTGCTGCTCGCCCTGTCTGCCCTCGATGATAGCGTCAGCCATTGCGCCTGCGATGAGCTTTACAGCTCTGATAGCGTCATCGTTGCCGGGGATTACATAATCAGCGTCATCGGGATCGCAGTTTGTATCTACGATCGCAACAACGGGGATACCGAGCTTCTTAGCCTCGGATACAGCGATCTTCTCCTTGCGGGGGTCAACGATAAAGAGTGCTCCGGGGAGCTTCTTCATATCCTTGATACCGCCGAGGTACTTTTCAAGCTTCTCAATCTCAAGCTCAAGCTTTACAACTTCCTTCTTGGGGAGAAGGTTAAAGGTGCCGTCCTCCTGCATGGTGTGGAGCTGCTCAAGTCTTGCGATTCTTCTCTGGATGGTCTTGAAGTTGGTCATCATACCGCCGAGCCATCTTGCATTTACATAGTAAGCGCCTGCACGGAGAGCCTCTTCCTTAACGGAATCGCCTGCCTGCTTCTTTGTGCCTACGAAAAGAACGTTGTCACCGTTCTCTGCTACGCTCTTAACGAATGCATATGCCTCGTCGAGCTTCTTTACAGTCTTCTGAAGGTCGATAATGTAGATACCGTTTCTTTCTGTAAAGATGTAAGGTGCCATTTTGGGGTTCCATCTTCTTGTCTGGTGACCGAAGTGCACGCCTGCTTCAAGAAGCTGCTTCATTGATACTACGCCCATTTTTAATTTCCTCCCGGTTAATAAAAATATAAATTTTTCCTCCGCTGCGCTTAGCTTGACTGTAATCCCGCTTTTTTTACGAAACACCGACAGTCAAAAGCACAACGTGCGAATTGCTTTAATATTATACCATGTTTCCCCTTATTTTGCAATAGGTATTTTCAACTTAATCAAACAAATCATCATGTTCGTCTTTATGCATTTTATACAAATCATCATCTCTAATCTTTACAAGCACCGTATCCATGCCGATCTTCTCGATATCATTGCAGGATATCACCACATTGTCATCCCTGCCCAGAAGCCCCATAATGCGGGGTCTGCCGTAAATTATCAGAGACAGTATCTTTCCCGTCCGTGCGTCGATCTCCATATCGTCAATAAAGCCTATCCGTCCGCCTGTGGAGGTGCTTATGACCTCCTTGTTCCGAAGCTCCGAGAATGTACATTTCATATTATCGCCTCCAAAAAATAACCGCCTCATATAAATATATGAAGCGGCATTATGTATCATTCCGAATCGGCAGACTCTTTTTTTATCCTGAAAATAATTCTGAAAATACCTGCCAGAAGCTTCGGGCTTTTCACCACGACCATTTTCATAAAAGCACCTCCCGAAATGACTATATCTTATTTTATTCGGAAAATGCATTTTTGACACACTATTTTTCAAGAATAATAAGAATTTTTCCGCTCCTGACCTCAATTTCCGCAGAGCTGCCCGTAAACTCGTTGCTGACACCCAGCGGAAAATCCGACGTGAGCGAGATATCCCCACCGTATTTCAGCCCCTTTGCAAAGATCTCGGAACGCTCCGAAAGAGAAAACAGAGAAACATATTTATATCCGTCATTATATAATCTGACCTTGCCAACGCCACAAACCCGCATAACAAAGCCGTTTCCGTGAAGGTGCGCATCGCCGCCGTGACTGTCAATATAAGCTAAGGTCTGAACAGAAGCAAAGGTGTGACCCATTCTGCCGCCGTCTGCACCGTAAATATGAAAAACGCTTATATGCTCATCAAAGGCAGTTTTGACAGCCATCATAAGGTCTGTGTCGTCCTTTTCACGGGGGGCAGTAATTATCTCGCAGTCCTCGGGAAGCTCTTCCTCATTGCTGTCAAGGTCGCCGGTAATGCAGTCGGGCTTTATACCGAGCCTCACGCAGTGATGGTATCCCCCGTCCGCAGCTATAACAATGGCTCCCTCGGGAATATGAACGCCGCTGTAATCCTCAATGTCCGCTCCTCCGAAAATAACGCACATCATCTGCCGTTTATCTCCCATTCCTTGATATTTTTCGCTTCCTCGAACATCTGACAGTAGCTTTCGTGCCTTGAGCGGGCGATCTCTCCTCTTTTCACAGCTTCGATCACCTCGCAGCCCTTTTCACCGATATGATTGCAGTCGGCAAAGCGGCATTTTCCCTCATATTCGGCGAACTCACGGAAGCAGTATTTCAGCTTATCCTTGAGAATAACCGCATACTGCATTGTCTCGAAGCTGGAAAAGCCCGGGGTATCGGCGGCATAACCGTCAAAAAGCTTGTACAGCCTTGAAACTCTCGTGGTATGCCGTCCTCTGCCAAGCTTATGGCTTATCTCAGCAGTTTTTATCTCAAGCTCGGGAGCGATATGGTTTAAAAGGGTGGATTTGCCCGCACCCGTATTCCCTGTAAATGCGCATATCCTGCCGCTTATCTTTTCTCTGATAATGTCAAGTCCTCCGCCGTTTTCATAATCGCACACAGCAGTGGTTATACCGATATTTCCGTAAATTTCGGGAATAAGTTTGTTTGCCTTCAGGTCCACCTTGGTAACGGCAATGACAGGCTCGATGGATTTATATTCGCAAACGGCAATGAATTTGTCAAGCAGGGTGAGATTGGGCGCAGGCTCACAGGTGGATACCACGAAAACCATCACATCAAGATTCGCCAGGGGCGGACGGATAATGCTGTTTTTGCGTTCGCATATCTCGCTGATAACATCATCTCTTATGATACAGCGGTCGCCGGCGCAGGGGGAAAGCCCGTCCTTTCGGAAAAGTCCCCTCGCCTTGAGCTTTAACATCTCGCCGTCCTCGGTCTCCACAGTGTACAGACCGCCCAGTGATTCAAGTATCAGACCCTTTTTGCCGTTTTCCATATCATCTCTCCATATCAAACAGGCAGGCAGGGCAAACGCCCCACCCGCCCGGATAGCTTAATAATTGTTTATAATGCTGTTCCACCAGTCCTCATAATCGTTATTGTCGATTATTTCCGCATCGTCATAGGGGTCGGAGAAGCCTGTGACAAACCCGTCCGTTCCGCCTGTAACAACGGGAGGCTCGGTCTCGGCAGGCTCGGGTACGCCGAACATATTTATGAGAACATTCTTATCGAATCTGACCTCAGAAACTGTCATGGTATTGAAGTCGATATTATATTCGCCTAAAATTTCGGTATTGCCCTCTGCGTCAGCCACCTCGACGATGGTTTTCTGAGTGTCGCTGCCCTCAACGGGAATGGATATGGTGGAAACATATCCGATATTGTCAATGGACTGAGTGCCTGCAAGATTTCCGCCCACATAGGCATTGAACACAGCCTTGCCTCTCAGACCGTCGGGAACGGCAAAGGTCAGGTTAACAGCCTGCTTGGGCGCCTTGCCCGAGCTGTAAGTGAGGACGATATTCTGCTTAGGATTTACGATATTGGACTTGCCCTCAGCGTCAAGTGCGGGGATGCTCTGAGCTGTTACCTCTCCCGCAGGCTGAGCTGAATCCTCCTCCTGCATCTGAACGGTGAAGCCCAGTGTCTCAAGCTTGACCTTTGCGTCATCCTTATTCATGCCCACAACATTAGGCATGATGATATCGTAAATCTCGGGTCCGAGGCTTACATACATGATTATAGTTGAATTGATCTCGACCTCGGTATTTCTCTCGGGCTCGGTCTTGATAACGGTGTTTTTCTCGGCGTCGCTGTTCTGCATTACAATGCTGACCTTGAGATTATTGCCGTTTATCATGCTCTTAGCGGTGTCCGCAGGGAGTGAATATACATTCGGGACCATAACCATCTGGGGTCCCTTGCTGACAACTGCCTTGACCTCGGTGCTTCCTCTTACGATAGGCGCACCCTCCTTGGGAGAATGGGAAATGATATAGCCCTTGGGTATCTCGGAATCGTACTTCTCGCTGTCAAGAACGAGAGTGAAATACTCCGCATAATAGGTCTTGCAGTAATTGTACTCGTGACCCACAAGATTAACCATAGGCTCGGTTTTCTGCTGTTTTCCGAAGGTATCCAGAAAAACTATTGCTATAAATACGAGGGCAATTATTACAACTGCGGCTGCAATTGCTGTAAGAGCCACAACAAAGTATGAGGATTTCGAGACCTCGCCGTCATCGTCCTCATCATCATCGTAATCCTCAAAATCCTCGTTTTCGTAATCATCCTTTTTGGATTTTTTGAGCTTCGTTTTTCTCACCTCGTTTTTTGACGGCTTCGGTTCATCCTCCTTGAAACGATTGGCGGGATGCTCCGTTTTCGTTTCCGCTGACGCAGCCTCGGGTCTGCGGAAATACTGAGTCTTTTCCTCTCCTCCCGATGAGGAGCTGCCGTAATTATATTCAAATACAATGCTTGGATTCTGCTTGAATTCCTCGATATCCTTTATCATTTCCGAAGCGGACTGATATCTCTTGGAAGCGTCCCTCTGCATTGCCCTCATAACGATGCCTTCAAGCCCCTCGGGAATGGTGTTGTTGATGGCTCTGGGGGGTCTGGGGTCGCTCTGCATATGCATAAGCGCAACGGCTATGGGCGTATCTGCGTCAAAGGGCTTGACTCCCGTAAGCATTTCATAAAGCATAACGCCTACGGAATAGATATCGCTCTTTTCATCGGTGATATCCCCTCTTGCCTGCTCGGGGCTGATATAATGAACGCTGCCGATCGCCTTGTCGGAGATGGTCTTGCCCTCCTCACGGGCAAATCGTGCGATCCCGAAATCCATGACCTTGATGGTGCCGTCGGGAAAAAGCATGATATTCTGGGGCTTGATGTCCCTGTGGACAATGCCCCTGTCGTGAGCGTGCTGGAGAGCTCTCAGGATCTGGATAATGAAATGAACGGAATCCTTCCATTTCAGAACGCCCTGCTGCTCCATAAACTCCTTGAGGGTTATTCCGTCGATGTATTCCATGACGATAAACTGAATACGGTCGCTGAAGCCCACATCGTATATCCTTACGATATTCGGGTGACTGAGCACTGCAATTGCCTTGGATTCATTCCTGAAACGTCTGACAAAATCGTCATTGTCGGCAAACTCGTTTTTGAGAATTTTAACGGCAACAGTTCTGTTTTCAACTAAGTCAACAGCCTTATAAACGTCCGCCATGCCGCCGATGCCGATAAGCTCGGTTATCTCATAGCGTCCGTCCAGCTTTTTGCCGATATTCTTATCCATCTGATCCACTCCAATTAATTTCGGAAAATCCGATTATTATAGGAAATTTATTTTATCACAGCCGCAGTGATATTATCACCGCTGCCGTTGTCTAAAGCTATTTTAACAAGACCGCCTGCCAGCTCCTCGGGAGGCATATCCTTTGTCATCCGGAAAATAACGCCCTCGTCGCAGTAGTTTGAAAGCCCGTCGGTGCAGAGAATGACCGCTCCGTTTTGGGGAAGCTCGTTTTCAAAATAATCGGGCTCCACGTTCTCGGCAACGCCCACTGCACGGGTTATGACATTGCGCTTGGGATGATTTTTAAGCTCCTCCTTGGTAATGTCGCCCCTCTCGAACATATTCATGACCATGGAATGATCTCTGGTGATCTGCCTGATCTCGTGAGTAACAAGATATGCCCTGGAATCACCCACATTGACAGTATGTACCGTCCCATTCCTCACGAAAACAGCTACACAGGTGGTTCCCATTCCGCTCCATTCTGGAACGGCGCTTCCCAGATCGTACACCACCGCATTGGCAGTTTTCACAGCGGCTACAAGGAGATTCCTGATCTTATTGCTGTCGTAATCGGTGCGATAGCTTTTCTCGACCCGCTCCCTGATGATGGCTGCCGCACGGCTGCTTGCTTCCTTGCCCGCATTGGAGCCGCCCATTCCATCGCACACCACAGCAAAAACAGCGTCCCCCAGAACAGCAGTTTCAACACTGTCCTGATTCTCGGAGCGTCCGTTTCCGATATCGGTGTGAGTATAAACCATCATGTACTTTCAGTCCTTTCCCGCAGCAAGACTGCCTTAGATTTCATATTCCCGTCTGAGCTGACCGCAGGCGGCATTGATATCCGCACCCAGAGTTCTTCTCACGGTAACGTTCATTCCCAGCCTTTCAAGGCGCTTTGAGAACTGCTCAACGGCGCTTCTGTCCGCAGAGTAGCTTCTTTCCTTTATCTTATTCACGGGAATGAGATTTATGTGGCAGTTCATTCCCCGAAGAAGCCCTGCAAGAGCCTCTGCGTCACGGGGAGAATCATTCACTCCGCTTATTACGGCGTATTCAAAGGAGATGCGTCTGCCCGTATCCCTGATATAGCTTTTGCAGGCACCGATAAGCTCCTCGATATCCCACGACTTGTTAACGGGCATTATCTCGCTTCTGCGCTCATTGTCCGCCGAATGGAGAGACACCGACAGTGTCAGCCCCGTTTTTAGCTTTGCAAGCTCGTTTATCTTCGGCACAATGCCGCAGGTGGACAGCGAAACGTGCCTGAGACTCATATTCCGCCCCTTGGGAGCGCTCAGCAGCTCAAGGAACCGCACCACATTATTATAATTATCCAGCGGCTCGCCTATTCCCATAAGAACAAGGCTGTCTGCATGGCGGCCGCTGTCCTTTTCCGCCATATATATCTGCATGAGCATTTCCGAGGGGGTGAGATTTCTTCTGAAGCCCGCAATGGTGGATGCGCAGAAATTGCAGCCCATTTTGCAGCCCACCTGTGTGGATATGCAAATGCTGTTTCCGTGCTTGTAATCCATAAGGACAGTCTCGATATGATTCCCGTCGTCAAGCTCATAAAGATATTTTATCGTATTATCTACACAAGATTCAAGTCTTTTGACAATATTTAGTCGCTTTATATAAAACTTTTCAGATAATTTTGTGCGAAGTTCCAAGGAAATATTAGACATTTCTGAAAATTCGGTAACTTTTTTTACATGGAGCCAGTTAAATATCTGCTCTGCACGAAATTTTTTCTCTCCCATAGAGTCAAGCTCCATGATAATTTCATCAAGGGAAAGAGATAAAATATCAAGCTTTTCCGTCTCCATGAGATTCATCCTTTCTGAATCGGCAGATGAAAAATCCGTCTCCGCCGAAATCCTTTTCAAAAACCGCAGTCATATATTTCCCCTTGAAAAACTCACCCATTTCCCCGGGAAATTCCTCCCCCGAAAAATCCCTGTGCTTTCCAAGAAATGCTTCGACCACACGCTCGTTTTCATTTATATTCACCGTGCAGGTGGAATAAACCAGCAGCCCGCCGTCCTTCACATATTCCGCCGCCGCCGAAAGTATCTCAAGCTGAATCTCAGGCAGCCTGTCGGCATCGGAAAGAGGCTTGTAGCGAATTTCGGGCTTTCCTCTTATCACGCCATAGCCGCTGCAGGGAACGTCGCAGAGAACTCTGTCCGCCTTGGGTAGGTCGGGGTTAAATTTTCTTGCGTCATTGGTGAGCGGCTCGACAATTGAAAGTCCCAGCCGTTCGGCGCCCTTTTTGATAAGCCCCGTCCGCTTTTCGTGAAGCTCGCAGGCGATTATCCTGCCCTTGTTATCCATCATTTCAGCCATGGTGAAGGTCTTTCCGCCGGGTGCGGCGCAGAGGTCTATCACCGTTTCTCCCGCACATGGCGAAACTGCTTTGCAGCAAAGCTGTGAGGAATAATCCTGAGCGTGGTAATTGCCCTTTATAAAATCCTCGTCATTCTCAACATCTCTCAGATCGCCGCAGATGACCGCATTTTCATCAAGCTCGCTGACCCTTGCGCTTATGCCCCGTTCCGAAAGGCTTTTTGCAAGTTTAGCACCGCTTGTTTTCAGGGTATTTGCTCTCAGGGTGCATATGGACGGGAGCAGGGAGGCTTCCAGCAATGAGCGGGCATTTTCCTCACCGTAGCCCTCGAATATCCGCCTGATAAGCTCCTCGGGGCAGGAATATTCAATGGACATTTTTCTATATTTATCCCCTTTTATTTCGGGGAGCTTTTTTCCGTCTCTGATGATATTTCTGAGGACTGCGTTCACCATTCCAGCCGCCGAGGTCTTTCTGAGCTTTTTTATAAGCTCCACCGACTCGCTGACAGCGGCATTATCGGGAACATTATCCATATAAAGGAGCTGATATGCGCCCATCATCAGCGTTATCCGAACCTGCTTGTCAAGCTTTTCGAGGGGCTTTGACACATATGCGGAAATGAGATACCGGAGAGTGATGCGCCTTTCGGTCACGCCGTAGAAAAGCCTTGCCGCAAATGCCTTGTCCCGCTCAGAAAGAGAGCTGTCCTTAAAGGCGCTGTCAAGGGCAATATTTGAATATGCGCTGCCCTCCACCCTTTCAATGAGCTTATAAGCGGCAAGCCGTGCGGACATATTATCACTCCCGTAAATTTTTTATCTTCTTCGTCTGCCCGAAATAAGCAGCAGACGCACAAGGCTCAAAAGTGCCGATATCATTGCCGCAACATAGGTCATGGCAGCAGCGGTGAGCATCTTTTTTGCGCCGTTTAATTCGTCATCCTCAAGGCAATGAGAGGAGCGCAGCGCTTTTATCGCCCTGCCGCTGGCGTTAAATTCCACAGGAAGAGTGACTGCCTGAAACAACACCACTGCGCAGAAAAGCAGTATTCCCGCTGTTATGAGAAAATCCCATGAAAAAACGATTCCCAGAAGGACAAGGGGCGTGGAAAGGCTCGAACCGAAGCGGGTAATGGGAATTATGGCATTTCGGAGCTTAATGGGCGAATATCCTGTTGCATACTGGACCGCATGACCCGCCTCATGTGCCGCAACGCCCACTGCGGCAACGGTTGCGCTGCCGTAAACATCGTCGGAAAGCCTGATAACGTTTGCTCTCGGGTCGTAATGGTCGGTCAGGCTGCCGCTTATCCGCTCGATCCGCACATCGTTAAGACCGTTTCGTTCAAGGATCTCTCTTGCAGCGTCCGCACCCGTCAGTCCGCGGCTGTTGCGCTCCTTGCTGTATTTTGAAAATGTGGATTTGACCATAAACTGCGCCGCAAGGCTGAAAATGATCGCAGGAATAAGAATGATCATTGTGCTGTCCCAGTAATACATGACAAACTCTCCTTATTAAAGCTTATTTCCCCTGAGATAATCCGAAGTTTTCATTCTCTTTCCGCCCTCTGCCTGCACCTCGGTAAAGGTTATGCCGAAGCCGTCTCCGCAGACAATGGTGAATTTATCCTTATCGCAGATATCCCCCGCAGAGCCGTTATGATGGACCCCGTCAAGCTCGCTGCGGTAGATCTTGAGCCTTCTGCCCGCAATTTCCGCAACTGCGCAGGGCCATGAGGAAAGTCCTCTTATCTGATCGTGGATAGCCTTTGCAGGCTTATTAAAATCAATGGGGCAAAGCTCCTTTGTAAGCCTCGGAGCATAATTTGAAAGGCTGTCGTCCTGCTTTTCGGGATGAACATCTCCCGATTTTATTGCTTTGACCGTATCGAGAAGCACACCGGCTCCAAGCTCGGAAAGCCTGTCGTGAAGCTCGTCTGCTGTTTCATTCTCACCGATTTCAATAGATGCCTTGAGCAGCATATCTCCCGTATCAAGCCCCTCCGCCATTATCATAGAGGTGACGCCTGTGATTTTCTCGCCGTTTAAAATGCACCACTGGATAGGACCTGCCCCACGGTATCTCGGAAGCAGGGAGGCATGGATATTTATACAGTAGGTTTTGGGGATATCAAGCACCCTTTTGGGAAGTATCTGCCCGTATGCCACAACCACAATAAGGTCGGGAGCAAGCTTTTGGAGGGTTTCAAAAGCCTCCTCCGCCTCCTCGCCCTTTCTCATGCTCAATGGCTGATAAACGGGGATATTTTTTGAAACGGCATATTCCTTCACAGGGGGAGGCGCAAGCTTGTAGCCCCGTCCCTTTGGCTTGTCGGGCTGTGTAAAGACCGCCGTCACATTCTCTCCGCTTTCAACGAGAGCTTTAAGGCAGGGAACCGCAAAATCGGGCGTTCCCATAAAAACTATATTCATCGCCATACCTCCCGGAAATTACTTCTGTCTCTTTGCTCTGACCTTTACTTTCCTGCGCTGCTGTCTGCCGTTCTGAACGTCCTCGGGACGGACAAATTCCTCCACCACGTCCACAAAAAGCTGACCGTCAAGATGAGCGTTTTCGTGGCAGACGCACTGTGCTCCCAGATCGTCAAAGCTTTCCTCGAACCATTCGCCGTTTCTGTCCTGCGCTCTGAGGACAACGTGCTTGGGTCGGGTAACATATCCCCACTTGTCGGGACAGGAAAGACAGCCCTCCATTACACGCTGCTTTCCCTCCTGCGCCTTTATTTCGGGATTTATGGCTTCAATGCGCCTTTCTGTTCCTGTCTCCTCGTCCTCAAGATGCATGATGAAGAGCCTTCTGCACATTCCCACCTGAGGACCTGCAAGTCCCACGCCCTCTGCCTTGTCCAATGTTTCGTGCATATCGTCAAGGAGTATGTGAAGCTTTTCGTCGAATTTCTCAACAGGTCTGCATTTTTTTCTGAGAATGGGGTCGCCGTCAATATATATATTGCGAAGTGCCATTGCAAATATTCCTTTCTGATGTATTACTTTACAGCGAAATATCGCCGTTCATATCAATATAGACCGATATCCCTCTGAACTCGGGAAGCCTTGCTGTCCCTGTCCTTATGCCGCTTATAAAGCCTCTGAACAGGGCATTGTTGCGGCATTTGATGATTATCCTGTATCTGAATTTTCCGTTAATCCTTTCAAAAGCGCATTTGGACGGACCCAAAACCCGTATGGGCATTTTTTCGGATACCTTCTTTATGCCCTCTGCTATGCTTTCTGCAAAGCAGTCCGCAGCCGCAGCGGTTTTCTTATCGTCCTCACCCGAGAATCCCACTGTGCAGATATCGCAGAAGGGGGGGTATATGAGCGCCCGCCGCATGGCAATTTCCTGCTCGTAAAATGCGGTGTAATTCTGCTCTGCCGCAAGGTTTATAACGTAATGGTCGGGGGCAAAGGTCTGGATTATTGCCCGTCCCTTTGAATTTCCCCTGCCGCTGCGCCCCACCACCTGCGTGATAAGTGAAAAGGTGCGCTCATAGCTTCTGAAATCCCCAGAATAAAGGGATTTGTCCGCATTAAGCACTCCCACAAGGGTCACATTCGGAAAATCAAGACCCTTGGCTATCATCTGGGTGCCCACCATTATATCATATTCCCCGTTGCCAAAGGCGGTAAAACGCTTGTCATAGGCATATCGGGAATAGGTGGTGTCTGCGTCCATGCGGAGTATCCTTGCACTTGGGAAAAATTCCGCAAGCTCGTCCTCAAGCCGCTGGGTGCCCATTCCCGAGAGCCTCAGCTTCGGGCTGCCGCATTTGGGGCATTTATCGGTATAATCCTGCCCGTAGCCGCAGTAATGGCAGATAAGGCGGTTGTTTACCTTATGATAGGTCAGCGGTATGCTGCAATTGGGGCATGAAACAGGCTCACGACATTCGGTGCAGGTGATTATGGTATGATATCCCCGCCTGTTGAGAAGCAAAATTGACTGCTCTCCCCTTTGGAGATTTGCATTAACGCCGTTTACCAGCTCCTCGCTGAGTATCCGCCCGCTGCCTGTCATGTCGATTATTTCGGCATGGGGCATTGCCGCCTTTTCATTGGGATCGGCGCTGTATCTTTCAGGCATAGTGAACAGCCTTGTTCTGCCCTTCTGAGCGCTGTAAAAGCTTTCAATAGACGGAGTCGCCGAAGCGGTCAGCAGGACTGCGTTATGATAGGCGCATCTCTGCACCGCAGCGTCCCTTGCATGATATCTGGGGCTTGACTCGGATTTATAGGTGCGCTCGCCTTCCTCGTCCATGATAATAAGTCCGATATTGTCAAGAGGAGCAAAAACAGCACTTCTGGTGCCCACAACTATCCTGCACTGCCCCGACTTCACACGCTTATACTCATTTGAACGCATGGAAAGGGACAGCCCGCTGTGAAGAACTGCGACCGTTTCTCCGAAAAGCCTGCGGAAGCGGTTTAATGTCTGAGGGGTCAGGGATATCTCGGGAATGAGCATAATAACGTTTCTGCCCATTTTAAGGGTATAGTCGATAAGCTTTGCGAACACGGGAGTTTTGCCGCTGCCCGTAACGCCGAAAAGCAGAGCCGATGCCGCCTTTTTCTCCGATATCATTTGGGATATGCCGTCAAAAGCCTCCTGCTGACAGGCGTTCAGTGTGATATCATCAACATTGTCACGCTCTGCTATCTCGGGAGACTTTATCACTTCATAATCGAAAAGCTCCGCTGCGCCGCTTTTGACCATATTCTTAATCACCTGCGGAGTGCAGCCGCACATATAGCACAGCTCCCTCACCGATGCGCAGCCCTCCCTTTCAAGCATCTGGGCGGCAGCCTTCTGCTTTGGTGTGAGCTTTATATCCTTTTCGGAATAGGCAGGTGACAGCCTTACCATGCTGACGGTATCGTCCCGGACCTTCTGTTTAGCAAGCTCCGTTTCCTCAAGAAACCCCTTCTCTATAAGCTCAGAGGCGGCTTCCCTGTCCTCAGAAATGAGCATGGAAAGCTCTCCTCCGTCAGACGCCTCCGAGGCGGACAGATAAAGCCCCATTGCTTTGGACGAAAGCTCGTCTTTAGCGGGCTTTTTCTGAGAAAGCTTATATTTTTGGGTAAAGCTTACCCCAAGCCCCGGCGGGATAAGAGTGCACAGCGCCTCGAAATAGGTGCAGAAAACCGTTTCCCTCAGCCACAGAAGCAGCCTCAGCTGTTCATCTCCGATAACAGGTTCCTTGTCTATCACAGAGGAAACGGGCTTTAAGGCAATGCTTTCATCACTGCCCTCGCTCACCCCTATAATGATACCTACTCTGCGCCTGTCGGAGCGACCGAAGGGAACGATCACCCTTGCCCCGGGAACAGCCCTGTCCGAAAGCTCTTCGGGAACGCTGTAGCTGTAGCCCTGATCGAAGGCAAAGGACGTGCCGCTGACGCCCACCTGAACAGTCAGACTGTTCATACTATTATCAGTTTGTTCCCTCGGTGGACTTTGTGGGTCTTACGGAAGGATCCTCGATAATGGAGAATTTCCTTGCTGCAAACTCGTCCACAGCGGTCTTTACGGGCTTTTCCTCAAGAGTCATATTCTTTTCGGTAAGCTCGTCTGCGATCTCTCTTGCACGCTTTGCAACGCCTATTACAACGGAATAATAGCTTTCGCCGTGTGTTGCGATCTGATTCATTGCGGGTCTTAACATAACTGAACTCTCCTTAAAAAAATCATATTATTTTATTATATCATATATTTATGAAAATTGCAACTGTTTTATTTGCCGAGAATACTGTCGATAAGAGAGATATTTCTCTTTGCGGTGAGCTTTTCCGCATCTACCGCCTTGATAAAGTCGCTTACAGCCTCGCTCAGGTCATCATTTACGATGACATAATCGTAATTATAGGATTTTTCGATCTCGCCCTTTGCCTCGGCGACCCTTTTATTTATGACCTCGGCAGTCTCGGTACCACGCTTTTCAAGGCGCTCTCTCAGCGTCTCGAGAGATGGCGGCAGAATGAAAATAAATACTGCTTCGGGACAAAGCTCCTTGATTTTCATGGCTCCCTGAACCTCTATCTCAAGGATAACATCCTTTCCCTCGCTGAGCTTATCCTCAACCGCTTTTTTCGGTGTGCCGTAATAATTTCCGCAGTACTCCGCATATTCCAGCACGCCTCCCGAGGCGATAAGCTCCTCGAATTTCTCCCTTGTCAAAAAGTGATAGGTCACTCCGTCAACATCCTCGGGTCTGGGCGGACGGGTGGTTGCCGATACGGAATAATAGAAATTATCCCTTTTGAGCACCTCCGCAAGCACCGTTCCCTTTCCGCAGCCCGAGGGTGCGGACACAACTATTAAAAGTCCCTTTGACATGAATTTTCCTTCCTTTCAAAAAAGCTGTTATTCCTCGTCATTATCCGTCATATCCGATTCCGATGCGTTTTCAGCCCGTCCTGCAATGGAGGACGGCAGCACCGCCGACAGCACCACATGATCGCTGTCCATGATAAGCACCGATTTCGTTTTTCTTCCGTAGGTGGCGTCAATGAGCATCCCTCTGTCCCTTGCGTCCTGTATTATCCGCTTGATGGGTGCGGATTCGGGGCTTACCACCGCCACTAATCTTTCGGCGGAAACTGCGTTCCCGTAGCCGATGGGAATAAGCTGCATTTTTTTCCATCCTTTCAAACATCGTTCCTTATTCGATATTCTGTATCTGCTCCCTGATCTTCTCGATCTCGGACTTGAGATCAACCACTATCTTCGTAACTGCTATATCCTGTGCCTTGGAGCCGATGGTATTGGCTTCACGGTTAAATTCCTGAATGAGAAAATCAAGCTTTCTGCCCACAGGCTCGTCAAGAGAAAGCATATCCCGAAGCTGTCGGATATGGCTCTTGAGCCTTACCGTTTCCTCGGCAACTGCGGTTTTGTCCGCAAATATCGCTGCTTCTGTCACAAGCCTCTGCTCGTCGATATTCTTATCCGCCAGAACCTCGCAGAGACGGGAATACAGCTTGTTCCTGTAATTCTCAGCCGAAAGAGGCGAGAGCCTTTCCACCTCGTCCACAAGCCTTTCGATTATATCCGCACGCTCGAGAACGTCCTCCTTCATTTTAAGTCCTTCAGCTTCCCTCATGGCGATAAACCTTGATGCTGCCTCGTCCGCTACCGTCCTGACGCCGTTCCAGATCTCCTCCTCGTCGGCGGCTGCCTTTCTCACGGTGAAAATATCGGGGAGCCTTACAAGCTGCGAGAGGGTCAGATCATCCGAAAGTCCAAGCTCCTCCCCCACGCTTCTCAGGGCATCCACATAGCCCTTTGCGGCTGTGCGGTTTATCTCGATAAGAGTATCGCAAGCCTCAACGGCGGTGATGGAGACGCTTACCTCCACCTTTCCTCTGGATATCCTGCCGTTCAGAAAGCCCTTGAGCTTTTCCTCGATGTAGCCGTAGGCTCTGGGCACTCTTGCGGAAAATTCATAATAGCGGTGATTCACCGAGCGTATCTCGACGATGATATCTCTGCCGTCGATTATCTGCTCGGCTCTTCCGAAACCTGTCATGCTTTTTATCATTATATCTGCTCCTTAATTATCTGCCTGCGGAAATGCCCCGCAGAGTCTTATTTTTCCCGATACTGCAAAATCCTTTGAATAATCACGTCCGTTTTGCAATAGCTTATATTATTATACCATACATTGCCTGATAAATCAAGATTTTTGATTCAATTATTCATAAAAAGGTTACAATTGGGTCATACATTTAATTTTACTCTGCGGTAAAATTATTATGTATAATTATATGCATTGAAGTTTTATATTAACATTTTTATCCATATGCTTCGGATATGATTTTTCCCGAAACACGAAAGGACGCTTGGTTTCTATGAAGGACGGATTCATCAGATGCGGCTGCGCAGTTCCCGACCTGAAGGTGGCTGACTGCAATTACAACGCCGAAGAAATTATAAAGGCTGTGAGAGAGGCTGCCGATAACGGCTGCTCCCTTCTGACTCTCCCCGAGCTTTGCATTACGGGCTACACCTGCGGCGATCTGTTTTTGTCAAAGACCCTTTTAAACGGCGCAGCCAATGCTCTCAGGCATATTCTTGAGGAAACTGCCGAGCTTGAGATAGTTTTTATTGTCGGACTTCCCGTTACATTTTCGGGAAAGCTTTTCAACTGCGCTGCTGTCTGCTGCAAGGGTGAAATACTCGGTCTTGTTCCGAAGAAAAACATACCGAATTACTCGGAATTTTACGAGGCAAGGCATTTTACTCCATGGAGTGGCAGCTCGCTTGTTTTTATTGATGAGCTTGACACCTATATGGGAGATTTTCTTTTCTGTGATAAGAATAATACCGATTTTATTTTCGGTGTGGAGATATGCGAGGATCTGTGGGTCCCCTGTTCGCCCTCCGAGGAGCTTGCGCTAAGAGGTGCGCTTATAATCTGCAATCCATCCGCTTCCGATGAGGTAATCGGCAAGAAGGAATACCGCCGCAAGCTGGTTGAAATGCAGAGCGCTAAGCTTGTCTGCGGATATATCTACACCGACTGCGGCTTCGGCGAATCCACTCAGGATATGATCTTTTCGGGTCATTCGATGATTTATGAGAACGGCTCAAGACTCGCCGAAAGCAAGCCCTTTTCAAGCGGCATTATTTACGGTGACATGGACCTTGAAAGGCTTGCGGGCGAAAGACGAAGAATGAACACCTATCCCCGTTCATCCGATTTTAAATATGAACGAATGATGGAATTTGAGCTTGATACCGAAAAGGAACTGACACTCGGAAGATATTTCCCCAGAACCCCCTTCGTTCCTTCGGACAAGTCAGATCTTGCCGCACGCTGCGAGGAAATTCTCACCATGCAGGCTACGGGTCTTGCCACAAGGCTCAGGCATATAGGCGGAAAGACTGCCGTTATCGGGCTTTCGGGCGGGCTTGATTCCACTCTTGCGCTTATCGTTACTGTTCATGCCTTTGATATGCTTTCACTTGACAGAAAGGGCATTATCGCTATTACCATGCCCTGCTTCGGCACCACAAAGCGAACTAAAAGCAATGCTCTCACTCTTGCCGAGGAATATGGTGCTTCTATCAGGGAAATTGACATTTCTGCTTCCGTCCGTCAGCATTTCAAGGATATCGGGCAGAGCGAGGACGTTCACGATGTTTCCTACGAAAACGGTCAGGCAAGAGAACGCACTCAGGTCATTATGGATATTGCCAACATGACAGGCGGAATCGTTATCGGTACGGGCGACCTTTCCGAGCTGGCTCTGGGCTGGGCTACCTACAACGGCGATCATATGTCCATGTATGGTGTGAACTGCTCCATTCCCAAAACTCTCGTCCGCCATCTTGTGGCATACGAGGCGGACAGGACCTCGGGCGAGCTTTCACGGGTGCTTGAAGATATTCTTGATACCCCCGTTTCTCCCGAGCTGCTCCCTCCCTCCGAGGACGGCATGATCTCCCAGAAAACCGAGGATATCGTGGGTCCCTATGAGCTGCACGATTTCTTCCTTTATTATATGGTCCGCTGCGGCTTCTCTCCCAAAAAGATATTCCGCATTGCTAAAATTGCCTTTGAGGGCGCTTATTCCGACGATACTATTCTCAAGTGGCTGCGGATATTTGTAAGAAGATTTTTCTCTCAGCAGTTCAAGCGCTCCTGTCTCCCCGACGGTCCCAAGGTGGGTTCTGTTACACTCTCCCCCAGGGGAGACTGGAGAATGCCCTCGGACGCTTCGGCGGCTCTCTGGCTCAGCGAACTTGACGATATGAATATCGTCTGACGATATATATATATAATCGTCTGACGATCTCCATTCCCATTACACAAAGGAGCGATTATTTTCTATGAAGCTCAGCGAAATTTCCCTGAGATATCTCAAGGGTCAGAAAAAACATACTATTATGACAATTATTGCCATTATCACCGCTACCGCTTTTATGACCGTGATATTAGCCGCTGTTTCTGTTTATCGGGCTGCCTCCCTGAACATCTGCAGGGAGACAAACGGTACATATCACGTTGTTTTCAACGGGCTTGACAAGGATCAGCTTCTATCCGTCCGAAGCATGGATATTTTCAGCGAAACTCAGATTTACAGCGTTTCATCCTACACAAGCAGCACTGAGGTGGATTACGGGCAGATGAGGGATTCCGACGCTCAGATGGAATACCTTATTCTGAACGGAGCGCCTGTTAACGATGTTTTCCTGCGCTTCAGGGCAGGTGAGCTTACCATGCTCCCGGGCAATATGAACAAGGTCACTGAGGGCAGGCTTCCCGAAAATGACGGTGAGATCGTTCTCAGCATCCAGAGCGCCTATTTATGGGGATATCCTGATATCGGCGATACCGTTTCCGCTGAGCTTGTCACCTGCAAGGCTAAGACAGACGCCGAAAATGGATTTGAAAATGTGCCCGCCTCCCTCTCCGAGGCTTTTGACATCATCGACGTTTCGGAAATAAGCTTTACCGTTGTGGGCTTTTCCGAGGGCAGCAATATTGTTGATTATTCCGACACAAGGCTGAAATCCTACTCATATCTCTCGGACAATGTGCTGGCACGCTTTTCAGACAAGGCTAACGACCTTTACTGGGATATGCACTATGCTTTTCAGGACGCAGGCTACGAGATAGACGATTTCAGCTACGGTATGAATCAGGAGCTTCTCGATCTTGAGGGCAAGGGCGTTCAGGCTAAATTTTCAGAGGCGCTGTTCTTTGCGCTGGTTTATCTGGTGGTCATTTTCCTTATGTTCTGCGTGAGAATGGTCATTGACAATTCCTTCGAAATGTCCGCAAAGGAACGCATAAGGCAGTTCGGTCTTCTCAAGGCAGTGGGCGCTTCGGCAAAGCAGGTATTCGCTCTTGTTGTATGGGAGGCGGTTTTCCTTGCCGTTCCCGGAGTTGCTGCGGGCATTCTTCTCGGAACAGGCTGCGCCTCGGGCATTTACAATGCCGTAAAGGAGCTTCCCTATCTGAACACTGAGGCCATGGGCTATAATTTAAGAGATATGCTGGTTTTTGAGCTAAGACCCTATGTTTTTATTTCCTCGGCAATAATCGGCGTTCTGTGGGTGGTGGTTTCTGCCGTTTCAACTGGTCTTCGCTCCATTCGCTCGTCGCCCGTTGAGGCTATGAACTCGGCAGGCAAAAATGAAAGGATCGCTCTTCCTCGTCACCGCTCGGGACTTGAAAAGGGCAGAAGCTTCATTGCCGCTTATTCGTCTCTGAGCATCAAGCGGAATAAAAAGAGATACATTATCACCATGGTTTCAATGGTCATGAGCATAGTTCTTTTCACAAGCTTTTCCTACGGCGCTGAGCTTGCTGATGATAAGGTTTCAAGGGAATTTGAGGAAAACAGGCTCCCATATGATTTTACCATTGAGACTATGTCACTTTCTCCCTTGGATATCAACAGCGTTACAGAGGAAATGATCGCTTCGGGTTATTTTGAAAATGTTCAGTATGACTGCGTTTATAAATTTTTTCTCACTAATGACCAGCTGAATCTTATCCCGGGAACGGACGCCTATGAATACAGCGGTATTGCCTTCAGCGTTCATCCCGTCAATAGGGAGACCTTTGATAAATTCATAGTTCCCGAAAGCGGGATTTCCTATGACCGGCTTGAAGCATCGGGCGCTGTTCTCATTGATCCTGTGATGAAGGACAGGGCGGGAAATGCGCTTTACCGCTTAACGGAGGATATTCCCGACAGCATTTCCTCAGGTCCGTTCAACGAAAGCCTGGTGTCCTTTTTAGAGCCTGTGACGCTCAATATTGCGGGGGCATATTCCACTGACAACCGCACTTATTTCTCATGTGACAATGGCGTTTCGGGAGTTATGGCGCAGGACTCCTACGAAAAGCTCATTTCCGAGCTGAGGATCGACAGCTCCTCTGTGAATATGGAATATGAGGGCGGTGAATACACCATCTTTATGAGGTCGGTTTACGCTGACGCTGCGGACGGCTTTGAAAAGGATGCAAGAAATTACCTTGACAGGCACTTCTACAACAGCTATACCGACAACGCCTCAGATATGGCGATGGAGCTGGCAAGGCTTGGTATCGTCAAGACTGTGGGCTTCTTTGCTATTTTCATTATCGCTCTTATTGCGGCGGTCAATATTGTCAATATCATCTCTACAAATGTTCTGGGCAGGACTTCGGAGCTTGCTATGCTCAGAGCCTGCGGAATGTCCGACAAACAGCTTCACAGGCTTATTCTCTCCGAAAGCCTGATTTATGCGGGTCTGGCAAGCTTTTCCTCCTTGCTTATTGTGGAGGCTGCTGTTATTGTTATTCAGCTCCCCTTCAAAATGCATTTTGAAGATCTGACTATGGAGGATCTGGGGCTTTCCTTCTCGGCTGCTGCTCCTCTTAAATATATCCTTATTGCCGCTGCGGCTGCGTTTATTATTGCCGCTGCCGCTTCGTGGGTGCCTGCAAAACGTATCATAAATTCTCCCATTGTTGAAAATATCAGGAATACGGAAAATTAAAAAAATCTCCCGTCTCTTCATGAAATGCTCCCCTTTTGTTAGACCATGTGGTATAATAAAAAAATACCGATATTGAAAATAACGAAAGGGGGCATTTTTATGCCAAAAGGACAGCCAAATAAAATGTACACGCCGGAATTAAAAATCAAAGTAGTAGAAACAATTCACAAAGAGCACAAGAGTTACCGTGAAACAGCACGTGATTTCGAAAAAAGCAAAAATGATATAGTAGCAAAATTGGAGCGAAACTATCTTGAAGAAGGCAAAAAAGGCTTATAAAAATAACGTCGAGGACGCAAGTCAACAGGTCGCCCAGCGAAGATTAAG